>JAJXYO010000046.1 GCA_021780495.1 Deltaproteobacteria bacterium
CCGACCTGCTGGCCCAGAAGCTGGGCATCTCCTACGACAAATACAACTTCTACTCCGAGGCCCACGCCAAACTGCGCCCGGTCGAATGCGCCACCGCCGGCATCTACCTGGCCGGCGCCTGCCAGGGCCCCAAGGACATCCCCGAGACCGTCAGCCAGGCCAGTGCCGCCGCGGCCAAGGTCATGACCCTGTTCGCCAAGGACAAACTGGAGCGGGAACCGATCGTGGCCCGGGTCCGGGAAGCCGGCTGTGTCGGCTGCTTCGCCTGCCTGAAGGTCTGCGCCTACGGCGCCGTGGAAGAGAAAGAGATCCGCGACCGCCAGGGCAACCTGATCAAGGTCGTGGCCTACGTCAACCCCGGCGTCTGCGGCGGCTGCGGCACCTGCCAGGCCACCTGCCCGTCGAAATCGGTGGAGCTGGACGGTTACACTGATGAGCAGATTGTCGCGATGATTGAAGCTTTGTAAAACACCTGACCACCCCTAGCCCCTCCTGAACCAGGAGGGGGACAAAAAACGCCCTCCCGCCCCACTCCCCCTCCTAGATTAGGAGGGGGCTGGGGGGTGGTAGAGATTGTAGGAAGCACCATGCATCCAGAAAAACAGAAACACTCATTCGAACCAAAAATAATCGCCTTCGTCTGCACCTGGTGCACCTACGCCGGGGCCGACCTGGCCGGCACCTCGCGCATGCAGTACCCGGCCAACGTGCGGGTCCTGAAATTCCCCTGCACCGGCCGCATCGACCCGGTCTTCATCCTCAAGGCCTTCCAGCAGGGCGCCGACGGGGTGCTGGTCTCCGGCTGCCACCCGGGCGACTGCCACTACATCGCCGGCAACTTCCACGCCCGCCGCCGCTTCGCCGTCTTCCGCAAGCTGCTGGAATTCGTCGGGGTGGACCTGGACCGCCTGCAGTTCTCCTGGGTCTCCGCCGCCGAAGGGGGCAAGTGGGTCGAGATGGTCAGCGACCTGACCGAACGGGTCAGAGCCATGGGACCCATGACCGAGTTCAAGGAACTGGCCCTGGAAGAGCAGTGGTCCGGGGCCATCGACACACCGGAGTTGAAAGAGGCGTATAATTCAATCTGATGTTGCTTCCCCCTTTAACAAAGGGGGATTGAGGGGGATTTGCCTTTGACGACAAAACCAAATCCCCCCTAGCCCCCCTTTTGCAAGGGGGGGATAAAACGAACCAGTTGATAAAGGTCATGCATGAGTAACCAACCAATCGACACATCCATCTACAGCGCCATCAGCACGGCCATT
This sequence comes from Deltaproteobacteria bacterium, assembly GCA_021780495.1. GTDB lineage: Bacteria > Desulfobacterota > Desulfuromonadia > Geobacterales > Pseudopelobacteraceae > CAIPTY01. Next base: position 1,266 of record JAJXYO010000046.1, read on the forward strand.
CAAACCGAAGCCAAGCGCATCCTTGCGGAAGAGCAGGTATCGGCAGTAATCGGCTACACCACCGCCCGCCGCCAGGGCTCGGCCCAGCCGATCGTCATCACCGCCGCCAACGACGCCGCCAAACTGATCTTCAGCCCGGCCTGCGTCAACAACCTGGCCGTCTACCTGACCAAGGCCAAGAAAGAGATCCCCAAACAAGGGCGGATCGGCATCGTGGTCAAAGGCTGCGACCTCAAGGCCCTGGTCGGCCTGATGGGTGAATCCCAGCTCAGGCGCGAGGATCTGTACCTGATCGGCGTGCCCTGTGCCGGGGTCCTGGGCTCCACGGTCCAGCCCGCAACCGCCCTGACCAGCGACTCCATCGCCCCCAAATGCAGCGAGTGCGACGCCCGCCTGCCGCAAGGCTGCGACTTCGTCCCCTCCCAGACCCCGGCCACCCCCGAACTGGAGCACAAGTACGCCGCCGAGATCGCCCGTCTGGAAGCCCTGACGCCCCACGAGCGCTGGGCCTACTGGAAGGAACAGTTCAGCAAGTGCATCAAGTGCTACGCCTGCCGCCAGGTCTGCCCGTTCTGCTTCTGCGAGCAGTGCCTGTGCGACCGCAACAAACCCCAGATGGTGGAGACCACCCCCCGTCCGGCCGGCAACACCGCCTGGCACATCGTACGCGCCATGCACCTGGCCGGCCGTTGTGCCGGTTGTGCCGAATGCGAGCGGGTCTGCCCGATGGATATCCCCCTGAATCTCCTCAACCGCAAGATGGCCAAGGAGCTCAAAGAACTGTACGCCTACGAAGCCGGCTTCGAGGTACAGGACAAGGGGCCGCTGACAAGTTATGAAGAGAAGGATGATCAGAGCTTTATCAAGTAAGGACGCCGATGCAAAAGTACATCTCCCAACAAAACCTGAATACCCTCCTGGATACCCTGATCAAGCAGGGTACCCGTGTGGTCGTCCCGCACCTGAACGCCGGGACCCCGCTCTACGAACCGCTCCAAAGCGCCGCCGAGATGATCACGGACCAGCTGCCGCGCCGTTCCGCCAAGGAGGCCTTCTTCCCGGTCTGCGAGGACATCATGTCCTACACCAAGGAAGGGCAGCAGGTCTCGGTCGCCGACATCGATCCATCCCGCTTCCCGGAGACGGTGCTGGTCGGGGTGCGCCCCTGCGACGCCGCCGCCATCCCGGTGTTGGATGCGGTCTTCTCCTGGGACTACAAGGACGAGTTCTTTCTGGAACGCAGGAGAAAGACGACCATCATCGGCCTGGCCTGCACCCAGGCCGACGACGCCTGCTTCTGCTCCGCCGTGGGCCTGTCGCCGGCCGACACCAAGGGCAGCGACCTGTTCCTGACCCCGCTGGAAGGGGGCGGCTACGCCTGCGATTCTTACAGCGAAAAGGGTGAGGCGCTGATCGCCAGTCATCAGGGACTGTTCACGGAACCGAACAACGCCACAGCCCTGCCGCTGGCCCGGCCTCAGACCGAAGCCTTCGACCTGAAGCGGGTCAAGGCCTGGCTGGACGAACACTTCGAGGACCCCTCCTGGGACTCCATCGCCACCCGTTGTGTCGGCTGCGGGGCCTGCGCCTTCGTCTGCCCGGCCTGCCACTGCTTCGACATCGTGGACGAAGGGACCGAGAAGAGCGGCAAGCGCAGGAAGAACTGGGACGCCTGCGGCTTCTGGAAGTTCACCCACCACGCCTCGGGGCACAACCCCCGCGACCAGCAGCCCAAGCGCTACCGCAACCGCATCATGCACAAGTTCAAGTACTATGACGACAAGTTCGGCCAGACCCTGTGCAGCGGCTGCGGCAGGTGTATCCGCATCTGCCCGGTCGGGATCGATATTGCCCAGATCGTGGAAGAGATCAGTAAGAAATAACAATTAAATCCACCACGGAGGCACGGAGACACGGAGAAGGTCAAAAGAAAAAATCGAGGGTAAATACAAAAAACAAAGGCATTAGGGTTTAACCAAAAAGTTTTTGCCTTTGAATTTACACTCATAAAAGGTTTTGGCTTTCTCTCTCTTTCAGGTTTGTTTTCCTCCGTGCCTTCGTGTCTCCGTGGTGAAAAAGGTTTTCCTTTATGTGTGATACCAACAAGAACATCTACCTCCCCTACCTGGCTACGGTCGCAGAGGTCATTGACGAGACCCCGGACGTGCGGACCCTCAAGCTGGTCTTCCAGGATGAGGCCGTGCGGGACAGCTTCAGCTTCCGGGCCGGTCAGTTCGGCGAGTACTCGGCCTTCGGGGCCGGAGAATCGACCTTCTGCATCGCTTCCTCGCCGACCCGCAAAGGCTTCATCGAGTGCTGCTTCCGCTCGGTGGGGAGAGTCACCGAAGAGCTGCGCCGCCTGGAGGTGGGTGACAGCATGGGGGTGCGCGGACCCTACGGCAACTCCTTTCCGATCGAGGAGTTCTACGGCAAGAACCTGGTCTTCGTGGCCGGCGGCATCGCCCTGCCGCCGCTGCGGACCCTGATCTGGAACTGCCTGGACCTGCGCGACCGGTTCGGCGAGATCACGATCGTCTACGGGGCACGGACGGAAGCGGACCTGGTCTACAAGCGGGAACTGCAGGAGTGGCAGGAGCGGCCGGACGTGCGCCTGGTCAAGACCGTCGATCCGGGCGGCAACGGTCCCGAGTGGGACGGGCGGGTCGGCTTCGTACCGAACATCCTGGAGGAGGCGGCGCCGAGTGCGGAGAACACGATTGCCCTGGTCTGCGGGCCGCCGATCATGATCAAGTTCACCCTGCCGGTGCTGGAAAAGCTGGGCTTTACGGACGAGCAGGTCTATACCACCCTGGAGAACCGCATGAAGTGCGGCCTGGGCAAGTGCGGTCGCTGCAATGTAGGTAACGTCTACGTCTGCAAGGATGGCCCGGTCTTTACCGCCAAACAGGTCAAGGCCATGCCGATGGAGTTCTGAAACTTCTATCTGCATCATACCTACAAAAAAGTCCGCATACCTGTGCGGACTTTTTTTGTAGGCGCCTGAATAACTTGGCAGAAAACAGGGATGAAGGTATAGTACTGCAGTAGTCCTTGCTGTATTCACGGTGTCTGACGCGCAGGCCGATGCAAACTGGGTACTGGCTCATCTCCTTCAGAGGAATACCGATGTTCAAGCTCTGCTGCAAGTCGATACGCACTCAGATTGTCTTGCTGATACTCCTGATGACGTGCCTGCCACTCGGCATCATCGTGTCGGATGCGGTCAGACAGTATGATCATGATAAACACGATGCGATGGCTGTTGCTTCATCCATGGCCAACCATATCCAGAACGAGCAGCAAACGCTACTGGCCGAAACAGGTCAGTTGATCGCTGCCTTAACCAACATTCCCACCGTCCGGCAGCACGATTCAGCGGCAGCAAATCTCTTTCTGACCGAACTCATCAAAACAAACTCCAACTATGCTGATATTTTCATACTTGATGCCTCTGGCAAACTCTGGGCCTCGGCAAAATCCTCTAAACCCGGCTTATCGTATGCTGACCGGCGGTATTTTAAAAACGCACGGGCATCCGGCAAGGTGTCTTCCGGCGGGTTTGTCGATGTAAAAGAGCAGAAGGTTCCCGCCATAGCCCTTGGTTACCCCGTCACAAACCGATCCGGCGCCGTAACCGATGTCTGCGTGGTAGTTCTTTCACTGAATAGATACCGTCACCTCTTTGAGGAGAATTATGCCAGCCCAATGTCGTCGATTTTCCTCGTAGATCATGAAGGCACCATTCTCTATTCATCAATAAATTCCAAACTCGCCGGCAAACAGGACAGGAGACACATATTCAAACAGATGGCCCAAGGGCCCGATAAAGGTTCGATTGAGGGGAACGGAGACCTTGGCATCAGCCGTATCTTCGCATATCGAAAGCTCTGGCTCCCGGGTGAATCCTCACCCTATATGTACATAAGAACCGGATTAAGCAGAGAATACATGATTCGGAACGTTTATCACGATCTCACGATCAACGTCGGCATGCTATTGTCCGTCATGCTCATGGTCCTGGGGCTGGCTATATATATCAGCAGAAGAGGAATCCTGGACAAAGTCGCCACTCTCCGGGATGTCACACACCAAATATCCCAAGGCGATCTCGGCATCACCTACCCGAATCCGGCATCCACAAACGAGCTCGACCAGCTGGGATGCTCTTTCATGGCAATGGCGCTGCAATTACAACAGGCAGACAGAGCTCTCCAGCAAAGCGTAAACAACTACCGCGAGCTGGTTGAAAATGCCAACAGCGTAATCCTGAAGTGGGACATCAATGGCAACATACTGTTTTACAACGCATATGCCGAGAGTATTTTTGGGTTTTCCCCCGATGAGGTTTTAGGACGAAATGTCATGGGCACCATTGTCCCCGACACTGAATCCAGCGGCCGCAACTTGACAGACATGATACATAACATCGCCATAGCCCCGGACAAATATATTAACAACGAGAATGAGAACATCTGCAAGAACGGCGAACACGTCTGGATATCATGGAACAATCGGGCACTGACTGGTGCCGACGGAAACAAACTGGGGATCCTGTCAATCGGACAGAATATTACTGCGCGAAAGAAAATCGAACAGGAGCTTACGAGGAGCGAAGAGCGTTTCCGTTCTTTCGTGGAAAATGCCAATGACATTGTATTTGCTCTGACCCCCGAAGGGGTATTCAGCTATGTGTCACCACGCTGGAAGGACGTTTTCGGATACGAAATCAGTGAAACCGTCGGACAGCCGTTTTTCCCCTTTGTCCATCCTGATGATGTGCACAACTGCTTCGAGTTCCTCCAAAAAGTCTTGACGACAGGTAGTAAACAGAGCGGGGTAGAGTATCGAGTGCGATGCAAGGATGGCTGTTACCTCTGGTACACGGCGAACGGGTCGCTCATTCAGGACCCGGATAATGACTCCACAACCTTCATCGGCATTGGCCGCGACATTACCGAAAGAAAGAAAACTGAAGAGACATTGCGCCTGTCAGAGGAAAAGTTCTCGGCTGCCTTCCACGCCTCACCGGATGCCATTATCTTGTCTCGCCTGAGCGATGGAAGTTATTTGGAGGTTAACGAAGGATTTACTGCCATTTCTGGTTATGCGCCTGAAGAGGCGCTCGGCAGAACTTCCAATGAGTTGCACCTGTGGATTGATCCTGAACAACGCCTGCGATTATTGGAGGAAGTAAAAGAGCATGGGATCGCCAAAGATGTGGAGGTCCGCCTCAGACGCAAGGATGGTGCTATGATCCTCGGGCAAATATCGGCGCGTGTCATAGAGATCAAAGGTGAACAGTATATCCTCAGCATTACCCGTGACATCACCGAACGGGAACAAATACAAAGGGAACTACTCAAGGCGCAGAAACTCGAATCCATCAGTGTCCTGGCAGGCGGAATCGCCCACAACTTCAACAACGTGCTCACAGGTGTGATCGGGTATATCTCCTATGCCAAAAAGCATCTGAATGATACCGGCAAGGTATTGCATATACTGGAATCGGCGGAAAAGTCGTCTTACCGTGCAGCCGCCCTGGCGCGGCAGCTGCTGACATTTTCTCAAGGCAGCATCCCGGTCAGAAAACCTGTCCCGGTCGATGCCCTCGTACAGGAGTCGGTATCACTGTTCCTGAGTGGAACCAACGTCAGGGGCGTAATAGATTGTTCATCGCACCAAACGATACATGTCGATAGTCAACAGATCAACCAGGCCTTTAACAATATCGTTCTCAACGCCCTTCAAGCCATGCCGAATGGCGGCATCCTGACGGTTCGGGCCGATGCCGTGACCCTGAAAACGGGCAACAAATACGCTTTGCAACCGGCAACCTATGTACGGATTGTCTTCGAGGATACCGGACATGGCATACGTAATGAGGACCTGGGGAAAATATTCGATCCCTATTTCACCACTAAGGAGTATGGTACCGGACTCGGACTGAGCACGACCCATTCCATTGTCAGCAAGCATGACGGCTCGATCGACATTTCATCGGTAGCAGACCAGGGAACGGCCGTTACGATCCTTCTGCCATCCGCCTCCGCTGAGCCGCATGCGAATGATGAGAGTTCAAACAGACTCGTTGGAAATGACCGGGCGGGTCACGTTTCCGTGCTTGTAATGGACGACGAGGAGCTGATCCGGGAGTTTGCAGCCGAAATACTGCGGGATATGGGGTATGAGGTTACAACCTGCTGTAATGGAGAAGAGGCTATTGCACTTTTCAAGGCTTCAATGGATGCTCACCGTCCATATGCCATCGTTATCATGGACCTGATCATTCCTGGTGGCATGGGCGGTATCGAGACCGCGCGGCACATCCTCAATCTGGCCCCTCACGTGCGCCTGATAGCTTCGAGCGGATTTCCCAACGACCCGGCCATAGCCGAGTACAATACCCATGGTTTCTGTGGAGCGATGACCAAACCGTACAACGTTGCTGAAATGAAACGGGTACTTCAGAGCGTGTTGCCGGCGGGGCCTGCCATGGATAAGTTTAATAGCTAAGGTCAGTACCGCAATAATTATATCTGCGGTTTGTCCTGCAGAAGTAATCGTGTGAACGTTTTTATCCCGTATTTCAAGTTCTCGCGCTAATTCCCCAACAGCTCTTCAATTTTTTTAAGATCAAATCCCTCAATGATGCGGCCATTGATTATAAAGGTCGGGGTTGCCTCCACCTTGGCCCGCTTTGCAATCTCATATTGCTCTTCCTGCAGTTTTATACCCTCCGGCGTTGACGACAATGCCGGGACAGAATCCATCCGGCCTGACATGACATCATGATACGCCCTGGCCTTGTCCGGCATGGAAAGGATAAAGCGGGCTTTTTCCTTTGCCCTGGGGTGACGGGCAAGCGGAAAGAAAAAGACCAGTTGCTTCACATCCGGCCGCGCAGCAAAATACCTGGACGCTTTGCGGCAGAACGGACAGTCGGGATCGGTAAATTCCACAACGGTTTTGGGCCCGTTGCCGATCTGGACGGCCTTGCTGAAATCAATCTCTGCCGCAGCCGCCGGATGAGCGCTGAGCACACATACCGTCAGCAGCAGGAACACAACATTTTTGATAATCATATCTATAACACTCCTATAAATGTATTTGGCTCTCAGCGCCCGGATTACAGGGTAGAAGGATGATAAATTCACTGCCAATCCCGGCTTCACTTTCAGCCCAAATGATGCCGTTAAAACTTTCCACCGCCAATTTACAGAAAGCCAGTCCCAGCCCGGCGCCACCCTTTTCGCGATCGACAGCGTTGTGCGACTGGGTATATCGTTCAAATATCCGTCCCAGATCTTCGTCCGGGATCCCATTGCCGGTATCCTTAATACTGATGCGGACGAAACAGTTCTGCTGGGCAAATCCTGTGGGGACGGCAGCATAGGCCGGAATACGAATACGCTGTGCCGCGCCATTTACGACACGTTGGCACGACACACGGATAGCCCCGCCTGCCGGGGTAAATTTCAGGGCGTTCACCAACAGATTGGCGAATACTCGCGACATCAGATTTTTATCAACCGCCACCTCTGGCAGGTCCGCACAGGCATCAAGTGTGAGTGCAATATCTTCGTACTCTGCCGCTCTCGTGAAACGTTTAACCACTGACGACGCCAGGAGTCCGGGATTATGGTGACGGATCATGACCGGCATCCGGCCTGATTCGAATCGTTGCACATCCAGCAGATTATCAATCATTGCAACTACATCGTTGCAACTGTCGATAGCGGATTGCAGGTATTCGACCTGCTCCGCGTTGACCGAACCGAGGCGACCTTCACGCATGATATCGATAGAACCGATAATTGCCGTAATAGGGTTTTTGAGATCATGCGACAGCATGAAGAAGAAATCTTCCTTTTCCTGCTCGAGCCGTTTGTTATTTAAGAGCGCACGGCGATGGACAAGGGCGCGTTCGACCCTTTGCAGCATATCGTCCAGGGAAAACGGCTTGCAAAAGTAGTCTTCGGCCCCGGACTTCATGCACTCCACTGCCAGATCCTCACTGCCGTGCGCGGTCATCATGATAACGGATATTGACTTGTTTTTTTCGCGAATCCGGTTAAGCACTTCAACACCGCTCATGCCGGGCATCCTGATGTCCGTAAGCACCAGTGAGTACTCTTCGCCCGTCAGCATTTGCAGGGCTGCCTCACCGTTATCCGCCCAGGCGGTAGTGTAGCCTGCATCCTCCAGGTGCAGCTTGAGGATGATGGCGATATCCGGCTCATCATCGACGATCAGGATCCTGTCGGGTAGCTGCCCTGTCATCAGTTTTCCCCCTTAGGTGTGCTAACTGCCAGAAACGACTCCGCCAGGATGAGATCCTCGGGGGTCGTTATCTTGATATTTCGGTAATCTCCCGGCACAATCCGGATTGTTCCACCGCAACGCTCTACCAACGAGGCGTCATCGGTACCGATGAAACCATCGCGATCAGCTGCCAGGTGGGCATCATATATTGTCCCGAAACGGAACGACTGGGGGGTCTGCGCCTGCCAGAGAGAATTACGGTCCGGTGTGTTGACGACAATCCCGTCGCGGACCGTCTTAATGGTGTCCTTGACCGGAACAGCCACCAGGGCGCCGTCATTGTGTCGCGCAACAGCGATGGATTCCCGCAGCAGCTCCGGGGTGACGAGCGGCCGGACACCATCATGGATCACAACCACGTCATCATTTGTCAGGTGTGGGCGCATGGCACGCAAACCGTTCATAACCGAATTTTGACGTTCCCGCCCGCCCGGAACAATCTCGACCACCTTGCTAAATCCACAGGCTGCAACAACATGTTCTCGACAGTACGGTATTTCGGCTTCGGGAATAACCAGATAAATGGCTTCGATATCCGGAGAGTGCTCGAACACCGCGATGGTGCGGGCCACAATCGGCAGACCATGAAGTTCCAGATACTGCTTGTTGATAGAGGCGCCCATGCGCTTGCCCATGCCTGCTGCAGGAATCAGGGCAAAGGTCTTCATGCGGTTCATACCGGCTCCTCGGCTTGTTGTGTAGTGGTCACCTGTCGCAGTGAAGCTGCCAGGGCAGGCAGGTCGCGATCCAAAATCGTGCGGGCGTCCAGCAGGAAGCGGTCATGATGGATCCGGCCGACGACCGGTACCGCCGCCCGCCGCAGAGCATCGTCGATATGATTCGGCGACCACCCGGCGATACGGACCTCGATCAGCGTAGTCGGCAACAGGAGAAGTGGAAAGGAACCGCCGCCGGCACTGGATTCACCCAGGTGCGTGACGAGCGTGACGGAATCGGGAAGATACTTGCGGAGTTTACGGGCAATTGTGCCGGCCCGGCGCTTAAGCTGTTCAGACGTCATCGTCAACATCCTCAAGGTGGGGATGGCAGACAGCGCACGACGCTCATCGCGATACAGACGCAGGGTTGCTTCCAGAGCTGCCAGGGTAAGTTTGTCCATGCGTAGTGCCCGCAGCAATGGGTGACGTTTCATCGGTTCGATGAACTGACGCTTGCCGGCGATGAGACCGGCCTGCGGCCCTCCCAGCAGCTTGTCGCCGCTGAAGGTAACGACATCGGCTCCGGCCTCCAGATAGTGCCTGACCGTCGGCTCCCCGCTGATGCCATAGGGCGAAAGATCTATCAGACAGCCGCTGCCGGCATCCAGCATGACCGGTATGCCGGTCCCCTGCCCCAATGCGGACATCTCGGCGACTGAAGCATCGGCTGTAAAGCCCACGATCATGAAGTTGCTGGTATGGATTTTAAGCAGCAGGGCCGTCGCATCGGTAATGGCAGTCAGAAAATCGCGGATATGGGTACGGTTGGTTGTACCGACTTCAATCAGCTTCGCCCCGCTCTGGCGCATGACATCCGGAATCCGGAAGGAGCCGCCGATCTCCACCAGCTCACCGCGCGATACGATCACTTCGCGGTCCTGAGCCAGCGATGACAAGGCCAGCATGACTGCGGCCGCGTTATTATTGACGGCCAGGGCGGATTCGGCACCGGTCAACTCGCAGATCAAGCCCTCCACATGGTCATAGCGCGTGCCACGTTCACCGTTTCCAAGGTCAAACTCCAGGTTGGAATAACCGCTTGCAACCGCCAGAATGGCTTCTTCCGCCTCTTTGGCCAGGGGTGAGCGCCCCAGATTGGTGTGAACCACGACACCGGTTCCGTTGATTACGCCACGCAGACTGCTGGTGGAACGGTTCACAAGCTCGGCTGTAATCAGGGCAACAATTCTGCCCGATGCACAGGCAGTCGCATCGTTACCGTTCTTAACGTCGTTACGGATGCGTTCCAAGACCCGGCGAATGGCAGCCAGGACTTCAGGGCGGTCATGCCCTGAACACAAGGCGACAATCTCCGGCCATTCAAGTATCCGGTCTACCTTGGGAATGACTTTCAGTACATCCTGCATGCGATCTGCCATATCAATGAACCTTACGCCTGACCAACAGGATACGTACGTTACTGTTGTTATCTCTGCCCTGCCCGGCAAACGGGACAGACAGGTTCACGAAATAATTTCCGGCGAGCTAGCTGCGTTGAAAATAACATCTAACTCGTTAAATATCAATTTGAAGTTCTGCCCTCTGGGATGCGGTCACACCACCATCCAGCAAAACCCTGCCGCCATACTCGGCGTTTTTGCACACGAGCATCTCTGCCGTTTCGGCATCCTTGTTACGAAAGGCCTCAATGATCTTGGCATGCTCCTGCACCACGATCTTCATCCTGCCCGGCAGACTTAGCGACATGAAGCGCAACCGCTGGAAACGGGTAACGACGCTGGTAATTAATTCGCGCAGCTTTTCATTATCGGCCGCCCTGATGAACATTTCGTGAAAATCGTTGTGCACCTTGAAGAAGGCCTTGATATCGTCGTGTTCCGCCAACTCGGAAAGCCTGGCGTTATTGGCCTGCAGCCGGTCCAGTTCCTTATCCGTCAACTTCTTGCATGCCTGGCGGGCGGCATAGCCCTCCAGAATGCTTTTTATGGCATAGAAATCCTCCACGTCCTTCTGACTGAACTCCCTGACCACAGCCCCGCGCCGGGGAATAACGGTCAGGTACCCTTCAGACTCCAACTGACGAAAGGCCTCGCGAATGGGCGTACGGCTGATGCCGTAGCGTTCGGCCAACTCAGGCTCCGACACCCGGCTGCCAGCCTTGATTGTCCCCGAAATAATCGCATCACGGATATGTTCCAGAATTTTTTCCCGCAGGGTAAGATGCTTTTCCAAAGTTTTTTTCATTATAAGACAACTCCGCTGTTGTGGTTTGCTGCATTGTATACAGTATGCAGCATTTGTCAACCGTAACCTTCCGGATTTGTGGATTATTATCCCTAGGCAGCACTTACGCAATCAACATCACTGCCTGTGCGGCGTGCCTATATCGGCCACCTGTATAATCGGGCTTGAGTTTTGCGATCTCAGCAGGTAATCTGCGTCCATCATGGATCCGGTCAGACACTTGAAAATTTCGATGGTAGTGCTCTTCCTGCTTGTGTCCCTGGGGACCCTGGGCTACATGGGCATTGAAGGGTGGCATTTCATCGATGCCTTCTACATGACCATCATCACCCTGGGAACAGTCGGTTTCAAGGAGGTGCATGATCTTTCGGACGCCGGCAAGCTGTTCACCATCGCTCTGATCATCTTCGGTGTCAGCGTACTTGGCTATATCGTCGGCAGCCTGGCGCAGATCATGTTTGAAGGCCAGATTCAGCGCATCATGGGGAGGAAGAAGGTGGAAAAAAAGATAAACGCGCTTTCAGATCATTACATCATATGCGGCTTCGGTCGCATCGGCTCACTGATCTGCAAAGAGTTTAAATCGAACCAGCTGCCCTTCGTCATCGTCGAGAAGGATCTCGGGACGACCGAGAAACTGGATGAAGAGGGCTACCTCCATCTGAAGGGTGACGCCACTCTGGACGAAACCCTGCTGAAGGCCGGTATCAAGCGTGCAAAAGGGTTGATTTCAGTCGTCACATCAGATACGGAAAACGTCTATATTACCCTGACCGCTCGCGGTCTCAACCCCGATCTGTACATCCTGGCCCGATCCGGCGAAGAGGGTTCGGATATCAAACTCAAGCGTGCCGGCGCCAACAAGGTGGTTTCGCCTTATATCATCGGCGGCAGCAGAATGGCCCAGTCAATCCTGCGCCCCAACGTGGTTGACTTCATTGAAATTGCAACCGGCAGCGAGCATCTGGATCTGCAGATGGAGGAAATAACCATCCCGCAACATTCGGCCTTTGCCGGAGAGACCCTGGTCAGTTCCGGATTTCGCAAGGAGATCGGCGTCATCATCGTCGGCATCAAAAAAGCCCATGGCAAGATGGTCTTCAACCCTCACTCCCAGGCTAAGATCGAGGGTGGTGACACCCTGATCGTACTGGGAGAACCACTTTCGATTGCAAAACTGGAAGACCTGGTTGCGCGGCCGGAGACCGACGCTGTCATCAAACAACACAGGAAAAACCATGCCGATGCGCTCTGATTTCCATGCCCATGTGCCCTACTCCCGACTCTCGGAACATCTTGAGTACGTCGTGGCAAATCGCATCAACCCCGAGCTGTTTTTCTCAGCCGAAGTTCTGGATCAAATTGTCTGGGAGGAATTGTCGGCCCAAGCCCAGGTACTGCATTCAGCCGGCCTGAGCACAACCATCCATGCCCCCTTTCTGGACCTGAACCCCGGCGCACTGGACCCGTTCATTCGCGGGGTAACCCGCCAACGCTTCCGGCAGGTATTTCAGGCGGCAGAGCAGCTCAGGCCCACGGTCATTGTTTTCCACCCCGGATACGACGAACTCCGTTACGGCGGAAACCGGCTGGAGTGGCTCAAAAACAGCATCGCGTTCTGGAATGAGTTTATCCCCCGTGCCAAGGAACAGAGCTGCATCATCGCCATGGAGAACATTTTCGAGAAGGAACCATCCACCCTGCGCGCTCTACTGGAAGCGATCGATGAGCCCTGTTTCCGTCACTGCTTCGATGTAGGACACTGGAATATGTTCACCACCGGCACGCTGGAGGAGTGGTTCAGCGAACTGGGCCCGTTCATAGCCGAGTGCCATATCCACGACAACCACGGCCAGGCCGATGAGCACCTGCCTCCCGGCGAAGGACAGATAGACTTCGTCAAATTGCTTAGCCTTCTCAAACAGCATGCACCCAACGCAGTCAGGACTGTCGAGGCCCACACGATAGAGCGACTGGAGCGGGCACGAACAAACCTCGATAAATACCTGCCGTGACGACTGCCCCCGTTGTGCAGTAAAGTGCGTTAGCGCCAACTTACGAAGGAAGCCCAATGTCAGAGAAAATACTCATTACCGGCGGCTGCGGCTACATCGGCAGCCACGTTACCCGTCAGCTCACTGAATCAGGACGTACCGTCGTAGTATATGACAACCTGTCCACCGGCTTTCGTGATGCACTGATCCATGGCGAAGAGCTGATCGAAGGTGATCTGTGCGACCACGCCGCCCTCGAAGCCGCCTTTCAAAAGCATCGTTTCACGACGGTTCTGCATTTTGCCGCGGCCATAATCGCCCCGGAATCATGCCTGCTTCCTCTGAAATACTACGGCAACAACACCCGTAACACATTAGGTCTGCTGGAGGCCTGTGTCAGGCACAAGGTGCAGCGCTTCATCTTTTCCAGCACAGCTGCGGTCTACGGTTTTCCCGATGGCGGCATAGCCTCTGAGGATAGCCAGCAGATCCCCATCAATCCCTACGGCACCTCCAAACTGATGAGCGAGTGGATGCTGCGGGACACCTCTGCCGCCCATGGGCTGCAGTATGTGGCGCTACGCTACTTCAACGTGGCAGGGGCCGACCCGCAGGCCCGCATGGGACAACGCACGCCGGAAGCAACCCACCTGATCAAGGTCGCCTGCCAGACCGCCTTGGGAATGCGGGAAAGCGTCACAATCTACGGCACGGATTACCCGACCTCGGACGGAACCGGTATCCGTGATTATATCCACATCGAGGATCTGGCATCGGCCCATCTGCATGCCTTGGAATATCTGGAAAAGGGGGGGGCTTCGACCGCCATGAACGTCGGGTATGGTCGCGGCAGCAGTGTACGCGAGGTATTGAAGGTTGTGCGCGAGGTGAGCGGTGTTGATTTTATGACCATCGAGGCCGCACGACGTCCGGGAGACCCGGCTTCGCTGGTGGCACAGGCCGACAGGATCGGCTTACTGACCGGCTGGCAGCCGAAACATGCCGATCTGCGCAGCATTGTTGAAGACGCCTGGCGGTGGGAGAGCAAACTGGCAGGGCACTGATCGACTGCTCCGGCATGCTACGTCTGGAGTAACTTGTTCTTGAGGACCAGGATCTGAAAAGTCAGCGAGGCCTTGTACACAAGCTTCTGGAGCTCGCCCAACCGTTGCTGCAGGGATATGACATCCGATGAAACCACAAGCATCGCGACCACCCTGTCGTTCATAACTACCGGTAACGACAGTACCGTATCGCTAGCCTTTAGTTGCAAAGCCTTGATGATCGGGAGATTGGAAGGTGACTCCGAGAGCGGACCAAAGAAATAGTGTTTTCCGATCAAAATTTCACTGAGCTCCGAACTTTTTGATATTTCGAGCGTAATCGTTTCGAAATCCTTTATCAATCTCTCACTGCTCACCGCCCGCCAGCCAACGGCACCATTTCCTCGTATTGTCAGCAAGGCACCTTTCGTAAATTCCTGCCCGAGATATTTGATGAAGATATTGGCGACATCATCACGATCACGAGCCGTTGAGAAATCACGCGAAAGACGGTCGATTGTGTAGAGTTCCAGTGTCTGTTTTTGTGAAAGTCGCCGGTTATCGGAATCTTTCTTCGGCGCAACACTGTGTAGATCGGTTGGAATACGAATTGTGAGAAGCTCAGTGCCAGCTCCGCTTTCAGCGAAGTCGGCACTGATTGTAAATTTGGCTTCGTCGGTGATGAAATCTTCACTTTCATCCTGTAATTGCCGATCTTTTCTCTTTTGCAATTCGGTGCTTACACACACATAGCGATGGTCGCGCGTAACAGCGTAATATTTTTCCAGCGCAACGAGTATGTAAACCTCGGGAGCAATCAGCGGCACAATGATATTGCCGGTTATGAATGACAACTCTTCCTGCACCTTGAAATCAGTCGGATCAGACATGGCAACATATAAGCGTTTGTTCTCAACCCTGACAGGGATTACACGAAACTTCTCTGCCACGGCAGACGATAATCGCGCAATGACATCAGCTGGCACATCAAAAAGCTCCGAGTGACCTACCGCGGGTACGCCAAGTTTTTTGCTCAGCAGGTTGACCAGCACAGACTCTTGAATAAAACCGAGCTCTATCAAGCTGCTGCCGAGCTTGATCCCGAAAATAATGTGGCATTTCAAGGCCTCATCAAGCTGATCCTGCGTAATGGCGCCTTCTTTGATCAGCAGTTCTCCGAGTTTAATCGACATAAAAGTCCCTCAGTATTCGTTTGTTGTAATTGGCCAACCCGTTTCAAATCCGGCCGGATAGAAGTTTTCCCGCGTGCGGTTGTAGTAGCCGAACTGTACCCGGGGAAACTCCCGCTTTATACGCTGCAACAGGCGATACATCCCGATTCCCTTACCGCTCACCCCCATCTCCCGATTATAATAATCCGGGTCGATCGACAGATTTCGTAACTGGATCATATCGATGCCTGTATCAGCCACGAACTTCAGCAGTGCTTCGACCTCCTCGGGCGCATCGGACACCCCCGGCGAAACCAGGTAATTGATCATGGTAAAGCGGTTATTTTCTTTGGAGCATTTCACCGAACGCACCACATCGGCAAAAGTGTACCCTTTGGGTCGATAGTAACGATTATAGAGCTCCTCCCTGACCGAATTCATGGAGAAGCGGAACGAATCCATACCGGCATCGCACAGCAGTTGCACCCGGTCAGGCATTGAGCCATTGGAGTTGAAGTTGATTGTTCCACGGCAGGTAGCCTGTTTCATGCGGCGGGTAGCCTCGGCAATGGTGTCGGCCTGCAGGATCGGATCCCCCTCGCAACCCTGTCCGTACGAAACAATGGCCTGTTCGGCCTGTTCCAGGTGCGGAACGGCGATCTCGCACAGCTCCTCTGGGGTGGGGACAAAACTGATGCGTTCATGGTTGGAGGGGCAGCATTCGGAGGGTTGGAGGCTTATGCACCCCAGACAGGCCGAGTTGCAGACTGGAGACGTCGGCAAAGGCGCCTCCCAGCGACGGTAAAAAAGGTTTTTGGCGGCAAAACAGTGATAATCAACCGCACAGCGCGACAACTGCTCCAACAGGCGATTATCCGGCAACTCCTTCAGCATCTGCCGCACCGGTGTATCAAGCGTGCGGTCGTCATAGTTGACCGGGTTCCAGTTGCTGTTGGAATCCACCTTCGTTGCAGCTACAACAAAACAGTCGCGTTCCTCATCCCACCCCGCAGCAGTATAGGACCAAAGCGGCAGATGCGCCCTCTTGCCGGAATACGCACAGGAGGGCAACAATGTACGCATATAGCCGGGGGCCATAAAGGCGGCCACGGCCTGAATCCTTTGACTATTGCGACCGGTGCGCATTTCATCCACAGTGACAAACTTCCTTCTTTTGGTATCCCAGGCAATCGGCGCCATTGCCGGCATGGTAAACAGGCGGCTATCCTCCGGCAGCGGAATCAGCTCGACATCGTCGGGTAACACCGACTCAGTACCGTTCATCCCGGCCATGCACAGTTCCGGGTGGTCATATATGTTCCCCTTCGAATCGGCGTAGATCAGCTTGGGAAGCCGTTTCTGCATGATGAATACTCCTCAGTCAACCTGTGATTTTGTAGATTTCCTTCAATGGGCGGCGCTTATTATTTCCAAACAAACTCAAATTCGCAGAACCCCGTGACAAGAACTCTCCGGGTGCCGCTGAAATGATATCTTCGTTCGGTTGGGTTAGATGGCGGGCCATAGCGCATTTCCCATCTATCGGGTGCGATCTGTTTACACGTAGGCAATGTGAACCGGTTTTTCAGTTTTCTGCCCGGACCGCAACGTCTTTTGCGTAACCCGGTAGAGCAAAAATCAGTATACAGCGATACGCGCCACTCACTCAGCAGTTGCGCTCCGTGCCTGCTCAAGGGCTGGTTCAAAATTTCAAGTATACTCGTATAAAATTAATTTCAGAAGACTGTATTTTCTATTTCAGGGTGATATATTCAAATCAGAAAGAAAGAAGCACAGTTTACTACGAAGGAGGGCTTACGAAATATGGGAGAGACTCCACCTGAGTGGCACCAAACATAGGACGTAGAAGATACCGGTTAAAATATTCGATCGGCTTAAAACCTAAAAGGTAAACCAGTTTTCTGGACTAAAGTGAAGCCCACCAAGTAAAACAAGGTGGGCTTTTTATTTGTGCAACAGACTCATTTATTTCAACGCAATGACATACAAGTCAGCAGAGTTTATTCCGTCGAATGCGTATGGATTGAATTTCAAAGTCAGTTGTTTGCTAAAAATTCCGAGCGCTTACTTAAAAATGCTTGACTGCTTAAAAACATTCAGAATAAGGGTTCCGATTTCACGTATGATCATTTTTTCTTGAAGGTGTAGCGATATCCAAACGACTTATGATCATAAAAATCGACAGGTTTACCGCCTATTTCGGCGTAGGGGTAACCAAAGGTGTTTAACGGTGCACCGGCCTGCGGGGGATTAAGCCTCAGATCCCGACCTTTGGCCAATACTACCCGGTATGCATCAATTCCGCCCCAGAAAAACGAACGATACGCCTTGGTCTTCGGGTCATTCAACTCCAGCTTTTCTACCAACATCGCCTTGCGGACGTCCGCTGGGTCAGCAGTCACCCATCCAAATCCAGGTACGAAAAACTCTGACCAGCAGTGCTGGTATGTTGAGATATCTTCTTCAGCCTTCTTGCCGAGACGAATGCCGAATACCTCCCGGGCCGGTACTCCCGATGCTCGACAGAGAGCGATAAATACCGATGAAATATCCGTGCATTTGCCACCAGGCTTTTTCAATAGCGCGCACACATCTCCCACACCACACCCCTTGGTAGCAGGGTCTCGATACATGTTTTCTATGGTCCAATCGTATATCGCCCGCGCTTTAGCCAGATTAGTCGTTTTTCCTGCGGTAATCTTGTTCGCCAGCTTCTGTACGTCACCATCTATTGGGCCTTTGCTGCTTGGCTGAAGATATTCAGCATAATCAGAGCGATTCCATTCCGGCTCATTAATCGGTATGTTGCGTTGTGCAATTTCCTTGCGCTCTGCATTGAAAGAAAATACCAGTTTTCGATTGATGGCATCTTTGGGCCATTCCGCATACAGCATCGGAGTGCCATAGACCAGATCAGTGTAAACGCCTGATGACGCAAAATTGCCAGAGATCTTGATATCGCTGATCGTCTGGTATTGGTCACTTGTCGGATAAGGGATCCAAAGCCTGGCTTCCTTACCTGGCGCCTGTGACGACAAATCAACGTCCAATGTAATTGAACCCGCTTGCGGCGTTGCTCCCCAAACACTTCCGACCAGAAGCCAGCCCAATATTACCGTTGCAAACAGTATCCTCAGCATATGCTCTCCCTACTTCCCCATAGTATCATTAGCGGCAAAAGCTCTAAGCAGCTAAACTCCGAAAATGTTGTTGGATAATAGGTTGAAATAGCCGTTGAGACAAACGGGAATAATTAATGATCACTGCATTGTCTATCGATTATTACGATATAGAGCTGCTCCAGCAGTGCAAAAGCCAGGCTATACGGCCAGGTTTATTTAACGCTGTTGCGGTGCCTGTCTGTGTTAGAGGGGCATGAGACGCCCAAAGTCTGCTGCCGATCGAGCTGCTGAAGCAGCAGCTGCGATCGGCAGCAGTATCCGTTTACGCACGTACTAGCCGTTCACTCAAACCCTTCAAAAGCTCCCTATGGATTACTTTATCCAGGCAGCGCCAACAGGAAGTCTGATACCCGACTCCGCACACACTGTTACGGCCATGAGATACAATGCAGAGAAGGCGCAAATCAGCAGGTCATAAGCTGCAAAGGTGCCGGCTGTCGCATTTTCGGTAAATTCCTTGACATCCAGACCGATAAATCCCAAGAGCAGCGTCAGGAAAATGAATGCCAGCGTACTGTGATGTTTCATTGATGGGATAAAGAGTATGAAGGTGAAAACGGTCCAGGCAACAAGGAAAAAACCGAGGTCGTGAGCATTAAACCCAAGCGTCGGGTAGGCTTTGACAAGATCAGGATTTTTGCCGAGAATGATCATAAGGCACAGGGAAATCCAGAAGGCCCCGTATCCTGTAAAAGCAGCAAAACCGAAATTATTGCCGGTTTTAAACTCCATCAATCCCGCAAGCAGTTGAGCTGACCCGCCGAAACAAAGTCCCAGCCAGAGTACAGGGGCAATGCCGCACCATCCCAGGTTATGACATTGCAGAACAAAGGTAGTCATTCCAAATCCGGCAAGACCAACGACAGCGGGGTTTCCAAATTTAATTTCAGTCATGTTACGTTCTCCTTTTGGTTAGGGTTGTCAATTAATTACAATACGTAGCTCGTCATCTGTACACTTGCCGGTATTACACCTCCTCACGACGACCGCTCAGGCCGACAATTGTTTGGAGAGCTTACGGTGACGTGTAAGCACTCGGGGGATCGGTCTACCAGCTCCAGGTATTTCGTGCAGTCCGAATAGCGGCCACTGCAATATCGAATTAAGATGGTGACATCATGTGTCGATATGTAGCCACAGCCAACATCGCAGTAATTTTCATCTTTACCGTAAAACGGACATACTTTTGTATCAGCCATCGGTTACGCCTTTCCAAATACTTCACCACTGTGACAGTCCTCAGGATACCTGCGCATAACCGAACTTCAGAGACAGGATTTCGGCATACTCGCATAAGGAGGGAATAATTTCCTGCTCGAGTCGCGTCTGGAGCATGCGAAAAGATGGGCCGAGCATCGTGAGAGCCCCTACCACTTTCCCTGCATAGTCCCTAACCACCACCGCCACGCTGCTGATGTCATCTCCCAGTGCATCAACATCGACAGCGACCCCTTTGCTGCGGATGTCGTCCAGCTCTGATCTGAGCAGCCCCAGTCCGACGATCCCCGAACGATTTTTCAATTTTGCCAGGAGTTTTTCCAGAAGATCCCAGGAATCAAGCGCCGCCAGCACCTTTCCCGCAGCGTTGGTGTGGAAGGGAAATTTCTTCCCCACCAACGACGTTGCTTTGATGTTGCGGTTACTGTCGATCATGTCGACAAACACCACCTCGCCCCCTTTAATGACGGTCAGGTAAACTGCTTCGCCATGTTTTTTTGCGAGTTCTGCCATGATCGGATGTGCATGATTGAGAAGGTGTGAATTTTGAAGGAATTTTTGGGCGATAACAACGGAGTGGATACCCATGCGGTAGACTCCAGTCCCCTTTTCCTGTTCTACCAGCCCCCGTTTGCAGAGGGTCGCCGCGAGACGTTGCGTCCTGTTCTTGTTCAGGCCGCAACGCGCTGCAAGCTGCTCCAAGGGCATGCCGTTTTTATGTTCCGATATTGTTTCAAGCAGCTCGAATGCCTTGTCGACAGACTGAACGTTTTTTGTACATTCTCTGCTGGTTGTATTCATAGGTTACCTCTCAGGCGAAAATGTAGATGCCGGCATGACAGCCGGTCCCACCCAGGTAATGAGTGGCATCGGGAGTTACTGATAGAAGGCTGCGTGACGGTATAATCCGTACATACCTGCCCTTCCACGGGACGACACGCTTGGCGACACCGGTCGCAAATCATGCGATGCTGTGCACAGCAACAACTCCTTCAGGTCGGACAGCCGACAAAGGGGTTCCGTGACACATGAGATACTGCTCACAGGGATTACGCCGGTACGGCTGCTGAGTAAGGTGGGGCTCGTGCGGAAAAAAGGGGAATTGTCGGGGATTGCAGGGCTTTTGTCTCATGAAGAGAAAGATAGCGATCGAAGGTAATATCCGGGATGACCAACGACGAGGATAGAAGCATGTCGAATCCCAGATCGATTAGCTCCTGGGATGTATCAAATGTCTTCTCGGAGATTACAGATGAATGTTGTGTCAGCAAGGAATGGCTTTTCAGGCCGGAATAACCCGGACGAAAAAAGATGGCACAGAGCAGAAGCGCTGAAACAGCCACCGAAAGTAAGATTGTTTCGCCTATGTTTCTGCTGCGATGAGCCATAGTTCCTGATGCCGCTGCTTGGGGAATTTAATCTCAAACGCGGTCGCGACGTTGTGAGAGTCCATACTTGAATGATGGATAATATTGGCAACCGGTACTGTTAAAACAGATCAAAACACATACTCTTTTTGCCGCTTGCAGCTTGCCGCATTTGTGGCCACTCTTTGTCCTTGGCAACATCTTGACGCACCGCTTTTACTTTCATACCGTCCCCACGACGCGCGCAAGTTGCATTGCAGCATCCATACCAATGTTCTAAAACAACGCATACAACAAATAATGCTGCATTTACTGCATGATACATATACATATTTCTAGAAGAGCCGGGCTGTACGAGAAGGCTTTTTTGCAGACAAGCAAATACGATTGAGCCGCTGGGTTAGATTTGAAACGATATGATCCTAAATATCAGCACCTTGCCAAGGATTACTATGCCACCAGGGTTATTCGCACAAATGCAAAATGCTGCCAGAGTTTCGCATAAGTGCAAAACAGCACCTACTCCCCTCTTAGCAGAGGGGATCACACATACCGCCAAAAGAAGCAACGCAAGATGGGATTGCATGAATCGTCCTGCACCCAATATGAGATTGGCCTGTTAACACCTTTGTCCATTTGTTCATGAGCATAACAGGGGGGGCATATAACACAGATGGAGGCTCGGCTAATGGATCTCACCATCAGGGACCGGAGAGGAGTGGTAGCTGCAAGCCACAAATCAACGAGCACAGCTGATCTGATGGCATTTTCGCGACGCAACGTGCACACAAAAAAAAAGACCACACCCGAAGATGTGGCCTTTTCAAACAACATTAAATATAAATTACTTAGCGGGAGCAGCTTCAGCAGCAGGAGCAGCTTCTTTTTTTACTTTTTTAACTTTTTTGTGCTTTTTCACTTTCTTATGCTTCTTGACTTTTTTTACTTCTTTTTTCTCAACAGCTGGCTTTGCTTCAGCAGCAGGTGTAGCAGGTGCAACATCAGCTGCAAATACTACAGCAGAGAAAGACAGTGCAACAAGAGCAGCAACAAGAGTAGACAGAACCTTTTTCATGGGTAAAACCTCCAAAATATGTTTTTTGCGAATCTGTTCGGATTACCAAGCAGATGTTGTGCCAAATATCCTATTAACGTAACAAGCTGAAAATACGCGTAATATGTCACTACGCTATCTACAATCAAGCCCCCACCCCCGCATATCCTCCCCACAACACCTCAAATAAGGCAATGGGGTTCGCAACGAGCGTTACAAGCAGCGCTGTCACACCGGTCGGCACAGCCCCCCTATTTACATTGCGTCAGCAGTGTAAACGGCGGCATGTCATGTGTGTACGCAACAGCGCTGCCCATTCTAAGTGCAAGAGCCGCCGCGTTATCTTCGTAGAAGGAACAGGGTTCATAGGTCCGGCCAGCTGCAAGCAGCTTCTCCTCTTTCTTCAGGCGTTTGAAAACATACCGGCCGATCAACGGGGCAATCAGACGTGTCTTCCAGCCGAATTCGACATAAATATCCTCAAGAAGAGTTTCTGCTTTTTCCCGGATCTGCGCACATTGTTGATAATACTTCTTCGTCGCCCAGACAGCGCCGGCGTAGGTGGAGCGGAGCGGCGCAGCTTCCCAGGCCAGACGCTCCCGAACGCCACTGGAATGAGATTTGTGCATCTGCCACCCGTTCAGAAGTACCCGGAAGAGCCGCAGGAGACTGGGGCCGTTGGCATCAAAATCCCGACGGAAGGCATCCAGCAGAAAGTTCTCTTCCTCTCCGTTTTTAAAATGCGGGTGGCGATAGTTGAAGCGATACTGGCCATGGGCATCGGCAAAGGGAAATTCTGCTTCGGAAAACAGATTCCCCTCCAGCTTGTGTTTTTCATGCAGGGGGGTGCCGGGAATCGGTGTGTACAGCATGAACTGATGAAAAACCGTATCGTGGCGGACGGCGTAATCTATGATCGCCCCCAGCTCTTCCGGCCGGTGATCTTCGAGACCGAGTATCGATGAGCCGAGAACCCGGATGCCGTTGGCCTGCAGATGCTGCACGAGGCCAAGGGTATCGATCCCTTTGAGTTTGTCGTAAGCGCTTTCCGCGCCCTCAAGTCCCATCCAGACGAAACCGATCCCCAGCCCCAATAGCTGATCCATCGTGTAGGAATTCAACACCCGTGCCGAGCTGAATACGGAGAGTGACCAGTTCTTGCCGTTGGCCGCCATCAGATCGAGGAGCCGCAGCGCCCGTTTCCTGTGCAACAGAAAATTCTCGTCGAGGACAAAGAAGGAGCGCACCTTCAGCTTCCGTTCGATGTCGCACATGACATCAAAGAGCTCATCGCCGGTTTCAAAGAAATTGATGAATCTCCCTTTCCCGCCAAACTGTGCGGACGTGGAGCAGAAGTTACACCCAACGGGACAACCGACGGAGGGGATCAGGATTGCAGCCGTCCGCTCGGGGCTGTCGCCAAGATCCAGCCCCATTGCTTTTGATCCGAAGCCGGAAAAGACCGCGGGGTGTTTGATCGGTTTCCGGTCATCCTGGCCGAGGTAACGCTGAAACCAGCGGATGCCTTCACCGCGTACGATGAGATCCGCATCAATCATCTGATCAAGCCCGCCCGTGTTGGCGATGTGCCCTCCGACGACAATTGTTGCTCCCGGCCGGTAACGGCGTATCAACTCGCACATCTTGGCTACTTTGCCGACATTGGCAATAATGCCGCTGATGCCGACGATATCGTAACCATGCTCACGGATCTGTTCGGTAAAACTCTCCAGTGTCGGAAAATCCAGAAGTGTGCAGGGTGCGTCAAGATTGGCCTGAATCATCATCAGGCCGAATGAGCGGTGAAACATACGGAGGGAGAAACCGCCCTGAAGGCGAGTTACCTGATTCTGATACAGTTCCATTGGATTGGTTTTACGACTGCCGTACTGATCATCCTGGGCGTAAGGGCCAAAGACACTTGAGAGCAGGATACGGGCTCGGGTTGCCAGAGGATGGAGGGGGGGATGCGACATGGCAATCTCCTTTTTGGGGTTTACAGCTTTGCTTCTGTAATTATAGAGAAGCGTACCCAAAAAAAGAGATATATCTCTGCGTTTTACAATACTTTTACAATTCACATATCAGTGGGTGTCATGTACCATTTTGTCCTCACGAAAAGCCCTTCAACCTCTCGCAACGGCCAGGCAAAATCACACCACGGAAGGGAGGGTGATTTTCCACGAAAAATCGTACGCTACGGAAGAACCTCAGTACCTTCTGGAATTTGTTCCATCATGCCGAAGTGGCGGGGCGCAGATAATATTTATACCTGCAGAGTGCTATGTTATAATTCTCACAGAGCCAAAGCTCTGAAAGCAGATTACAGGAGGTGCACCATGGCTTCGTTAGTCTGGAACAACAAATTGGATCCAACGGTTGATTTAATAAATATACATTTTGAAAAAATTGATGAGTGTATAAAATATATCAGTGATGACATCAAAGACATGCAGGGGAGTTGTGAGCATACAAATAAGTTGATAGATCAGTTTGAACAGCTTTGCCAATTGCATTTCATGTATGAGGAACAATTACTGGAAGGGATGAACTACCCTTTAGTCAATGAACATAAAATGCGTCATAATTTGTTTCTCAAAACTTTCGAACCATTTAAGCTCGAAAGCTACCAATGCCATTCTCAGCTATTTATTAACAACTTTAACAAGATAAGATTAGACTTTGTTTCCAACATGAATAACGACACCATGAAGCTTTGTGACTTTATAATAGCTAGTTATAGTTGAGACTATAATGAAGACACCTTTAAAGCCGTCAATTGATCGATGTTTTTGAAGTTTTGCATACTAAGTTCTGGAGTATTTCAGCACAAAGTTCTATACGGTGATATTACTCCGGCAATTAAACAGCTGAATTAAGCTGCATAGGTGATACATGGATGTTTGAAAAAATTCTTTGTTTTGAGTCGGTCGTTTTGCAGGGTTCGCATATGCTTCCTGGCTTTTGATTCAA
>JAJXYO010000007.1 GCA_021780495.1 Deltaproteobacteria bacterium
ATTCTTTTGTAGCCGGAATACCGGCCATGTTGCAACGGATGCTGCTAATTCCGGCCTGGAAATACTGACTCAGAGCGTATAAACAAAAGCGTTACCACCGCTTATGTCGGTGCGAAAGTTGAGTTATATACATGGGGGGAATCATGCGCTTTGCCATCCAGATACTGTTGCTGGGAATTTTTGCCGTTTCGACAGAAACGTCATACGCCTTCTGTTACGCAGAAGCCGGCAGCAGATACGGTATCTCGCCTAATCTCCTCTACGCGATCTCCAAGGGAGAAAGCAGCTTCAATCCGGTTGCAATCAACTACAACTCCAACGGCAGTTACGATTACGGCCTCATGCAGATCAACTCCTCATGGGAGCCGACTCTTCGCAAACTCGGCGTACCCTGGGACTCACTCGCCAATCCCTGTACCAACGTTATGGTCGGTGCCTGGGTCCTTTCCCAATGCATCCAAGACTATGGTTACACCTGGTCAGCCGTCGGCTGCTACAACTCACGTACCCCGTCCAAGCGAGACCGGTATGCCGCCAGAATCGCCCGCATTATTGATATGGAACAATTACGTCGACCAAACGTGCAGATTTCATCTCAGGTTGCCACCATCACTCATATAACAACACCCTGGGAAGAGGCGTTTAACAATGCTTCCCGCTGAAATATTCTCTGAAAGCAGACTCCCGCCGAATGAGGCAATGGATGCAGTCGAAGTTGCCATAGCTCGGGTTCTGACCAGAGCCCTTCGTATGAGCGTAAGTGTCACTATCAGTGAAAATATGCGAATAACGGCTTACCCTGAAACAGGTGAACCTGTCATTTTGTCTCTGGATGCCATTGACCGTAAGTTGCGGAGACACCTTCTGCACCAGATCGAGCTAGAACTGCAACGACGCAGAACACTGAACGAGGCAGACCGTCTGAGGGAGTTGAGAGGCGTAACTGCACCAGGCGTAATATCTCGCATAACAGCTGATGGAGCGCTGTTCGTCTCCCTGGAAATTGCTGACTGCTACCGGCGTCTGATTCTTGCGGGGATCTGTCCAGAACGTTTTCAGCCGCTTCACGAAAGGGGCCGTTATAACCTGGGCAGTGTGAAGGAATTTTACATTACAAGTGTCGTTCCAGTCGTGGTCAACAGAAAATCAGCCAAGGTACGTATTCTTCTCAACCGAACATCTAAGCAGCTCCCCCGACTGCTTTTACAGGAGCGAAGTCGCATCTCTGGAATTCAGTGCCTGAAACGCATCCCGGGAAGCTCCAGCATCATCTTGACGCCGAAACGTATTCCCAAGGATGTGATCAACTCTGTAGGGAAGGAACTGGAAGAGCACCTGCATGTTTCCATTCTCAAAACGCATCGTTAACCCGTCCGAGCCAATGACCAACTTGGGAACCGGCGTCAACATGGGACACCGAACTCGAATCGTTCCAATCGCCATTCCAGACTCGTACCGTAAACGGCATACATTCGTGTTCGGCACTACCGGTGTCGGAAAAACCCGCCTATGTGAGAACCTGATCGAGCAGGACATCCGCAAGGGGTACTCGGTTGTCTATTTCGATCCAAAAGGAGACCAGCAGATCTTCACCAAGATCTATGAAGTTGCCCGTGAGGCAAACCGACTGGATGAATTGATGCTCGTCACCCCTATCTTCCCCGAATACTCCGCCGTCGTCGATCCAATGGCCTTCTACTTCATGCCTGACGAACTGGTGGGACACATCGTTTCCGGCATCCTCGGTGGCCGTGAACCGTTCTATCGCAACATCGCCAAAGAGATTACCACCGCCGTCATATCTGCATACATAATCCTGGCACGGAAACATGGGAACCTGCCGATCATGAACATCGACACCATCCGGCAACGGATTCGGCGAGAATCTCTTGAATCGACCATGAAGTCGCTCCGCAGCATCGGTACTCCCGAAGCAGAACTGACTGCAGGCATGATTGAGGATATTCTCAAGTCTCCCATGGAATACTACGCCAAGGTCTCCTCGACATTGCGCACAGCTCTGATGGAACTTTCAGCCGGGAATATCGGCAAGATTATCGGCCAGGCTGACTCAAATCGATTCATCAAAAACCTGGAGGCTGGCAAACGTGTGATCCTGGTCGTACATACCGGCGCCATGATCACACGCGAGGCTTCCGCGACCCTCGGCAAGGTGCTCCTCTCCATGATCCAGTCCTTTGTTGGTCGTGTCTATTTGTCCAACCGACAGAAGGTTGACCCACCCCTTTCAATCTTCATCGACGAAGCTCAAAGCCTGCTCTATCAAGGCGTAGAGGAACTTTTTGCCAAGGCAGGATCAGCCGATGTCATGGTCACCGCCTTCGCTCAGTCAGTGAACCAAATCTACGCGGTCATTGGTGAGGAATTCGGAAAGAGCATTCTCGACAATACCAACACGAAGATATTCATGCGCTGCTCCGACGCGGAAACCAGCGATTATGTCGTTAAACATTTCGGAGTGCAGAACGTGCTGACCGGGATCTTCGGATCAAACCAGGTTACAACGCGCGAGGTCGAACAGGATATCCTCCGGGTGCAGGACGTCCTGAGCCTTCAACCACGCGAGTTTTATCTGATGACCTATTCTGGCCGCTTCAAGGGGACCACCCTTGAAGCACGCAATCCCAAAATGAAGATCATCTTTCCCTCTGCACCTGCGGTCATCACCTCGATGATGTCACCATTCCAGTCAGACGAGACAGAGTCTCCATGAATACGCTTCTGTTCACCGTATCCGCCGCAGTCGGCATCGGCTTTGGATACTATGGCTCCAGGAAGTGGATACCAACAGAAGAACCGACAGAAGTAAGAACTGAGTTTACGGAAGTGGCGAGACTGGCTGACCTTAGTCATCTCTGGACCGATAACGAAATCGAGATCAAGGATGCGGCCTGTCTCTGGCGTGAACGCACAGCAAACCAGACCACAAAGCAACCTCGACCTGTTTTCAAACATGAGGAGATCGACCAGTTCTTCACCGAGATGATCGAAAACAGGCCTTCCGTAAACGGTGTACGGAGAGCCCTGATCATCAAGATTCTTTCTATGCTCGATGACGAGGGAGACTGTCCGTCCGTTGTCAGGGTACACAAGGACGAAGCAGAACGCATTTACTCAGACGACTCCTATGCCCTGCTGGCGACTGTTCCACTCTACCGACATACACTAACGGTCACCCGCAATTTTATTGCCAAAGCCGACCAGGAAGCCCTGCTGGCGGACATGATAATCATCGCCCTGGCCCACGACATTGGTAAGATTCCTTCCTACCATGACGGTATGTACAGCAGCGGCGATCACCCGATCATCGCGGGGCTCATCCTTAACAATATCCCTGAGTATCTTTCTCTTCCCAACCGGGACGACATTCATAGAGCCATCACCGGCCATCACCTACTGAAGAGTGACAATATCCTGACCGACGGACTCAAACTAAGTGACCATGAAGCACGGCAAACTGAACTATCCGCTCTCTATGCCGAAGCACGGGAACGCAGAAAAAATGATCCAGATGACAGTGGAAAACCGCCCGTTGCAGCGACAGACGCAGCAACACGGACGAACACTCAGAAACCTCAACATACTGTTGAAGAGCGTGAGCATCCCTTGGGAAATCTTGAATCCCGAGAGAAATTCTATCCCACCATGCTGGATATACCTGAATGGTTCGACGCGGATGCCATACTCGCGGCGTTAAAAAAACGAATCAACGTGGTGGAATCGACTACGAAGGGTGAACAATGGTCAGCGGTTTCCACTAGCCAGGGGCTGGTATTCGTCAACCCGGAGGGACTTTGGACGGCAATCAAGGAAGTAAGCGATGTAGACCCGAAGGTACTCGCTTCAGAGGGGTGTGAATCTGAGAAGCGGAACCTGTTGTACACAATTGTGTCCGAGCTGTCCAAGACCAGGGATGCCATTGCCAGCCAGTACGTTGCTGACAGATATTACACTACGCAGGTATCAATTATTACCGGGGGCGGTAAAAGGCTCCCATACCTGCTCATCCCCTTCACGGCGCAAGCCTTCGGAGAAAAACCATCAACGCTGGAGGAGTTGAAGTCGCCGCAGCTGAAGCGAATGGTCAAGGAGATCAAGTTGAAGCAGACCGAGGTGGAACAATGCGTAGGTCGCTGACAGTAGTAATCATACTTTCCATTACTGCAACAGCCAATGCAAGCTACTACAACGATTCGGCCAAAGGTTGGTGGTGGTACCAGAAGGAGCCGGAGAAACAGGCTGGCAATCCTGAAAAGAAGAAAAAAGCATCAAACCGTGTGCCTTCTCTCAAGGACTATACCTACGATCAGATCTGGGAAATGCATCCTGACCAGTTCCAGGAATTTGCTGAGGCTTTGAAGAAGAAGGCTGTCCAGAAGCCCAGTGAAGAGAATGTTAAGGAGTACTTCGAGGTACAGGAAATAGCACGTAAGAAGGCACTAGCCTTTTCAAACGTGGCCCAGTTCGTCTGGCAGAAGTACCCGGAGCTGACCACCAAAAAGGACTATCCGATCACCACTCCCGGCAACCTGGCTCGGATTGCTCAGATCAACCAGGAACGGCAGCGCACACTGCGGGACAACCGGGAAGACTTTGCCCTCATCTATTTCCAGCGGCCCGACTGCAGCTACTGCGACGAGCAATCGCGCATCCTGGACTGGTTCACCAACGAAACAGGTTGGACCGTGAAACGGGTCAACATCAGTGAGAACCCAAGTATGGCGTCCAGGTTCAGTGTGGAGATCACCCCTACCCTAATCCTGATTCAGAAGGGAAACCAAGATTACCTGCCCGTATCAGCCGGAGTCATATCCGCTGACGAGATCGAGGACAAGGCATACCGGGCGGTACGTCTCCTGAAGGGGGAAATTTCTCCCGAGGAGTATTCGCTCTACGAATTCCAGAAGGGAGGCGGTTTCGATGTCAAGAAGCGCCGCCTTCAGGATAAGGGGCAACCGTGAGTTTGCCGGTACCACCGCAACAGAGAAGAGGTATCAGCGTGAAACGAACTGTTATTACCAGAACAACAGCCGCCTGTCTGGCGGCAGCCATAGCCTTGAATCCGGTCCTTTCCTGGTCCGGTTGGGTCGATGACTGGGTACAGCAGAAAAGCTCTACCTCTCCAAGCTATTACGAAGGCTCTAAGCGGGGCTACTACACCGGGGGAAGTTTCTCTGCCAGGTGGGCGAATACTGATGACCATCTGTTCACTGCCTCATTACCCAAGTTGAAGTCCGGTTGTGGCGGAATAGACATGTTCCTCGGCGGTTTCTCGTTCCTGAATGTTGATTACCTGGTCCAGAAACTCCAGAACATCCTGTCGGCAGCTCCGGCAGCTGCTTTCGATATCGCCCTGAAGACGCTGGCACCTCAGGTGGCTGATACCATCAAGACCCTCGAAGCCATCACCGACAGACTGAACTCACTGCAGCTGAATGACTGCAAGGCGGCCAAGGCGCTTGTGGCAACTGCTTCCAGTCCGTTTTCGTCGGTCATGTCCGATAGTCTCAAAGCGGAAATGAAGACAGCCCAGACCGATTTCATGGTATCGAGCGGCGCCAAGGATCTCTACCAGGATGTCAGCAAGCTGTTTGAGACCGAGCAGAAGACCAACGCCGGCAACAAACCGGGTGTCCCTGGCACAACCCAGACCTCAGCCACGAGTGCTACAGCTGGTTGTCCGGTTGAGGTTCTTCAAGTGTTCGGTGACGGATCGGTTCTGGAAAACCTGGCCAGCAAGAAGGGGTTGAACAGCGAATATGTCAAACTGGTACGAGGCTTCATCGGCGACGTGGTTATCCAGAGTCCGGCTACGACCGGGACAACCTATCAGGCACAGTACATACCACCATGCGACAAGAACAACAGCTTCGATTCCTTCATCAGCGGCACCGCCCAGGGACGGGATACTGCCGGGGCTTGTGCAGACATTACCGACGCCAACAAGAACCTAATGGTTTATGTGGCCGGCAAGATGCAGACCATTTCCGGTAAGATTAAAACGAAGACTGCTCTGTCTGCCGATGAAGAGGCTTTTCTCAAAAGCACTCCGCTGTCGGTCGGGTTGATTCTCAAGAATGCGACGGCAACAAATACCGAAGGTGAGGTCATCGGCAAACTTGCTGAACTGACCGCCCGAGCCTACGGCTACTATATGCTGCTCGACCTGTTCGGGCGGGCTGTCCAGCTTCAGGAAATGGCCCGTAACATCCTCTCAAGTCAGAAGGGAAATAAGGCCGGGGCATCACCGGAAACCTGCCAACTGGCCCTTCTTGGTGAGGGGATGCAGCATATTCAGACGCTTGAGGAAAAAACGCTTCAACTTCTGAGCGTCGCCCAACAAAGCTACGCCAATGCAGCATCGGAGATCAATGCAGTGGAAATGATTGTCCAGAACATGAAGAAGTTCGACGATACAGTATTTTCGGAATTATCAGACCGGTTCGGCAAGGGGATCGCGATGCGGGCTACCGGCAGAATCTAACCACGACTACAAGGGAGGAATTATGGCAGAAGACAAGAAAGAAACTGGCGGGAAAAAGGCATCAGGAAAACTGTCTTGGCAGGATCGTAAGCTGCAGAAGGTGGTACGAGATGACATTGATGTCATATCCAGGAAAACATTGGACCAGAGCGACTTCATCACCATGCTCAATACCCATGACAACGTCCTCTACCAGTTTCGCATGAAGATGGGACGCAACAGCAACATCACCTTTGAAAAGGCCCAGGAGTTCATCGAACGGAGCCAGAAAATCCGTGAAGAGATCAACCAACTGAATGCGGAAATGTGTGAGTTGATGGATTGGGACTACACACCACCACGGGGCTTTACAAACCCTCTCTCGAAGAGTGGTGGAGAAGAAACGAAGGGAGCCAAAAAGAAGAATGTCGTGTCTACTGCAACCTGATGTGTCTATTGAAACATAGCGCTCAAAGAATCTGTAATTGCGATGTATTTAGTGCGATTTGACTTGGACAGTTTTCGCAGATTTACCAGCTTCCACCGGATGGCCGGCAGGCTTTCTATACCCGGCAATCCGAGGATTTCACCATTGGGTTCGCAACGGTTAACCGAGAGGAGAAATTCGCGTTCCAATTCGTCTAGAGATGCTGGAAGCTCACGGAACAGCTGTTCACGTACCTCGATCAGCTGTTCAACAGTCACATCCCTGTTAGTCATGCCCGCAAAATCGCTCTCAAACTCGACGCGGATGTCTTTGTGATGGGGAGCAAGCAATTCATGGATTGGCCGATTGTGTCCGGCGAGATAGACCGTGAAGGCACGACGCATACGCGGCGTGATACCTCCACGCTCAAATAACAACATAACGTCAAAGAGGTCTCGCGGGTGTTGCCGATCAAGTGCGGCTACGAGTTTGCTGGCATACAGTTCGTCAGGGTCGAGCATGGGAACGGAAAGAGCCCGCGAAAAACGTCTCTGCGTCTCTAAGGACAAACTGCCCGTAACCAGCGGGTATACTGCTCCCCGGAATACATGGTTGACTTCCACCTTGAGAAGCACTGGACCACGGGAAATGAACAGCTTCGATTCATGATCACTGCCGGAAGTTGTCGGTCGGACGGTAACACCAAGCTTAGTTTGCAAAAGTTCTGCAACGCCATGCAGGGCATTTTCTATTGCCATCAGCGCCGAATCCCGGTCCGGACACTCCAGGTCTGTAAATACCAGGTCAATATCGACCGACAGACGTGGCATGTCTTCCAGAAACAGGTTTATCGCCGTGCCTCCTTTGAGAGCGAAGCACTTTTGAGTAAAGACAAACGGGGCTGCATCAATGAGCAGTCGTACGGTATCAAGATAACGGCTATCCATTCAATCTCTTTCCTGGGTTTTGCAAGATCAGCGAATTCCCCTTCTGTGTCCGTATATAGACGGAAGCTGCACCAAATTTTATAAGTGTAACATCAAGTTGCAGCAAGACCGGCAGTTTCAGTTCCTCAGCCAGTGAGAAAAATAGTCGTTTAACCTTTATTCTTGTGCATATTTCCAATAGGTCCTGCAAAAGTTCGGGTCGCAGGGTATACAGAGGCTCCATGATTTTTCTGGCTTCGTCGAGACTCTGTTTTTGGGGTACATCATCAAGCATCTCCAGCAAAGCCCGTTCAGGTTCAGAGACAAAAGGCGAGAAAGGATCAGCTTCTTCCAGACGCCGCACCTTCAACCTGCTCTCCAGCGCTCCTTCTTCCCCGAAAAGCCGACTCATGCGTAACTCGCAGGGAAACTGGCGGGTAAACCAGTCCGGTATTTTTTTACGTGTCACCCCATATAGGGACAGCTTATCCTTTCCAAGTGCCAGGTAGTGAACTGTGCCTAGAAGTGATAAAGCTGATTTCCCACCTATATGGACCTCAAAACCTTGGCCTTCAAGAGCTGATACCGCGCCGTTCCGGGTAAGTTCATCACCTGTTCTCTGGAAGTAGCCGTAACCGAGCGACGTTAACCAGCCGTTTTGTACATAGCGATGCACCAACTGGCGAGATACGCCCAAATGCTCCATTTGACTGGTCGTGACCGGCATACCTTTCGGCAGAGAAAAGAGCGCCGCTTTTAGATTTTTACTTGAATGTAAACTGTTAGTTGACATTTCAACACCTAACTTATAGCTATTCCACAATTGAGGCAAGTACATTATATGGTTTTGCACACTCAATGTAAACTATTAGTTTACATTGAGTGTGATTATTTATAATTATTCCATAGGGGTCATTCCTAAAACTCGTGCACTCGAACTCATTTTGGTAGGATGGCGTCCTGACGGCAGAATATAGACAACGGTTAGATTTATTGCTAAATTAAACACAGAGTACGCAAAAAAATGGCCGTTTCTCGTGAAAAAACGGCCATTGTCCAATTTGACTCCCACTGTAGAACCAACAGCGAACTTTTTACGAAGATCCTCCACTCGATATTGTTAAGTAATTGAGCCTCCCCAACAGGGGTAGTAAGCCCAAAACCGCGAAATCTTTTAAGGAGGGCATCACAGAAAACGGAATCTAACGTACGCTAAGGTTTATTTTGGGTGACCGCACCAAAAGGAATTTTACGTACGCTAAGGATTTTGAAGTGCTCATCTCGGATGAACATTTACGACAGCTTTTCGCTTGCTGCGGGCCACATGCTGGTCCCGCCAACAGAAACACCGCAATCTTGGCAACGTTAAAGCAATTATAACTGAACTGCCGTCCAAGCCACCCCCGCCACATTCTCTAAAATACTTTCCTCCGCTAATAATCAGCTAAGTTTCCTCCGCTACTGTTACACCATGCAGCATCGCTGTGACAAAAATCATTCGGAGGTACCATTATGAAACGCACCATCAAGGTAGCAGTAATAGTTGCGGCCATCTCATCCATCGGTGTGCTGACAGCACATGCCTACACTGGCCATGAGCTGGCGAGAGACGCCAAGGTCAGCATGGGCCAGGCGCGGGCAATAGCCCTCAAGGCCCATCCTGGCAAAATTACCGATGAAGAACTGGAAAAAGAAAATGGCGGTAGCGGCCTGCGCTATTCCTTTGATATCCGGCACGGCAAGGTCACTCAGGAAGTCGGCGTGGATGCCCAAACCGGCAAGGTACTGGAAAACGCACCGGAAGGTCCTAATCCGGACTAACAGCAACTCCACCACGCACGTTGGAATAAAAACATCAACAGAAGGGCATCCCCCGCCTGCGGAGTTGTCATGGAAGAACTTAACCAAGCGCTGTTTTTGATGCTGAACGCCCCGGCCCATCCCGAATCCATGCTGTTAACACTGGCACAGATATTGGCCGATTGGTGTGTCTGGCTCGTCCCCCTGCTGCTGACATTGGGATGGCTGAGGGGTGATGAACAGCGGCGCAAGTTGTTGCTGGAAGCCACCGCTTCAGGTTTGACCGGACTGATGATCAATCAGTTGATCGGCCTGCTCTGGCAGCATCCCCGTCCCTTCATGATCGGACTTGGTCACACTTTTTCCGCCCACGCGCCTGATTCATCCTTTCCCAGCGACCACCTGACCCTGATCTGGGCAGTGGCGTTCAGTATGCTATCGCACCCCCGGCTCAGGGCAGCAGGCCTGTTTCTGGCACTTCTCGGGCTGCCGGTGGCTTGGGCACGGATCTACCTGGGGGTCCACTTTCCGCTGGACATGGCCGGGGCTGCCCTGGTGGCACTGGCCAGTGCCAGGTTGGTGCTGCACTGGGGATTTTATCTTTCCGAGCGTTTGTATCAACCGATGCTGGCGTTCTATCGCCTGTTGGCCGCACCGCTGATACGGCGAGGATGGATACAAAATTAGAGTCAGTATTTGATATGGAATGGAGGGTAGCATGAAAATTGAAGTTATTGAAACCACGAACAAATTGCGTATGTCTTTATTTGGCAACGTGTTGGAAGCCTTGAGGGCATGTGGGATCACCGGAAAGGTTGTGGTAATCAAGGATATCAAGACCATTTTAAAATATGGGGTAAAAACGGCCCCGGCACTAATAATAAATGGGATTGTTATGTTTGTCGGAAAATCGCAGTCACCAGAGGAAATCATAAAGTTGATTCAACAGAGCTTCTCCAACTTCACGTAAAAACATTATATAGCATTTGATGTGCTAGCCAATCCAGGGATCCAACTTCCACTGAATGCGGTACAAAGGAGAAAATAGTGAACATACAACTCAGCGAAGGCACGAAACAAATGCTCAACAAGGTCCCGGAAGTCACACTCTGGTTCTGGCTTATCAAGATAATGGCCACCACCGTTGGTGAGACCGCTGCCGATTTCCTCAACTTCAATCTGCATTTGGGGCTGGGCGGCACATCCGGGATCATGGCTGCCCTGTTGGCAGTATTCCTGCTCATGCAGCTGCGTGCCAGGAAATACGTGCCCTGGCTGTACTGGACGGCAGTCGTCCTGATCAGCATCGTGGGAACGCTCATTACGGACAACCTGGTGGACAATTTCGGCGTGGCACTGCAGACAACGACCATCTTCTTTGGCACTGCGTTGCTGGTAACTTTCGTGGCCTGGTATGCCTGTGAAAAGACCCTCTCCATCCACAGCATTGTCACCACCAGACGTGAGCTGTTTTACTGGGCCGCCATTCTGTTCACTTTCGCCTTGGGCACTGCTGCCGGCGATCTTGCGGCAGAAGGCCTGAATCTGGGATATCTGAATTCAGCCCTGATCTTCGGCTCCTTGATCGGCGTGACCACAGTTGCCTACTACCTCTTTAATGCCAATGCCATTGCCGCGTTCTGGATCGCCTACATCCTGACGCGTCCCTTGGGCGCATCCTGCGGCGACCTGCTTTCGCAACCCGTTGTCAACGGCGGTCTGGGACTGGGCACAGTGGGCACAACCGCATTATTTTTAGTGGCTATCGCTGCCATGGTGGCCTATTTGACCATCAACCGAAAGAAAAGCGTCGAGCTGATACCGGACCAGATCTTGGAATAATGGCGGGTATGGCACAAAAAGCGTAAATTTTCATCGTAAGGAGAAAATTAACATGAACACCAGGGGAGAGAATAGATCAAGCAAGGTTCCGGAGGTAGCGCTGATATTCTGGATCATCAAGATCGCAGCCACCACCCTTGGAGAGACCGGCGGCGACGCGGTATCCATGTCTATGAATCTGGGATATCTTGTCGGCACGGCGATATTCGCCGTAATTTTTGCCATCGCCGTCACTGCCCAGGTCTCGGCAAAGCGCTATCATCCGCTGCTATATTGGCTAACAATCATTGCCACGACAACAGTAGGCACCACCCTGGCCGATTTTGCCGATCGCTCCCTGGGAATCGGCTATGCCGGCGGCACGTCAATTCTGTTTGCCATGCTCATGGGCTCCCTGTTTGTCTGGTATCGCAGCATGGGGTCTGTCTCCGTGGATACGGTACGGACGAAAAAGGCTGAGGTGTTTTATTGGGTAACGATCATGTTTTCCCAGACCCTCGGCACCGCGCTGGGTGACTGGACCGCGGATACGGCCGGCCTTGGCTACACCAATGGCGCTATTGTCTTCAGCATCCTGCTGGCAATTGTTGTTGCCGCATACTATTGGACCCGCATATCCCGTACCGCGCTTTTCTGGGCCGCGTTCATCCTGACGCGCCCCCTGGGGGCGGTGGTCGGGGATCTGCTCGACAAACCGGTCAGCGCCGGAGGGCTGGCGTTAAGCCGTTACTCAGCTTCGATGGTGCTTTTCGGCCTGATCCTGATCAGCCTGTACACTTTTCCCCAAAGGGCCGCGGAGAAAAGTCATTGAATGAAATCAAGTTACTACTCCGCTGTTGTCACGTCAGGGCAGCGTGATATATTTAATGAATAACGATAATCCAGGAGTGTCATGATGCGGGTTCTGCTGGTGGAAGACGACCGGATGATCGGCGAGGCGGTGATGCAGGCGTTAAAGGACGCTGCCTATGCCGTGGATTGGGTGCGGGATGGTATCAGCGCTTGTGATGCCATCGAAACGGGCGAGTACGAGTTGATGATTCTCGACCTGGGGCTCCCCAAGCTGGATGGCCTGGTGGTACTGGAGCGTCTGCGCGGCCGTGGTGTCACCACCGCTGTATTGATCGTGACCGCCCGGGACGGCTTAGCCGAAAGGATCAAGGGATTGGACCTGGGGGCCGACGACTATCTGGTCAAGCCATTCGAATTGGGGGAACTGCTGGCCCGCATCCGGGCCGTGGTCCGCCGCAAAACGGGTCAGGTGGCATCTTTGTTGTCCAACGGCAGTTTGTGGCTTGATCCGGTAACCAAGGAGGCCGGCTGCGGCGAACAGTGCTGCCGCCTGTCCGCCCGTGAATTTGCCCTGCTGCAGGCGCTGCTGATCCGCCCCGGCGCCATCCTGTCGCGCCAGGAACTGGAAACCCGCATCTATGGCTGGAACGAAGAGGTGGAAAGCAATGCCGTCGAGTTCCTCATCCATGCCGTGCGCAAGAAACTTGGCAGTGATACGATCAGAAACATCAGGGGGCTGGGATGGATGGTGGATCGAAAACAATGAGCAATTCTCTCCGTCGCAAGCTTTCCGGCTGGATAGCCGTCGTGACGATTGTCAGCGGCATTATTGCCGGTGCCTGCTCGTTTTTCCTGGCTTTCCTGGAGGCCCAGGAACTACAGGACAATCAGCTTCTACAGGTGGCGCTGTTGGTTGGGCGATCGGGCAAGGCCGTGGAACCGTGGACCGGAATGACCCGTGCCGAGGAAAAGAGCGACCCGGATGCCCGGATTGTCATCCGCCCCCTGGGTATTCAGGAACAGGCAGTGCAATCAAACCGGACCGCCCCGCTTTCAGAGTTGCCAGCCACCCTGCCGGATGGGTTTACAACCGTTGACAGCCATGGCGACACCTGGCGACTGTACATCCGCACCCTCCCCTCCGGCAAAAGAATCGCGGTGGGCCAATTGACGGCGGTCCGCAACGAGACTGCCCGGGACAGTGGCCTGCGCACCTTGATCCCCTTGCTGCTGCTGGTGCCGTTCCTGACCCTGCTGATCGCCTGGATCGTCCGGCGGTCGCTGGCGCCGGTTACCGACCTTTCCAGCCAGTTGGACCAACGGGATGACACCAATCTGACTACGCTTCCGGAACACGGCGTGCCAGCG
The DNA here is from genome assembly GCA_021780495.1 of Deltaproteobacteria bacterium. GTDB lineage: Bacteria > Desulfobacterota > Desulfuromonadia > Geobacterales > Pseudopelobacteraceae > CAIPTY01. Next base: position 13,640 of record JAJXYO010000007.1, read on the forward strand.
GAGATCAGGCCTTTTGTGGTATCCATCAACAGCCTGATGCGGCGCCTGGCCGAAACCATAGAACAGCAACGCCGCTTCATTGCCGATGCCGCCCATGAGCTGCGCTCGCCGTTGACGGCCCTGACCCTGCAGGCGGAAAATCTAGAACAGGAGGTACCCCCCGAGGAACGACGGGAACGCCTCCAAAAACTCAAACTGGGGCTGGCCCGTACACGCTCATTGCTGGATCAGTTGCTTTCCCTGGCGCGGCAGCAATCCAGCGCCGTTCCTGCGGCCGAGGTTCACCTGAACGGGATTGTCCGGCAGGTGCTTGAAGATCTGATACCGCTGGCCACTGCCAAGGGAATCGATCTGGGGTGCGAACGGCTTGACCAGATTGTCATGAATGCGCCGGCCGAGGGGCTGGCAATTTTGATGCGTAATGCCATTGATAATGCCATCCGCTACACCCCGGCCGGCGGGATGGTGAATGTGGCGTTGTTTTACGAGGAAGGGCAAGCAATCTTCCAGGTAAGCGACACCGGACCTGGCATCCCGGATGAGGAGGAGGATCAGGTCTTTGAGCCGTTTTACCGGGTTATGGGCACGGATGAAATCGGCAGCGGACTTGGGTTGTCCATTGTGCGAAGCATTGCCGACCGTCTGGGAGGAAAGGTGTCTCTTCGCAACCGAAAAGACGGCAAGGGTGCCTTGTTTCGCTATACTTGTACCTTTGATTGACGCCAAGCGACTTGAAAAATGGTCCACATTACGTACGTGAAGTGATGGTATTCCATCACGATAGCCGGGGAATGAACTCCCCGGCTACCAGCATTCAGTTCTACCTGAATTTGGGCGGATGAGACCCCCAACAATGCCTGATTGTTGGAATAACTTTGCAGTGGACAGGATGACAGGCAATGATAAAAGGCCAACCAAGCCTTCAAATCCATTGTAATATCTTGACTTCGCCAACCTACATGGCTAATATTCATTACACAATTCGCTCGGCGATGGAGTTCGCCATAACCGCTTGCAAAAGCTGATGACTCCTGCTCTTCAAAAACGAGGGCAGGAGTTTTTTTGTATTGAATATTCCAAAGGAGTTTGCATGCGTTTTCTGATCATATGTGGTGTTTTACTGGCACTATCCGGCGCGGCCCACGCTGACGACAACATCTTCAACAGCACGAAAGCCCTCAAGGAGCAGACTGTACGTCTCAGAGACGAGGCGTTGGAGGTTGTAAAGACGCCGTTGGATACGGACGACTACGGACTGGTCGGCACATTGGCCGTAACCGGAGCAGTCGGCCTCACCTATGTTTTTGACGGTGATATCCGCACCAAGCTGCAAGGGAGTAAAAGCAAGGGCCTGGACAAGGTCACGGATGTCGGCAATCTTGTCGGCGATCCGTTTCTACACCTGGGGATTGCCGCCGCCGTTTATGGCGGCGGAATCTTCGCCGGCTCGCCACGCTGGAAGGAAACCGGCGAGATGTTGGGTGAAGCGATCATATTGGCCGATGCGACGACCTTTATACTGAAGGAGTCAATTGGCAGGGCTCGGCCCTTTGTCAAAGGCGACAAGGGGGCATTCACGCCCGGCCAGTTCAAGACCGATTACAATTCGCTCCCCTCCATGCATACGTCCAGTTCATTTGCCATGGCATCGGTCATGGCCGCCACCTCGGAGAGCATACCAATCAAGGCGCTTTATTATTCTGCCGCCACATTTGTTGGCTTCTCACGCATCTACCAGGACAAACACTGGGCCAGCGATATTGTCCTGAGTGCGGCCATTGGCGAACTGTGCGGCCGGATAGTTATGGCCACGCATGTCAAAAAAGGTGGGGCCAAGGTGTCGCTTGTCCCGCTTGTATCCGAAAATTCGGCAGGCTTGGCCTTGCTGGGCAGATGGTGACAAAGCGAATTCATCAAAATAGGTAATTCAATGAACCAAGATAAAAAATATTTCGGCTTTGGCAAAAACGTCTTCTTCACAGGACTGGTCAGCTTTTTCATGGATTTCAGTTCAGAGATGATCTATCCGCTGGTGCCGCTCTTCCTGGCCAACGTGCTGGGAGTCAACAAGTCCATGATTGGCCTGATCGAGGGGATTGCCGAATCAACAGCCAGTCTCTTGAAAGTATTTTCCGGTTGGTTGTCCGATCGAATCGGGCAGCGAAAAAACCTGATGATCGCCGGCTATGCTATCTCTACCCTGAGTCGCCCGATCATCGCCCTTGCCGGAGCCTGGCAACAAGTACTGGCCTCGCGTTTTGTTGACCGCTTGGGTAAAGGTATTCGTACTGCTCCAAGGGACGCAATTATTGCTGAATCTGCGGAATCAACCCATCTGGCCCGCGCTTTCAGTTTTCATCGCACCATGGATACCATGGGTGCAGTGGTAGGCCCCGCCATTGCCCTCATTCTGCTCCAACTTTACAACAACTACTACAAGATGGTCTTCTGGCTCTCCATGATACCGGGCGCCATTGCCGTGCTGATAATCATTGCGTTCATCAAGGAGAAAAAACAGGCTGCGGTTGCCCCTGCGGAGCGCCCTCGGCTTACCATCAAACACTTTGACTGGAAAGTAAAAATCTTCATTATGATAGCGACTCTGTTCGCCTTGGGCAACTCCAGTGACGCCTTCCTGATCCTGAGGGCAGAGCAGGTTGGCATCCCAACAGTCATGATTCCGGCCGTCTACCTGCTGTTCAACCTCGTCTACTCGCTGTCATCCATACCGGCAGGAATTGCAGCGGATAAATATGGAAAGAAAAGGGTCATTCTGATTGGTTTTGTGCTCTTTGCCGGTCTCTACTACGGTTTTGCTGTCGCCAAGAGCAGTACCGCTATCTGGGTGCTGTTCAGTTTATATGGAGTGTTTATGGGACTGACCGAGGGAATACAAAAGGCCTTTTTAGCCACCATCATTCCACCTGATTTCAAGGCTACAGCCTTTGGAGTATATGCTACTGCAGTCGGTCTTGCTACACTGCCTGCCAGCCTGATAGGCGGACTGCTCTGGGACCGCGTCTCACCGTCGGCAACTTTCTACTTCGGTGCTGCAACTGCGACATTGTCAGCCTTGCTTTTCGTCGCTTTGATTGTGTCAATTAAAGGGGAGAGACATGCTTGAAATTGATATTCCTGGATTTGGCGCATTGAAACTAGAGTATCTCGTTTGTGACTTCACCGGAACTCTCTCTGCAGATGGTAGTCTGTTGCCAGGTGTGCGCGAACTGTTTGAAGATCTATCCTCTTTGCTCACCATTCATGTCGTAACGGCCGATACTTTCGGGCGAGCACAAACGGAACTATCGGAAATTCCCTGTCTAGTTACCGTACTGACGGGTCAGAATCTCGATACCCAGAAGGAACAGTACGTTAAAGATTTGAATGCTGCGTTTGTTGTTGCCATCGGCAACGGCGCAAATGACCGGCGCATGCTTAATGTTTCTCGGCTGAGTATTGCAGTCATCGAGAGCGAAGGGTGCGCTATTGATGCGGTATTAAATGCGAAAATTCTGGCACGCAGTATTCAGGAAGCATTGTCGCTGTTGTTAAATCCGCAACGTATCGTTGCGACCCTAAGACTATAGATTTTGGTTCAAGAAAGAGGGTTTCTAATGCGAAGGTCATTTTATGTATTGTTATTCAGTCTGATTGTTGCAACAGCCGTATGTGTTTTCATGAATGCCGACATTACGATGGCACGTCTTTTTTATCAACCTGGAGCTGGCTTTCCCATAGGGAAACTTCAGCCTTGGAAGTTTTTGTACGACTTTGGCGTATATCCAGCTTATACCATGGGGACGATAGCACTGCTAATAGTAATTGCCGGATATTTTCGAGCTTCTTTGATATCAATACGCCGGCAGGCCCTCTTTATTGCCATACTCTTGATTATTGGCCCCGGTATCCTCGTTAATAGCATATTCAAAGATCACTGGGGGCGGCCTCGACCTGTACATGTTGACATATTTGGTGGAAAGCTGTCTTTTCATCAACCCTGGCTGCCGGGCCCCGCATCGAGGAATGCTTCTTTTCCAGCTGGCCATCCATCAGCGGCCTTTTACATGTCCGCACCGTATTTCGTCATGCGTGAAAAGAAGCAGCGACGCAAAGCCTTGCTCTGGTTATGGGGAGGGATCTTGTACGGGGTGGTCATGGGGATAGCACGAGTCATTCAGGGAGGGCACTTTGTGACTGACGTTATCTGGAGCGCTGGCTTTGTGTATCTGACCGCCATGGTTTTAGCGGCGTTGATGTTTCCAAATCCAGATCCGCAGATAAAAGACCCCTGAATGCCCAATATAATACAAATCTAGGAGATGAACATAGATGAAAACTGCTGCGACAATTGCCGTATTTTGCGCCGGTGGCGGACTCACCCGCTTTTATCTCTCCGGTTGGGTCTACAGCCAGTTGGGTCGGGCCTTCCCCTATGGCACTTTTGCCGTCAACATCATTGGAGCATACTTTATCGGTATGATCATGGAACTCGGTTTGCGTAGCACTGTCATCCCTGACACCTTGCGCCTGGGACTTACTGTTGGTTTCATGGGGGGGCTGACGACCTTTTCAACATTCAGCTACGAGACATTCAAATTACTTGAGGATGGTCAGTTCCTTGTGGCCTTCGCCAATGTACTGGCGAGCGTGGCGGTCTGCCTGCTCTTCACCTGGCTCGGCATTGTTACCATTCGTTCAATTTCATAACGGCATAAAGGAGAGTCCATGAGCAAACTGATTGGAGAGAATGTGTTGATGCGGATTTTCATCGGAGAGAGCGACCGTTTTGAGCACAAACCGCTGTATGAGGCGTTGGTGGAACTGCTGCGCAAAGAGGCTTTTGCCGGAGCCACGGTCCTGCGCGGCGTGAGCGGTTTCGGTGCCCACAGTGTCTATCATACCCAGAAGCTGTTGGACCTTTCCACCGACCTGCCCCTGATTGTCGAGGTGATTGATACCCAGGAGAAGATCGACGCCATCATGCCGCGTATCGATGCAATGATGGGCGGCGGCATGATCACCCTTGAGAAGGCCACCGTTATCCGTTACAGCCACGATGAAAAGAAGTCAAAATAGGCAGGGGAGGTTACGAATGATCTATTCGTCGGAAGTGGATAAGATGACCTGCGTGGCCAAAGGACCGAACCACGGGCCTGCGCCAAAACCGCAAGAAGTACGCTGGGTGCAGTCCAAGGAGATAAAGGACATCGCCGGACTAACCCATGGTGTGGGGTGGTGCGCTTCCCAGCAGGGGGTCTGCAAGCAGACGCTCAACGTGAAAGACGGCATTATCTAGGAAGCAGAGACTATTGGCTGCTCGGGCATGACCCATTCAGCGGCAATTCCGATGGCCGATAACGCACTACGCATTTTGTTTCGATAGAGGGAGCGGAAGGCCTCGCGGCCAAAGAGACTTAATGGGACATCAATGATTAGTTTCTTAAATGATGGACATACGTTTTTCATGAACCTATCCAGCGGAAGATGAACACGAAGGCTGAGGCACACAGACAATAATAGCCGAAGTACTGCCAGCGACCATGCTCAAGCCAGCTGGAAAGCCAACGCAGAGCCAATAGTCCAGCCAGAAAGCTAAATCCCATTCCAACTACGCTGGGGAGGAAAAGACTCATCAGATGCATTTCAGGCTGTTGAGTGAGAGACTGAGACTTCAGGAGCCGCAGAACTTCGCGGACAACTACCGGAGGAGTCAGCACCACAGCCAATGCAAAGCTGAATTCCTCGGCTTTTGTCCTTGCAATCCCTAGCAAAAGGCCGGCAGAGATAGTTGCACCCGAGCGGGAAAAACCACGAAAGGGGAGACATAGCCCCTGAATAATTCCGATCAGGATTGATTCTCTGGCCCCAATTTCGCGAATTCCTACCGTAAGCTTTTTATTCAAACCTGCGAAGATGATTAGAAGTCCAACTGTGGCCAGGGCAGCAGAAATAAGACCCAGGTTTCCGAACAGCATTTCAATCTCGGCATGTGGAACGTCACCTAATACAAAATGCTCAATAATTTTTTTCAGCGATAACCCCATTACTCCGGTAAAGATTGTTGCAAGCATAATAACTTTGAAACCGGCCATAAATTGTTGGCGAGAAGCAAAAAAACTGGCCTTCCAGGATTTACGGAAATAGAAGATGACAGCAAACATGGTGCCGGTATGGAGCATTACCAAGAGCAGCGTCATCTCCGGTGTTGTCGGGTCGAGTCCCATCATCTTTGCGATCACGATCACATGGGCGGAGCTTGACACTGGCAAGAGCTCTGCGGCCCCCTGAACTACCGAAAGAATAAGAATTTGAAACAATGTCATGGAGCATTACACCTGTCGATTAATATGAGTGTAAATCCGAGTGATGAAACTAGCATAAATTACTTAGCAGTACCAGATTGATGCGACCTAAATGAATTAGGTTAGTTCCCAACAGGCGTTCCAAATCGTGTGCAAACAGCAGTTTCTGGATAATAAATCCATTCAGCAGATTGAACCGTACCTTACCGCTTAACACCCGACGCGACCGAAACACCGTGCTGCCTGACAGCAGCATGCGCCATCTGGTAGCGTACCATCTCCCGCACCGGCAACGCTCCAGCCTTTTTCGGCGAAAACGTCCTCTGTTGTGACAGCCGTTTCAGGTAGGGTACCAGCTCCTCTGGACTGCCGCGCCCAAGCACCATAACCAGCTGGTGCTAAACCGTTTCCCACTCTTCGGGATAAGCGGCACACAGTTTCGACAGTGGCGGAGTTGTCTGCAACCATGCGACCGTTTTTTCGGCATTTTCAGATTTCATACTCTATGTTTCAAAGATACCTTGCTTGATCTGCTTTCCACAAAATCTCTCCTGTCAATGAATATGTCGGTGATGGGTGTCGGGCCAGTGTACATGGCTATGGGTTAGCCGTTCATGCACATGGTAATGGTCGTGTGGCCCCACATTGTCTGCTTCGTCATGCAGATGACGGTGATGTTCATCTTGGTCATGCGTGTGTTGATGTCGATGTGTGATAGTTTCATGTACATGGGGATGTTCATGCCGTTCCCGATAAAGACACAAGGCACCTGCGAGCATCAACGCAGTTGCAAACCAGAAGAAGGGGGGAGGTTGTTCACGAAGCAGAACCAGTGCGGACAAGACGCCAATGAACGGGCCAATGGCAAAAAAAGTGCTGCTGCGAGCCGAACCGATCTTGCGAAGCGCTCCTATGAAGAAAACAAGACTGGCACCGTAGCTGAGCGCTCCGATCAGGAGAGCGCCGCCGATCTGGTGAGCCTCAATTGTTCCGAAACCGAGAACGGAGGCAAGAATGATGTTGAACAGACCGGCACCGTATCCCTTGATGGCAGCAAGGGCCGTTGCCGGCAATTCGTCCACGTCGCGGGTCAGGTTGTTGTCTATGCCCCAAAATATGCAGGCCAGCACCACCAGAATTCCAGAGGCTGAGAACACCAAGCCCTCCGACGATTTCAAGATGATTATAGCGGCTGCCAGCACGATGAACACCTTACCAGCCCAGACATACCGGCTTACCTGCTCCTTGAAAATAAGCCAGGCGATGATAGTAGTGGCAACGGTCTCCAGATTCAACAACAGGGCAACTTCCGAGGCTCTGCCATATTTAATGCCATACACAAGGCACAGAGGCGCAATAACACCACCTGCCAGCACGGCACAGAGCAGTTTTAGCCGGTGGATGCGGGAGATGCTTTGTATTTCCCGGATCATGTTTATGTGTTGCCGTATAAGGACGAAAGAGAGCCCGATACCTGAGCCAAGGTACAGCAGGCCGGCCAGGAGTACGGGCGACATCTCGCCTATCACCATTTTGCACAACACCGGCGAGATTCCGAAGAGCGCAGCAGAGAGTGTTGCCAGCAAAGGTCCGTGCGTCAGGTCTGTCTTAATGGCCATAATTAGCCTTTTATCGCCTTCACATGTTTTGCCGTTATCAACCTCTGGGCCAGTACATAATAACCAAAACGCCCGCTAAGCAGATTGTACCGCCAATCAAATCGACTTTATCCGGAATGACCTTATCAATATGCCAGCCCCATAGAATTGAAAGAACAACAAATATTCCGCCATACGCCGCATAAACCCTTCCAAACGGCGCGCTTGCGGGTTGTAGCGTTGGGATAACACCATAGAGACAGAGTATTATCCCGCCCATGAGAGCAAGCCAGATACTTTTGCCCTCCCGAAGCCAGAGCCAAACCAGATATCCACCCCCGATTTCGCATACACCGGCCAACAGAAAATAGAATATTGATTTTGCAATTTCCATTCGTTACCAGCTCATCGGATAAATGGTTTCTTGAAGAGCAATCCGTAGTGGTACGGTGGCAGGTCATAGCGGCCTTGCTCGTTAAAACCGAATCCAGCTTCTCTTCCCCATTCAACACACTGTTCAGGTCGGGGACGAATCTCCATGGCCGGACCGCGCGGCGTTGCGGGGTCATAGTTCCAGTGGATTACGGCCAGCATACCGTTCGGCCTGAGTACGCGGAGGGCCTCTTTCATCAAGGCCACCGGTTCTTCGTGATGCAGGATGTTGAAGAGCAGGGCAGCATCCATGGAGTTATCGTCCAGGCCGGTTCCCTCGGTCACAAAATCGCGCACCTCTGCCAGCACATTGACGATGCCGGCTGCACGGCATTTTTGCCGGACGACATCCACCATCTCCGGCTCTATGTCCAGGGCATGAACGGTCCCCGAAGCAATTCCGGCGGCTGCCAGGGTAAAGGTTCCATAGCTGCAATCAAATTCAACCAGGTCCTGGACGCCACGGTCGAGGCTGAAAATAGCCAGCACCCTGGCCGGATCGAAAAAACCGGACCACATCTCTTCTTCGGGCATGCCGCTGTCACGGACTTTCATGTGGTTTCTCCTACTACCCGTTGTATTTAACTCCGCCTAAGATGATTCCGTAGATGTTTTGTTTTAATTTTCGGACATGCCTTAATTCAGTAAGATCTTCGGGAAAAAGTGTTCAATTGGCTGTTATATCCAAGGTCTTTACCCCGGCAGTAAAATGCTGTCCTTTGTATGGTCGCAGTGACCTCTTGTTATAAACCGGTGTCACGGTAATCGTGTTTGTGCCGGCGTGCAATTCTACCTCGCGCTCCACAATCACATCATCAATCGGAAGCGCAATCGCCAGTGTATGCCTGCCGGGAGCAAGGGCAATCCGCTTGCTGAACTGATATTTCCAGCCGGTGCCGCTTTCGGGCACATTGGAATCAATCAAGGATTTATTCTCCAGGACCGGCTCTGCCTCTAGAATTAATGTCTGTCCATCAACATTCACATGCACACGATAGGGTGGATTGCTGTGCTTGTTATACATTCCCATAAAACGTGACGAGTTACTTTTTACCGCGAGCTTAATATCCATTATTGCTTTGCCGGGCTGGGCCTCATGGTTTACAACCTCGCTGAATACATCATATCTGGCTGCAAGTGATGCCTTTGCGATTACGTCCCTGTTGTTAGCACACCCGCTGATGACAAAACCCGCTATCAACACCATTCCTATTATTATAAATTTTCTTTGCATGAGATATCTCCTTGATTTTTTACATACTTTATTTACGCAGCAGCCGCAGTCCGTTAGCCACCACAATCATGCTTGCTCCCATATCGGCGAAAACAGCCATCCACATGGTGGCGTGGCCCATGAGCGTGAGCACGAGGAACACCACCTTTATTCCTAGTGCAATGGCAATATTCTGTTTGAGTATTGTCGATGTAGTCCGTGAAAGTTGCACAAAGACCGCCACCTTGCGCAGGTCATCGTCCATCAGGGCAACATCGGCGGTTTCGATGGCGGTATCCGTACCGGCAGCACCCATCGCAAAACCAACATCGGCGCGCGCCAGGGCCGGGGCGTCATTAATGCCGTCGCCCACCATGCCGACGGTACCGCCGTTTCCCAGGAACGTTTCTATGACGCTAAGCTTGTCTTCCGGCAACAACCCGGCCCGGACCTCGTCAATGCCGACAGAACGGGCAATTGCCTCGGCGGTGTGCTGATTGTCACCTGTGAGCATCATGGTGCGTACGCCAAGCCGGTGAAGGTCGGCGATAGCCTCGCGGCTGGACTCCTTGATTGTGTCGGCAACGCCGAATAACGCCAGAGGCCGGGTATCATCCGTCAGCAGGACGACACTCTTCCCTTGACGTTCAAGAGTCATAATCCGGGAGGTAATATTAGGTTCAGAAAAGCCGTTCTCTGCAATGAGCCGGGAGTTTCCGAGGTAATATACGCGGTCTCCGATACGACCGGTGACGCCACGGCCAGCCAGAGCAGCAAAGTCCGCAACTTCTCGCAACGTGATCCCGGCTGATTCGGCAGACACGGCAATGGCGTGCGAAACCGGATGATCGGAGCGGTTGGCCAGGCTTGCGGCAAGACAACGTACTTCTTGTGGATCAATTTCGTCCAACGGCTCAAAATCGGTCTGCGCCGGTTTGCCGTGGGTAATGGTACCGGTCTTGTCCAACGCCAACCAGGCAAGCTTGCGCCCTTCCTCCAGATAGACCCCGCCCTTGATCAGAATGCCACGTCGTGCGGCGGTGGCAAGACCGCTGACAATGGTGACCGGCGTTGAAATAACCAGCGCGCAGGGACAGGCTATGACCAACAACACCAGTGATTTATATACCCACTCAAACCACACACCGCCGAAAACCAGCGGAGGAATGACCGCTACAGCCAGCGCCACGGCGAATACCGCCGGAGTATACACCCTGGCAAACTGGTCAACGAAACGCTGGGTCGGTGCGCGGCTACCTTGTGCCGCCTCGACCGCATGAATGATGCGGGAAAGCGTTGAATTATTGGTACCTGCCGTGACCCGTAACTGGAATGACCCTGCCTGATTGATGGTGCCGGCAAAGACCGGTTCACCCGGTCCCTTCTCCACAGGAAGGCTTTCACCGGTGATCGGGGCCTGATCAACCGTCGAATTACCTTCAACCACCACCCCGTCCAGGGCGATCCGCTCTCCGGGCCGGACGCGTACGATGCTGTCCAGCACAACATCCTTGGCCGGGACCTCACCCCACGAACCGTCGGAGAGTTTCACCGTAGCGCTTTCCGGGGTCATTGCCATCAAGCCGCGGATAGCGTTGCGGGCACGGTCGAGGGATTTGGCTTCAATCACTTCGGCCAGAGCGAACAGGAACATCACCATGGCCGCCTCCGGCCACTGGCGGATGAACAATGCGCCGGTCACGGCGATGGACATGAGCGCATTAATGTTCAGGTTGTGGTTGCGTAGCGCAACCCACCCCTTTTTGTAGGTCTTCAATCCACCCGTTAAAATAGAGACCAATGCAAGCACCAGCGTCAGCCAGTGATGGCCGGCGCTCAACATTTCGACAATCTCGGCGCCCAGTGCAGCACCTCCCGACACGATCAGCGGCCACCAATTGGTCTTTTCATCCTTAGGTAATTCGTCCGGTTGCTCCAGTACCCCGACCTGCATGCCGATGGCGTTCAGAGCATCTACCACCGAATCCAGCGATGGCAGGGTGTGGGAAATGATAAGATTTCTCTGTAGCAGGTTGAATTCGAGTCCCGTCACGCCGGGAAACCCATTAAGCTTGCTGCGTATCAGCGCCTCTTCGGTCGGGCAGTCCATGTTTTCGATGTGCAGAATGTCCTGACGCCCTGGCGCCATTGCAGACCCATCCGGTGGCGCGATGCTTACTGCCTCCAAAACAGTCTCTTCATTGTCTCCGGAAAAAACGGCATATCCGGAATCTTCGATTTTTTCTCGAATCGCAGCCGGCGTTGTCTTAAACGGATTATAGAGAATAACGGCTTGTTGCTCAACGAGCATTATGGACACCTTGGTAACTCCAACGATTTCTTTTATAACTGTCTCCAGATGCCCGGCACAGGTAGGGCAATCCAGTCCAGCGATATTCAGTTCAAGGGTTGTATGTTGCGGGGTCATTGGTTCTCCGTTCATTCGGCGTAGTCTGAGTGAGCTTTTTTTCGTCATGCTCAGGACTGTCGAAGCACTGATTCGTTGTTACCCACCGTAACTGTGAAGCCCCGACAGAAGCAGGTTCACCCCGAGATAACAGAAGATGGTTGCGGCAAAACCGATGATCGAAAGCCAGGCTGCGCGCCGTCCTACCCACCCTTTGGTAATGCGGGCATGGAGAAATGCCGCGTAGATAAACCAGACAATCAGCGACCAGGTCTCCTTCGGGTCCCAACTCCAGTAGGTACCCCAGGCATAATTTGCCCAGGCGGCGCCGGTGATTATCCCCAAGGTCAGCAAAGGAAAGCCGATCATGATTGCTTTGTAGTTCAGATCGTCAAGCACCCGGCTTGTCGGAAACGTGGAGACAATGCTCTCTTTTTTGGATTGTGCGGCCCGCTCATGATTCTCACGAATCAGGTACATGATGGAAATGCCGCAAGCGACGGCAAAGGCAGCATACCCCAGGAAACAGGTGATGACATGATAGAGGAGCCAGTTGCTTTGCAAGGCCGGCACCAGCGGTTCGATGCCGCTTTTCATACCCAGATGCGCCCAGGCCATCCCCATCAGGGCAAAGGGCATGACAAAAGCGCCGATGACCCTATACCTGTATTTCAGATCAAGCAGGCCGTAGATGAGGACGATCGTCCAGGAAAAGAATACGACTGACTCATAGAGGTTCGAAAGCGGGGCATGACCGACGCCGAGGGTGTAGGATTCCTTCCAGCGCAGTCCGATGGCGATTGTTTGCAACAGCAGACCACCAAAGGCAGTGAAGCTTCCTGCACTGCCGAAGAAGGACTTGGTACGGTTGACTAAGGCGGCAAAGAAAGCCAGCATGGAAGCGAGATAAAGTAATGTGGTTATATTGAACAGAAGTGAACTGGTCATTTGTTATCCTCCAACGGAAGCTGCTTTTTGAACTTTGTCACCAGCTGCTCCATGAAAAGCTGAAAACCTGCCTGGTTCTTGCTGGCATTACCCCCGATGGTTATGGTTCCATTCTCGACTCGCACCCAGATTCGCCGATGCGACATGAAGAAGGCGACGTAGATTCCCACTACCATCAGGAGGCAGCCTAACCATACCACCCAGACACCGGGATCTTTTGCAACCTGCAGCCCCGTATACATCCTCTTCTGACTACCTTTGTACTGCAACACTAATCCACCACTGTGTTCCTTGGCATGCTGTATATTCAGTTCGGGGTGATTGGCGTACACGATTACCTTCTCTGCCCCCCCGCGCTGGTCATGAATTTCGACCTGCACCGCCGGTCCGGAAAGAGCCGGGGCAAACGTGGAGACGTCATCCGTTTCTTCGATGATATGCATGCTGCTGCCATCAGGCAGGGTGACAGACGAGTTGCGGTCCACCTTGAACGTAGCTCCTTCCTTGCCGCTCACATCACTGACGGTAAAGAAATAATCACCAGCATTTCCGTAGCTCGACTGGTAAAAGGTGATCCCCTTGTAAGTCAGTGGATCGTTTACAATAACGCGGACGTTGGTGTAATCCGGCACCGGTCTGCCGTTCTCCAGTACGGTAATAATGCTCTTGAACTCCTTCGGTGCGCCGTTAGGATACTTGGCAACGCTGAACTGTTCGCAACGCAGGGCAAAGCCGAGATCGATCTCCTTGTCGGTACGGGACATGACATTTGAGATGGTTTGCCCCTCGATAATATTGACGTATCCCTTGTAGCCGAAAAGAGAACCGATGATTGCACCGATAAATATGACCAGCACACTCAAGTGAACGGCATACACAGCCAACCGGGACCAGGGCGCCTTCTGGGCGAACAGGTGGAAAGCTCCGCCGTCTATGGTTATCACGGGATCGGCAAATTCTGCCTTCAGAACAGCGGCTATCCGATCCCTGAGCGTACTTGAGTCTCCATTCGTTATGAACATTGTGCGACTTGATAATGTTTTTTCAAGTCCATCACTCATTACCAGTACCGGCTGGGTGATCGTCTGCCAGATGTGGGGGAGCCGTTTGATGGAGCAGGCAATCAGATTTATGCACAACAGTGAAAGCAGCAGGATAAACCACCATGAGTGGTACATATCGAAAAAACCGAGCGTCTGGTAAAGCTTCAGTTTGTTCTGGCTGATTGTTTGCAAATACTCCGGTGGCGGCGACCCCTGCGGGATGATCGTCCCGATGATTGAGATGACCGCCAAAGTAATTAACAGAAACATGGTCAGTTTAAGCGAGCAGAAGAAGTCCCTGATGGATTGGGGCCATGATTTTTCATTCGTTGTCACGATGAAGCTCCTTGGATAATATTTAGGATATTGGGCGGATGCGTGTCAAGCAGACCGAAACAGTATCTGTGGTCATTTCCCTTTCTAGTAATTGCTAGAAATGGAAATGATGCCGTTAACGAAACAGCTCATACATACTGCCGAGGTATGTCCAAGGAGCGGATTTGAGGAGGGACAAAAATTTGATAATAAACCTGAGGCATTAATAACAACGGCTCAGTAACTGTGAATTTCTCCTTAATTAGAAATGAATCAAAAATCTCTTTTTTTGGTAGAAATGCAGATTCTGTACAGTAGGGACACGTAGAATTACACTTCCGGTCTCCCTGTTCGTCATCGCAGGGGCAATCATTACATGGGGGTTGCCCTGTTCCGGATGTAATCTGTTTTACGTCTGAGGCAGAGCCATGCGGAAGCACGAGCGCAAAAGCCTGTACGCTGAGGAACAGACAAATGCAGATCATGCACAGGGTTCTTACATATTTCCAAATCATAAACATTTTCACGTTTGACTCTACCTACGATAACTCGGCGTATTAACGGTTCCCGGGGTTTTTTTAACGTCTATATCAAGCGGCTTTCTTACAAATGTTTTGGCTACCAAATCTGTTTTTCCGCCACCTCTTTGCCAGACTGCGCTCCACAAATTTGCAGTAGTTTTGACGAGGTCCGGATACAAGGTCATTTTCTGGCGCTTGTTGTAATCATACAGAGTGCTGAGTATGGCATCGAGGGACTGCCCGCTATAACCATCGTATGCCACCGTGAATTTGTCGTTTTTCCAACGGTTAGGCACTTCTCTCAAATTCTTTTTCAATCCCTCGCTCATTACGTCATTACCATTGGGACGAAGAGCAATTTCGAAAATATGCACTACACTGCCGCCAAGTTGACTGGCAAGCTCGTTTCCGTTCTGGATTGAGATCCCTTCAAGACGACTCTTGAATTCAGCCATGCTGATTACTTTTCTGCGCCAATAATCATCACGGATATTGAAGTTGGCCTCTCTGTTCAACGTTTCAAGATAAGGTTCCAGAGCCTGGATCATTTCGGGCGGCAGGAGGGACACGACATCTTCAACAAAAGTGGTAACTAATTTAGGATGTAAACTATCGTGAACAATCGTTCCGTTTACCACCTTCTCTTCAAGGGCAAATACACTGCTATTTGCAGCCACCATAAACAGTACGACCAATATAATATGTACTTTGCAACGATGCATAAGCTCCTCCGATGGTTTAGATGAAATTATTTTCCGATCTCGATCAGTTCTCCATTACTTTCGAGAGATACAATGCTGCCGCCAGGTGTCACGACATTCGCGTCGATGACCTTGCCGGAGATTACTCGTATGTTGAACGAGGAATGTTCCTTGCCACTCCAGTGATACTTCTCGCCAGGTATTTTGAGAGAGGCTTCAGCTACTTTCACTGGAGGCACACCGACTATCTCGACTATCCGTCCATAAAGCTTCACGGTTTTTATTGATTGCAGAAATGACTTGTCGAATGTCATGCCAGCCTGCCCAGGTTGAATTTTATCCGTAACGGCATAAGCACTGACCACAGTAAGAAAGAGACATGCCAGTATTGCTACGGACCATATTTTTGTTCGATTAGTGATCATCACAGCCCCTTAGTGTGGCACATCAGTTCATATGAGCCTTTTTACGTCATGCTCAGGACTGGAAAAGCTCAGGCAACCATTACCGATATCTTCATCGATTCTGCAGTACTCTCATTGTTTCGTTGTCTTCATTCAGTTTACTTTCGAGCAGTTTCAGCTCTGCAGCAGTGTAAACCTTTTCCCCTTTGGCAATTTCGGTTTCAAGCTTGGTTATCCGTTCCGGCAAGCTATCCACCGCATTCGGGCAGTTCTTACCATAAACAAGGCAGTCGTTTTTCCCTTCAGTTTGCACGGCGGCGAAAACAGGAAGGGCTACAAATGCAATAGCTACTGCATAAGCAGACACTATGATTTTTTTCATGGTTTTATCTCCTTTTGGTTTTCTAATCTGTCTTTCCAGGACGTCCTGAGAGAACTACGGTTTAACTTACGCTTAACAAGAAACTTATAAATTGAGTCTGGACTAAGGGAAATCCCTTCAAGCACAAGCGATTCAGAGAGCTTTTTTGCGCCAAGCTTCGGGTTGTTGGAGACTTGAGCTAATATAATCTTCGAATAAAAATCATGTATCTCGGATAAATATTCATGTGGTTTTTTCACACGAGAGAACATTTCAGCCAGCTCAGCTTTGGTAATCCGTTTCCTTTTAATGGTGCGTTCTTCGATCATTGAGAGATTCATTATGCCACCCTAAATTTCCCGACCATTCAACATCAATCTGATCGTTCTGATGCCTTCTATGAAATTGGTAGTACTATACATTCCCAGTCGCCTCTTCCCCGGTTTTGTGCTGTATATGAACTCCAGTACCAAATTGTTCACATTTCCTTCACCTAGGGTTATTTCCCTTACAACGGCAATTTCGTCATCGGGAAGCGCCACTACAATTCTGTGGGTACCGGACTTCAGGCGAAAATTCTTGCTAAATCGATACCTGATCCCGTCACCGGCTTCCGGGTCCACAAGCCCCCTTGATTCACTGTTTTCATTTTGCAAACTTCCGCGCACCAACACGGCCTGACCGTCAATATTCAACAGCAACTTGTAATCTGGCGTTCCGTGAATATCCTTAGCAGAATAGATACCCGGTTTATGTGTCTTTAACGTGGCGGTTATGCGCAAATCTGCAAACCCTTGAGGCACAATCCCACCGTTCGTTAATTCCTCATAGATGTCAGTGCGAATGCTTGTGCTGTTGGCCTTAATCAGGGCGGAGCTTTCCGCGCAACCGCTTACCACCGTTAGGACCATTGCCAACAGCATTAATTTCATTCTGTTCATAGAATACCCCCTATTCAGGCTGGACAGACTTATGTCGTGAAAGAGTAGGACGATGCACTGCTAGACGGCATCTTTTCCTCTTTCATTTGTTCGAATCTTTACTATGTCATCAACCGTAGAAACAAATATTTTCCCGTCTCCAGTATTGCCGGTATGAGCGTATTTTTGGATCACATTGACGACTTCATCAACCATCTCGTCATTGACAACAACTTCCAGCTGAATTCGCGGAATGAACTCCACCATTTCATAAACAATCTTGTCTGTTGCCTTCCTGGCCCTGCCTTTGCCGAATCCCTTTATCTCGGAAACCGTCACGCCAGGCAATCCATCGATTTCATGTAGTTCTTCGCTAACTTCCAATAACTTCGACGGTCTGATTATTGCTTTTATCTCTTTCACAAACTCCTCCGGTTCAGATATTTTTTTGTGTTCTATGGAGTGTTCTCGACTAATGGATTTGCTTACATCTCTGCATCAGTCTTTCTTCTTTCAAACCAGCTGTAAACTGATGGAATAATCAGCAACGTAAGCAGCGTTGATGTCACTAATCCCCCGACAACAACCGTTGCCAAAGGTTTTTGAATCTCAGAACCGGTCCCACTGGCAATCAGCATCGGAACCAAACTGAAAATGGATATTGATGCTGTCATCAGTACCGGGCGCAACCTGTCGAGAGCTCCCTTTCTGATCGCTTCCGGTAATTCAAACCCTTCGTCGCGGAGTTGCGAGATGCGCGACACCAGCACGAGTCCGTTCAGCACGGCGACGCCGAACAGGACGATAAAGCCTACTGATGCGGGGACGGAGAGATATTGGCCTGATATATAGAGAGCAAAAACACCGCCGATCAACGCAAAAGGCAGATTGGAAATAACCAGCAACGCCAGGCTGATTGACCGGAACGAAACGTATAAAAGGAGCATGATCATGCCGACGGCGACAGGGCCGATGATCATTAGCTTGTTCATGGCCCGCTGCTGATTCTCGAATTGACCACCCCAGGTCATATAATAACCGGGGGGGAGCTTGACCTTTTCCTGTATCTTTTGTTTTGCTTCCGCAACAAAACTACCAATGTCCCTGCCGGTTACGTTCATCTCGATCCCGATTCTCCTGATGCCGTCCTGGCGGCTGATCTGAACCGGCCCTTCGATCATCTTTACTTCGGCCAGTTGTTCGAGCGGGATGTTCATGCCCGTTTTTGTGGTGATAAGAATATTTTTGATGGTTTCCAGGGAATTTCTTTTTTCCTCAGGCAAGCGCACCGTAATGTCGAAGTTCCGGTTCTGTTCATAGAATTGAGAGGCGGATTTCCCGGCAACAGCTATCTCGATGACACTCTGGACATCGCTGATATTCAGGCCGTAGCGGGCGATTTTGGCCCGGTCGATGTTGACCGTCAGGTATGGCTGCCCGGAAACCTTTTCGGTATTTAAATCGGTTCCCCCCTTGACGGTAGAAAGAGCCTTGGCAATTTCAGCCGACTTGTCCCTCAGTACGTCGATATCTTCGCCAAACAGCTTGACAATCAGTTGTGCCTTTGTCCCGGCGACAAGTTCATCAATCCGGCATTGAATCGGCTGGCTGAAGCCGAAGCTGATGCCAGCCACCGATTCAAGAGACGTGCGCATCTCATTGGTAACCTCTTCTTTGGAAATGTCCCGCTTCCATTCGCTCTTTGGTTTGAATATCCCGGTATATCCGGTTTTATCCACCCCCCTGGTATCGAGCGCGACGCCGGTTTGTCCTGTCTTTGACACAACGATATCCAGTTCATCAAACTTCTTCAGTTTTTCTGCGGCAAGCTTGTTTACCTCCATCGCTTTCGCCATGGAGACGCCGGGGAGCATGGAAACATCCATGTCGAACGCTCCTTCATCCATGGTCGGGATGAACTCCGTCCCCAATCTTGTCACGAGAAACAGCGACACAAGCAGGAACAGGCCGGCAGTGCTCAGGACCACTTTTTTCTGGTTCATTGCATATTCCAGAAGCGGCAGATAGAGCCTGTGTGCGCGCTTCATGATGAAGCTCTCCTGTTCCGGCTGCGGCTTCAGCAAGAGGGAGCAGAGAACCGGAATGATGAATACCGATATAAAGAGCGACGAAAGAAGCGCAATCGCTACGGTTATGGCAAGCGGCCCAAACATCTTCCCTTCGATCCCTTCCAGGGAGATTATGGGCAGAAAAGTAATCGCAATTATCAATACCCCGAAAATACTGGGCTTTTGCACTTCAATAACAGCTTTAAGAACCGCAAGTATCGGATTTTCACCCTTTTTCATTTCAGCAAAGTGCCGTTGAACATTTTCCACCGCAATTATTGTTGAATCCAGGATCATGCCGATGGAAATCGCTATTCCACCGAGTGACATCAGATTCGCGCTCAATCCGGCGATCTTCATGACAACAAAGGTGACGAGCAGTGACAGCGGCAAAGCGATCAGTACGACTAAGCTCCCTCTGATGCTTTTCAGCAATAGATACAATATGACGAGCACCAGGATGGCGCCTTCCAAAAGAGCCTTGTTTACCGTGTGTACGCTCGCGTTCACGATATCGCTTCTATCGTAATACGGGACCATCTTGATGCCGTCCGGCAGCATGTTGTTGCCATTTATTTCGCGTACTTTCTTTTCTACCTGCCGGACAACGTCATGGCTATTGGCGCCGCGCAGCATCATGACGATGCCGCCGACGGCCTCATCTTTGCCGTTTGTCATGGCTGCACCCATGCGCACGGCTTCGCCTATCTTGACCTGGGCGACGTCACGCAAGTAGGTCGGCGTTCCTCCCTGGGATTTCAAGACGATATTTTCTATATCGCTGAGATCCTTTATCAACCCGACTCCTCGAACGATATATTGATCCGTGCCCCGTTCGAGAATATTGCCACCAACGTTTTGATTGTTGTTGCCGATGGCGGAATAGACATCGTCTACCGTTACGGCAAATTTCAGCATTTTTTCCGGCGAGACAACAACTTGGTATTCCTTGAAGTAGCCGCCGAACGAATTGATTTCGTTAACACCGGCTACGCCTTTCAACTGCGGGGTGATAATCCACTCCTGAATGGTGCGCAGGTTGGTCAGGTATGCGATTTTTTGCTGCGGGTCAGCTGGCATCTTTCCTTCCAGGGTGTACTGATAAATCTCACCCATAGCCGTGCCGATTGGCCCCATGGTAACTTCAACACCTTTGGGGACTTTTTCTCTCGCTTCCGCCAAGCGCTCAAATACCAGCTGCCGCGCAAAATAAATATCGACATTGTCCTTGAAAACAATGGTCACGATTGAAAGGCCGAACTTTGTAACCGAACGCATCTGTTCAAGATCCGGCAAGCCGCGCATGGCCATCTCGATCGGGTAGGTGACGTTCCGCTCAATCTCAACCGCAGAGAGGCCATTTGCATGGCTGACGACTTCTACCTGAATGTTTGTCACATCCGGAAAAGCGTCAATCGGTAATTTCAGATATGAATACGATCCGAAAGCAATAATCAGCAGCGCAAGGAATATGACCATCCCTTTCTGCTTTATCGTGTATGTGACTAGTTTTTCCAGCATAAGTGAGCGTCTCCTGTTACTTCATCCTTTATTGATGATGGTGTCACTATCCTTCCAGCTCGCCCTTTTTAAGTTCCGACTTCAGTATGAAGGCCCCCTTGATGGCATAGCGTTCTCCCTCCTTCAGGCCGGAAACAATCTCAACCATACCGTTGGCAGTGCGACCCGGTTCAACTTTACGGGGCTTAAACTCCACTCCATTGTCGTTCACAACAAAGAGCACCTTATTGCCGTCTACATCCTGAAGAGCCTCTTCTGGAACTGACAGGACCGCTGCCGAGTCAGCCTGCAAAGCCAGTTCAACTGTGGCAAACATCTCCGGCTTCAACTTCCGGCCCGGATTGGCAACCGCGACACGCGCCTTGACCGTACGGGTGGCTTCATCAACCAGGTCAGCGATATAGGTGATGCGACCCCTCAGCCTCAGGTCGGGAAAGGCGCTAACAGAAACAATTGCCGCTTGACCCTTGTGCACCTTGGCCAGATCTTTTTCATGGATGTCTACCAGCACCCAGACGGTGGAAAGATCGGCTACGGTGTAGAGGCTTTTGGAAGGGTCGGCGAGTTCACCGACGATGGCGTGCTTCTCGGTGATGGTGCCAGCGATGGGGGAACGGACCGGCAGGAAAGGCTTTTTGTGGTCTTCCCCTTTCAGGTCTGAGGCTGAGACACCGTACAAGGACAAACGTTCTTCATCGGTGTGCAACTCGGTCTGGGCGGTCTTGAAGTCGGTCTCGGCCTGAAGGATATCCTTGCGGGCTGCGATCTTCTTCTCCACCAGGTGCTTGATCCGATCCATGCTGGACTGCGCCAGGGCAAGCTTGGTCCTTGACTGGTGGTAGCGGCCCAGGGCTTCACCCAGTTCGACACTGTCGAGGGTAGCCAGGGCTTGTCCGGCGGAGACACTGTCGCCCAGGGAGGCCCTGACGGCAACGATCTTTCCTGAGATGCGCGGCGATACGTGGGCAGTGCGGTCGGCGTTGGCCTCCACCTTGCCGGTGGCACTGATCACGCCGCCCATGCGCTGCTTTTTCGCCGGAGCGACGATCACGCCGTTTTGTTTCTGCACCTCGGCGGTCATCTTGACGCTGACCGGCTCCTTCTTATCCTTGCCCTCATCAGGCCCGCCTGGTTTTTCTTCCTTGTGGCCAGCTTCCTTCTTTTCGACAGGCTCTCCACCGCTGTTTTTGAGGTTGATGGAACGATAGAGAAAGCCTCCACCAAGGGCAACAGCCAGGATTAGTCCGATAATGATTCCTTTTTTCTTCACTGCACACCTCCGGTAAGTTCTGTTGCCACTGCTGTTTCAAGCTTCACAAGAGCTGCCTGCCGATCATGCAGCGCCGTCAGATAGCTGTCGTTGACCTCGAAGAATTTCTTCTGTTCATCGATGACCGAGAGAATACCTACCTCACCGAGTCGGTAAGCTTCCTGGGTCAGCTTCAGGTTCTCAGTCAGTTGTGGGATGATACCCTGCTCAAGCAGGGAGAGGATACGTTCCGACGATGAAAGGCGCGAGATGGCGGCTTCAACCTCGGCGGTGATCGTCCTCTCCAACGCCAGGCGGTGGGAATCTGCGGCATCCAGGTGCGCTTGGGCAGCAGCCCGGCCGCCCTTGTTGCGGTCAAAGACCGGGATCGGCATGGACAGGCGTATCCCCAGTTGTGTATCGCTGCTTGTTGATGACATGCCTCCCACCTCAACGGAGCTTCGTTGCCATTGGGCAAAGAGCCCAACCGTGAGATTGGGAAGCACCTCAGCTTTAGCCAGACGGGTTTCTGTCTCAGCCTTGTCTCGTTCAAGCGCCAGCGACAGTAGGTCTGGACGCGAGGCCAGGGCCTGCTTTACGAGATCCTGGGTTTTTGGTGATGGCATCGGTACGGAAAGCTTGTCGGACAGCTTGATGTCGGATTCATTTAATCCGGTCAAAGATGCGATTTTGATGCGAAGCGGGCTGCCCTCGCGCTCTACCTCCAGTAAACGGCTTTCGGCCCGGGCCACCTCAACCTTGGCTAGATTGAGATCCAGCTCGGGAATATCACCTGCCTTGAAACGTTCTCCGGCGATGGTCACCAGATCGCGATTGAGTTTTACCAAGTCTTCCGCAAGCTCCTGACGTTTGGAGGTTAGTGAGTAGTCCAGAGCCAAGGTAACAACTTCATCCTTTAGCAGTCGCGCGGTGTTGTCCAGCTGCCGCTGCGCTGCTTCGGCTTCACGCTGTCCCGCTTCGCGACGCAGTCTTAGCTTGCCGTACAGGGGGAGTTCCTGATTGATACCGATTGATGCAGTACGCTCTTCAGGGCTGCCGGACAGGCTGCCGGTGGAACCCTGCAGTTCCAGGGTCGGATTGCTGATTGTACCGGCCTGAATTGCCAGCGATTGCTTTGCTGATGCATCCTTTTTCAAAGCAGCCAGTTCAGCGCTGTGTTTCAGAGCCAGTACAACGATTTCATTGATGCTGCGGGGAACATTTTCGGCCAATGCCGGCAGACAGTTGAATGCCGCCAGTAAAATGGCAAGTGCAGTTCCTCGCGCCATTGTTGAGCGTGTCACAGATAAACCTCCAGATAGATGAATATGCTACGGCAGTGTGTGGATACACGAAGGCCGTTTGAGAAAAGCGTTACTATTGAGTTATTGAGTGAGACAGAGGGTTATACTGCGGCTGAATCGGGTGGAACGAAGAGGGAAAGATAGACTTTGGGTAAGAAGTTGAATGGGGCGGACGCGTACAGATCGTCCAGAACGGATGGATTATAGCTGAGTTGAAACGGTTGGATGGTCAGGGGCGCATGACAGGTGCAGTTGATACAAGTATTGCAACCATCATAATCTTTGTGTTGTCCGAGAGGGACACAAGGACACTGTTGAGATGCGGAAATTTCAGAAGCTAATTCTTGATCGCTTGCAGCTGTCACATGACTTTGCATGGCATGAGCACTCTCATGCACACCATTGATCGTGACGGTCAGCACCACCATGAGAAGAAGTCGTGAAAAGAATTTTAGAGGGATTAGTTTTCGCATGATTTAGTTTATAATTATATCGAGTCGTTGTCCAAAATGTCAAGCCACAATAATTACCATTCCATTCCCTTGACAGTTTTCGCGTGTTGGAATATCGTTATTAACACATATCCGCTCCATTATGCGGAGCTTAATATCGGATCTCGGTGCCCGCGAGGGCTTGATAGGGAAGAGGGGTGTAAATCCCCCGCGGACCCGCCGCTGTAAGCGAGGACGAAGGGCAATATGTCACTGGTCGAAAGATTGGGAAGGCGCCCGGAGGATGAATCGCGAGCCAGAAGACCTGCCATGATCTCAGCACTCAACAATTCCCCTTGGTAAAGGGAGAGTGAACCAGTATCAGACTTTAAATACGAAAAGTCCGCACGTTGCTTCGGCATATGCGGACTTTTTTTATGCCTTTACCTTAACCGGCTACGCCTGTTCTTTTCATTACAGGATTTTTTCAACAAAAGGAATCACCAACATGCACATATCGGAAGGCATTCTTACTGGTCCTTCTTTCTGGGCAACTACAGCTGCAGGTGTTGTGGTCATGGCCTGGGGAGTCTCGGACATGAAGCGCTTCATAAAAGAACAACCCGAACGCAAACCGCTCTTGGGGATGGCTGGGGCTTTTATTTTTCTGGTCTCACTGATTCCCATACCAGCTTACATAGGAACCTGCTCGCACCCCTGTGGTACACCTCTGGCAGGTATACTGCTCGGTCCCGGCATCGGGGCTGCTCTCGCAGGACTTTCTCTGCTCTTGCAAGCTCTGCTCTTCGCACACGGAGGGTTTATCACTCTGGGGGCAAATATCCTTTCCTTGGGTCTTGGTGGAGCCGTGGGGGGCTGGCTCTTTTTCAAGCTTGGCCGGAATATGGGCTTGCCGTTGTTGGCAGCCGCCGGATTAGGCGGGCTAATGGGCGATATCCTGACGTATATAATTTCGGGGAGCATTCTGGGAGGGCACCTGGCGTTTTTTGCGCCTCAGCCCCAATACAGTTTTGGCGGATATCTGGCTGTCATCATGGCAGCCTATGTGCCGGTGCAGTTGCCGATCGCTCTGGGTGAGATGGCGGTTACCGGCATCGCCGTGCGTTCCATTGGCCGACAGCGACCAGATGTGCTGAAAGCTCTGCGAGTCATATCCGGGACAGCGCTGGCAATACTTCTTATGTGTGGCATCGCTGTCAGTGGATTGAGCCTGTCACCTGAAGTCTGGGCATCAGGCTCTGTATCCGTAACTGAGGAAGGAAAAAGCAAGGCGGATAAGCCTGGATCTTATAGCGGGATGGACGAAAAAGTGAACGAAGCAATGGCGGAAGCCGCTGGAGCCAAACCGCATGACCCTTTTATAAATCTTGAAAATAAAGGTGATGTCTGGAATGCCATGCTTCTGGCAGGAGGCGGATTGGCCGGGTTCATTATTGGACGCAGCTGGCACCTACTCTTCGGTCGGATCAAAGATGCGCCGAATGATCGGCAGCAGCTGAAATCCTGAAACCATGAGTGGATATCTTTCCATATCTGATCTACTCAAGGCGGAGAAGACCATGGCAGTGCGCAGCCACAGCGGTTTACGCGGTATGAACGCCCGCTTGAAATTGGTCTCTGTCGTTGTTGCCGTGCTGTTCAATGTGGTGATGTTGGACTACCGGTTGAGTCTGGGGTTGCTATTGACGGCTTGGATCGGCATGGCCGTTTCAAGAGCACCGTTACGTCATGTCGCCTGGTTTGTGTTGGCACCTCTGTGGGCAACTCTGCCAGTGGTATTTGGGCTTGCAGCAGGACTGGGGCAGACACCGTTGATTAAGATATGGAGCCTGACAATTTATCATGAAGGGCTTGCACAGGGAGGCCTGGCAGGCTTACGAGTTCTGGCCGATACCGCTTGGGCCGGGCTGCTGTTCCTGACAACGCCTTTTACTGAAATTTTGGCAGCTCTGCGCTGGTTCCGTGTACCTGATGTGGTCGCCGATACCCTGGGGTTCATGTACCGCTACGTTTTCCTGTTATGGGAGGAATTCTGCGCCATGCGTTTATCGGCACACGCCCGTGGTGGCTTGGTGGGGTGGCGCAGGGAGTGGCGCACTACCGGGACTATCACGGCGCAGATATTCTTGCGGGCCTATGATCGTGCCCAACGTATTCAACATGCCATGCAGGCTCGCGGTGGTGCTTGAATTTTCTGGAGAAAGTATGGCACCAAATCAACAATCTTCTTCACACCCTGAATATTGCCCAATGTCCGGTGTTGCCGAATTCAAATCTGACGGGATCTCCATACCGCCAAACCAGGCAGTATTAGAAGCCGAAAACCTGCATTTTCGATACTCCAACGATGCTGATGCCGTCGCCGGAGTAAGTTTCAGAATTATGCCCGGCGAAGCAGTGGCACTGTGCGGCCACAACGGCAGTGGTAAAACGACCTTGATGAAACTTCTTGCCGGTTTAATCAGGCCAGAAAGAGGTGTTGTAAGGGTAGCGGGAACCGAATTAAACGCTAAATCAGCGCAAGATGTTTTCCGAACGGTCGGACTGCTCTTTCAGGATTCCCAGGACCAGCTTTTTTGCAATTCGGTCGAAGAGGATGTCGCGTACGGTCCACGCAACCTCGGACTTTCCGCTGCCGACGTAAAAAAACAGGTGACCCTGGCTCTGAACATCACGGAGGCACAGCACCTGGAGCAGCGCCCGATTCACCATCTTTCCGGTGGCGAAATGAAACGGGTGGCACTTGCAGGCATCGTGGCCATGCAGAACTCGGTATTGATCCTTGATGAACCCTTTGACGGTCTTGATCCCGCTTCCATATCCCGGTTAGTCAGCCTTATTCGGCATCTTTCAAATGAGCATGGCTACTCTGTGGTCATAGCTACCCACCAAATGAGCTTGGTTCCTGAGGTGTCAAACCGAATGCTTATCATGCAGGGCGGTCGTCTTGTCGCCGATGGGACGGTTCGCGAACTGCTCACCAATGTTCCTCTACTTGAGCAGGCCCGTTTGGAGCCACCGAGCATCACCAAGTATTTCTACAAAAAAGCGCTACAGGAAAACCGTAAACCTGACCGGTTACCTCTGACTCTCGATGAGGCACTGCTCTGTAATGAAGATTGAGAACAAAATATTTTAAGAGAAGTTGTGTAACACCAATGGATTCCAGGTTTGCCGACTACATGGGTTTACGAACGAATGGCTGAAGGAGCAACTGTGGAAGGGTCAACTTCGTTGGATCTCGGTACTCTTTGAGCCCGATGCTCATCCCGGGGTGTCCTTGTTCAGGTTGGGCACGGTAGGTGCCACACAGACGATCCCACCAAGGGAGATTGAAGCCGAAATTACTGTTTGTTTCGCGGGGAATAACCGAGTGATGGACACGGTGCATGTCCGGGGTCACCACAACAAGCCGAAGCCATCGATCCACCGATTCATTCATACTAATGTTGCCGTGGTTGAACTGTGATGTCGCATTCAGCGCCACCTCGAAGATAACAACCGCCATTACAGGCGGCCCAATCAGAGCTACTGCCGCCAACTTGATTCCGACGGAAATGACTATTTCGAAGGGATGGAAGCGATTGCCAGTGGTAACGTCGATATCGAGATCGGTATGATGCATCCGGTGGAGTCGCCAGAGAATCGGCAAAAAATGGAAGAGCACATGTTGAAGGTAGATGACGAAGTCGAGGGTCACAACAGCCAAGGCGACCTTGATCCAATTTGGTAGTATGATGATATTCAATATTCCCCAACCGCGCTCCTGGGACAGGAGTGCCAAACCGACCGGAAGGACGGGTAGCAGGAAACGAACCACTGCGGTATCGATTACTACCAGAGAAAGGTTGACAAACCAGCGTCGCCCCTTGCTGTCGGTTAGCACACGACGGGGTGCAATGAACTCCCAAGCGGCAATAACCGCAAGGACACCGAAGAAAAAGGTAAGGCGGATGGTCTGTTCTCCTGGCATGCTTATTTACTTTCCCCACAAAGGATCGTCAGCGAATTGCATCCAGATTCGCTCTTCTGGATTCTGTTCGAAAAACTCCTCTTCGGCAAATGAGAAGCGGAAATCGGAAACATAATCCAGAAGGACCTTGTAGGCAGCGTTTACTTTTCGAATCGCATCCGGGTCACCTGTTGTACCTGCATCCGGGTGGTGACGCTTTACCAATTCCCTATGCCGGGCCTTGATCTCTTTGAGGGTGGCACGTTCACCAAGCCCCAGCACCCGGAGCGCTTCTTGTAAATCGGCATAGGTCATTCTACTCAATGGGTCCAGTCGATGATCTTCGCATCTGGACCGAGTTTCTTCTCCACCGCCCCTTTGATAGCGGCAAAGTGCGGACAGGGGTAGCCGATAGGGTTGCCATTTTTCATGCAGGAGGCGAAGACGATGGCATCGCCCCCCCGGTCAACCATCATCTTGGCACGTGTAACGGCCTTCTTGCCGGAGCAGCCTCCGCAGGAGAGAAAACCCACAATTTCCACCGGGCCGGTTTCCTCAAAGGCCAGGGTCCCTTCTCGCGCCACTTTGAAATCGGTGCTGCCTGGGCACATGTCCTCGGTCAGCTGACACCGGATGATTCCTACCTTCATTTGTATCTCCCTCCCTCCGATTTGTATGCCCGTATTACCACGAACCCACCGTTGCCGTAGCCTTCCTTGACAGTCAGGTTAGTTGATTCTTCTTGAAACAAGGTCTGACGGTAGGCGAAGTCTGAGAAGCCAGCTTTGGTCAGTAACACCACAAGTTCGCTCACCGAATAAAAGATGGCGTCACGGTAAAACTGGCTCTGTTCCTTTTTTTGGCTGTACTGCTGGCCCAGCTTGCTCTCTCGGTCGATGAATCCGATTACCATGGTTCCATTCGGCTTGAGGATGCGGCAAACTTCCCGGAACGCTTTGGCAACATCGTCCAGGAAGCAAACGACAGTGACCATGAGTGCGAAATCGAAAGCGCCGTCCGGCAGGGGCAACTCTTCCGCCACACCTTCCAGCACTTCAACCCCTCGTTGACGGGCCAACTCTGCCATCCCAGGTGACGGTTCCACACCTATCGCGACGCCAAGGGGCGCTGCAAAGCGGCCTGTACCGACGCCGATTTCTACGCCACGCTCACCGGCAGGAACTAACGCTCTCAAAGCCTTAAGCTCAGCCTGATAGAGCCCGACGTGCTTGTCAAACCAGGCATCGTACTTGACAGCCTGTTCATCAAAGGGTGCTATCTTAGCCATTGTTGTTCCCAGCTGCCCCACGGACGGCGCTCTGTTTCCTATCACAGGTAAAGGGTTTTCTGAATACCAACCCATAGTGGTATGGCGGTAGGTCGTAGCGGTTTCGATCATTGAATCGAAACCCGGCTTCTCTTCCCCACTCTATACACTGCTCCGGCCGGGGACGGATCTCCATGGCAGGCCCGCGGGGTGTTGTTGGATCATAGTTCCAGTGAATCACCGCCAGCATGCCATTCGGTTTGAGCACACGCAGCGCCTCTTTCATCAAGGCTACCGGCTCTTCGTGGTGCAGGATATTGAATAGCAGCGCCACATCCATGGAGTTGTCGGCTAGTCCGGTACCGGTGGCGACAAAGTCGCGTAACGTTACCGCCACATTCTTCACCCCGGCATCTCGGCACTTCTGCTGGACTACGGCTGTCATCTCCGGTTCGATATCAAGGGCATGCACGGTACCGGACACTATCGCGGCGGCCGCAAGGGTAAATGTCC
This sequence comes from Deltaproteobacteria bacterium, assembly GCA_021780495.1. Taxonomy (GTDB): domain Bacteria; phylum Desulfobacterota; class Desulfuromonadia; order Geobacterales; family Pseudopelobacteraceae; genus CAIPTY01. Next base: position 43,132 of record JAJXYO010000007.1, read on the forward strand.
CGTAACCGCACCCGAATTCAACAATATCCTGCAGGCCAGGGTTGAGACCAAAAGTGGCCAGGACCTTAGCTGGCGCGAAAAAACCATCCCACATTTCCTCATCCGGCATCCCGCTGTCACGAACCTTCATGCGTACCCCCACTGGCCTGTGCCTGCTCAATATACTCCTGCATCCTGCCCGCCGATGTAGCGATGTCGAGGGGAACCCATGCGTCATTAAGAAAAACGGTTGTAGACGCTCTCAATACGTAGTTGGCGGCTTCCGGAGAATCTATCAGATATATCGATACGTCAATCTCTTCACCAAAGTGAGCCATCATTTTATTGGCTACAACTGTAGCCATGGCACAACTTGTTCAACCCTTACTTCCGGTGTGAAATACAACCATTTTCAACATGGAAACCTCCTGTTCATGTGGCTAAAAGGTAACTACCCGGTCAGATTCCTTGACCAGGGTGTACATCACCTGCATGGTTGAAGACGGGCAGATTTCAGAACCTTGTGCATCGCGAGACTTGAGACAAGTACCGCACGCCTGAATATTTCCACCAGCTTTAACGAGGCTCTCTGCCTGGCCACAAATATCGAAGCGCTCATTACTTAAATGTTCCAGTTCAACGCCTTCCGCTGTCAGGAATACGGAGACGGCATCTCCTTCCTTTAACGCGAAATTGGCAAATCTCATCGCCGTGAATACTTGTTCAGGATTGTTCTGAGTAATGATGACTGCGAGTTTCATGCTAAACCTCCTTGATATTGATCAGTGCGGAGAGAGCCATGGCACAGACTTTCAATGCGGTTTCATGGCCATCGTCGCCACCTTTTTCAAAGTCGTCTTCACGGGTCGCCATGGAGTTTGTAATGTGAGCAAAGCAGATGACTGGTTTGTTGAGGGCTGCCCCCATCGCCAGCAAGGCAGCGGCTTCCATTTCCACGGAGATGATGCCTTCATCTCGTCGCGCCGAAATTAGTTTCTGGGTCTCGCGGAACGGGGCATCAGTTGTCCATGACTTGCCGCATTCATACTTGATGCCAGCATCGGTAAGGATTGTGGTCACTACTTGCAGCAATGCTGGAGATGCCTGCGCATAGCGTTCTGCAGGCAAATAATGATAGCTTGTACCTTCATCTCGTAATGCTTGCTCGATCAGCAAAAACATCGGAGTCTGGAGGTTATCGGCAATCAGGCCTGCCGAGGAGATCGTGACGAGTGCCTTGCAGCCCAGGGAGAAGAGTTCTTCGGCCACGAGAACCGCGAATGAAGCGCCAACAGTACCGCCAATAATTCCATATTCCGTGCCGTTTGCCTGCCAGAGGTAGAGACGGGTATGAAAACAGGGCCATGACGGTTCCAGCTTAGCCTGGCCGTTTGCCACCAGGTAGTCCACCAGTTCACCGTCAAAATCCAGCAAACACCCTTCCGGTACGGTCAGTGGCGGCAGGTTCTTCTGTATTCTCGCTGACTCAAGCATATTGCCGGGAAGGAACACCGGTTCGTCAGTATGATTGTGTTCAAAAAGAGGTAAGCTATCATTACCGGACACAGCAGGGTTCATCGATACTCCTTTCTAAAAGCCGGCCCTCAGACGCAGATACAGGTTGTCGTCTCTGGTGAGCTGGCCGAATGGGGTAAAATCCTTCTTCCCGAAAAAAACATTCGCCCCGGACGTGGCAGACCAACGGTCATTGATCTTGTATGTAACCTCAGGGTTGAGCATCCCGTCCCTATCCGATGGACTGTAAAAACCGACAAATGAAAGTTGCAGTGTCTGGTAGCGGAGAAATTGGGTCAGGCGTAGAAAAAGAAGATGACGAAGCTCACTCTTGACAGGCGCACCGGCGGGAAGAGTTGCCTTGTATTCTCCATAATCCAGCATTTGTTCGAGAAAATACTGGGCCCGGACGGTAAAGTCGCTCCATAATTCGCGCTCGTACCCTAACAGGTACTTCAGGGAGGAGTTTTCAATCAGGGGGTTTGAACCTGATCTGTCCTCACGGGAATCGTTGTAACCAAATTCCACGCTCCCGATTCCTCCCAGAAAAGGCCCCCGCAGGCTTGAGCCATAGGTTGACAGTTTCGGGTAAACCAGCACTCCCTCTGCCGGATCCATTCCGGCGGGCTCCTTAAAAAAACCCCTGAACCCATAGAGGGCGGCCTCATAACTGCCAAAGTCCCGGTAAATCCGCGTAGCAATCTCAGTGCTTCCCAATGTGAACGAAGGCTTTTTCGCGGAAAGCCTTTCTCCTGATGCAGAGAGTCGACCGGCAAAGGGGTTGAAGAAGGAGAGCCTCTCCCCGTCCGGGACTTCGCTCGGCGTAAACCGAGGGATAGCAACAATGTCCATAGAAAAGAGGCCGGGATAGATGCTCAGCTTTGCGGCATCACTTCCAACCTTCAAATATTCCATGTTTCTGCCTACGAAGAAAGAAGTGAAGTCCTTGGGAAACAGGTCGTTGACGAAGATCAGGTCACCTGTTCCCCACGTGATGATCTGCCGTCCGAGTCGGACGTCGAGGAACGGGAAGGGTGAATGATCAAGGTAGAACTCCCGCAGGTCTGCATCCCCTTTTTCTCCCACGCCATCTCCGATAAGATCCCCCTTGAGGTAGAGCCGGCTGTCGAGCGGCCCCTCCTGGGAGAGTTCCATTTGCAGCCGTCCCTCACCCATTGTGAAGTCCTTGGATTGGCTGGGATTGTCCACCAGCCGTACCCCTGCCGCGCCTTCCATAAATCCGTGAACGGTGAGGGCATAGGCCGGGGGGGCACAGTGAAAAGAACAGCCAGGCCCAAAAGGCGATAACCCGGAAAAACTTCATCTGGAAATCTCGCGCGGCAGGTTTTTCAGGGATCTCTCGGTGAAGAGGGAATCTGAGAGTCCCTGATTATATTTCACATCGCTGTAGACGACCTCCGTCCGGTGTCCGCTCTGGACGTTTTTCATCGTGCGCCTCATTACGGTAATGAAACCCTGAACCGGCTTAACTTCGTTGGCCGTGAAGACTTTGGACAGGCTGCCCCGCTTGTCGTAGTACTCCTCTTTCCACGGAATAAAGCTCCCCTTGTCGATCCAGGACAGCTTGTAACCGAAGTCGACACTTTCAGAGGCTTTCGGGACGCTTTTCACTACATAGACATCCTTGCCTTCGTATTTCTCTTCCCGCAACAGTGAATGATTATCCTCCTCAACAGCCCTCCCCGACACGTCTTCGTAGCTGAAATCGGAACCGACAAAACTGGATCGCTTGTCATTGGCCGCAATTCTCTTGACGAGCTTGATGGCCGGGATAAAGAGCCAGCGGTCGGAATCTTTCCGTGGATATTTCCAAACGAGGAAAGTCATATCTCTCACATCGGCGGGTTGATGGAAGTACATGAAATACTTCTGGTCCCCTCCGGGTTCACCAAAATTTTTTCTCAGCATGGTCAGCTCTCTGATGCGCTCCTGGCCGTCTTTATTGATAAGCTTCATCATTACCCTGGCCTTGAAGTCCTTGCCCGGATAGAGAAAAGCCGCCTGGGATTTTTTTACGACATCTTCCGCGCCCATCCCGAAGGAAGTAGATGACAGAAACAGCGACATTGCAATCGATGCTGCGACAAACAGGGTTCTCATTTGGTGCCTCCTTTGATAAGCCAGCGTTGCGTGAGGGTAATCAGCGCGGGGAGATAAATAATTGTCATTAGGGAGCTCAGGAGCATCATGGTGACGATGAACGCGCCGACGGTGATATACGGCGTAAGCGGGGCAAAGAGCATCACCGCGAAGGATGCCGCGAAGAGAATGGCATTGCGCATGATCCCTTTGCCTGGCCTGGCGGCGGTCCAGAGAAGCGCCTCGCTGACATCCTCATCCGGGGTTGCAGCCATTCTCTGTCTGAATCTGCTCACAAAGTGGATCGCGAAATCGACCGCCATGCCGAGAGAGAGGCACGACAACACGGATATCGGCATGTCGAAGTCTTTGCCGACGAAACCGATTACACCGTAAATAAGGACGATGGTGAAGAGGAGCGGCATATACCCGATAACGGCCCACTTGATCGACCGGAAGTCAAGGGCAAGGATGAGCAGCACCGCTATCAAGGCAAGGATAAAGCCTTTCACCATGTCCCACAGCACTTCATGGTTCCAGATCATGTTGAAATAGGCGATTCCCGCGGGCTTCAATTCCATGGCGATGGGATGGGCCTTCTTATAATCGTCCACGGCCCTGATTACCGTCTCCATGGCCTTGGCGTCCCAGGTCTTGAGCTGGACCCAGATGTTTGCCTTTTTGAACGAAGAGTCCACCACGTTGTCGAGGTCTGACGGCTTGGCCGACATGCTGAACAGGAAGAGATACTGGCCGACTGCATCCTTTGAGTCAGGGATGACATCGTATCTGGGGTCGTCATCGTGGAGGACACGGTTTATCCTCTTGACGTAATCGGCCACCGAGAAGGTCTTGCCGACAACGGGTAGCTTTTCGAGGTGGCGTTGGAGACCTTCCAGATATCTCATTGTTTCGGGGTTCTTGACGAAGTCATCCTCCTTTGAAATGCCGACAACATAGCCGAGCGAGGTGCCGCCAAGCGATTTGTTGATCTCACGGTCCGCCACCCTGACTTCACTCCCCTTCTTGAACCATTCCACCATGTTGTTGTTCACGGTGATCCGGGAGATTCCGATGAGAGCTATCAGCAGCAGGGCAAAGCCGACCAGCACCGTGGACTTCGGGTGATGGGTCCCGAAACCGGCAAGTTTCCGGAGAAATCGCGAGGTTCCGTTGAGGCCGACATCCTCGGCTTCGGCGATTCTACTGATTTTTTCATCTTTCACGAAGGTGAACATCGCCGGGATGAAGCTGAAGCTCAAAAGCCTCAGGGATAAGGTGCCGAAAACGACCACGCCGCCAAATACCTTTACGGGAATAATATTCATGAACAGCAGTACGGCGAATCCAGCTGCGGTCGCCAGCGCGGTGTAACGCACCGGCCTCCCTACCGCCTGCATCGTCTCGATGATTGCCGTTCTTTTGTCTTTCTTCTCCCGGTAGCGGAAATAGAACTCGTTGAAAATATGGATGCTGTCGGTGGCGATCGCCATCAGAAAGACGGGAGCCATCGAGGTCATGATATGGACCGGAAAGCCAAGCCCGATCAGGAGTCCCATGCTCCAGACGATGCTGATCATGGCATCCATCATTAGGGTGACAGAGAGGAATAAGTCCCGGAACATCAGGTATCTGACCAGCAGCATGACACAACCCGCGATGGGGGCGAAGATGGCCATCAGCTTGAACATCTCCGCGCCGAAGGTGTCCCTGGCAACTGGATCCCCGGCTATGTAATATTTTTCGTCCCCCTTTTCCCTCTTGGCGATTTCTCTGATTTTGTCGGCGATCTCTTTGCCGTTAGCCCCTTTTTCAAGTGGCGCGTAAATGGCGGTCGTCTTGCCGTCCGGTGATATGATCCGATTTATGAAAAGGGGACTTTCGAAGAGCTGCTTGCGGAGTGCGGTTATCTCCGCCTCATTCTTCGGGGTCTGAGTCATGAGCGGCGCAACCCGCAACGTTCCAGCATCAGCCGTCACATTGGTGATGGTGGGAAAGCTGCTCACATCCCGCGCCGCAACACCCTTGATAGCGAGAATGTCATCGGTGATGCGCCGGATTTTTTCGAGCGTCCCTGGGTTCAGAATACCCTTATCGTTGACCACGCCGAGAACGATTGTGTCCTCATAGAGGCCGAAGGTCTTGTCCACCTCGTCATTCCATACCCTTACGTCCGAGGTTGCTGGAAGCATGTTCTTCGGATTCGTGTCGGTCTTGATCTTCGTGAACTGGGTCATGAAGAGAACGGTTACAAATATCGTCAGGAATACGACCAGCTTCGGATGATCCACCGAGAATTCCACAAGAGAAAATTTCTTCACCTATCCCCCCCTACTACGGCAAATTACTCAAGCCGTGCTTCATTTTGTAAATGAAATACCGCTCAAACGCTACCTTGAGCCACTTAGCCCAAACCCCTTTTTTGGTGTACGATTCCTGCCGCGGCGGGAGCAGCGGAGATGCCTTCATGAACGCAGCGGTTCTCCCCATGTCCAGGATGCAGAGGACCTCCATCTCCTCCGGTGAAGGGGGAGTCGTTCCTTTTATCTCGGAATAGATCGTTGCAGCGGCGGCTTTTGCCATGCGAACGGTCATGAATCCTGTCTTCGGCACACCTACCGGCACCGGTGTCGGCTCCGGCGGCGCAATCGCAATAGCGACGCCAATGGCAAAGATATTCTTGTACTTCGTATGCCGGTAATTTCCATCAACGGGGATGAACCCACGTGGGTTGCCGAGCGCGGCGACAGCGGGCACTCCTTTAAATGGCGGGGCTATCATCGCCAGCTTGAAAGGGATCTTAGCCCCATCCTTGAGCTTTATCTCGCCCGGCGTGACCTCCTCAATCGATTGACAGACGATCGACTTGATATCCCGCTCGGCAAACTCATCCTCGAAGAAACGCTTGGAATTACCGAGGCCGCCCACCCCCATGTGTCCTATATACGGCTCGGAGGTGAGGTAGAGGATCGGGACCTTATGGCGCATCTTTCTCCTGCGGAGTTCATCGTCCATTTCGAATGCCAGTTCGTAAGACGGCCCGAAACAGCTTACCATCTGGGACGACCCGACAACGACGGGCCCCGGCGACTCAAGCACCTTTCGCCAGCTTTCCCCTGTTCCGACGGCATGATCCAGCGTAAATGAACAGTCGGTGAACCCCTTATCCGGGCCGAGGCCAGGTATCTCGTCGAAGGAAAGGTGTGGACCTGTCGCAATTACAAGATAATCGTATGGGATCTCCTTTGTGGCGGTGTAAACCTTCGCGGTCTCCGCATCCACCTCCCGCGCTGCCTCGTGAAGAAATGTGATGCCTTTCCGTTTCAGAATCTCCCCCACTCTCAGCGAGATGTCACCAGGCATCCGCCACCCCATGACAAGCCACGGCAGGGAGGGCAAAAAGACAAACCGGTCATCCTCACTGATGACGGTGATATCCACGTCTTTTCCACAAAGGCGCTGTAACTCGAAAGCTGCGGTCAAGCCGCCAAACGAACCGCCAATAATTGTTATTCTCGTCATGTTGATGAACCTCTATAAATCAGGAATCTTCCTTCTCCCGGTTGATCTTTCATGTCAGTTGCTCCTTATGTCCGCCTAAGCCTCGATGGGCAACCCATCGGCCGCCCATTCGGCGACCCCGTCGGTAATCTTCTGCGCCCTGAAGCCCTTCTTGCGCAGCAGTCCGACCGCCTCGTCGGACATGAGGCAGAAGGGACCGCGGCAGTAGGCGACGATTTCCTTGCCGGGGGGAAGTTCGGCCAGCCGTCGCTCGATCTCGGAAAGCGGCATGGAGCGGGCGAAGGGGAGATGGCCTGCGTGGTATTCAACCTCGGGGCGGACGTCGATGACGATGACCTCTCCTAGCCGCGCCTTCTCCAGCAGGCTGGCCCTGGATTCGGCGGTCAGCCGTTCCGGGGCCGATGACATCAGCTCCAGCGCCACCCGCAGTTCCACAAGGTGCTTCTCCGCCACCGCCCTGAGGTTTAGCCAGAGGTTGGCAACGTCGCTGCCGCTCAGGCTATAATTGATGAAACGCCCTTCGCGTCGCGCCTCGACAAGCCGAGCCTCCTTGAGCACCTTCAGATGGGCGCTGGCCAGCTTGACATCGATCGAAGCGTCGTTCGCCAGGGTTTCCACCGTCTTCTCCCCCTGCGAGAGGAGGTCGAGCAGCTCAAGCCGCTTTGGGCTGGCGACCGCCTTCCCCACCCGGGCTACTTGTTCGAACAAAAGGTCATTGGGTTTTCGTGGTTTCATATTCCAACATTCTAAAGATGATTAGAATGTAACGCAACATTTATTTTCGTCGTCGTAATCGGTGCAGAAAGGCGGGGAGAGTACACAGAGGGCCGGTAAATGGCCCCCTGGGTCTGAGGATTCAATCTTTTAGGCACTTTCGATGCGGACCCGCGTGCTGCTGAAATCGGGAATGCCCCCCACGGGATCGATCATCGGCGTATTCGCGAAGCTCTCGTCGAGACGGGACAGATCGTTGGGATTGATCCCTGTCCCATGCCGGGGATTGGGGATGAGCCCGCCCTTGTCGGCCACGCTCCTGCCGCCGAGGAAGACCTCTTCCGCTTTGATGATCGGAAGACGCGACGCGCCCAACTGGGTATGGCCGTAGTGGAACGATACGCCGAGGCAGCCCGGCCGCACGAGTTCGCTCACCTGGAGCTTACCGGTAACTCCTTTCGGATTGCTGCGGGAGACGAGCCGGACCTTGGCGCCGCTGTCAAGACCGAGTTTTTTGGCGTCCTTTTCATTCACCACGATGAAGTTTTCCGGGAACACCTCCAGCGACCAATCGTGGAGGACCGTCCTGGACTGGGTATGGAGGTTCATCTTGTGCGAGATCAGTGTAAACGGATACTCTTTGTCGGCCTTCTCGATGTCGGTGCCGGTTGGGGTCATCGGTGCCACGTACTTCAGCGTGCCGGGAAAAAATTCGCCGGTTATGGAATTCCTGGTGGTGGCCAGTTCCTCGTTGTACAGCACGACCCACTTCAGCCCGAACTTATGTTTTTCGCCGTCGAAGACGTCATCGTAGGTCTTGTCGAACACGCCCCCCCTGGCCAAGACGTAACAGACCTGCTTCCACTCGTCTGCCGGGAGAAGGCCCTTGAAGCGGGCGACGGGGTAGTTCTTCTCCACGAAGGCCACCTCTTCGGCCGAAGCCTGCGGCGCCTTCACGGCGCTGGCGAGGTTGGCGATCCCCCGCAGATAGAAGTCCTCGCCGCTCGTGAGTGGACTGGTCTTGCCGTTCTTCCCCTTGATCGCATTCTCGCCGAACCCCGGCAGGCCGGCGGCCCTGGCGAGATCGATCAGGAACGTCTCTTCGCAAAACGGCCTGCCGTCGGCCGTCCTGCCGGTCAAGGGCTCGATCGTCGGCGTGCGGACGCCGGTGAACTTCAGGGTCGGCGCGTGGGGTGTGAGGAAGCCGTAGTGCCCTTCGGGGTAGGTGACGTCCGGTACGATGTAATCGGCGAAGATGTTCGATTCGTTGATAGCAATGTCGATTGAGACATGGAGCGGTACCTTTTCGAAGCTCTGCAAGGTCTCCTTGTACCGGTACCCCCCCGGGATCGAGTAGACGGGGTTGAAGAAATAGGTGAAGAGGATCTTGCAGGGGTAAGGGTACTGCTGATCGATGCCGCTCAGGGTCTCGACGCAGAGCCCTCCCTTGGAGAACGGGAACCACGGCCTTTTAGACGGATACCCTTTTTTCTTGAACTCGGTGCTCTTTTCGTAGGCGGACTTTTCGCGCGACATCATCACCCCCTGCGGCTTCCTCTTGCCGGCGAAGTTCTTGAGGTCGTACAGTCCTTCGTTCCAGGCCCCTGCGCCGCCGGAGCTCTTCATGTAGCCCCCCTTGCGATCGAGGTTCCCTATCATGGCGTTGAGCATCGCGATCGCATAAGCTGCGTAGGTGCCGCTCAGGTAGTTCCCGGCGCCGTGGTACTGGGTCACGGCCGCCCGGGTTCCGTGCGAGGTGAACTCCCTGGCCACCCTTTCGATCTGCGCCGCCTCCACTCCCGCGAGCTTCGCGTACGCCTTGACGCTGTGTTCCATGACCCCTTCCCTCATCAGGGAGAAAGAGCTCTTCACCTTGATCTCCTTGCCGGAGGCATCCTTGACGAAGGTTTCGACTGCGAGCGCCGCATCCTCGGTCTTGTCGAAAGCCAGTGCCTTCCCGTCCTTCGAGAGAACGACATACGCTTTCCCATCATCGGCGGGGGCCGCAGGATCGAGGTCGCTGACCCTCAGAAATTTCCGGTTGTTCTTATGTTTATCATCGACTATCACCAGGTGGGTCGCGTTGGAGTAGCAGGCGTGCCCCCGCTTTGCCGCGACCTTCGGGTTCGGCGCGGTGAGGAATTCCTTGTTGTGCCTGTCGTTTTCGACGATCCAGCGGATCATCCCCATGGCGAAGGCGCCGTCCTGGCACGGCTTGATCGGGATCCAGCTCTCCGCGTGGCCGGAGGCGTTGGTCGCCCTCGGGTCGATGATGGTGAACTTCACCTTTTCCCGCGAGCTCCTGTTGCCCACAATGGCGCCGTAGGTATTTATCCCGTGCTGGAGGGCCTCGTAGATGTTGGCTCCGAAGAGCAGTATGTACTCGGCGCTCAGGGGGTCGGCCTTGATCTCCACCTCTTTTTTCTCGGTGAACGCCCAGGTCCCCATCCGGAACCCGATGCCGCAGATGTCGGTATGCCCCACGCGATTTACCGAGCCCAGGGCTTCCTTGACGAACCTGTCGGAGAATTCCTTGCGCGCGTTCTGGTCCCGTCCTCCTATGAAGACGAACCCGTTTCTCACCGGCCCCAGTTCAGGCGCGCCCGGATCGATGAGTGCATCGCTGTCCATGTCTTTTATTCCGGGGATGACCCGGTCCTCGCCCAGATGGGCGAAGTGTTTGCCGCCTTGCGCTATTTCCTTGATGAGCTGCTCCCACTCGATCGGCTCGAATTTCCCCGACCCACGCGCGCCTGAGCGTTTCAACGGCTTGAGGATGCGATACGGATTGTAGGTGTTGTTCGGAGCCCCTTGGGATTTGCCGCAGACCGGGCTGGGCAGGGCGAGCGTCTCCTTGACGGGGGTGCTGTAGGCTATCGGTTGGAACCTGCTGTTGTAAGGGTGATAGGGATTCCCGGACTGCTTGACCAGTTTCCCGTTTTCCACGACCGCCCTGACGCCGCACCTCGCATTGCATGACAGACAGACTGAGTGAACCACCTTGACATCCTTGTCCATGGTGGTTGCGGCGGACTTTTGAACCTGCCGTGGGCTTAACCACTTTGCAGCGGCCTTAGCCTTCTCGACTCCCAATACGAGCAGGGCCATGCCTGCCGCCGCACCCTTGAGAATCGAGCGCCGCGTCAGCGCTGCACCTGCCTGCATGATATCGAAAATGTCTTTTTTCACAGAGAACCCCCTTTCTTGCCTTTACGGGAACGAACATACCGCACGCTCGTCTTTATCTTGAGTTCCGGTTTCCGTACCGTAAGTTCCTTTCGCCTGAGATATTCCGCAAATTCTCCCACCGGAGCGTCCATATCGCCAAAGAGCCGCGCGTTCGCCTCGCACGACTCTACGCAGGCGGGGAGGAGCCCCTGTTCCAGCCTGTTCAGGCAGAAATCGCACTTGTCCACCTTGTTGCCATGCCGCTCATCGAGGAAGCGCGCACCATAGGGACAGGCCGGCACACAGGCGCCATAGCTTTCGCATTTGTCCCAATCGGTGACGACGATCCCGTTCGGAAGCTTGAACGTCGCCTCCAGAGGGCAGGCCGGCACACAGCGCGGATCTTCACAGTGATTGCACTGAATCGGCGTAAAGATGATCCGGGACTCAGGGTAATGGCCGTCTTCCAGACTTAGCACCTTGGTATTGAACCGATCGGGCGCCGTTTTGTTCTGCGCCTTGCAGGCGATGACACACGCCTGGCATCCCGTGCACCGATTCAGGTCGATGATCATCCCCCACTTTTGAGCTTTAGGGGCCGCTTCCGATTTAGCTCCATTTGCGAGACTGGCTATCCCGACAATTGCCAGGAGGCCGTTCTTCATAAAAAGCCTTCGATTATTCATGATATTTCTCCTTTGTGGAATCCACATGGACGAGCTCCGTTCCGCCGACCCGCTCGAAGGAACTTGGTGGAGCTACAACAAGTTGTGCATATTCAGCGACACTCCGAGAGTATCGTTGGTCATGACATCGCTCGCACGTTCCTCTCCAACCCCCTGTAGAAGTTCGTTGAAGTTAATGGTGTCAGGCACGTCCTTTACGATCCGTCGCCCCCCTAAAAAACGGGAGAGAAAGTAGGGGGTGTCCATGGAGGAGATCACCACTTGGCGATAGCGACCGGAGGAGGCGTGGATCATCTTGCGGTCGCCGAGGTAAATCCCCACATGGGAGGCGTAGGTGGCATAGGTTTGAAAAAAGACCAGGTCGCCCTTTTGCAGGTCGCCACGCATCACTCCGGAGCCGACAGAGAACTGTTCACGGGCGGTACGGGGCAGGTTAATCTTCTGTTCGCGAAAGACTTGCTGAACAAAACTGGAACAATCCAAGCCTCCGCCGAAACGGTAGCGGGTGCCAAGAAAGCTGTATGCAGACTTTTTTAGGCTGCTGATGCCGGAGGTGCTGCTGTCTTCGAGATTTTTAGCCAGATCAATCGGCCTGTCCCCATCAATATCGCTCAACGTTGCCAGCGATTCGTTAAATTCGAGTTCGTTCAACAGATCACTATTAACCGCCTGAAATTTGGTCGCAACAGCTGTCCGCATCGTTTCGTCAGCCACGGAGACCGTCTCATTGAGTGCAAGAACCTGCCCCGGCTTTATCCGGTTGCCCTTCAGACCGTTGAGAAGCCGCAGGCTGGCTATTTTGACGCCAGTCTTCTTGGCGATCCTGAGGAGGGTATCTCCCTTCACGACCTTGTAGGTCAGGTGCTTGGCGACTATCTTTGCCTTCTTGGTCTGGACATCGACATGGGAAGGTATGATTAGGCGCATACCTTGGTCTACACGAGTTCCGGTTAAATTGTTGACGGATTTGAGCTCATTGAGGGAAATGTGATACTTGCGTGCTATGGAGTGGAGCGATTCGCTTTTGCGCACGACATGGGCTTTAACGGCAAGGTGAGATTGAAGGAATTCGAGGGACGGATGGAGTGCAACACTCTGAACGTCACCGATGACGATTTCTTCTGGTCGGGCTACTACAAGCACACCGATATCCGATGGGAAACCGACACGGTGCGGCTTGCTGTGCTCGACGAGCCTGATATACACGATGAACGGGAAGCCTGCGGAGAGGAGACCGGGCAAGGTGAATCGCCATGAGAGGGAAAGATCTGAGTTCTCTTGAGTGGCAGCCCGCCAACGATCCCGACGGCATGGCCGCCTATGAAGCCATTGATTCCAAAGGCCGCGGTTACTACCTGGTTCGCAACCGTCATAACCCGGACATGATGTTCGTCATCAGCGACGGGTTCACTGTTCCACTCGGGTGGTACACCGACAAGGGCGGCACCATCAGAAGGGTTTCCTGACAATAAATCGCCAACCCCATCGGGGAGATACGTCTCCCTCCGGGGTTTCTGTCTCCCCGCACCATTACAACAAGGAGACAGACCATGGCAGACTATTATTCCCAAGCGGTATTTCAACCATCCATTCCCAAGCACCTGATCAACGACGAGGACCGGCGCATCATCGAGGCGTTCAGTATCACTTTTGAAACCGACGGCGAGGACAAGTTCTACCTCTACGCGGATGAGTGGTGCTGTAACGGTTACATTGATTCAGAGGAGCCTGAAGGTGAGGAAATCGAACTCAGTGAGGACGATCTTTTCACCAGGTTTCAGGAGATTATTCGCCGTTCCAACGGTGAACTTCCGTGGATCTACAAGGAAAGCGCTTACACCTGTTCGCGGATGCGACCGGATGGCTTCGGTGGAGGAGCAGTTTTCCTCACAGCTGATGACATCCAGTACTGCTTTACCGGCCAGTGGCTGGAAGAGCGAATCAGCGAAGCGGAAACCGGCGATATCAGCCCCCGGACGGAAGACCCACCTCCGCCCAAGCCGATTGTCGGCGTGGTCCTCGAAGGTGGTCTGGTGCAGAGCATTGTCAGCAATGTACCGGAGCAGGTCCCGGATATGGACGTGATCATTCTCGACTACGATGTCGAGGGATTCGAGGAGGAATGTCTCCTCAAAGTTTCTCAAAGCAACGGCGACATTGCTCATGCTGTTGGACACATCGAGAAGATTACCGAGTCCGGAATCGATCTGGGAATGGTTCTCAATCAGATGAATGCAAGGGGGTGGTGACATGAGCCCTCTTGAACTAACGACAGACGAACCGACCAACGAGGAGCGTGCCGACAGGATCGACACGGTCATGCAGGCCTACTGCCTGACACTTGAAGGCCGGGATTTCGATGGCGACGAAGATGACGTCAAGGACCTGCTCACAGACCTGATGCATTTCTGTGAGCGGATGGAGATTGATTTCGAGGAGAATCTCCGCGTCGCCCGCAATAATTACGAACATGAACGGAATGCGGAAAAAGGCACACCGAACACCATCGGCTGCCCGGTATGCGGCTGTTTTCTTGAAGTCTCACGAACCGACACCCTGTTGGGCATCGACCGGGAGTTGTACGACTGCCAGGAATGCGAAGAGACTTTCATTCGGGAGCTTACCGTCGCGGACAGTCCTCTCGAACGTGCCGTCAAATGCATCGGCTGCGGCAACATGATTCCGCAATCATCAGCACGCATCTTCTACCAGCGCGACGACTACGCACATTTCATCGGTGAGTGCTGCTGGGACGAACGACTACGCGACTGACCCAATTATCATAATCCATCCAGCGGAGAGACACGACACTCCCCGAGGGGGGAAGTCTGTCTCCCTGGCTAATGGCAAAGGAGATAGACCATGCCCACTAAAATCACAATAGACCCCGGCTATGCCGGCGGTGTTTATGTTCTCGACCATGGCGAGTTCTATACCTGCCTGGGCTTCGATGTCGTCTTGAAGAAGGCGGGAGCCTTGGCAACTGAACTGAATTCTCCTGAACATTCCCCTGTTCCGACCGAACGCGGCACAATGGCAGCTTATCGCAAGTACGCTGCCCTGGTTGATAAGGCCCTCCAGAAGAATATCGCCGCCACAGGATGGCGCTCGCGTGTTGACCTGACAGCCGATCTGATCGGCCTGGAGGGAAAACGCGTGGAGGTCATCGACTGCTACGGGGACCGCCGGCGTTTTATCGTCGGTCGGTTGACTGGGTGGATTCCATGCCACCTGGAGATAAAATCCCGGAGCAGTTCCGGAGGCGAAGCCGTCTGGGGGACACCGTTCCGTTCGGTCAGGATAGTTGGAGGTATTGCATGAACATTGATCACATAACAAATCGAAAAATCACAAGAATGCCAATGAAGTCAGTTATCGATGCGGCAAAGGAATTCGGCGTACCGGAACGCTATGCGATCATGCGCCGGCTTGCCTTTCTGCAACCGCACATCAAACATCTGGAGCGTGAAATCTGGGGAGCCCAACGGCGGATCGAGCGAAGTTCCGATCCGCTGGTCAAGGCCCTGACCGCATCCTTCATCAAAGACCAGGAGAAGGAGTTGCGCCCTCTGAAGCTGGAGGCAACCGCTCTGCTTAACCACGTCAACGGCAAGGAAGCTGAACCGGTAGCCGGCAAGATCACCCCTGAGATGATCGAGCAGGCCCGGCAGTATCCCATTACCAGTATCATCGACTTCCCTAATGGAAAGCACCGCTGCTGTCCGTTTCACAAGGACAGCAATCCCTCAATGGCTCTCTACAATAACCATGTCCATTGCTTTGTCTGCAACCGATCATGGGATTCGATCAGCGCCACGATGGAACTGGATGGTGTGAGCTTCCGGGAGGCTGTACTGGCGCTCCAGTAACCTGAATCAATAACAATCAACCCTATGGGGGCGGACACTGCCCCTGGGGGGAGTCCGCCCTCACAATTTTAGGAGGCGGACATGAATCTCGATCTCTTCGGAGAACCAGTAGCACCGACAACAAAAAGAATTTTCATAAAATCAATCGAAGCCCGTTATCGCAACGAGGTTGTCAGAGACGACGCCCCACAGTGGGTGTCGAAACGTTTCACGCAACCCCAGCAGGTATTCGAGATGTTCCGGGATCTCCGTCTGGAGACGAAGGAGCACTTTATCGTTCTGCATCTGGACGGCAAAAACCGGATCGTCTGCTTTGATCGAGTATCGATTGGCTCGCTTAATCAAGCCATCGTACATAGCCGTGAGGTCTTCAAAACGGCATGCCTCTCGAATGCGGCAGCCGTCCTTCTCGTGCACAATCACCCGACAGGTGACCCGACACCCAGCCAGGAAGATATCGCCATTACCAGACGTCTCAAGGAAAGTGGCGAGATTCTCGGCATCAAGGTACTGGATCACATCATTGTCGGTGATGGCGAGTTCCTGAGTTTTGTTGAAAGGGGACTCTTGTAAATAACGGGGGAGCGGCGACTGGTGCGCCCTCCCCTACCCTCTCCCCCTCCGGTTCAAGAGGGTTCCCTGGAGCCACCGTCCCGTCGGTGGTTGCAGGGAGCCCTTTTGGGCCACCATCACAACGATAAGGGGGAGAGAGTCATGTCAGTTAGAGCACGCATAAACGGTAGGGAATTTACGCTTTCGTGGGAGGAATTCGAGAAGGCACTGATGCGGAGTAATCTGTCAGGAGGTGAATTCGAGATTCTAAGCATATTTACGGGAGTGAAACCCTACTAGAGTCTTCAGGCCGGATGCCCGTCCGGCCTGGATAGAGGCGGCCCTTGTGGTCGCCTTTTTTATTTTTCAGCACAATAATCTAGCAGTGGCAAGACACAATAATCTAGCGTTGACAACTCGCAACCCATCCTTCATGTCACGTTTCTCAAATTTGTCCATGTCCGGACATTCGCTTCCAGTTCGAGGCCAAGACACATGGTTACTTGTAGTACTTTGTTGAGTTGAACAGTCTCCTTGCCATTTTCCAGAGCAGACAGAAACGCATAGCTCACGCCACAAACGCCAGCCGCCTCTTCCAAGGTAAGGCCATCATCAATGCGTTTCTGTCTTATAATTCGCCCTAAATCTTTCGGAGTGGCAATATTCATTTTGAACCCTATACAACATCTACGCTCGTATATATTTTGAAGAAATATCTCATGGTTGGGGGGGAAATATACGATCAGATATACGGCGACACGATAGGCCGAAAAGTTACCTGCGTCCCTCGACTACAGCCAGTGCCCAGCTCAACGATCCGACATACCAGGCATTTATGCCCAGCAACTCTACTCCGAGCAGATTCTTCGGTTCCTTGGGTTTTCCGTAGTTATCGGAGTTGGCAGTCACGAAGCAAATGAAATCTGCAAAGCCTCTGGTTCGCAGCGATCGACCTACATCAAGAAAAGCCTCGAAGATTTCACAGCCCTTTGCCTCCTGCATGCCGCGACCAGATCTACCGAATTTCAGCTCAACGCGAATAGATATACTCTTGCAAGCCTTGCTCGATGTTGGATCGAAAGTATTCCTCACTGAGCCTGGGGTCAAGTTTGAAACTTGGCGATAATGTCAGTCCTGATGTTTGCAGGAGGCGCTCCGCAGAAACCGCACGCTCGGTAGCATCGAGAAAAGGAAGTGTCTTGATGGCAGCCGAATCAAATGTACAAAGGGTAAGGTCTTCCTGCCTGACAAGAACGGCAAGCGATTCAATTTCGCCAGCGTGAACAGCTTGTTGACGCAACGGCGGCAACCGGCGAAGAACATCCTGCATCTCTTCGGGGGTTGCCGTTGTCTCTGTTACACGACCGGTTTCAATATACTGCTGACGAAAATTAACCTGAAATTTTTGCCCACCTCTGCGGAAAAACTTTACCTCATCAACAACAGTCGAGGCGACATGCAGTTCATGCATGGCAACGAGTTTGTCGAATACATCGATTTCGAGTAGTTTGATGATTACATCTGCATCAAGAAGCCATAATTTCAATCGACTCGCCCTCCACCTCACTTAATCCCCGGTATTCAAGAAACTCGTCGATATCCGCACGGTCAATATCAAGCAGTTCAGAAAATTTGCCGCGCGAGATCAACCCCTTCCGGAGGCATTTTACAGCCAGAAGTGAGAATCTTTCCGAGGAGGGAGCTTCGATAGCCGTATCTCTTCTGATGCGCCGGTCAATCATGAGAAGCTCATCGTTGTTTGCCAGATCGTTCGCTTTTTCCCACTCAATAAAGCGCATGTTAGCCATTCGGTAGAGTAAAGCCTTTGTAGAAACCCCGAATTCCCTTGCAACATCAACTATGTCCGAAAAAGAGAGTTTCTGCTCCTTTATCCTCGCATTCAGTTCTTCCCGAACAGAGCTTTCCGGTAGGAGAAGTGTCGAGGCAAATCGTTCGGCCTTTTTCTCAATGTCTTTGAACAAGATATCATCCTGCTCAAGATCAGCAGGATTGAAGGTATTCCAAGTGATGATGTGGAACAGCTCGTGGGCGAGCGTGAAATTGATGCGCCAAGGAGCTTCCTCACTATTGACGACAATTGCTGCGCCAAAATCCGGATGTACCGTTGAAGCTGCCGAACCAAATTCTGACAACTCCACAAAGAGGATCTTGGTACGCAGTACCTGTTCCATAACTTTCTGGAGAGACAATGCCGGTCTACTCCCCATATTCAGAAGGTTACTCACCCTGGCGGCAAGAGCATCGACCTGATTGTAGTTGCGAATATCGGCCGGAGAAACCGTTATTCCGAGCCCTGTTCCTTCTTCAACCAAGCCCAACAGTTTTTCGAGCAGATGATATTCCTCGAACCTGTGCTTTATCGAAGCCTCTATTTCTGTCTTCCTCTCGGATGGGGCCCTACGCCAGAGAAAATGAACAGCCGGTTGCGGTGTATCTTCTCCCATAAGGAGACTGTTCAGACTGCAGAAATACGTCTTTGCAAACTGTGTCAACTCACTTGCCTTGACTTCTCGATCCCCTTTTTCGATATTACTCAACGTTTGGTAATTACCGAATCCAAGACGTGTAGCAGCTTCGCCGATTGATAACCCGACTGCCTCTCGTGCCCTCCGCAGGCGCTCAGCCAACTCCATTCTCGACATCAAAATCCCCCCTTTCTGCTGTCAGTAAATATAATAATATTATACACTGAAGTCAATAATATAATAAATTATTATATAACCCCTTGACAAAACAACTTTTACTCCATATATTGACAACATATTTAATTTAGGCACTACATATAGTGTATGCCAAACAAAGGAGAATGACCATGCCACGTAAAGAACATCATGTAGTGCCAGGTTCAAATGGAGGTTGGGATGTCGTGAAACCGGGAGCTCAACGTGTATCGGTGCATACTGAGACGAAGAAAGAAGCTATTGATCAGGGGAGAAAAATAAGTCAAAACCAAGGGAGCGAGTTCATAATTCACAACAAGAACGGGCAAATTTCCGGATCAGACAGTCATGGCAATGACCCATTCCCGCCCAAAGGTTAGTATGCGACTACGACGCAGGAATGAAAACCGGAGTAACGATGATGCGCTCTACCTGGAATATCGCAAGCATTTGTGGGAAGCGGGCAAATCGGCGAGCGAACACACCGACAAAACAATACTGACACTTTCCGCCGGTGCGCTCGCCCTTTCCATGACATTTCTCAAGGATATTGTTCCGCTTAAAGATGTCATTGAACTTCCGCTTATCATAACAGCTTGGAGCGCATTCGGTAGTTCTATAGCCTGTGTCCTGTTTTCACAGTATGAAAGTAGAAAAGCCATTGACGTGCAAATGCAGCGGCTCGAATCAAGAATTGCTCAGGATCATGAGAGTGCAAATTCACCAAACCCGCATACTGCCAGGACGAACAGGCTCAACATGTTTGCAGGAGCCCTGTTCTTCACTGGCCTTATACTTACTATTCTGTTCACAACATTCAACGTTAGGAGGTACTCGGAAATGAGTAACAAGATCGGAACAACTGATGGAAACCGTGGATATGCACCAGCGCAACTGCCTTCCAACCCAAAGCCTGGTGCTGGATACTCACCACCCAGCCTGCCAACACCTTCTACTGGCCAGGGACCGTCCACATCCCCGCCGCCGAAAAAATAACTTCAGCCCTCACGGAGTCAAGCGGGAGTTTTTCACCTTCTCCTCACGATCAAGAAGCCTTTGCGCCCATTCTTTCGCCCCTTGGTATCTTTCCAGTTGTGTCGCACTGGGGAGTTGGCCGCTGGTCATGGCACTTGATGCCTCCAGTAATTCCTGTAGGGCTGCCAGCAGATCCTCATTACTCATTACAGAAACCTCCATTTGTTGTTATCCTTCGGTCTTAATCCGGCTTGCCACATCTTGAAAGAAATCGTGCGACCAGAGGGCAAGCATCTGCTGGTCCTTGACAAAGGGCGCCACATCTTTACGAGCCTGATTCACATCCAGACGGTCGATTGCCTCGAACAGTAAATCGGTAAAAACTGCCGGTGAAAGATTTTTTTCGCCACTCCAATGGCCGGTTTGACGCATCCGCTGCTCAAGGTGAGCTAGATTCAGTTGCGGATGGTTGGCGGCATACCAGACCAAATCATACCAATCACGACCCTTGACCCGGTTCTTCCACTTGCGAAAGAGGATTGCGTGCATCTTGCCGGCAAAGAGATCTGGAAGCGCATAACACCGGACAGCAAACGGTATCGGTTGCAGCAGATAGCGGGTCTGAGTGCTGAACCCCGGGGGCGGGTCCGTGTCCACCTCGATTTTCACCTTCAGCACCTGTCCGGATGCAACCTGACCGGTCAGTTCCTCACCAGCCTCAATTACCAGGAGTTCATTACGGGTGTTCGCCTTGAGGAATGCAGACTGCACCGCCGATTCCACCGCCTTGTCAACCATCTCCACCCGGACGTTGAAACCGAATGCCTGCAATTCCTCTTCAAGTGATGCAGTGTAGCGTGCCAGGTTAAAGTCGGGGGATGGCGTCAGGAGGGAGAAATCCAGATCCTCGGAGAATCGGTCGAGTCCGAACAGGATGCGCAAGGCCGTACCGCCGTAGAATGCGGCGTGTTCAAAAAACTTGGCTCGCCAGAGACCAAGCAGCGCCACTTCCTGAATAATCTCCCGTAGCGCTCTGACTGAATCGTCAACGCTTTTCGGTTCATATTTGGCAAGCATGCGGGTTACCGCCTCATGCATTATCGTGCTCCTTTACTCAGACGGGTAATCAGATCGGCCAGCAGCTTTACTCTGCGAGATCGGTAGTGCTGTGCGATTTCAGCTAGTCTAATTGGATCAAGTCCACGGAGATTGGCAGGGTCGATGCGGAGATCAGCCAGCAGATATTCATTTAATTCCTTCTGCGTCGTGATACCGGCACCACGGTCGGCAACGATCCGGTCTGCCAGGGCCTTTTCCGGAATGGCGATCAGAAAAGAACGGCCATCATCCAGTTCAACTTGGTCCATGCCGGTGCGGAATGCTTCCATTGGGATCATGCGATAGGAGAAAGTACCGACAGGCGAATCGAAAGTCCGGGAGCGGCCACAGGTTACCGAAGTTACTGTCTCAACCCGTTCAGGCGTCAGGCCGTGATAGTGCAGCGCATATTCGAGGGAAACATAGGACGGACCGTAGATGAGATTGGCGAGCAGTTCGCGGCAGAAGGGCCGACGACGCAATGACTCACCGAGGATATAGAGCCCCTTCTTGACGCGGACGATATCCCCTTTGGCCAGCATGCCGGATATCTTCATCCGTGGCTGTGCATATCCGTGGACGGAGTCCAGTAAAGTCTGGTAGTCAAACTCCTCATAAGGAATGCTCTTGATCAGCAGGCTGTTCGTCATGATCACCATCTCCTGAAAGATGGCTGAAATTTAACAGATAGGAACATAGTATGTCTACATAAATTAGACATACTATGTCATAATATGGGTATATTAGAGGGCGCGCTGACTCATCCATACAGCAGGCACAAGTTCAATCATCTTCTGTAATTTTATGATTATATATTATTTCATCTGCCGTATTGGCAGTTTATGATGTGGTCAGGTAAATCAGTTAACAACATTCACCCTGCTCCCGTTTCGTCCGGCGATGATCTGAAGCTGTTTCGGGATCTGCTCTTTCAGTTCCGAAACGTGAGAGATGATGCCGACCATACGGCCCTGTTCATTGAGTCGCACCAGAGTATCCATGGCAATGTCCAGTGTTTCAGAATCAAGCGTACCAAACCCTTCATCAATAAACAGGGTGTCAAGATATCTCCCACCACTTTGGGCCAGCACAATATCGGAAAGTCCCAGCGCCAGGGAAAGTGACGCAAGAAATGTCTCACCACCGGAAAGTGTAGAGGCCGGGCGGTGAAGGCCGGTAAAATCATCAGTCACTTCAAGGTCCAGTCCCGCTCCCCTGCGTGCGTCTTCCACTGATTCAGACCGCCGGAGATGATAGCGTCCCCGGCTCATCCGCGAGAGGCGTTCGGATGCGGCCAATGCCACTTCTTCAAAAAGCGATGCCAGGACAAAACGCTGCAGAGTAATCCGCTTCGGGTTGTTACCGGCGGCGAGATTTGCCAGGTTGCCAACGCTCTTCAGCAGACGTTCCTTGACTTCACTCTCTTGCAGGTAAGTATCAATGGCTGCAATCGTCTGGCGCACAGCTACGAACTGTGTAACAACCCCACCCCTCTCGCCAGATAAGGTCGCTACCTCTTCCTCGGCGACAGTCTGAAGTGCTGTAAGGCAATCAATGTCAGGTTTTAGAAGACTGGCGGAGGCTGATTCTGCTTGAATAAGTTCGGCAGATGCCGCCGCTACCTTATCCTGATATGCCTTGAGCGACCGTTCTGACTTTTCAAGATCATCGGCTGAAATTCTAGCTGCACGATAGGCATCTTCATTGGCAAAACAAGCCTGAACAAGGCGTGCAGTGAACTTTTCTTCAGCCGACTGCACCCGACCGGCCAGCTCAACTGCAGTCCGTTCGGCTTCTTCCTTTTGACCTTTACTGGCGCTTGATTCCTGTTGCAGGATTGACGTGCGTTCTTCAAGAGACTTGAATTGAGAGTTAGTCTCCTTGATGAATTTTTCTAGGGCGGAAATCTTGCTACGAATCGCCACTTGGTCCCGCTCTCCTTCCCCCAGCTCTTTCTGTTTGGCCTGCAATTGCCCTTGCAGAGTGTCTACCTGGGTGGCGCTCACTTGTAAAGCGCTTGTGGCTGCAGCTATCTTCCCTTTGTCAGCTTCCAGTAATGAGAACATTTTTTCACGTCTGGCGCGGATATTTATCAGCTCTTTCTCGTCAGCAGTAACTTTATTCAGGTCATTATCAAGTATTGCCTTGGCAGTTTGCAGCTCAACCAGTGGAGTCTCCGCCAGTTTGCCAAGTTGCTGCAACAATGCGGCAATGCCTGCCTTTACCTCGCCGGCAGTTACATCGTGGGCTGATAAAGCTGCTTTTGTCTGGTCGCTTTTCTTCCTGGCATTGTCCACTTTGAGCCGGGCGGCGGCAAGTTCCTCCTTTGAGGGTATCTCTTCACCTCCAGCAGCCGGCTGTGGATGGTCTGGCGACCCGCAGACCGGACAGGGTTTGCCGTCAGCTAGCTCTTTTGCCAACTGTGCCGCCTGACCATGAATGAGTCGTGATGCCAACTCGTCATGTTCAATTGTAGATTTCGTCAGAAGTGACTCTGCCTCTACGCACCGAGCGACAAGCCCTGACCTATCCTCTGCCAGTTTTTCACCTCTACCGACAGCATCTGAAAGGTTTTGCCGGGCAACAATATACACAGAGGATTCCTTGATTCGCTGCTCAAGCTCACCGCGCCGGCCAACTGATAGTGCCAGTTCTTCAATTTTACGGCCGGAAGTAGCAATACCATCTTCCGATGTGAGAATCTCCGCCTTTAGTTTCTCCAGTGCGGCAGTCGCCTCAGTTCGCTTCTGTAAGGCCTCCTTCTGCTCCTGCTCAACGCTGGTGACGTCAGAAAGTAGCGTGAGGCGTCCTTCGAGAGTTGCCTTTTCAGTTGTCTTTGCCGGGATTGTTTCAATCTGCAGACTTAATTCATCACGTTGACCAATGGCAATTGACAATTCACCGTTCTGCCTTGCCAAATTTTCGTTCAGGCGGGTTATCTGCTCGGCCAGCTCACTTTGTTGCCGATGGTCCTGTGCGAGTGCTTCATCAAGGTCAACCAGGGAGAGTGCCCGCTTGCCCCGCTCGGTACGGGTTCCCAGCACGGTCATGGTTTCCCGCTGACCATCAAGCAGTGCTACTTCGGTTTTAGCCTTTTCCAGACGAGTGAACTTCGCCGCTGTCAGAAGTCCCTGCTGGAGATTTTCGGTCGCCTGTTGTTGTTTTTGTACCGCAGCAGATGAACGTTCATTCAGTTCATTTTCCCTTGCTGACAGGTCTTCACCCTTCAGTTTCAAATTTTCAACAGTATCAACACGCTGGCTCTCAAGAAGGCCGCTAACCGTGTTACGAATACCTTCCAGCCCTTTGTATAGAGCATCACGCCGATCTTTTAGCAGGTTCTCGATCCGCTTGAAGCGCTCAGTGGCAAAGAGTTTTTCGAGAATTTTCTCTTTGTCGGTGGAACTAGCCAGAAGGAGTTTGCGGAATTCGCCCTGTGGTAGGACAACAACCTGACTGAACTGGTCGGCGGTAAATCCGAGAATTGACTCAACCTTGTCCTTCACTTCACCGACCTTGCTGTAGCGGTCACCGATGATAGTTCCGGTGCTGTCAACTTCGCAGAGTTCAACCTTGTGGATTGTTTTCTGCTCTTTTCCCTTTTTTTCAATAACCTGTTCGGGACTGCGCCAGATATGGAAGCGCCGTGGTCCTATCTGGAAGAGAAATTCAACCTCACAGAGGAGATCATTTTTGGCATGCTGTGAACGAAGGGTGCGCTCATCGCGCGTTGACCCGCTGGGCGAACCATAAAGAGCATAGCATATGGCATCAAGAATGGATGTTTTACCAGCACCGGTCGGACCGTGAATCAGGAAGAACGCGTTGTCACCGAATGCAGTGAAATCTACCATTTCACAGGTGGCAAAGGGGCCGAAGGCCTGCATGGTCAGCTTTAAAGGACGCATGACACACCTCCTTCACTGCGGTTTAGTTCCTCAAGAACTTCTGTAAGGATCGTCTGTTCATCTTCATTGATATCCCCGGCCACATGGCTAAAGAAACGACCGACAATTTCCTGGTCGGTAAGTCGTCGCAGTTCACCGGGGTTGACTATGTCACCCTCTCCTTCTCTCTGTTGTCGGACGATGGAGAGGACATTCGGATAGACCGAGCGGATCTTCGCCGCATAGTCGAACAACGCCCCCTGGTCAGTGAGTGTTATGGAAAAATAGTCATCACAGGCAGTGTCGCTTTCTGCTCCGGTGAGGATATCATCGAGTGTCCCACTCAACTGCCGAAGTTCACGCAGCGGTCGAACCGGAAAGGTGGTACGGGTTGCCACCCCCTTGGCATCAATATCAAAGATGGAGAACACCTTGTCATGGTCAAGTTCGGAGAAGGAATAGCGAAGAGGTGCTCCTGCATACCAGGCCTTAGGGGTCACCTTCTGGGGGCGGTGCAGATGCCCGAGCAGGGTGAGGCTGAATGGGGCAAAAACATCAGCATCCACCAGGTATGTACCACCAATAGCCAGTGGGCGCTCTGACTCGCTCCCTTCACCGCCAGCGGTGTAGCAATGGGCAACGCATACCGTGCGTTCAGCTATTGTTATTCCAGCCAAAATATGGCGATAGGCTGCGGTGAAATCGGGGATATCCGTATCCTCCAGATTCCGACGAAAGGTTATCGGTTCGATGTAGGGGATCGACAGGAACGTGAGCGGCCCATGTGCATCAGCCAGCTCAATCACTGAGCAGGCGCACTGGACAGCACTGATGTGCAGGCCTCGGTCGCGTAACAACCGACTGCCGAAAGCGATTCGTTCGGCACTGTCGTGATTGCCCGGAATAAGAACCACCTTGATGCCAAGGTCAAGAATAAGACGGGAGAGGAAATTGTCGAGGACTTCGGTCGCCTCGACCGGCGGCACTGAACGGTCGTAGACATCACCGGAAATAACCACCGTATCGACGTTTTCATTCTTTGCCAGGGTAGCAGCCTGGTCAAGAAGGTAGGCCTGATCTGCAGTCAGGTGAACGTCGTGGAATATCTTACCGAGATGCAGGTCTGCAAGGTGCAGGATGCGCATGATGCCTCCAATGGGGATGGTAAACCTCTGACTTGAATGCCTTGGATTGTATCACCTGCACCTCCCCCAACTAGCGTCCCATAAGAGATAAATCTAAAATAGATCGATAATAAACGGGAGAAATACTACCAAAAACGTCTGTTTGTGCAAACCACCAATACTATTTGATAGAACTTCAGCGCTGGCTCCAGTAACAGGCAAATTGAAGCGGTAATCCGTCCACGATTGCCAAGGTGTGGTCGTTAGACATTATAAAGCGAGCGGAATCAAGTGCGCAAAATGGGCATGTTTGGACATCTGGTGTATTTGTCAATATCAACATAACGGGCTGATCCTGTTGGTTACTTGTTGGAGAATGACTAACGTCGTCCATAAACTGGCTATTCATAAAAACTATCATCTAAGGTTAAGTGTAGTGAGGCAACTGCTAAGTGATTCCATCCATTTAGATAATTTTTCTGCAAAGAGTCCTTCAAAAATTATCCCCAACTCAACACTCTGGGTCATTCCGTTTCCAGTTAAGTTGGCACTACCCAAATAAGCTTTTCGACGATCAACTACAATGGCCTTCGCATGGACAAGGCTTTCCCCGCCATGGTCAGTTCGACAGTTGAGATACTTCACTTCAGTGCTAATGCCGTGATTCTCAAAATGGAAACACAAACTTTTTAAGGCGGCTAATTCAGAATGCTCCAAACCTTTGCGAGTGATTATTGATGCCTGAGCCCTGAAATTAGTATTTAGGTTTAGGCGCCTTATTATTGGGGCAATTCCGTAATCCGACCAGTACGGATTTATTATCTGAATGAGTTCTTGTGCATCAGAAATCATATCAGAAATGTTATCCAGTACAGACCCTTCACGTATCTCCGTTTCGTCGATAACAGGCTTCATCTGCCGGTAAAGATCAGTAGGGAGACTCGATATTAACAGCGGGGATTCAACAGGTGATTTCAAATTTTGTGTTTCAGGAAGATATATTATCCGATAAGCTTTCCAACCTAGGTCTAGAGAGTTTAAATTTGCATCGGTTCTACGTAGAAGACTGCAGCAGCGCGACCATACTTTTTCTTCTATTTCATCAGGACATTTAGCTTCAGTCTGCCGGGACATTCTTCGATTGATCCAATCAGTTGTTCCAGCTGCAAGAAATACGCTCGACTTGCGATCTAATCCCTGCATAATTTCTTGAAGACCTTGTAGTACTTCTTTTGCACCAAGACTATTTCCCATTCCAATAACCCTTGATAATGTTCAGGCTTCTGTCTTCATTCTTAACTTCTCCTCCAAATAAATATGACCGCGAAAGCCCAAAGTTAAAAGTCTCGCACCCTAAAACCGTTTGAACACATCCACTACAGGATGAACCCTGGTCTGAGCAAATAGGGTCAAAAACGCAATGAAAAGCGAAGTTGCTGGCATCATCAAACCAAGGAAGGAGATAATGTTTGAAAAGCGTTAACAAACCGCCAGCGGTGTAATTTTGAACTGAAGTCACATAGATTAAAAAAGAGAGGTCCATTGGAAGCAAATATTCCGTTAAACTCTTTTCGTCATATCCGCTGTGTCGTTTTGCAGTAGAAAGCAGGCAATGACTGATGGTATGAAGCAGATGAAACGGCGCGGATTGCTTGATGTCCAGGAATTTTGTTTCACGATACACTTCAGTAGGCGAGCAGATCAAAGCAGGGCAGGTTTTCAACAAATGGGCATGTGCGGCAATACGGTCGGTCAAAAGTGAGTCGGAGGGCAAGGGCCAGTTGAATTCCTCATGGCACCATTTCAGGATTTTTCGGGGGTCAAGGCGAATTAGAAGACCTTCAGTCTCGGCAGACATTGCATATACAATCGCTTTGCCACGGAGATTCTGGTCTGTACGATCCTCGAAGGCCTTAAGAATAACCGGAGTTACGGATTCGCTTTCAGAATATGGGTAACGTTTCTCCCGGGTATAGCCAATAGTAGAAAGAACAACGTTCAAGTTTGAGATGTGAACAACATCAGCAACGCCATATTTGCTTTTAAGGTCATCCCAGTTTTGGGTGACTATTTCCTTTGTTTCCGGGTTTTTTTCATCCAGAAGCCTGTCTTTAATGGTAAATTCTTTGAACGCACCTCTAAAAAAGACCGATTCTTGAGTGCGGCGTTCGTTTGCGATGGCATTGATAAGTTCGTCGTTTTCAATATAGGTCCTGATTTCCTTGAATACCCCTTTGGCGGTTTTCAACTTTTGATGCAAATCAGCCAAATCTTTTTCAACACTTGCCAGTATTTCCTGCATCAAAGGGTCTGTTTTGGCTAAATCATAATACGCGTTATATGCTTGCTGTTTGAGCCTTATTTTTTCCTCAATTTCTTCAACGGAAGTATTGTCTGCTGACCCGTTATAAAGCATTTTTGTGAACATTTCACGAAGGCAATCTTGAGGGATGACTCCCAGGAGACCGGCCACAATACCTTCCGCCAAATCAATACCGAGACCGTTGATTGATGAATTAGACTGAATTTGGGCACAAATATCAGAAATGAGCCGACCGGTATCCTTATTGAGACTGATGTACTGAACCGCATGCGGGAAAAAGGACTCGCCGCTGGTAATGGGCGTACCTCGCTGTGACAGGTCGATACCTTCCGGGTGGCGGTGTGTACAGGGAGAACAGGGCATAGAAAGGGCTGTGGCTATTTTTTCACCGGTGTCATAGTTGCCAAAAGCTGATCCGAAAAAAGAACCGCCCTGGTCGGCAAAGGTTATGTTTTTAACGCGCAGAGCCTGAAAGGGGAGATTTATCGGACTTAAGGAACCGCACCGGTGTACTGACAAATAGGGGAGTTGAACCATGTGACCGTTGCAAGCCGGATTTTTGCATTGAATCAAACTTCTTCCGCCGCTTTTCCTTGATCTTTTTTTGATTTCCGATAGGAGCTTTTCTTCTGAAATCCCCGTTTGATAAAAATCAAGTATCTTGCATTTAGCGCATTGCAGCAAGAGCGGGTAGGGTGAAATATATACATCGCTGGGGCAGTGAACTAAGAGGGTACGGGATGAAAGTGCGTATTTGAGCATTTCATCAACTTCCCCGCCTATCAGGTCCTGCCACTCCAGGAGAAATCGGTTGATGACATCAAACAACTGCGTTTCATCGACATTTTGCAATGCTTGAGGATTATTTCTTGTGCCAACAACCATTGCATATGAATCATTGCGGAGTTTAACAACGCCACCCGGCAGGTAGCTTTCACGAAACAGCCGACTTTTCTGGATATATTGTTGTTCCATCGTTTATTATCTCCCCAATGCATCAATCAAATGTTCGGTGGGCTCATTTGCTGGCTGGATGGCAATCTGATTCTCGATATCCCGGAAAGAACGAAGCGGCCCATAGGAATAAATCCTGCCGAGGGCTTCGCTCAGATACATGTCCATTCGGCTTCCACTCCATGTTTCAAGCTGGTTAAGCCCTCGTTTGACCTGCTCTTTAACCTGCTGGGTAAATTCATCAAGCACTCTTTTATCAAACCATTCCCTTCCTTTTGTTTCGTCGATATGCAGCGCTTTTAACACGGCTTTTTCGATTTCTTTCCGGGCGGGGTTATCCTTTTCGTTCAGGACTCGATGGATGTCTTTCATGCCGCCTTTAACGGAGCTGCCCCAGGCCTGGCAGGCGGCCCAATTAAGGATTACGGCAGACATTACCCCGGGGAGTGTCCTTTCGAGTATGTTTGGCGCAAACCTGTTAATGGGAACAGATTCGACCATGCTGTCGAGAAACTGGTGATAGTCTCCAAAATTAAGGAAGACGTTATATTCGAACAGTTTCATATGAGACAGGACTGTGATAACAATCCCAGGATGCACCCTACCTGACCGAGCCGAAGACTGGATATATTCAGCCGTTGAAGTAGGCCAGCCGGCCAGCAGCATAAAGTTAAGTCGCTCGATATCAACGCCGTGAGATACCACGCTGGTGGCAATCATCTGCCTTTTCTGGTCATCTGGCAGTTTCCTGTCTATGTGTTCAATCGCATCATGGATCTGCTCAAGCGTGCTTTCACCGTCTAAACGCAGATATCCCCGTACGGTGCCTCTTTTGATATTCGCTTCTTCCAGAAAGCGGGCAATTTCAGGAATGCTTCGCTTTTGATTTACATAAATCAGATTGGAATTCATCTGGTTTTCCAGATGTTCTTGTGCAGATGCAGACTTAGAAGGATCAATGTTCAGCAGGGATGCCGCGTAATGAGGGTCGTTCTGGAAATAAATGCGCAGTTCATCCACCAGATCCAGAAAGCGGGAACTTGCTTCCGAAATTGATCGTACGACCGGGCTTTTTTGGGATATTGGCAGCAAACTGGAAAAATAACGCCTGACTAACGGTGTGGTGCCATCAGGGGCATATTTGCGGCGGGAATAAAACGATTCACCATGCTGGATGCCTGGCGCCGGGTAGCGGATGGCTTCTTTCTGGTACAGGTGGTGAACGTGATGTTCAAAGTCCTTGATAGTCGCAGTTGCAGCAAGGATTTTGGGGGAGCGCCCGCCGTGCAGTTCCTGCAAAACCTGCAATAAGGTTTCGTAGTGACCATCAAAGTTGCCAAGTGTTTCTTTGAGCAGGTGGAGCTCATCCTGGATGCAAAAGGGAAAACCGGGATCAAGCATTGGAGGCAGGGAAACGGTTTTCACCGCGGAGGTCCTTGTGTTATTCCCGCATTTTACCGTTATGGGGTCACCAAGCTGGTTTTTATCAAGCCGGGAGTGTTCACAGCTGCCTTCTTTTGAAAAACCATGTTCAGGACAAAAGAATCTTGAAGCCCCAAAGAATTTGCTAAAACGTTTATTGTGACCAATGACGGCGAGTTTGTCGATTGTTCCCACCAGAACTGTCGGGATATAGCGATAGCATTCTTCATCACTGACATATATTCCTATTTCCCCGAGGATGCCTTCCCCATAACTTCCCTTATCTGCCTGGGTGTTTGACCAGCATTCAGGATTTTTGCAGACATGCTTGATTCTAAAACGAGCCTCGTCACTCTTGATCTCCACACTATGCTTCTGATCACAGTAAGGGCAGTCGCTTATGAACTTCAGCCGCTCAAGAGATTCTTTCGTCATATTGGGCAAAAAATAATCCTGATAATACTCACTGGTGCTGCTTATTTGGCTGGGAGTTCCACCGCCAGTAAAATAACCGATGGTGAAAGGATGGCCGCCAAGGTTCTCGCGCTGACGTAACATATTGGCTTGCGCCACTACATAGGATAAACGCTGGAATTGCTGAACCGAGAGCATGCGCAGAGGAAACCGCAGCCAGGCAGTGGTGCCGTAGGTACGGTGATTGATCCGCTGATACAACATGGCCATGCAGATAATTCCGAGATAAGCCTCGGTTTTGCCGCCACCGGTTGCAAACCAGAGTAAATCGACTTTGACCCAACTTGGCTCAACAACAGCATCGGGTGAAAGACGCTCGTATATTGCTTCAATCTGGGTAAGGATAAAACCAAGCTGAAACAGACGCCAACCGGCAAAATTCTTACCCTGCCTCTTGATGGCACCCCCCATTACTTCGTTCATCCAACGGAAAGTTTTGAGGAGAGGGGGTGAATGTTCAAGAAGAGCGCACCCTTTTCTGACACGACTTGTTTCGTCGGCGAATTGTTTAGCCTCTTTGCGGGCAACCACAGCTTCGGCGTGCTGCCCGTTATCCTCCAGCGCAGCAATTTTAGCATTCCACTGGTCTGAATAGCGGTCCAAAGCCTGCAGAAGCTCTGCCAGAATGGGGGTCGGATTGGTTGCTAATCCATTGAAATCCGGCTCCCGACACATGCCAACATCATCAGGAGACGGTGTTTCAAAATCCCATTGGGGAATCACCGGCATGCTGTTGGTTCTTAACATGCCGTTGGAAATCTGTTCAATAGCGCATGTAATGCCGTAACCTGCCAGGCCGTCATGTTCATAATGCTTGTAATCTTCAGGCTTAAGCTTGTGAGGGAGTAAGTGGTGCTGCCCTGACGTGATTTCAACGGTAAGTTCACAATCGAGCAGATGAGGTGTCTGAACCCCGAACGTTTTGGCATAGGTTACTTCGGTGACATTAACGATGTACAGTTCCAGGAGGTGGGCGTTTGTTACTGATGTCAGTGATGAGGGTGCCTGCCTGATCCTGGCACGCAAGTCCACCTGGTAATGCAGTATCTCGCTGGCCTCTTTAGCAAAGGCCGCATCTCTTACCGCAAAGTTGAGCTGATCTTGCGAATCTATTTCTTCCGACCAGGCTATTTCAATTTTTGGCATTCCCGCTTTTGTCAGATTGCCGTTTCTGAAAATCCTTGGATCGAGAGATAATCTGCCGTTTATCTCCTCGAATTTCTGATCAAGGACATTCTGCGTACTTTGCTTCCAGACAGAAAGTTCGTCTTTAACGGTAAATTCGAATTCTGCACCCTCAAAAACAACGGTGTAGCGTTTGAAACACTGAACTATAGCCTGGTTTGGCCGGGGCTTGCTGCCGTCATAGAGGAGTTCGCTTTTCATTAGGTCGATGCCGGGAATATATCTGTGAATGATGTCAAACCGGCCGTTAAGCACGCATTTGACCTGACCGTGCTGGTCCGGGGTGACCAGTACGACCATTCCCATGGAATTGGGCGGTTGAGGGCCATCAAAGAGCGGGTCCCGCATGGGACCGATCGAGCCAATCAGACTCTGATTAACAGGATTGGCCAGTTCGACGAGTTGCCCTTCATCCGGAAGAATATGCTGCGGTTTGGCGGTCAGTTTTAGCTTGTAAATTTCAAGAAAAGCTTTGTTGAATTGGTTTTTGTCCAGGGCAGATAAGCTCACAACAACCCTCCTTTATATGTGTCTGAAAAGCGGCGGTCCGGCGGGGTCAAGATGACCGAATCGCCAGGTGCCTGCCGGCATGATGTATGACAACCAATGATTTATCGCTATCCCAATGATAATGTATCCGCATGGTCTTGGCCGGGTCATACGCTGTTCCCAGACACAGATGCGCACCTATATCAACATTTTTGCCCTCATATTTAACTTCATAATCGGTACTCAAACCCTGGGTGACTGCCGAGGTCTTGCTTTTCAGCTCGATACCGATCTGCCTGAACGATTCTTTAGCATCAGTCTGTGAGATTTCACCGTTGCAGCATTTCCACAGATCGCTGAAAATAAGTTCAAAACAGGACCAGGCCTTGTCCAGATTCCTGTATGGCGAGTTTTCCATCGAGCGGGTGGCCCTGGCGGTCAGATGCACTCGTGATCCAAGTTCTTCCCTTATTCTCGGGACTAAATCGCTTAAAGATTTTGGGTAGATCGGTTCCTGACCCGGAAGTACGATACTGTGGACAGTGAAAATATTCAGAATCTCGTCCAGATCGTCCATACAGAGGGTCATCGTGCCGAGCTTTACTGAGGTAGCACCGGCGGCACGGCTAAGTAGTGCTTGCCGCAAGTCCCGGCCAATGCGTTGATGTTCAGTCCAGATTCTCTTTATAGCGGTATGAATACTGACAGCATAACGTGAAAGCGTGGTGTTGCCGACTGCCAGTGCCATATTCTTCACGGACTGCACTTCTTCCGGGCCGATTACTTTTTTGTTCAACCAGTTGCTGACCGT
This sequence comes from Deltaproteobacteria bacterium, assembly GCA_021780495.1. Lineage (GTDB taxonomy): Bacteria > Desulfobacterota > Desulfuromonadia > Geobacterales > Pseudopelobacteraceae > CAIPTY01. The sequence goes on from JAJXYO010000007.1 coordinate 76,660, forward strand.
TGTTGTTGTAACTGTCGTGCCTTGTTGCTGGAGTGCTTTCTGGAGTTTTGCAGCGGTCGGGAATTTTTCCGAGGCACTGTCAACAAGGGTACCCCAAAAATTTACCCATCTGAGCACTTCGGATAAGTTTTCTTGGGCGTGAAAAACTTCAAACAGGCCCAACAGAATTTCCTGATGAACATCTTCGCCAAGCAACATAATGATCTGGTCGCCGGGGGTGAGATCAGCAACCTTTTTTGTAATGATTTCGGATTTATCCCCGGCATCGCTTAAAATGGTAACCGGCTTCATAACAGGCCACGGGATATCTGCTAATTGTTCTTCAACTGTTATCCGGGCATAATCAGCATCATTTTCGACGGCCAGAATGTTGGGCTCTTCGTCCTGAAACTGTTCTTCGGCATTCAATATTTCGGTAAGCCAGGTGATGGATTCATCATCATGCTCGATTGTAAATGGTTTGCTGATTACATATGAGCCAGGACACTCTTTTAAAATTCTGGTTGTGACGGATGCTTCCTCATTTTCCGTAGCCTGATCGGTAAGAAAGGATAATTTAGGCCAGGCGAGAAGCAGCATATCTGATTTGCTGCCTTGGTAAGCGCTGGCCCGTTGATAGGATTGCTGCCAGGATGTCAATCGTTTGCCCACCCAATTTGATTCAAATGGATAGCAGAACCAATAGACCTGCTTGGCTACACCGCCGATCCACCACATATCCTGGTACCACATTCTTGTAAAAATGAAACATTGATCATAAATAGGTTGAAGTGACTGTACCGATTTAAGATGGCCGGCTGGCTTGACACTCACTAATTTGTCATCAACCAGGACAATATCTTTTTTGTGAAGAAAATCTATCACCGCTTCTTCTTCATATTTGTCCGCAACAAGGATAAGGGTTGTCTTTTTACTTGAAACAGCTTCTTTAACAAAGAGCTCCAGAGCCTGGGCCTTGCCGGAAGTACCTTTTAGCAATAAATCGAAAAGGCCGTGCAGGGACTCATGGATTGATTTGCGGATGGAGTCGACTTCTCCGTAACGTATGGACGCATTATTTATTATCTCCAGTTGCCGCTCGACGTTTCTAACCGCGAACAGGCCCCGCCGGCTGTGGCGCGCCAGAAAAACTTCCCGGGTCTCCAGCGGACAACAGAGGGTTGAAAATATCTGCTGGATTTTTGCTGCATTACGGTAGGTGTCGTTTTGTATGTTCAACGGTTCCTTCGAGATCAGTTTCCGGAAATTATGGATTGTTTTGTATAGTTCGGACAAATGACGGTCCAGTACTTTGTCCGGTACTTCGACAAGAATGTGTTGCCATGGCGCATCCGTATGCTTACTGGCAGGGATGCTTCTCTGCAACCAGAGTTGCTGGTCCCGTAAACGATGAATCCAGCGGTGTATCGGGATTCTGCTCAGAGTCTGGTCGGTTTGCACATCGCCAAGGGCAGAAACAATGAGTATCGGGATTCCCGGAAAATATATGGTCAGGGCTTCCCACAACTCTTTGATGTCATTTCTGCCTCCTGCAGGGGTAGCATCGACTACAACGGCGAATGGACGGGTCTGCGTGACCAGATTTTCGAATATATCGGAATGAATACTGGGAAAAGCAGCGAGTGGGGTTCCTGATATAAGTGCCGAATGGCTTGCAATGTTTTCTTGTTGCGATTTACTGTTTTTGGTAACTATCCAGGGGTTGATGCCTTGCACTTTAGTCAACGAGTTGAATATGTTTCTTGGTCTGCCAAACCAGATGAGGTCATTTTTGTTCTGCAAGGTATCTGGCTGAAAATAAGATCCGACGATGTAACCGTTGAGAGTGTCAATCCGTACACGAAGCAGATAGGTCAACAGCTTCACAAAAAAACTGCTTTCGGGCCGAGGAAGGCTTATGGCGAGGGAGTGCCCGTCCTTAAGCATTCTGCCGGATAGACCTAACAAAAGCTGATCATCATTATTTAGCGCCGGTACCCCCATTTTTGCCAGCTGTTCAGGGGTAGAATTTAAAAACGCGCTGCCGGGAAAAACCACAAGCCGGTCTTCAGCCTGATTTACCCATGCGGGATTATTCATGTCCTTTTACCAAACAGCTTTTAACAGCAGGTTCAACCTGGTAACAGGCAGATATGTCAGCAGCATCGAGAGATTGTACAAGCTTGATAAGGTTCAACCTGGAAAGCCACTCCATTGCCATTTCGACCAGTTCGACCGGGATGCCTTTTATATCATATTCCAAAATAATCAGTTTCAAATCGTCAGCGTTAAATTTTGAGTCACCCTGCACTTCAATCAGCTTTTTCAGAAGCGGGGCGGCCCATTCAACGTCTGATATCCCTGCAGCTGCAAGAAAGACCTGAGATTCTTTGATTGTCAGTTCTGATATCTTTTTGAATTTGGAACCGAGCTTCTTAATGGTATTGACGTCATTTTCTTTCTTGAGTTTACACAACCGATATATGGAAATGTACCAGCCGTGAGTATATTCCTGCAGAGTCTGGTATACGTCGTCGGCATCAGGCAATTCAATTTGTGGCAGCAGAGATCTCATACCAACATGCTTCCAGAGGGCCAGATTGATATGGGCAAGGGCCCGTTCCTGCAGCAATATGTTTTTGCCGGTTGAGAGCCAGTTCCAAAGAGCCTTAGGAGTAAACAGGAATAATACCTTGCAGGGATAAAAACCTTTCTTGTATGCATCCTTAGCCTGGTACGCTACATCAATCATGCTTAAAACGTTCTCGGCCGGATAACTTCCGGCTATTTCAATCAGTACGATTTGAGGCTCTTTTTCTGCCAGGGCAATATAGGACCTCAGGCGTTTGTCAAAGTATTTTAAATTTGAAAAATCGGATTCCTTAAACGAAAGTAGTGAATATTTATTTGTTTTTGCTGTCCACGGCAGAGAAAAATCATCAATATATGGCAGGGTCTGCTCAAGCTGGTTGATACCAAGCGCTGCAGACCCGGTAATGATACTGACAGTATAGTGCCGGGTTGTTTTGGGGCCTATTTCATTTTGATCAGGATCAGCCATGCCGAGAATCTGCTTTTCATCTCGGAAAGTTAGCGGTGATGGCATCCCGACGCTTTCCACAAATGCGTGACGGTCCAGGGGATCATCGGTTTCAGCTTTGTTCATTGCCTGTAATAATTTGGACTCGATATCCCTGTTGTTGCCGAGAAGCCCTAAAATATTGGAATTACGGAATGCGAAACCCTGTCTTTTTATGCTTCGTAAAACTCCCAGGCCCACCAATTCTTCCAAAATAGCCTCAACTTGGGAATCGGTTTTTGTTTTTAGTTCCGGTAACCAGCAAGACGAAATTTCTTTAACCTGTGCAGCGGAAAATGATTGATTGCCTCGGCCATTCAAAGACAGACTGTAAATAATTATTTCGTAACGTGTATCAAGGTTGAGTGTCATTTCGAAACGCTGCCGGATCAGTGCCCGCACATCGTCTTTGTCAAAGACACGGGTTACGTCAGAGTCGGTAATAATCTGGTTTGCAACATCACCATGAAAGTTTGAGGCCAGATGTTTTACCAGTTCGGAGCAGAAAATTTGAATCAAACTGGGGTGACGATTTGTGACGGACAAAATTCGACTGGGAACGAGCGAGTTTTCAAATCTGAACCCGTAAGCCTGAAGCGGTTCTTTTATCAGCTTGAGGGCGTCTGATACGCTCATAATGGATATATTGAGAGACCGGCCAAGCTGGTTTAACGGATAGTTGGGAGAGTCTTCAAATCGCTTGACGTTCTGAAGTCCGCCAATTATCAGTTTGAAACGATGTTCGGATGTCTGGGCGCTGACAAGTTCCCGCAGGCCGCGGAAAATAGAAAAATTGTTCGAGTGGTCGCGCTCAAGCAATGGGTCGATTTCATCGAAAATGATCATTACTCTTAAATCTGTCTGCTTTGCCAGGCAATCGGTAATAGAGGCCCGCATATCAGGCGTGGTAGGATTTACCTGTTTTTTGAGGAATCCGGTATCGCAAAAATCCTTGTAAATAATGCTCCAGATCCTGCTTTCTCTCTGTTCCGCACTGCTTGCCTCTATGTGCCCACCAAAATAGGCGTCTCCCTGGTGATAAAAGGCAAATTTCTTGTTTGCCCGATCCTCAAATTGGCGTTGCACCTGACTTAAAATAGTGGATTTGCCGAGCTGGCGCCCACCATAGGCTATGGCCGCCCCCTGATTCATATCAAGTAACTGGCCGATTTCCGAAGAACGCCCATAGCGCATTTCTGGCGGGGGAGGAGTTTGTTTCTCACCGACATACGAGTTGTAAAAAGTAAAGGGAATGACCGTTTGCAGAAAATTCCGGATTGCCTCGGAACTGCTTTTGTCATGCAGGATGCTTCCCAGATAATAAATTATCGCCAAATCAACAAGGAAGATGGTTTTTTGTTTAGATTTGCAGTAACTGGCAAACTTGTTGCGCTGTTCCAGATTAAGTGGGTGCGAGGATATTAAGAGAAATCGCTTTTTGCCGATCAGTTCTGTCTCAAACAGGTTCTCCAGATGTGCTTGATCCCATTCCTTGTGGGAAATCAGCATATCGAGTTCTTTGTACTGATTTTGCCCGAAATCGGTATATGGATGGCCCGCATTGTTGTCTTTAAGCGGCATCAGGATGTGGACAAGGCCGCCTCTTAGCTCAAATTTGAGCTTGCTCGATACTACGGCAGAATAGGTATCGACTGATTTGATGCCAAGGAATGAGAGTATTTCCACTATTTCCGAAAAATAATTCTGGTTGATATCCCTTGGGGGCCTTGCTGTGCGCAACGAGACGATTGATTTTATGGCGTTTCTCAATCCTTGGGGCTTGCGACTGAAATCCAGCCCATGAGAGCTTTCCTGTAACGTCGCATTTATGAGAACGCCAGGATCTTTGGCTGTAAGCAGAAAATTAAAAATTTGCTTTTCCGCTTTTAAAAAATTTGCAAATACCTCGTTATGTTCAAAGCGGTCTTCCTGAATTTTTGTCCCGGTGTTTATAGCGTTTGTAAGTGCATCGATCATTTCTTCCGCGACAGGAATATCCTTGTTTTTCAGGGCTTCTTCCATCTGGTTCTGCCAGAATGGCGGGACGGCGCCCTCGCCAAGGGTAGTCTGAGCTTTTTGCAGAACAGACCGGTATTCTACTGAAAGTTCTTTCAGACGCGGGGCATAACGTTCGTTCAGTTCCTTATCAAGTAAATCCAGGGGATCACTGATGGTTTGCAGGTCGGTGAGGGGCGAGTGATTGAGTATCTTGTCGTTTAAATATTCAAGCTCTGAACTTAGCTGGGCATGCCGTGCATCATCAATTAAAAACGATATATTTGCGTTATCTAGAGCAAGCTCCAAATGTTCTTTTTTCTTTTTATAATCTCGTAATTTGGTAGCAACTTTCTGTGTAACTTCTGCCAGTTCGACTGATTTGTCTTCACCCTGTTCGGTCAGATGCATAAGAATCAGGTGGGCGATGTGAAATATTTTGTTGTCGTAAGCCTCCTGATACATTTCAGAAAGGTCAAACCCATTTTTTATAATATCCAGTAGCCATGTCATCTGATATGTCGGTTCTGTGGCCGGAGCTGATGCGGACAACAAGGTTTTGGGTGTTATAAACCACAAGTCGGCACGTTCCTCGTTCCAGACGGAATCTTCTTTGCCGCCAATGGCTGTTAAAATATTGCTGACGCAGGTCTCTGCAACAGAAACAGCGGTGGTAACTTCAAAATACGGCGATGTTGCGCGTGTCTTCTGGAAAGCTTCCTGTACGTTTTTTAAACGGGCACCAATTCGATGAGTAAAAACCTCAATATTGTCTTGCAACACTTTTGCGCGTTCCTGATCGGCCAGCCAATGTGATGCTATATCTCGTAATTCCTCAACCGTCCTGATGAAAGAATCTCGTGCGTTCGCCTCAATTTTGTCCTGGCTGTATTCAGCAACAGATTTAATCATCAGAGTCCTGATTTTTTCCTGATGACTATAATCATTTACGAACTGCTTAACTGTTTTGGATGCAAAGCGGTTATTATCGTTTATAGCACGCACAACTTCCGTGAACGGACCATCTTTAAGACAGGCATTCAGTGCCATCCGGACCGGAGCCCAGCCACGTGTTGAATGAGTGATTATTTCTTTCCAGTCGCTTAAACGGACCAGATATTTTTGCGTGGGCGGCTCAGTAATACCTTCAAACCGTTGAAGTTCTTTTAAAGTCAACATACCGCCTCGATTACAAAAATGGACGAGGTCGGTAACCAGATCAGAGGTTGTAGAGTCAAAACAGTGCTTAATCTGGTTCAGGATACTAGGGGCAAGGGTTGAATTGCCGGCAAAGAGTGCTGTCTGGAAGCATGCTGTAAATAGCAGAAAAGCACTAAATTTCCCTCCGGGTTTTTTTGACAGCCATTCATCAAGTTTCTTTTGGTCAAGGGTGTTGAGCATAATCTGGGAGTGCTCAAAAGATCGACTGTTATTGTTCCAGACATTCATGCCGAAATACGCGCATTTGAACAAATCCTGACTGAACAACTCGTCTGGTTTGTCGCAAAGCTCTTTTGAGGAGAGAATTGCAAAATGGCCAAAATTCAGGAAATTATTACTGACGCAATGCAAGGCCAGGGAGTTGACATCAATGGATGATATGGAGCCATAACGCTTTAAGGATGATTCTAACCGGTTAATCAGGACCGCCGGGTCATGCTCGAAACCATTGGTATCAATGACCTCGTCAATATCAATGATGGTATTCGCAGATATTTCGATGGAAGATGGCTCTTCAACAACTTCAGGAGGCACAAGAGAATCAGGATGCATAGCAGATATCGGGCTTTCGGTGGCGATGTCAGTTACTTCCGTATAAACGATCTCTTTGGTTGATTCAGCAAGAGTTTCGGGTTCAGTATCAGAAGTAGTTTCCTGGGCTACTTCAATTTCAGTAACTGCATTCTCTTCAGTAACAGCATCCTCTGCTGATTCAGTCCTTGATGAATCAGCATTCTCGGCCGGTATCTGGCCTTCCTGATTAGGTGCGCTTGCCTCGGATATAGTTTTTTCAACCGTTAGGTTATCCTTGATCTCTTTTATTAACTCTTTGAGTTTGTTGAGGACGGAGTGATCCATGCAGGGATATGAGTCGGGATCAAGGATATTTTGTTCCAGGCAATCCAAGGTGATGCCGGATGGCAAAATTGATTCGTGGAGCACATCTTTGCTGGTTTCGAGTTGCTTCTTGATGTTTGCATTTTTTTCTTCAAGGTTGGCAATTTGCAGCTGTTGTTTTCGTTTCTCAATAAAACCGGCATTCTCCAGAACATCAAAACTGGCAATTGTATCTTTGTTTTGAGCCAGTTGTTCTTCGGTGAGTTTATAATTACTCTCTGCAATAGCCAAATTAACTAATATATTTTCAAGAACTTCTTTTATTTTCCATTCAAAAAACAGTTCGTCAGCGTTATTGGCTAAATAAAAACGCCAACAATTTTCAAACATTGCTTTAAAATTCTGGTCCTCAAACCAGGCAAGATCGCCGATTATCGCAAGCTCAATAAGGAAATTTAAAATTTCAGACACTGCTTCCTGGAAGATATCCGAATTGGCTGAAATATCCGTGAGATGCTGAATGTGTTTTGCGAATTCAGTAAGGTAACGAGCTTGATCTTTGTCGAATGTTGCAAGTGAGAGCGATTTGACACATTCTTTAAATGTAACCAAACTTTCCTCAATCTCATCGGGAAAGACGTTTGCTATTTCTTTTTTATTCGATTTATCCTCAGTTTCTTCAATTTCAGTTGAGGATGTTTTTGTTTTAAGAGGTTCAAGAGCGACAGAAGAGTCTGCCACGGAGTCAGCTTTATCAAAATCAAGCAACTCCATAATATCGGGCGCTTTTTTCGACGCTATTTTTATTGGCCAGCTAGTGCCGGCAAGTGATGAAATAGCGTATACTGCCATTGAAATTACTACTTTTTTATCTTGAGGAAATTCCCACCATTGGTTCAAATCTTTTTCAACACGAGGCCAAACAGCAACGCCAATCCAAACTTCAGGTGGAATTGCACCGAGCATATTAGCTGTTAATTCAGGATATTTTGATTTGAGTTCATCTGAATCAAATTCAATAGATGGAAATGTCTTATCATATTTGCTGAGCGCTATAAATTCAATGGAAGGGACAACCAACTTGTTTTCTTTAAAAGTCTCAAATGCACTAAAGTAGGAAGACAACCTATAAAAATCAAATTGATGAACAAATATGAGCTTTTGGTTATCTTTGGCTTTTTTATGGCTGGAGGCGTTGAGGATTATTTTTGCGTTCTCTGTAAGTAATGCGTGTTTCAACCCATGACCGTTCAGACTCAGATATTTTCTGATGTAGGGCATGTCAGCAACTGATCTGGATAAAATCCCGGGGAGAAAAAGTTGAGTGCAGTCCTTTTTCTTTAGTTTAGCTATATATTCAGTGTGAACGGAGCTTTTGCACCAACGAGTAATTTTGTTAGTTGATTTAGGCATAAATACCCTTCGTGGTCATAATTTATTGAAAATTTTGAATGTCCAATATAACCCATTACTTATATAAATCACCCTTAGAAAAGCAGCTGATATTTACAACTTATTAATCCATATGTGATAGCTCCATCTATTATCACATCCATCTCCCCCATCCAGCGCCCTACACACAATATTTATTTACTGCATCCTTTAATTCCTTAATCACTTTTTCCTTCAACCACTCCGGCTCCAGCACCTCCACATGCGAACCATGCTTCAGTATCTCCATCATGATCTCCTGCTCGTGTGAAGCCGGGATAGTTCGCACCAGCGAGCCGTCATCCTGAATCACTTCGGTCTGTGCTTCGTGCCACATCTCACCTTTGATCCAGCGTGACCGCTCGGGAGTGAAACGTAACACCACATCAAAGCTCTTCTTGTTTTGAAAGATCCCGAATGTGTTCTGTAGGAACGGTTGCCACTCCTCTTTCCCACGAATATTGAAGGCTGTTCCCTCCACACTGCAGAGCGTCATCCTCCCCAGTACAAAATCCCTCCAGTCATTTCGCAGATGACAGAAGGAGATCAAATGCCAGTTCCCCATGTAATTGACCATGTGGTGCGGCTCCACCGTTCGCATGGTGCAGTTGCTGGAAGTGGGTGAGTAGTAGCAGAAGGTGAGTAATTTCCCCTGCAGCAGGGCCGATGTAACAACTTTGAAGGTTTGTGGATCGGTTGGGCTAATATTCTTCCAACGAAATGAGAAGGCGTCCTCTGGCTTGGCTCTGCCCGGCAGGTTGGCTGCCAGTAGCGATCCAAGCCGTTTGGACACACTCCCAAGTTCATCGGCAAGTGAACCGGCGGATGCTTCAGTGATCAGCTTGCGGGAGATCAGCAGGGCCAGGATTTCTTCTTCGGAGATGCGAATAACGGGAAGCTGAAAGGTGGGATCGGTGTAGTAATAGCCCTTGTGGGACTGGTCATATTCTAGAGGGGCGCGTAGGCGATCACGGAAGTGGTCAATTGAACGTTGAGCAGTCTTGGGTGCAATCTCGAAATGCTCTCCCAGCTTGCTTGCATTGGGAAAACGCTCACGACGGGCTTCGTGATCAAACCAAACAAAACGCTCCAGGTACAATTGGTCGCCCATCATCCCCTCCTCGCGCTGCTCTATAGCATTAAAATAAAAGCAGGCTCATGTATACGCTCATAAACCTTGGTCGTCAAACAGGGAATGATTAAAATTGAACTCCGCTAACCCATCATGATCATTGATGAACAGAGATTGGATTACAGTAATCATATTCCACTCAATATTTGCAGAGAATTATTTCCACATTTTGAAAAAAACATTTCAACTAGGTCCCTATCCGGGGGAGGTCATCCTTTATGATAAGACCATAATAATCACGAGGAGGGTCACCATGGGGTCAACAGCCAGATATGAAGAGTACGACACTACACCGCGTCTGACAGGTCATGCCGCATCCAGAATGGGAAGTCGCCGTATCAACCAGGATGATGTCACCAACGTGATGAATTACGGACATTGCTACCATGTGCGTGGTGCTGTGGTGTACGCGCTTGGCCACCGTGAATCAGAGTTATGGAGAAAGGAAGGGCTGCGGCTGGAACGGGTCGAGGGACTGCAGGTGGTTTGCGCGGCGGAAGACGACACCGTCATCACTGTCTACCGCAACAATGATTTCAGCAGCCTGCGTAGACGCAACACCCGCTGGTCGCCGAAGAGATCTGCAGTTCAGGCATCGAGAGTCAATTGACTCCATAGATCGTAAAGGAATACGGACTCGACGGCATCCAGGATATGGAAGCAGGTGAAGGCGGCCAGTTCGAGATATCCACCTGTGCGAGCTGCCTTTGTCTCCCGTAGATTCGATCAATTCATTCATCAGGCTAATGAGACCAGACAACATACTCTGTCCTGTTAAGACAGAGTGCTGCAACACGCTGATATAATGACTTTTTGTATGTAAAATTGAGTTGACAATCAATTTGAATTTGGTCAATCTGATCAAGAATTCCTGATCGTGATCAGACCGTCGAGAAAGGAGGGAGGATGTGATGGCAAGAAAAATTGAAGCAATTGTTATTTCGGCTGTTGGAACTGTTATCCCCTGTCTTTTTGCGGGAGCGATTGTTGGATTGTTCTTCATATCGTCATTTTGGTATTGGATGCTTGGTATCGCTTTTCTGGCATTTTTCTACGTATGCCTAGATCGCGTACCGGTACGTCTTTTTGCCGGCACCACAAAAGGGCTCTCTGTATGGCAGCTTCTAAAATATGGCTATACAAGCACCGACAAAAGGCCCGTTTACTGTGGTTGTTGCCTGAATGACGAGTGGAGACTTATCCGTTACCGGAGATACTACCGACATCGCTAGGCAATGATGAAACATAGTCCCAAGCTCCCTTTACCTTGACGACCTCATCCCTTTCCAGAACAACACATCCCCGGTAAGTTGCAACGAGTGTGTACGGCTCAGATGTGTAGAAATATATATTTGTCCCGTCTGCCTGTTCCAGATGTTCAAGAACTGATACAGGCAGTGAAACCTGTAATCCATAGATTAACAGAACTGCTCCAAATTCTGTCACGTCCAGAGCCACATTGACAGGCGGTTCATCAGGAATTTCGAGCCCATTTCCAACAACCGCAATAATTCCGTCCGACACGAACAATATTTTTTCAATCACATTTTATCTCCTTTGGCTACGCGGTTGTGGCCCTCCACCTTTTGGCAGTGGTGAGGTTTTACTCTGCTGTTGCAGTATCTTGCTGGTCCGTTGAATTTGTTGTTGAACATTCCGCGCTTGCTGTTCTGCGGATTTAGCCGCTTCACGAGTAGCAGTTTCTTCAATTCTTTTGGTTGCCGCGGTGTTCTCATAGCGAGCTTTTGCCAGTGTCCGATTTGGCTGAATTATTGAGCTGACGTCATTGATGAGGCCTGCTGTTTCACTCAACGCTCCCTGACCAACGGCAATTGTAGTAGCAGCCGCACCAGCATCAATTGAACGGCCGTCCCTGAACTCCTGTGATGCAGCGCTACCTGCCAGATTTTGTTTGGATTCAACCCTCGTCCCAACCACCTGAGAACTCGAATAATCCGCCTTAACCCCGCCATCAGCACGAACGCTCCCGGTAATTCCACCTCCAGACCTCGTACTGACAACAGCCGCCCCCTGTTGCGATGCCTGAACAAACTGATCCTCGGTAATCTCAGAACGCTGGCCGGCAATTAGATTCCCGCTTTTGTCCATCTTGCCCTGCACCTGGGAGTAATGAAGGTTGCCATCCTTGTCCTTGGCGTACATAAGGACATTTCCGTCAAGTCCGTTGGAGAACGATCCACCGACTACTTCCATCTTTCCGGTCTTGTCGTTTTTGGCGTAATACCAGTCACCGTTGACCATCATCTGCTTGCCGCCGGCCTGGATCATATAGCTGCCTGATTTCCTGGAAACATTCAGTGACTGGTTCTCGTAGCCGGTCTTGATAAAATCACCGACTGTCTTACGCAGCCCCTTGTCAGTTGTCGACACGTTCCGGTCCAGACGCTCGATATCAGTCCCGGTTTTACTCTGACCGAGATCGAACTTCTGCACCCGGCCACCCTGATCAACGGCAAACGAAGCGAGATTGCCGTTACGGTCGTAATCAGCCTTGTAATCGAAAGCCTGGCCGGACATCTTGGCGACATGGGCGGCAGCACTCTGGAATCCGGAGGCACGTAGTTGTTTCTGCAGTTCAAGAGCTTGTCCTTTGTCACCTTTGGCAACGGTACCGGAATCAGACGAATTGACGATCCCGCCATCCATACCGACATTGACAGCGCTCTTGCCGTCGGCTGTCGTGAAGTTGATGTTCTGCCCCTCCATCGCCTTCTGCATCTCGGCAAAGCCCCGTTCGGTCAGGTGGCCATTCTGGTACATCTCCGGATCGTTTTTGAGTTGGGGAGCAATACGTCCAACCATCTTATCCGCTGCAGCATGAACAAGCTGGTTGCGGGCAATCCTCCCGGAAACATCATTGCTGATGAGCTGTTGGTAGTTGCCGTAACCGCCACCTGCATAAATACCCTGGATCTTGCCTCCGGTTTCCGTTGCTACGACATTGCCAGCCTCTGTACCGGCAGCAACCGGGCCGCCGAGTTGATTGGAAAGCCCAGTTACCTCTGAAGCGTGTTTGCTCTGCTGGAACTGAGCGTTCATCTGCATGAGCTGTCCGGAAGATATCCCGTAGTTATCGGCAATCTTGTTCACCGCATCGGCATTGGCAAAACCCCCCAGGGCTGTAACCTCCGAACGCATGTCGTTGAACTCCCGCCAGTTCCCATTAAACCCGAGAGACCTGGCTGCGGCATACGCTCCCATTTCCCCCTGCAGTTGCCCGACATTCTTATCCATGTTGGCAGTCAGGAAGTCAGAATAGTTTTCTCCAGAACCAAAGACATTTGCCAATGCCCGGTCATTGGCAACTCCCATCTTGGCAAAGGCCAGAGTGTCACCGCCATAGCTGCCGGAAACCACAACCTTGGTCGCAGCGGACTTGTCGAGTCCCAGACGGCCATCAAAGGATTTCAGCTCGTAGGCAGATGACAGACCACCTTCCCGCATGGCCCTGCCGCTACCACCGAAACCGATTGATCTGCCAATCTCGCTGTCAGCAGATATCCTGCTCGAAAATTCCATACCGAAGTCCCGGATCATATCGCTCGACGCCGTGGTCTTACCGGACATACCGACCAGCGACTGCGCCTGCCTGGCTTGAAAGCTATGCTCATTGCTCCAGGCCTGAGTCGGCATAGCGGTGACATTGCGCTGCATGGCCGAAGCTCTGCCGGAAGGATCTTCAACCTCATGAGTAGCACGGTTGCCTGCGGACTGAACCTGACTGACCATACCTCCGGCCATCATCGCCATGGCGTGACCACCAAACTTGATCAACATACCGGTTATAACCGTCGCCAGCATCATCCCGCTCATTCGAAGTGTGCCGAACATCCCGAGTATCTTCACTGTCTGGTCAGGGAAGAAGTAGAGAGCATCCATACCCAGCTTGTTTTGCCGCACCATTTCATAGGCCCGATTGGCATAGTCCACGGCAAACTGGTGGACGATGGCATCGGTAACACCCCAGGCAGTCAGCCATATAAAGAAGCCGGCAATGATCCCCACGGCTTTGCCGATCAGCGGCGTGGGAATGAACAGAGCCAAAAACGGCAGCAATCCAACCGCGATGGCGGTAAGCGCCGCCTTCAGGATCGGCAACCACTCGTTGGCCGACTTCATGGCACCTGAAGCACTAAGCAAGAATTGGTAATTGGTGGCACCGGCAGCATTGCCGCTACGGAAGATCTCCTCCAACCGCTGGGAGACATAGGCCTGCTTCAGGAAATCGTCAATGCTCGCCGCCCCAAGACCGGTGCCTGAATTGACGTTGTTCAACACCGTCTTGCACTGGATCATGGCGGCAGCATCAGCCACGTCATACCCTAGATTGGCACAGACCGATTGGATGTTCTTGTCAAGATTGGCCGGAGTAAGCGCCGCTTTGATGCTGGTCCATGAGTCGGTACAGGTGAGAGCCTGCCCCTGCGGGTTAGCTGCATCATAGTAGACCGTCCAGATGGCGGGATTGACCGCCTTGTCGAGAGAACCAACAAAATTAGTGGTTGTCTTGCGCAGTTCGTCCACCGTGAGCCCGGCATTGGGATTCATCAGCGCATAGGAGACGCAATCTTTGACGTAGCGCCTCATGGAGGCGTCCAGATTGCTGTCCACCGCCGACAGAGGAATGCTTGTGAGTTGGGCGAGGCCCAAGAACCCCTTCCCTCCCGCCTGAGTCTGATAATTCAAAGGATCTCCGGCAGTGGTGACAATATCAACCAGTCCCCTCTCGATCTTATTAAGGATGCCGGCCACCGCCACCACCCCATCAGGGATGCCGCCAACCGCCTGGTTCTTGTTGAAGACCGGATCATAGACATGGATGGTTCCCTTGGGGACAACCAAGGCAAGATAAACCATGATGCCGATCATGGTCGGCACGATCCAGGTCATGACCGAACCGTTGGCGGTACCAAGCGACTTGGCGAAAACCGTCACCCCACCGAAGAAGAGCCCTGCGGTGATGACCACGAAGTAAAGCGACTTGTAGGCGTTGTCGCCAAATATCAGCGCCAGCTTGCTAAACGCATTAACTACCGCGTCATGACCACCCCAGACGTAGAACTCCATGTCCAGGGCCAGAGCCATGGATGGAATCAGCAGCAACATCGCCGTGAGGACGAACCTAGAAGCTGTCCGTGTCGACATGCACGACTCCTGCGGCAATCAGTTTGCGGTTACGAAAATAAGCGACCAGCATGGCGGCGATAGGAATGATGATGAACACTGCCGTGGACACAAGTACGAAGTAAGCGGAGATGAGGAAGATCCCCTTAAATCCCTGGATCCAGTAATAGATCGAGGTGACCGTGCTCGGCGAGGTCTTGGCGTAATAGAGCTTACCCACCGCCCACAGCACGTTCTTGTCGGTAAAGATCTTGAAATAGAGAAAGTGGAAGGCGATAAAGGCCAGTACCGCCTTGACGATTGCTCCGAAGACCATGCCGCCCAGGAGATTCAACACCATTGCCCGGGTGTACTCACCAATGAAGCAGGTGGACGCCTTGGCCATGAAGATGGCGTACCCCAGCGAAAAGCCGAGAGCCAGCAGGAAGGCGCTGAACTTGTCGAAGAAGGTCGGCGACGGATCACCGAACATGGGGATGTACTGCTCGATCACGCCGATGGCCACGGGGGTCAGTAGCGCCGAGACGATCCCAGAGGCAAAGGAGCTCCGGAATCCCACCTCCATGAATTCAAGCCGCTGCTTGGTGGTCAGGAAGCGGGCCTTGATTATGCAGCCGCCCAGTTCGTTGGCGAAGTTCTGATCTATGTAGGAGATCGCCTCCAGGAGCCCTCGCGGGTGGATCTCGTTGCTCTGGGGTACCGGCATTACATCCGGCGAGCTGTTGCTATCCTTCGACACTGCGTCCTCCTATCCCGTAAATGACCTGACCAGGTTCATGACCCCACCCCCATAAGCGACAATGGCAGCCAGCAGCAGGCAGATGGCGGCCAACGTCGGGTTTCTCTGTCTCACCCCGACCCAGAATGCCGAGACCACCAGGGCGACAAAGAAGAAACGCCCCCAAAAGCCATAGAGCATAGTTGCAAAGAGCTTCTGCCAGAAGCCGGTATATTCCGCCTGCCCCATGTAGTGCAGTGGGTTGAGTTTCTCGATGGGCACTGATGCTCCTTTCAGAAGATCGGGTATGCTTTAGCCAGGATGCGGCTCTTGTCTACAAATCCAAAGTAACGTGAGTCGAAGCTGTCTTTGTGCTGCCCCATTACGAACATGACTCCTTTGGGGATCGTGCCGTTGAAAACGAAGTGCTGCAGCGGTTCACCCTTCAGAGAGATGTCCTTGGCCCGGACCAGGTATTCACCGTTGCAGTAGAACTTTTTCTCCGCATCGACGGTGAGCAGATCCCCCTCGTTACAGCCAAGGATCTTCATGACATCCTCGGACTGTTTCATCCCCATGCGGGCTGAAAGTTCCTTGTGCCGGAACAGGACGTAATCTCCCCGCACCACCTTGTCCGGATTCCGGATGAGCCAATAGACCCGATGCTTGAGTGAAGGCGTGAGCGTGACGCTGATCTTGTAGGGGATCAGCGTCCCCGCCACGAGAAGGACTGTGATTGCCAGCCAAAGCCGCCAGTTGCTGAACTCAAGGTTTAACGGTTTCGGCATTACGCACCACCGCGTCACCCATGATGACCACCCGGTTTTTGGGAATGGCTGTAATGACGGTCTCAAGACGGTCAAAACTCCTCTTCAGTTCATCGTCATTCAGCTTGCCGGCCAGGTAATTGTCCCGCTGTTGGGCTATGTACCCCTTGATATCGACGGCCACGATCTTCTGGGCATACCAGTGGTCATAGCCAATAATGGTGGCCAAAGATGCGCCCAAAGATACCGCCAAACAGAGCGCCATAATGGGGATGAGTCCCGGTGACTGTTTTGGCTGCTCTTTCGGTGCCGATGATGGTGCACAAACAGCAGCCTTGATCTCAGGCTGTTCATTCGATGAGGTCGTCTCCATGTCGTTCTTTTCGTTCATTATGTATGCTCTCTTTCCTGAATCAGTTCTTCCTGGTTGAAGCGGTGAGTAGGTCAGCCAAGGTGCGTGATCCGGTTTCCCTCTGGATCTGTTCGAGCAGATATTCGAGGCTGGCGTCGCCGTAGACGGTATGGTTCTCCGCAATGCTTGTGTTCTTTGAATCGCCTTCGCTCAGGGCAGCATCATCCGCCTTAATGCCACGGACATAGACGACTGTGGGCACCCGGTCGATTCCGTACCGTCTGAACAGCAGAGGATCTACAGCCAGGCCGACCGGCAGCATCTCGCACTCCCCACCTGCAGGATTGCACGACGCGTCACGTTGCAGCACCGATGCGATGAAGCTGATAGTCGGCTGGATCTTCGTCATCCCCTCCACGAACCCGCGAATGACCAGGGTTACATTCGGATCACTCAAACGGGCCACCGAAGCCGCATAGTTTCTGACTGTCTGCAACGGCATGGCAGATGAGATGAACAGATAAACCCTCTCGTCATTGCCGAGCTTACCGTGTGCTTGAGTCTTGCTGTCCGGATAGAACCTGGCGGAAGCGTTCCCGAAGAGCTCTCCCGTTATCCTTTCCGTTTCGCTCTTCAGCCGTCCTTGAAATTCCGGGGAGCGATAGTAGGCGTCAAGCTGTTCAGCCACATGTTTCATGTCATGCTCAGCGATATTGGCCGGAATTTTTATTGTTCCTGTCATGCGGTTCGCGCTGTCGAGCACTGCCGCAACCTCCGGAACTCCCAGCGACTGAGGCTGCTGTTCATTCCAGAACTTCCCACCAACGAAGACCTTTACCCGCTGACGGTCGCCGCTGATGACTGCCCTGCCAGGCTTGCCGGAACAGGTTCCGATGACCTTCAGGTAGATAATCTCCCCATCCTGGCGCTCTGTCTGGTAACAGGCATCCGGCGTGTCGATGAATGCCTGCCGGGGATTGTCCCCTCGAACAACTGCAGGAATGACCAGGGCGGCCAGTGTTAATTGAGCGCATAGCCGACGCAACAGACCCTCCTTCGTGTCAGAGACCAGAGAAAATTGTCAGGAGACGTGTTGGCAGTTCCGAAAGGCGGGTTCTTGGCAGCCCCCCAGATCAATGACGGCCTGCCTATGGGAATGCAGTCGTTGCCCCGCACCGGCCTTGCCACCTGTAGCCGGTAGTTGCTTTTGACGAGAATCGGCGTCACAACTCCGGCGCTGGCGCACTGGTTGATGCCGGTGTCGTACAGGAGCGTCTCACGCCCGAGCTTGAACAGCATGCGTGCAGCCAGGCCGGCGTTCACGTTGAGAGGATTGTTCTCGATCATGCTGCCGGACAGGGGGTAGAACGATCCCCAACTCCCCATACACCAAAAGAGAGGATCTATTGGCTGTGTCACGGTAGCGGCCACGCTGTCGGCAACGCACGCCAATTGCGAGACTGGATTGCCGAACAGGAGCGCCTCCGGGTTGATGATGAAAGACAGGCTGTCGTCATTCCACATGGGATCGACTTCCGTCATGTAGGCCAGGTCGAAGGCCCGGCTTTCGGCACAGGGGAAATCCATGAACAGTTTCAGGATCGACCAGGCCGGAAAGTAGAAGTAGTGGGCCTGCTGAAAGGCAAAATCCGAGTCGCCATATTCCTTGCTCCGGTTCTCACCGGAAGAGAAGCCAGGTTTCGGGTTGGTCATACCGGTTCCCATCACCGGGAAACAAAACGGGTCCTTGACCGTTTCAATCAGGCGGGCATGCTCCCAGAACGCGGTGGATACACCGAGGATCAAAATTCCCTTGCTGTCCGGACAGGCGCAGACCGGCGACGTGATATTGCCGGGAGCTGATTCGGCGCCGTTGCCGTATGTGACGCTGCCCATCTTAACCGGGAACATGCACTGCCAGCAGATGTCGGTCACCGGGTTGAGCACCTTGCCCTTGCAGGCTCCACCAGCACTATAAGCAACCGGTACCGACAGGAAGAGCATGATCAGGCTGATGATCGAAATGTTATTGCGCAGGTTCATCCTCATAACGCACCTTGAATTCGGACCCTTCGTCCGTGATGATGATTGCCGATCCGTTGTTGCCGGTCGGATATCGACCAAGAGTCCCCTTGCCACTTTTTAGTTTGGTATTCGCCTGGAACTGCTCGGCGGTGATATCGCCCCAGTCGTAGGAGCGGAATCGGTTCTGCCCCGCCAGGACCTCATCCATGAACTTCCCGTCGGAACTGAAGCTATCCATGACCCTGCGTGACAGGACAAATTGTTTTCCTCGGGCCGTGTCTGACGATTCCGAAGACTTGCTGGTAACAGCCCGACCTGCCTTGGCTATCCAGTTGACCGGGGCCAGGATAGGTGCCGCCACGGTCGGCAGCCTGGTTGTTTCCTCGACGTTCGTCCAGGATTCATGTGAGCAGCCGGCACAGAGAGCCAGCATACTGGTCATACCGAGGTATCGAATTATCAATGACTTCATGGAGACCCTTTCCCGTCATTCAAAGGTCTGGCTGCGGACTTCGCCTTGCCGACCGGCAGCGCCACTTCAGTTACCTCCATCAACCGTCCCTTCTGCTTGATGACCGAAGGTACGGCCTTCAGCTTGAGTCGTTCGATCATCTTCCTGTCTGCATAGAACAACGGACGACTGACACGCTTCGCTACGGTTCCGAAGCTTCCTTCGGTGAGCAGAAGCGTCACATCCAGCCGCTTGTCATAATCCGAGGCGGCAAGCCACTTGACCTGTTCCTGATCACTGCCGTCGATGACCACGAGCGTCTTCGGATAGGTCACGTAATCGAGTGGATTGAAGGTGTAACCCTTGGGGTAAAGAATCCCTCCCTTGCCGTCGGGCACGTCGATCTCGGTGGTATAGGTCATATCAACCGGGAAGCTCCGGTTCCGTTTCGCTCGCGGCAGACTCACCCTATCCGGAGGCCCCTGGTAGTTTTCGACCTTGCGTTTGTCCAGAACCTTGCTCCAGTCCACCTGCCGGGCACGTTCCTCGATCTCTGCCAGGGCATCCCTTTCCGAGATCCGGTACGTCATTCCGAAAGTGCCTAGCACCTTGGCCTGCACCGAAGTAACACCAACTATCAGCGCTATCACTACCAGTCCTGAGCGCCTGATCATTTCGGTGCCGCCTGGTACTTGTTCTGGATGTTTTGCATGATGGTCTGTTGTGAACCATCAATCTTGGTAGCAAGATCCTTCTGCACGTCTTCGAAGTATTCCGAAAGATCGATCCTCGAAAAATCCAGTGCCTGAAATTCATCAGGTGTAAAGCCGCGGCAGTTTGGCTGCTCCGGTACACCCCAGCCGCCGTTCGGCTGAAACGATTGAAGTTGCGGTCTCCCCTGTTCATGTATGATCCTCGCCATTTTCGAGTTAAAACAGCAGAAGCTCTTGGCCTTCTGCACGCATCCCACCAGTGGCCATTTTTTCTGACAGTAATCCCCCACGTAGTGACAATCCTTGGCTGCATTCTGCATCCCGGTCTGAATGTCCCCCTGATCGCAGCCGCTCCCCATCAGCACCTTCATCACTACCAGGACGACCACAGCTATGATGATGGTGGCAGGGTTGAACAGGGCTGCGGCATAGGCCTGCAATCCCGCTCCAAGAGCAGAAGCTCCTGTTGCTCCACTGGCCATGGTGGCATAGGCTCCGGTTGCCGCCGCTCCTGAAAGAGTTGTTGTTGTGCCGGTGGCGGTTACCACGGTCATGGAGGTGACCGCTCCAGTTGCAGTGGTCGATATGGCTGATATCTGGGCTGCACCGGTCACCAGAGCATTACCGTAATAAGCGACCTGACCGATTTCATAGGCCATCTGTATACCCTGAACAGCCGCAGAAACACTGCTGCCGGTATCCTCCGAAGCAACCTTGTCACTCTCGCAACAGTTATTGATCATTCCGACCGTCAGCCCGGGAGGACGGCAGCGCGACGCCTTGCCGTTGAAGATGTAGATCTGGCCAAGGCACTGACCGTTAGGGTCACGCGGACCGTCATCCTGAAGCATCGACTCATCGAGGGTGGTCGTAATCTCCGATCCGGGCGCTCCCGGATTGAAACAGGGGTTCGGAGAACACTGCATCTTGCTCTGGTATTCCATGCAAGCGTACTGGGTCCCAAGCGGACAGGTATTGAACCCCTCGAAGCAGCTGTCCTTCTGCGGATTGTAGATGCCGGCGGCACTGCAGATTGGCACCGCCTCGCATTTACCGATGGGAAGCGGCGTGTAGGTCGTTCCTGCCGGACAGTCGTGCTGTACCTCGGAAACGCATTTGTCGAGCGTGGTCGAGAACTTGGTGGTGGCCGCCTGGGAGAAGGCGGGGTCCTGCGGGCAGGTAACAGGTTGGAGACATTTGAAATCAGCCTGACTCCAGTTGTACGTGCCGCAATTGCGGGTAAGCGTAGCCTGGCAGACATTGAGGTTCGCGTCATAGGCGCCGTTGGCACACACCGGGGGTGAAAAACAGATATTGGCGGCGGCATCGAGTGAGTAGGTGCCGCAGTTTTTGGTGATTGTTGCTTCACAGAGGTCTGTTGTGGTGTTCAGCGTCCCGTTGGGACATGAAGGAGCCAGAATACAGAGCCCGCTGGCGCTGTCGTACGTTCCCTGGGTGCAGGTTGGCGTATAAGCGGCCCAGCAGACGTCAAGATTAGGGTCGAAGTTTCCTCCGGAACAGGTGGGGTTGGTGGCAGACAGACATTGATTGCCGTTGATGAGCGCCTGTCCAGAGGGGCAAACCATCTGTGTCGAGGACATTGTGAACGAACCGGACAGCATCCAGTCACTTGCCGGTGATCCGTCGGCACAATAGCGATCCATGAAGTAATAACTGCAGTTGCCGACACTGTCGCATTGCAGGGCCGAAAGCGCGTAGCCGGTACTGGTCAGTTCCGTTCTGGCAAGGAGGTTCAGAGGTGACTGGATCGTAATGGCGTCAGAGCCGAGACAGCAGTAATTCGCTGCAACATTCACCTGCCCTTGGGGGCCATTGGGGCAGGAAATACTGACGTTGCAACAGGAGTCGGCATACGACGCGCAGAGAAACGCTTTGGGGCTACTCGCATTGCCGAGTTGCAGGCGGTTGCCTTCGAGTTGACGAGAAAGAAACAGGATGATCTAGACAAGATCAAGGAATGGCTGAAAGTCTTGGTTGCGCCGGGTTCATCGCTTGGCGGAGCCCGTCCCAAGGCAAATCTGGTCGATGGTGACGGCAGTCTCTGGATTGCCAAGTTTCCGTCAGCCGATGATGACTATGATGTCGCCCTTTGGGAGATGCTCCTTCAAGACCTGGCACGGCAATGCGGCATTACGGTGCCCGAGTCCCGGCTCATGCAGATAGGCAGCGGCTATCACACCTTTCTGGTGAAAAGATTTGATCGTGTCGGCGACAATCGGCACTTTTTTGCTTCAGCCATGACAATGCTTGGACATGTGGATACCGATGATGCCAGTTACCTGGAGTTGGCGGAATTCATCGCCACCTACGGCGAAGCAGATCATATTGTCCATGATCTTGAAGAGTTGTTCACCAGGGTTGTGTTCAATGTTACAACCGCCAATCGCGATGATCACTTGCGAAATCACGGTTTCATGCGATCACCTGCCGGCTGGACGTTGTCGCCGGCCTACGACATGAATCCTTCGTTCAAAAAAGAGGAACACGCCCTGGCACTGGACTCTTATAACCGCCAACCAGATCTGGAAATAGTTCTTTCGACAGCGGAGTATTACCGGCTAGACATCGGTCGTGCCAAAGAGATCATTACAGACGTGTGTAAAGTAGTTGGTAACTGGAAAGCCCGCGCCAGGAAACTTGGCCTGACCGCACAGGAATGCTTAGAGGCAGAACATTTATTTTGCAGCACTTATCCGTGAATGTTGATTGAAGTCCGCGAATAAATTGCGATATAACCGTGTAAATCAAATTTCCGGAGGAGGAACTATGACAAAGGTAGAACTCGTAGCAAAAATTGCAGAAGATGCTGGACTGACAAAGGTACAAGCCGAGAAGGCTCTCAACAGTTTCGTTACAGCCACCACCACCGCAATCAAAGCAGGAGACAAGGTGACTCTTGTCGGCTTCGGAACTTTCAGCGCTATTACCCGTGCTGCTCGCACAGGAAGAAATCCGCAGACCGGTAAAGCCATCAAGATTGAGGCCAAAACCAATGGCAAATTCACCCCTGGTAAGGCACTGAAAGATCTGAATGCAAAACCAGTAAAAGCTGCAGCCAAGAAGAAATAGTTTCAACTAAAGCACCTTGGACTCATACCAAACGACAGGCCCGGCTTTAATTACTATCGATACATACTAAGCAGGAAATGGGTGAGCTTTTGAGTTCACCCATTTTTTTTGGTCTCAGTGAGGGACTCGCAACATTATCCGCACTGTACGTTACAAAGGCATTAGTTACAAAGGCATTCGGGTTGGCGCACTATTATCTTATCTTATTATTTTTCAATATATTAACTGGCAAGAAATGCAAATACGGATGCAAATTATTCTGAATCAGGTGAGAGGCTGGATTGCTCCAACCATCCGCATTTGAGCAGTTTTTTGCTTCGTCGCCCTATTTTCCATCTTCACTTATCAGTATCAGTGAGGATGCTTTGCAGCCTCTGCTCCCACGACTCAAGTGCCGCCTGTTTCTCTTTGTCGTAACGATATTGGTTGTAGACCTTAATTACTCCCTGCTTGGAGTGATTCAGAATGGCGTCAATGACTTCATCCATCTCTCCCATTTCTGCCATGAAAGTCGCCACTGTTCGCCGCAAATCATGGGGGGTGAACTGGTCTACCTCTAACCTGTTTTCCGTAGCGGGTATGCCGTCCTTGCCATAAAGCTGCATGCCATTTTTATCTGTTATCGGCCATGCAATGTTACGATGAACGGCGATTGCCAGAGCATGCGGATCAATAGACTTTTCTTTCGCCTTGTGAGGACATGGAAACACAAAACCCATGTCATTATCAACAGGGCCTATCAACTCAAGAGCCGTGACGGTCAGATAGACTCGCTGTGTTTTTTTGTTTTTCGATCTCTCGACGGGAATAGTCCACCAATTGCCGTCAATTTCGCTGGCATGCATGCCGATAACTTCACCGGGACGCTGAGCCGTAACCAGTATTAGCTTTAATGCCCGTTTTATTTCGTCCGATATGGCGGCATTGTCCAGGCTGTTCCACAGGGTCTTGATCTCAACGGCGTTCAGCACCCGATCCCGAGCGATCTTGGGAGAAGGTAGTTTGATGCCGGCGCATGGCGTATAAGGGAGAATGTCCTTTTCCACGGCGTAGTTAAACATTTTACGAATTATCTGGAAAGAATTGTTCGCCATGGCCGGGGAACCCCGATCAACGATCCCATCAATGAGGAGTATTACATCTCGTTTTTTAATGTCGGCGGCTTTGCGGTTCCCCCAGGCAGGTACAACCTCGCGGTTAAGGATGCGTTCATCCTCTTGCCATGATCGCTTAAATCGTTTAGCATGGCGATCAATATATTCAGTCACAAGTTCGGACATGGTCGGGGCCTTGCGCCGCTCTTCCCGATCATCCTTCTTAGACTTCCGATGTTCTAGAGGGTCGCTTCCTTCATCGCGACCATGCTTAAGAAGCCTCACCTTTGTCCGTGCCTCTTCGTAATCATGGCGGGCGTCCTTCAACTTGGTAGCCGGATAATCTCCCAGGTTAAGGAACCGGCGTTGCCCATCAACCCTATAGAGGTAGAAAAAGGTCTTTCTCCCGCTAGGATGAACACGAATACCGAAACCTCCTTTTTCCCGCCGGGTATATTCCTTCTCCGCTGGCTTGAGGTTTCGTATGAAAAGGTCTGTAAGGATGTCCGACACGCTGGTCTCCTTTTTTGTTGCCGTTTTGTTGCCGTTTATTGTTTGGCAAGAGGGGATATTTTGAGAAACACTAAAAGACATTCTGAAAAAGATGATAGACAATAATCTCCGTATTGTCAATATGTTGCGGAGTGATTTTGAAACATGCAGAACTACTTTTAAACAAGCAGATTACAAACTATACTATTACTTCGAACCAGGTTGTCGGCCGTTCGAATCGGTCCGGGCGCGCCAATCATAGTGATGGCTTACAGATCATCCCTGTAAGCCATTTTTCTTTTTTGCAGCTATAGGGTCAATTGGGATCTGCTCCGTTTATAGCTTCGTTATCTATCTGCACTTGACTTTAAGATGCAATCAGTTAAAAAATACGGAAAAGGCAGTGTCGCCAACATTCGTTATGTGTGGTGCAGTTAGGTGTGCCGCGGAGAGAAACCATCGCCTACTTACAAAAACAAAGGGGCAAAAAAGCTATGAAACTCAGCATCAGGGCAAAACTTTATTCTCTAGTCGCCGTTGTCTTGCTCTCATTCCTGTGTACTGGTGTGCTGTCGTATCTCAGTACCAACCACCTCATGCAGACTACCGACAGAGTGTTGAGCAGAGATGTAGAACAGACCCGCGCATCTGCGGCAGGTATAGAAGGCCTAGGGAGTGCGATTCACAACTTCAAGGACTACCTTCTGCGCAAGGATGACAAGTACGTCTCAGGCTATCGGGAGGATATCGTCAGTATCACTGCGGCGATCAAAAAATACGAATCTCTCAGTAGTAATGACAATGAAAAGGCTGCAACCAGAAAGGCGTTGGAGGCGTTTAACGCGTATGCTCCGTCCATCGACCAGTTGATTGACGGCTACAAGTCGACCGACGACATCCGAGCGCTCGACAAGATGATCAAGGGTGTCGATAGACCATTGATGGCAGCGCTCAAAGAGATGAACGAACTCTCAAACCTGGACCTCAAGGCCAAACGGGCGGAACTCGGGAAACTGGCTAATCGGGTGCTGTACCTCCAGCTGGGCATCATCTTTATCGCTTCTGTTCTGACGTTCATCACCGGCCTCTTTATCGCACGCGGCATCATTGGCCGGCTCCAGGACTTCTCCACTGTCATCAGGCGTGTCGCGGACAATGACCTTACTGCCAGCTTCGATGTGAAGGAACGGGACGAGATCGACGTTATGGGCCAGGGATTCAACCGGATGATCGAGGCGATGCGCGGGATTATCTCTACGATTGTCCAGAGCGCTCACCAGCTTGCCGCTGCTTCGAGCCAGATGCGGATAACTTCCGAGCAGATCGCCACCGGGGCCGAGGAAGTCGCTTCCCAGACCAGTACGGTTGCTACCGCCAGTGAGGAAATGTCGGCCACCAGTACGGACATCGCCCGTAACTGCTCCATGGCGGCCGAGAACTCCCGTCAAACTACCGACTCGGCTAATGCCGGGGCCAGGGTGGTTAGCGAGACAATTAACGGCATGAACGTCATAGCCGACCGGGTGCGTCAAACCTCAAAGACTATCGATGCCCTGGGCACCCGTTCCGACCAGATAGGCGAAATCGTCAGTACCATTGAGGACATCGCCGACCAGACCAACTTGCTGGCCTTGAACGCCGCCATTGAGGCGGCACGGGCCGGAGAACAGGGCAGAGGTTTTGCTGTTGTGGCCGACGAGGTCAGAGCCTTGGCCGAGCGGACTACCAAGGCTACCCGCGAGATCGGTGAGATGATCAAGGCTATCCAGAGAGAGACCGGTGAGGCGGTGAAGGCCATGGAAGAAGGTGTGCACGAGGTAGAGAAGGGCGCAGTATCCTCCCTGAAGTCAGGCCAAGCCTTGGAGGATATCATTGAACGTATCAACGAAGTCACCATGCAGGTCAATCAAATTGCTACGGCCGCGGAGGAACAGACCGCTACTACTAACGAGATAACCTCCAACATGCAGCAAGTGACGGAGGTGGTGCACCAAACGGCGCGGGGCGCGGATGACACCGCCGGCGCGGCCGCTCAACTAGCCATCCAGGCCCAGGATCTGCTAAACCTGGTCAGCCGTTTCCGGCTGACCTGAGGGGGGCATGAACGACCCGGTATCACTTAAAAGAGAAGGTGTGGATCACCCGTACGCTGGAACGCCTTAAGCCAACCACTCCTTAGCCCCGGAGATTCAGAGGGGTTTGCTGCGAAATGATAACAGTTAATGCTACGAGCAGTTGATAATATCCGCCAAAAGCCCATACACAAAAGGCCGTCCGAAGACGGCCTTTTGTGTTACGTGTTGGTACAATGTCAGCTTATGGGTAGACGTGGTCAAGCCCATCAGCGTAGGTAAGGGTGATTGGCAGTAAACCGGTTGCATTCACGGTGATATTTCCGTTTCCGGTATTGGTAACCGTCACAGCGGCAGTGCAGGTGTTATTGATTGTCACGACACCATTACCGGTGTTGGTTACCGTAAGCAACTGGCCATTGTTGAGAACGTTGATTGTGCCGGTTCCGTTTTCAGTAACCGCAACGTGGCCGCCATTATTCTGGACGTTGATATTGCCGCCGGTAGCTGCGGTTGCGACCACATCAGCCGCTTGGGTACCGGTCACGGTGACGCCGGGTGTTGCCGGTACGATTGGTGGTACAACAACTGGTGGTACGACGACAACTGGTGGTTCGACCGGTACAGCGGTCACGCCAGGGACGTTGATGGTGGTGTTGACCAGCGTAACGGAAGCATGCAGGGCCAATGCCCTGCCGTTCAATGTGACAACGTCGACGTTGCCTGCGGTAGATGTCGCGATGCCTGAAGATGCAATGATAGTTCCTACCATGGTGCCGCCACCAGCTGCATTAATCGTTGCGGCACTGCCGACCTGCCAGAATACGTTCTTGGCCTGAGCTCCGTTGACGAGGATGACGTTCTGGGGGAATGCTGCTCCTGGACCGCCGACAAGCAGTGAGGTTGCCATCTGGAAGACAAATATTGCATTCGGATCACCCTGGGCATCGAGGGTAAGATCGCCGCCTTGTATGGCATAGGTGCCTGGTGCTGATTTGTAGACGCCGGGGGTGAGGGTACGGTTGCCGAGTTCACCGGCACCGCCACCCAGTGAGGAGACATCTATCCCGCCGGGAAGCGCTGCGGGTGACAGGCTGTCATAGGCGGACTGTATGTCGAGTGCGGCTGCAGCTGCAATGGCGTTGGGTACGGAACCGGCTGGGGCAACAGCTGTATGGATCGTCCCGTTCACTGTTCCGATGTTCATTGGTGTTTCTGTAAATACGGCGTTCAGGTCGTGGAAGCCGGTGACCAATGTCGTATCGGCAGTGGTCCCGATGTCCCCGTTTATTACCGTATAAAGCCCCTGGTTGGTCATCCCTGCTCCGCCGCCGAAAACTCCGAACGATGCGGCCGACCCAAGAGTGCCTGGACCTGCAATTGCTGCTGTCGGCATGTTGCAAGCTAAAACACTCAAAACCGACATGGATAAAAGGTATGCCTTTGGTGCATTGAAACTCTTCATGAAATCCCCTCTACTATATGTAACTGGCTATCCTTCACTGAACTTCTCCTCCCAACCCTCTCCTCATGTAACCGTAATAACCTTCATTTCTCCTTTTGATCCGGATTCTGCTACGGCAAATTTATACGAATAAATTTTGGGCCTGCATGATTAACCTTCCTCATTAAAAGCAAGTAGCTTGCCAATAACCGCAATATAAAACACATAAATGAATTAACCCTTTAACAACAGTATGCTAGATTAGCTGGAGTGAGTATCTGGCAGTATTATTTGATATATTTTTCAACAGAAATGGTAAAAAATCCGCAGTTATTTATAGATATCCACAGTTTGTTGAGGGTTGTCTTGCGGGCATTCGGGAGGTTTCATCAGGGGTGATTCAGTTACATGATCGTGATTATCAAGGGTAATCCATCCTACGGAACGATGTTTACTTCCGTACCTACCCTGATTTTATGGGCTAATTCAAGGCCGGCAGCGTTATCCATGACAAAACACCCGCCTGTCACCCGGCGTCCGACCCGCTTGGGGTTGTTGTTGCCGTGAATCCGGTAAATGGCCCCTTTGCTTGTCCGGTGTGACAGGGCGATTTTAAAAGGACCCATGTAGTTGAGCGTGTCTCCGGGCGGCACCGCCTTGGGAAGTTCGATCCCTCGGGCTCGGAACACCTGACGTGAGTAAGTGGTCGGATACCACCAGGGATTGAAGTAGATCCCGGTCACGGTGCCGAGCCCGCGAGGATAGGTTTTGAGCCCCCTGACGGCGGTACCTACGGTATATTCGGCAAGGGGCGTCCGCTCTGCAGCACTCTTTTTCTCATAGAGAGTCAGCACATTGCGGCCGATACTGATCTCCACGTAGTATGAATGAGTCGTGTCGGGTGTGACAGCGGCCTGGCTGATAGGTTGTTGTGACGACGGTGGTTCCGCCCCGGCAATCGGGGCAGCCAGCACGCATGTAACAAATGCCATGACTATATAGCGGTAAGATTTCACGACAAATACCCTTTTGACCCGCCAGGATTGCCCGGGAATGGATGTAATATTTACAGTTGAGCGCGAGCGAATGGCGTATGTTAACACTATTGCAGTAAGCAGATGATCAATTGAAATTGACCGCTCCGTAGGGCAAGGGTTTGTTGTGGTCGCTTATCCAGCTTGCGATGTCGATCAAGGGTTTTTCCCGGTGCAAATCACGCAGCAACATATGATAGCCTTGCTTGTAGAATGCCTTCCTGGTTGTTGAAGGCATTTTCCCGAGCATGAGCAGCATCGGTTCTTTGGGGATGATCTGATCCTTCTCTCCATACTGGACCAAGGTCGGTACCTGTAGTTTATCCGCCTGTGCCAATGCATCGTCCATCAGATTGGCAAGCCCGTACAGAGCGTCAACACGGGTGTTTTTGATAACGTGCGGATCTTTGAATAAAGCCCTGCGCATTTCCAGGTTGTCGGATGCGGTCGTTGTCAAGGGAGTTGTCGCCTTTGTCCCGAATGCTAAGCCGCTTTTTTCAACTCCAGGATCGCATGATCTTTGCTGTTTCTGGAATGGTTGAGAGTGACTACAGCAGGACGATCCCAGT
>JAJXYO010000008.1 GCA_021780495.1 Deltaproteobacteria bacterium
TGGCCGGCGCGCGGGTGGAGATCGGCGAGAAGAAACGCAACCCGATGGACTTCGCCCTCTGGAAGGGCTCCAAACCGGGCGAACCGTTCTGGGAATCCCCCTGGGGCCAGGGCAGACCGGGCTGGCACATTGAATGTTCGGCCATGAGCATGAAGTTTCTGGGCACAACCTTCGATTTCCACGGCGGCGGCAAGGACCTGGTCTTCCCGCACCACGAGAATGAGATCGCCCAATCGGAAGCGGCCAATGGCTGCCAGTTCGTGCGTTACTGGCTGCATAACGGCTTCGTTAACATCAACAGCGAGAAGATGAGCAAGTCCCTGGGCAATTTCTTCACCATCCGGACCGTGCTGGAGAAGTACGATCCGGAGACACTGCGCTTTTTCATCCTGTCTGCCCATTACCGCTCGCCCATCGACTTTTCGGACCAGAACCTGGACGATGCCCAGGCCGGACTGGAACGGATCTATGCCTGCCTGGCAGCGGTAGATGAGATCCTGCATGACACGCCGGCATCCAACGAACTGCCGACCCTGGAATCCCTGCCCGAAGCGGGTCTGGAATTGCGGGAAAAGCTCAGCCAGGGCATCCCCCGTTTTGTCGAGGCCATGGATGATGACTTCAATACGGCTCTGGCGCTGGGGGTGTTGTTTGAAACCGTACGGGCCACCAATCGCTTTCTGGCGGAAACGAAGGAACTGGGACCGGTGGCAGTGTCGCTGCTGGCGTATGTCCGCTACCTGTTCGCCCAGACCGGCAGCGTGCTGGGCCTGTTCAACAGCCGTCCGGCACAGTGGCTGGAAGGCATCAAAAGTGCCAAGGCCGGTCAGATCGATATCTCTCCGGAACAGATCGAACAATTGATCATTGAACGGAGCGAGGCCCGGCAGGCCAAAAACTTCAAGCGCGGCGACGAAATCAGGGACATGCTGCTGGAGAAGGGCATCCAGCTCCTGGATTCGGCGCAGGGTACAACCTGGAACGTAAAATAGGCTTCGACTCCGCTCAGCCACCGGCTTTCTCGCCAACTAACGGACAGTTTTCTGGTCCCTGAGCGGAGTCGAAGGGCGGTTGCATACTCGTTTTTGCCTGTTATACTGATACCAATTATCGTTTGACGGGGACCGATGTGGACTGGGAATGCTGCTGGGACAGGGATGTCATTGCAATGGGCGATTGCCCCAATATCCGGGAAGGGGACGAGGACCTGTTGTTGTCCCAGCGCCGTCGCATCCTGGAAAAATGCTGTGACTGCGCCAATTTCAAGCGGGACTTGAAACGTTTTTGTGAAAACGGACACCCGCTGGCATCCGTCTTCAGCCTGGTCCACGATGAGCATCAACGCCAGAAGACCCAGATCCAGTCCCTGGTCAGCTTCCTCGACAACAAAACCCTCGAAGTCCGCTTCCTGCACGAACTGGGCTCGGTCCTGCAGAGTTCGGTTGACCTGGAGGAGGTGCTCTCGGTGGCCCTGACGGCCATAACCGCCGGCAAGGGCTTCGGCATGAACCGCGCCATCCTGCTGTTGACCGACCGGAGCCATGCCCAGCTCAAAGGTTACCTGGCAATCGGCCCGCGTAATTATGAAGAAGCCAGCCAGGTCTGGGACGAGATCGCCAGCAACGATATGGACCTGCAGACCCTGGCCCAGAATTTCCGCCTGAACAAGCTCTCCGCTGAGCGGGCCAAGTTTCACGATATTCTGGAACAGCTCTCCGTGCCACTTGATGCTACGGATCATATCCTGATCAAGGCCCTGGACGGAAAGCACCCGCTGCTGATCGAGGATGCCTTCCACCATCCGGATGTCACGCCGGGACTGGCCAGCCTGCTGGGCGTCGACACCTTTCTGCTGATGCCGCTTCACTCCCGCAACCGCCGCATAGGGCTGATAATCGCTGACAACTGCATTACCCACCACCGCATATCGGATGAAGACATGCTCTCTCTGGAGACCTTCACCTTTCCGGTGGCCTTCGCCATCGAACGGGCATCGCTCTACGACCGCCTGCAGCTGGAACTCAACCGGGTGACCGAGGCCAGCAACAAACTGCAGGAGCAGCAGGAATTGATCGTCAGGATGGAGAAGATGGCCCTGGTGGGGCGCATCACCTCCAGCATCGCCCATTCCATCCGCAATCCGCTCATGATCATCGGCGGTTTTGCCCGCTCCATACTCAAGAGCACCCCCGCCTCCGACCCCAAACGCGATTTCATCGAATCCATTGTGAGTGAAACCCGCCAGCTGGAAGGGGTGCTGGACGAGATTCTCAACTACTCCGACTCGCTCTACCCCACCCGTGATTTCTGGGATGTCAACCGGGTGGTGGAGACCGCCATCAGGGATCTGCAGGACCGGCTCATACAGCGAGGCTGCGAATGCAGATTCGAGCCGGAAGCCAATCTCCCCCAGGCCTACATCGACATCAAGCAGGTATCCTACTGTCTGCGGACCCTGATCCTGAACGATATCGACGGCCGCACCGGAGAAAACATCCGGATTCAGATCTCCGGGAACAGCGACTCGATCCAGGTCAGTATCGCAGACAAGGACCGGAACGTATCTCAGGACGAACTGGACTCGCTGCTGACCCCCTTCTCCATCAGCCATGACATCGGAAACGGACTGGGGATGGCGCTCTGTAGAACCATGCTGGATAAACAGGGTATCCCGCTTGTCGTTATTGCGCCGCCGGAGGGTGGCATCACCTATACCATCACACTTCCCACCCATAAGGAGGAACCGTCATGAGCAGGTTACTGGTAGTAGACGACGAGGCCAACATCCGGCTGTTGTACGCAGAAGAGCTGAAAGACGAAGGTTATGAGGTTGTTACGGCGGCCAACATCGCCGAGGCTATGGAAAAACTGCAGGAAGGCGCCTTTGACCTGGCGGTGCTGGACATCAAGCTCAAAAACGAGAGCGGTATCGAGCTCCTGCAGCAACTGGTCAAGGAACGCCACAACATGCCGGTGATCCTCTGCTCGGCCTTTTCGTGCTACAAGGACGATTTTTCGGCCTGGCTGGCGGACGGCTATGTGGTCAAATCCGGTGACCTGACCGAACTGAAGCATGAGATCGCCCGGGTGCTGGCCAAGAAAGCGCAGAAAGCCAAGACAGGCTTGTAATGCGCTGCCGTAATCCCCCGCGTTGACAAAGGGGGACGTGATATTACTACCTTACCAAGGAGTCCCCATGAAAGCTGTCATCATGGCGGGTGGCTTCGGCACCCGCATCCAGCCGCTTACCAGCAACATGCCCAAACCGATGATCCCGCTGTTCAACCGCCCGATCATGCTGCACATCGTCGAGCTGCTCAAAAAGCACGATATCACCGACCTGGTGATGCTGCTGTATCACCAGCCGGATGTCATCAAGAAGTTCTTCCGGGACGGCTCCGATTTTGGCGTCCGGATCACCTACGTTACTCCGATTCAGGACATGGGCACGGCCGGTGCGGTCAAGGCCGCCGAAAAATACCTGGACGAACCTTTCCTGGTGATCAGCGGCGACCTGCTGACAGATTTCAACCTCAAGAAAGTGATGGATTTCCATACCGACAACAAGGCCATGGCCACCATTACCCTGACCTCGGTCAAGGACCCGCTGCAGTTCGGCGTCGTCATCACGGACAAGGAGAAGCGCATCACCCAGTTCCTGGAAAAGCCGGGCTGGGGCGAGGTTATTTCCGACACCATCAACACCGGTATCTACGTACTGGAGCCGGAAATCTTCAAATACATCCCCGAGGATGAAAACTTCGACTTTTCACACGACCTGTTCCCATTGATGCTGACCAACAACGACGCCCTGTTCGGCTTGCCGGTCAAGGGCTACTGGCGTGACATCGGCAACACCGATTCCTACCGCGAGGCCTATCACGATATCTTCAAGGGCAAGGTCAACCTGAAGATCGATGAGCCCAAACAGGATTATGTCGGCAAGGACCTGCGGCTGGGCGCCGATGTCAACGTGGTGAATGCCAACGGACTGGAGGGCACGGTCGTGGTCGGCGATAACACCCAGATCCTGGGAAATGTGCGCATCAAGGATTCGGTTATCGGCCGCAACTGCACCATTGAAGATGGCGTCAAGCTGAACCGCTGTGTGATCTGGGACAACGCCTATATCAAGAAAGGCGCCCGGATCAACGACAGCGTGCTCTGCTCCAATGTCCGCATCGGCCAGGGATGCAACCTGGAAGAAGGCGTCATCGTGGCCGCCGACACCGCCATCGGTGACGAATCCGTCATCAAGTCGGGCGTGAAGATCTGGCCGCGCAAGACCATCGAAGCCGGATCGACCGTGACCGCCAACCTGATCTGGGGCGAGAAGTGGAAGAAAACCCTGTTCGAGGGCGCCATTATCAAGGGGCTCTCCAATGTGGAGCTGACCCCCGAGTTTGTTGCCAAACTTGGATGTGCCTACGGCACAACACTGCCCAAAGGGAGCTTCGTACTGGGCGGCCGCGATTCCAACCTGGCTTCGCGCATGCTCAAACGCTGCTTCGTGGGGGGTATCCTTTCGGCCGGCGTCAATGTGCGCGACATGAAGATGACCCCGCTGCCGATACTGTGCTACAAGCTGAAAACCTTCGGAGAGGTGGGCGGCTTTCACTTCCGTCAGGGCCAGGATGACCCGACCTCCATGGAGATCGTCTTTCTGGATGGCGATGGCCTGGATTTCTCCAGCAGCATGACCAAAACCGTGGAGGGCATCTTCTTTAAGGAAAATTTCCGCCGCGCCCACCATACGGAGCAGGGCGCCATTACCGATATCAACAATGTAGTGGAATTCTACCGGGAAGGTTTTTTCCGGGCACTCGACAAAGAGATGCTGAGAAAAGCCGCCTGGACCGTGGTAGTGGATTTCAACTACTCTCCCGCCAGCCAGATTCTGCCGCTTATCCTGAGCGAACTGGGCTGCAATGTGATTGCGCTGAATGCGTATGTGGATGAGGGCCGCGGCGGCAAGCAGGCCAAGGACAAACAGACCTCGCTGGGACAGCTCTCCAAGATCGTCAGCTCACTGGGAGCCCAGGCCGGCTTCTGGCTGGATCCCATTGCCGAGGCCATCACCCTGCTGGACGAGACCGGCGCTATCCTCAACGGCATCGAATTGCTCTCGCTGGTGACAACCCTGTCGCTCAAGACCGGCCAGAAAGGGGTCATCGCAGTACCGGTTCAGGCCCCATCAACCATCGAGATCATGGCCGGACAGAAACGTTGTCAGGTGACCCGCACCAAGAGCAGCGACCGCGCCATGCTGGAGGCAGCCAGCTCCTCAGAGGTCATTTTTACGGGATCCACCGATGGCCGCTTCGCTTTTTCGCGCTTTCAGGCCGCCTTTGACGGCATGTTTGCCATCGCCCGGCTGATCGAACTGGGCATTGCCGGTAACATTCCGTTTTCAAAGGTGTTGGATGAGGTTCCGGCGCGCACGTTCCTGCAGACCAGTCTTTCCTGCGCCTGGGAGATGAAGGGTGGGATCATGCGCCGGATGAGCGAGGACAGCCTCGACAAGGAGGCCAGCTTTATCGACGGCATCAAGGTGCATTTCGGTGACGAATGGGTACTGGTGCTGCCCGACCAGTATTCTCCGCACATCCATATCGTGGCCGAATCAAAGGACCAAAGGACAGCCCAGCGGCTGTTGTCGGAATACCAGAAAAAGGTCGAAAACTGGAAGAAGGAACTGGTCTAGAGGAGTAGTAATGCCCATCCCGCTCGATGTGGTGATCGTATGGCACATGCACCAGCCATATTACAAGGATCCGCTCAAAAATGAATACGCCCTGCCCTGGACCTACCTGCACGGCATCAAGGACTATTTCGATATGCCGGCCATTGTCGAGGATACGCCCGGGGCACGGGCGGTCTTCAATCTGGTGCCTTCGCTGATCGAACAGCTGCTGGAGTATGCCAGCGGAACCGCCATCGACCCCTTTCTGGAAAAAGGGATGGCGGCCCCGGCAGATCTGAATACGGATGACCGCATCTTTCTGCTGGAGAATTTTTTCTCGGCCAATCGCAGCCGCATGATCGAGCCGTCCCGCCGTTACCTGGAGCTGCTCTACATGGCCGGCGAGGGCAAACCGGGCAGTGCCCGCGACCGGGTGCGACACTTCAGCGACCAGGATCTGCTCGACCTGCAGGTCTGGTTCTTCCTGGCCTGGACCGGCGAGGCCGCACGGCGCCGTTTCCCCGTTTTCGCACAGCTGATTGCCAAGGGCGAGAATTTCACCGCTGCCGACAAGCAGGTGCTCTTTGCAACGCAGCGCGAACTGCTGCAAGCCATCATACCGCTCTACAAGCGCCTGCATGAAGAGGGGCGTATCGAGCTGTCGGTAACCCCCTATTTCCACCCGATCCTGCCGCTGTTGTGCGATATCCGCCTGGCCCGGACCGCCATACCGCAGGTAACGCTGCCGGTGACCAATTTCCACCATCCGGAGGATGCCCGAGCCCAGATCCTGCGCGGGATAGAGTATTTCCGTGAAATCTTCGGCTTTACCCCCAAGGGGCTGTGGCCTTCAGAGGGTTCGGTCAGCAATGAGGTGCTCGGCATCATCGCCGCATGCGGCATACACTGGATTGCAACGGACGAAGAGATCCTGGCAAAAAGCCTGGATGGCGGCCTGGGTGATCATAAGGAGCGGCTCTACCGCCCCTGGCGCATTTCCTACCCGCAGGGTGAGGTCGGTGTTTTTTTCCGTGATCACCAGCTTTCCGACCTGATCGGGTTTACCTACTCACAGTGGGATTCCAAGCGTGCCGTGGCAGATCTGTGCGGTCGGCTGCAGGCTATTAAGGCCCGCATCGGCGCCGAAGGCAGGGTTATTCCGATTATCCTGGACGGGGAAAATGCCTGGGAATACTACCCCGATAATGCCTATGAGTTTCTGCAGGGCATGTACCGCGCTGTGGCCGAATCACCCCAGCTGAATCTGACCACCTGTTCGGACGTGCTGGACCATTGCCGTTTCGACGGACGCCTGCGGTCCATCTTCCCCGGATCATGGATCAACGGCAACTACGGCATCTGGATCGGGCATCCCGAAGAGAATCTGGCCTGGGACCTTGTAGCCCAGGCCCGTGAGGCGGCCGTGGCTGCCAGCCCATCGGTGGCAGCGGCCTTGGAAAGCGGACGTCCGCCGGTTGACCCCAGCGCCGAACTGATCTGTCGTTCGCTGTATGCTGCCCAGGGTAGCGACTGGTTCTGGTGGTATGGCGACGATCATTTTTCACCCCACAGCGATCGTTTCGACCGCCTGTTCCGACAACACCTGCTGAACATCTACCGTCTGTTGGGGCAGGATTCGCCCCGCGAGCTGCTGGAGCCGATCAAGAAAAAGAGCCCGGCTGGCCTGATCCGCGAGCCGGCCGCCTTCATCGACCCGGACATCAATGGGCGTTCCAGCGGCTACTTCGAGTGGCTGGCGGCCGGCCTGTACGACCTGACCCGGCAGGGTTCGGCCATGCATTCATCCGACCGGATGCTGCAAAGTTTTTACTATGGCTACAACCGGACTTCACTCTTCTTTCGCATTGACGGCGTTCAGGAACTCTCCCGCCTGCTCAAGGACGGCGATGTGCTCAACCTGCATCTGATCTATGACCGGGAATTCCGTCTGCCGATGCAGCTGCGCAGCGACGAGGCCCTGCTGCAGGTCAAGGAGAACAGTGCCTGGGTGCCAACCAACGGGCACTGCCGTTGGAAGATCATCAGGACCTGCGAGGTCGGCATCCCCCTGGATGTTCTTAATCTGGCCCCCAAAAGCAAGTTGTTTGCCTCGGTCACCCTGGTGCGGGATAGTGAAGAGATCGGCAGATGGCCGACCGATGCGCCCCTGATGCTGTATTATGCCGGGGCAGATATCGAACTGGATAATTGGTTGATATAATGCCCCCCGCCTCCCCTCATCAGGGAAGGACAAGAGGGGTTGATTTAAGAGGAGACAACATGTCCGAACTTCGCTGGGACCCGATAAAACTGCTCTGGGTAATCATTGCCACCGAACGCGGCCGCCGGCCGCGGGATTTCCAGCTAGAGGATGATTCCATCCGCATGACGGCCTGCCCTTTCTGTTATGGCAACGAGGACAAAACCCCGCCCGAGGTCTTCGCCATCCGGCCCAGCGGCCTGCCCAATGCGGCCAACTGGCAGGTGCGGGTGATCCCCAACAAATATCCCGCCCTGCGGGTGGAAGGTGAACTCAATAATCACGGCTATGGCATGTACGACGTCATGAACGGCATCGGGGCCCATGAAGTCATCATCGAAACACCCGATCATGATCGAACCCTGGCCGACCTGAGCCCTGGCGAGATCACCAACGTATTAACCGCCTACCGCGTCCGCTATCTCGACCTGCGCAGGGATGTGCGTTTCCGCTACATGGTGCTGTTCAAAAACCACGGCACCCGGGCAGGCGCAACCCTGCATCACTCGCACAGTCAGCTGATCGCCGTGCCGCTGCTGCCCCCGGTGGCCTCGACCCAACTCAAAGTATCCCGCACCTATTTCAACGAGAAGGAACGTTGCATCTTCTGTGACATCATCGAGTTCGAACTGCGCGAAGGGACCAGAATTGTCCGGGAATTCTCCAATTTTGTAACCATGACACCCTATGCCTCCAGTTCTCCCTTTGAACTGCGCCTGTACCCCAAACGCCACAGCCACGACTTCGCCCTGATGGACGATGCTCAGCTGGCCGAACTGGCTGTGGCCATGAAGGACATGCTGCTGCGGGTCAAGACCGTACTTAAGGATGCACCCTATAACTTCATTCTGCACACAGCTCCCCCCATGCATCGGCGCCCGGGCAAACCGGGACACTGGAATTCGCTGGAATACGATTATCACTGGCATATCGAACTGGTACCGCGACTGACCCAGGTAGCCGGCTTTGAATGGGGAACCGGCTTCTATATCAACCCCACCTCACCTGAAGACGCGGCTCAATTCCTGCGCGATGCGGATCTGTAGCAATGGGTGTACAATCCCTGCTCGACCGCCTCTACGCGGCCCGCTCCCCGCTACACCTTGCCAACGATCCGCTTTCATTCTGCCACCGTTACAGCGATCCGGCCGATCAGGAGGTAGCAGCTGTGATCGCCGCGGCCTTTGCCTACGGCGGTATCAAGATCATCCTGCGTACCCTAGAATCGATCTTCGCCGAACTGGGTCCCTCGCCTCGCAGCTATGTGGAAAACATCAACCCCGGGAAGGCATTGCAAACGTTCAGCCGCTTCAAGCACCGCTTCAACGATGGCCGCGATCTGGTGGCGCTGCTGTGGGGCATCCGGTCGATGATCAGTGATGCCGGCAGCGTCAACGCTTTTTTTCTGCGCTTTCACGATGCGGCGGCACAGGATGTAACCAACTCGCTGAATGGGTATTCAGCCGCAGTTCTGGCCTTGGACTATCGTCCGGTCTTTGGTGACATACCTGCTCCTTCACGCTCCTATTTCCCGTTCCTCTTCCCGGCGCCGGCGGCCGGTAGCGCCTGCAAGCGCTTGTGCATGTTCCTGCGCTGGGTGGTACGCGCGGCTGACGGCATCGACCTGGGAATCTGGCAGGGCGTTTCCCCGTCTCAACTGGTGATTCCGGTTGATACCCATATCAGCCGGATTTGCTCCTACCTCCGTTTCACCACGCGCAGCTCGGCCGATTGGCGCATGGCGCTGGAAATCACCGCAGCACTACGACGGCTGGATCCGAACGACCCGGTTAAGTACGATTTTTCACTGGCCCACCTGGGAATATCCGAAGGCTGCAATGGAAGCGACCGGCTACGTTGCCTGTCGTGTGCCATTTGTGATATATGCCCGCAAAGTGGCTCTCTAGCGAGATGAACGATACTTTAATAAATTGACACCCTTTTATCTTTCTGATATACGACTAGCGTTGTTTCAGGCAGTTCCGACGTTCGATGCACCCAATTCCAATCATCACCGGGGAGTCGCAGATGATTATCCAGTGTGAACAGTGCCGTACAAAGTTCAAGCTCGACGATTCCAAGGTTCCTGAGAAAGGCGTCAAGGTTCGCTGCGCCAAATGCAGACACGTGTTCTCTGTTGCCAAGGAGCAGCCCGAAACAGGGTCAGCGACTGATTTCGGTGAAATGCTGGACGCCACTGTTTCTTCCGGGCAGACGGCAGACGAAGAGCAGCCCGGATTTGCGGTTCCTGATCTGTCGGAAATAGAGTTTGAAGAGTCTGCGAAATCTCAGGAAGGCTTGGTCGGGGAGTCTCGGCAGCTGGATGCTGCGGCCTTTGAGATGCAGGATGAGCAGGAAACCATCTATTCACCAGACGCCAGCAGTAGCGATCTGAGTGCATTCTCTGCGGACCATGACCACACCTTTACCCCTGCCCAGGATGAGCCAGCGGATACTTCTGACGACATCGATTTTGGCGCGTTTGCCTTCAGCGATGACGGTGATGATGCTGACACGTCAGCAACAGCTGCTCCAACCCTGGATTTTGGCAACACCCCCAGGATTGAACCAGCACCTGCTGAGTCTCATACAGAAGAATTCGGAGGCCTGGATTTTTCGGGTGACGACATGTTCGGTGAAGTCGTTCCTGCCACACCCGAAGAATCGCCCGAACCAATCTCGTTCGATTTCGGTACGGACGATTTTTCCGCTTCCATGGGCGGCAATGATTCTGCCGTCAACCAGAAGAACGCTTTTACAATAACCGAAGCTTCATCTGATGCGCCTTTCAGCCTCGATGAAATCGACTTTGGCGAAGAATTTACAGCCGTCGGCGTGCAGCATGTCAGCCCCGAGGAACTCAAGCCGAGCCAGGAGCAGCTCTTTGCGCCGTTGGCCGAAGCCCAGGCCAAACCCGTTTTAAACCTCGATAAAGCGACCCAGGCGCCCCAGGAAGAGCTTCCGCCACTTTCCATAGCATCGCGACGTAAACAGAGTCCTCGCTTTACCGCGCTGGTTGCGGCAGCTGCTATTATCATCGCCGCTGTACTGGTCTTTTTCGGCTATTCGATGTTCTCCGGAGACAAGCTTAATAACGCTCAGGAAACGGGTCGAATTTCCGTCGGCAAGGTGGACGCGACCTTTGTCAAAAACAAGTTGATCGGCAACCTGCTCGTGATTAGCGGTGAGGCAGTTAATGAGTACAGTAAACCACGGGCAGCCATCCAGGTTAAAGGCATGGTGTACGGGGCCGACGGCAAGGTTGTTTCCAGCAAGAATGCGTTCTGTGGTAATCCGCTGACTGATGACCAGCTTGCTACCATGTCAATGGGAAACATCGAGGCGGCAATGTCCAACCAGTTTGGCGATTCTCTCGGCAATATGGAAGTGGCGCCCGGCAAAGCGATACCATTTGTGATCGTAATCGCCAACCCGCCTGCAGGTGCTAAAGATTACGGCGTTGAAGCGGCCGGCTCGACATTGGCTACGGATAAAATGCAGTAACCCTGCTCCATCTGATCCGCAAAAAGGCGCTGACAATATATTGTCCGCGCCTTTTTTTTACCTGTACTCGCTGCGAGCTTTTAAAATCACACGATCTCAACCAGTCTGATGTCAAATATCAGGTCCAAGCCGGCCAAGGGATGATTGGCATCCAGCGTGATAGCAGCATCAGTAACATCAGTCACCATGACAGGCATTGGCGTACCGTCCTGCATGATAACCTCCAGGTGGTCACCAACTTGTGGATTCATCTCTGCAGGAATCTCGCTACGCTCGATAATGGCTACCATTTCCTCGGAACGCTGCCCATAAGCTTCGTCTGCAGCAATGTTAACCTTGATGCTTTGCCCCGGTTCAAGACCGATTACTGCTGACTCGAATTTGGGAATCAGATTGCCCTGACCGATAACAAACTCCATCGGCCCACCGGCGCTACCGCCACAGCCACATTCGTGATCTGCACAGTCCGAATCGTGATCACCGCAGCCATCTCCACAATCGTCTCCGCATCCGGCCTCTGTGTCTTCCGATGAATCAAATATACTGCCGTCCTCCAGCGTACCGGTGTAGTGAACCCGGACTTTATCGCCGTTTTTTGCCTGTGCCATTGATGGTTCCTTTCGTGGTGTATTTCAGCCTGCCGACAGATGCTTCCGGGATTGGTTCGGTAGGGATGGAATCCGTACGGGCCGATAATAGGGATGAGCAGGGTTATGTGGTAATACGTTCGACAACCTGTGTCAGCCTGGCAACATCACTGCCAGATATCCTGACCCGCTTATGACGGGATGTTTCACCCGACAGGATCTCGACCGCCGACTTAGGCACCTTGAACAGCTCGGCCAGGAACTCGCGACAAAGCTTATTGGCAGCTCCATCCACCGGCGGCGAAGTCAGCCGGATCTTCAGGGCTTGGTCCTGTACGCCGCACACCTCGTTTTTTGAAGCCCGGGGCTGGATGTGGAGGGTAAGTACGATGCCGTCCTGGTCGACGACACAGAGACTGTGATCAGGCCGGCTCATCGCCGGATAGCTGACGAGCAAAACTGTCCAGAAGGGCCTTGAGGCTCATCTCAAACTGGACCTTCTGGCGGCGGACGTCTTCAATTCTGGCCTTGAGTTCACCCAGCTGGCGCTCGGAATCGGCCACGATGCGCTCGGCCTTGAGTTCGGCCTCGGAGATGATCAGATCAGCTTCTTTGCGGGCGTTGATTTTCATATCTTCGGTAATGCGCTGCGCAGCCAGCATGACCTCGCGCAGCTCTTTTTCCTTCTCGGAGATGTCGAGCATTTCACGGTTTTGGCGGGCCTGCTGTTCCCTTAGCTCATTATTATCCCTGATCAGGTTCTCCATCACAGCGGCTACACTCTGCAGGAAGGCATCCACATCATCCTGGTCCAGGCCGCCAAACATCTTGCCCTTGAACTGTTGCTGCTGGATATCAAGCGGGGTGATTTTCATAGGGCAAACCCTTTCTTTCTCAGCGCAGTTTCAGCGACATACTTGTTGTCATCAGGTACGTGTAGGCTGTATTCAATACGATAATCTGTACTACGTAGATTGCGGCAAACGCCACCAATGGGGAAAGATCGAGAGCACCGGTGTCGGGCATATGGCGCCTGATCCTTCGCAGAAGCGGGTCGGTGGCACGGTAGATAAAATTGACGATCGGATTATACGGGTCGGCATTGACCCACGATATAATCACGCTCGCCAGCAGGATGTACTTGTAGATCGTTAACAGGCCATCGGCCATCTCGACGATCTTGGCCAAAGCCAGCACTATGTTACCCATGAGCACCACGGTATTGCTCCTTGCCCTGCCCCCGATAACGGGTTAAGAATGTGTGCAAAATGTTCGGCAACAAACCAGAAAGCAAATTCCAGCTAACGATCTGAATAAACATGCTGAAATATGCCCTAAAGCACTCATAATGTCAAAGCAGAAAGATTGCCTTCAACAAGGCAGTCTGCTATAAACTGTGCATCGCAGACGGGTCATTGCCCTTGCTGATGCAGTCGGAGAAACTATGAACGATTACCGTATACAGCTCGAAATCGCAGTTGAGGCGGCCCACCTGGCAGGCAGCTACCAACGGCACCGCTTCGCTTCACCGCTGAAAATCGACATGAAGGGCGACAAGAATCTGGTCACCGAAATCGATCGGGAGTCTGAGCGTCTGATTGTAACGCACCTGCTCGATGCCTTCCCCGCTCACAACATTGTGGCTGAAGAGGGTGATTACCCGCAGGGAGATTCGCCCTTCCGCTGGATCATCGACCCGTTGGACGGCACCACCAACTATGCCCACAGCTTCCCCTGGTTCTGCGTCTCAATAGGACTTGAAGTGGCAGGTGAGATCGTTGCAGGAGTGATCTATCACCCGGTGCATGATGAACTCTTCACGGCAATCAGCGGGCGCGGTGCGTTTCTGAACGGTCGCAAACTTCAGGTATCTGCACGTTCACCTCTGAAGGGCGCTCTGCTGGGAACCGGCTTCCCGTACGATTGCGCCAGTGATCCGGACAATAATTTTGCACATTTCATCAGGTTCCAGAAGACGGCACGGGGTATCCGGCGTGCGGGAGCTGCGGCGCTCGACCTGGCATACGTGGCAGCCGGACGGCTGGATGGCTTCTGGGAGTTAAAGCTGAAACCATGGGATGTTGCCGCCGGAGTTCTGATGGTTCGGGAAGCAGGCGGGCGTGTCACCACGTATGACGGTTCGCCCTA
Organism: Deltaproteobacteria bacterium; assembly: GCA_021780495.1. Taxonomy (GTDB): domain Bacteria; phylum Desulfobacterota; class Desulfuromonadia; order Geobacterales; family Pseudopelobacteraceae; genus CAIPTY01. The sequence continues at coordinate 14,183 of JAJXYO010000008.1, forward strand.
TGATGTGTACACCGACCGGATTGTGGCCAGTAACGCACTGATCCATGACGAGATGATCGCCTTGCTGGCATCCTCCCGCACTGATAATCAGGAAGGTACTCCATGAAACGTATAATCACGGCCGTGCTGTTGAGCGCCTTGGTCCTTCCGGGACTAGGACAGCTCTATCTGGGTCGCAAGGCGCGGGGAGTCGTCATTATCCTGCTGGTCAACCTGCTTCTGATGCTGACAGTGTTTGTGCTGCTGAAGGGGCTGTCCCCGGTGATTGCGACCAAGATGGTATCCGGAACGCCCAGCTCCCATGACGTCCTGACCGCTCTCCAGGGCGTAAAAGGTTTCGCACGGGCGTTATTGGCAGCTTTTGCCCTGCTATGGTTTTACTCGTTAGCGGATCTCGTTACCTGGCGCGACGATGCCGGTCCAACCGAGAACCGCTAGCCGAATACATACAACATTCCAAATGCTGCATCAATCTAACATCAAGGAGAATCGCACCCATGGTCACACATATCGTTCTGTTCAAATTATCCGATCCCACACCGGAAAACCTTTCGACAACCCGTGACAAGCTTCTCAGTATGCGCGGTAACATTGCTCAGCTGCGTCATCTGGAGGCGGGAATCGATATCATCCGTTCCGAACGCTCGTACGACATTGCCCTGATAACAAAATTTGACTCACTTCAAGACCTCCAGGCATACCAGGTTCATCCCTACCATGCGGGAGAGGTTGTGCCGCACATGAAATCTGTCTGTTCCTCCATCGCGTCTGTGGACTATGAATGCTGAACATGGTTTCATTGCATTGATCGGACGACCCTGAAACCGTGAAGCGCGATGAGGGATTGTGTATACTTTTAACTTGACTAAGCATTCCTGGATGAGTAAAATTCGGTTTTACTTGAATCAACGGGTTTGTATACACTATAACATATTGATATAATTAGTTTTTTATTTTGTGCATTTGCAACGTTTTCAAGAATTTCAGGACGTATATTCGAGCCTGTTGACAGCACATACTAACATGGAGGTAGACAGATGTCAGATTATGGAACCCTGCAAGACCGCGTACGCCACAAGTCTCTTTTGAGCAAGGTCATGACGGCAGAAGAAACAATCCAGTTTTTCAAACCCGGCATGAACCTGGGCTGGTCCGGCTTTACCCCCGCCGGTTATCCGAAAGTCGTTCCCATTGCCTTGGCCGACCATGTTGAGAAGAACAACCTGCAGGGCAAGATGAAATTCAACCTGTTCATCGGTGCTTCCGTCGGCGCAGAGACCGAGAACCGCTGGGCAGAGCTTGACATGATCGACCGGCGCTGGCCATACCAGACCGGCAAGAACATCGCCGCCGGCATCAACGAAGGCCGCATCCGCATGGGCGACAAACACCTCTCCCTGTTTGCTCAGGACCTGGGATACGGCTTCTACACCAAGGACACCGAAAGCGGCAAGCTTGATCTGGCCATCATCGAAGTATCCGCCATCACCGAAGACGGCAGCCTGGTGCCAACCTCGTCCTGCGGCGTTATCCCTGAAATCCTGATGATCTGCGACAGGATCATCATTGAGGTCAACACCGGCCAACCCTCCTTCGAAGGTATCCATGACCTGATCACCCCCGGTACCCCGCCCAACCGCCAGGTGTTCAACATCACCAAGGCCGGATCGCGCATCGGCTCCACCTCGATTCCCTGCGATCCCAAGAAAATCATTGCCGTGGTCGAGTCCAAGCTCCGTGACCAGGGCCGTGCCTTTGCCGAGCAGGACGACACCTCCGAGGCGATTGCCAACCACATCATCGATTTCTTTACCCACGAAGTAAAGGCTGGTCGCCTGCCGGACAACCTGCTGCCGATCCAGTCTGGCGTCGGCTCCATCGCCAACGCTGTTATCGGTGGACTTGCCAAGGGTCCGTTCTACAACCTGTCGGTCTACACCGAGGTGCTCCAGGATACCATGCTCGACCTGTTTGATTCCGGCAAACTGGACCACGCCTCATCCTGTTCGCTCTCGCTCTCAGCCACACCGGGCTTCCCGAAATTTTTCGAGAACATGGACAAGTACTTCGACAAGATCACTCTGCGTCCGCTCTCCGTTTCCAACGCACCGGAACCGATCCGGCGCCTGGGTTGCATCGCCATGAATACTCCGGTCGAGATCGACATGTATGCCCATGCCAACTCCACACTGGTCGGCGGTACCCGCATGATCAACGGCCTGGGCGGCTCCGGCGACTTCCTGCGTAACGGCTATCTGAAGATGATGCATACTCCGTCCAGCCGTCCCAGCAAGACCGATCCAACCGGTATCTCCTGTGTTGTGCCGCACTGCTCACACATCGACCATACTGAGCACGACCTGGATGTCGTCATCACCGAGCAGGGCCTGGCCGACCTGCGCGGGCTCTGTCCACGCGACCGCGCCAAGGTCATCATCGAGAAGTGTGCGCACCCGGATTACAAACCGATCCTGACCGAATACTACGAGATGGCACTGGCTGAATGCCTCCGTCGCAAGGTTGCCCATGAGCCGCAGTTGTGGGATCGCGCCTTCAAAATGCACCTCAACCTTGAAAAGAACGGCACCATGAAAATCAAAAACTGGGATATCAAGCTGGACCTGTGCGAATAATATTCTGCTGACTGGTTTTCACGAAAGCCCCGCCGGTAAACCGGTGGGGCTTTTTAGTTTCAAAATCTTATTTCGTGCTTGAACTTATCACGCAGGTATGATTTAAATAACAAACTTAGTATATTGCAGCAGGTATACACATTCTATTATCAGGCTGGCACAGATGGCTGAGAACATAAACGGTTTCCAGGGTGCAGTGGCGGGACTTTCGCTCACAGACGTCATACAGCTCAAAGGTCACAACAAATACACCGGCTGCATCACCGTTTCCTACGACGGCAACGAGGGTGTCATCTATTTTGTTGACGGTGAGATCATCCATGCGGTCCAAGGCGAGGAAACCGGCGAGGAAGCCATCTACCAGATCATCAAATGGCCGGGCGGCAACTTCAATATTCACCCTGAAATGACCTCGAACGTTTGCACAATACACTACCGCACTGACTTCCTACTGCTTGAAGCGTTACGCAGGCTGGATGAAGAACGTATGGGCGGCAGAGACCCCGGCAGCGGAAAAGGCCCATCGGTCACTCCGCGCCGTACGATGAGCAAAATTGCAGCACGACTGCAAGAGATCAACGGCATTACCTACGCTGTTTTATTGGACAAGGAAGGCACACCACTGCAGGACACCAGTTTGGAAGCAGCCGCTTTGGCATCCAAGGGCTTCTTTCTGGCCACAACCGGTAACCAGCTCGGTGAACTGATGGGGCTTGGAGACATCAAGGCCTCGGCTGTTCAAACCCATAATTTCCACCTGCTGATGTACGACTCCAAGCAACACTACTTGAGTATCGCCGTTAAGCCGGACTATAACCTGGACAGCGTTGAAAGCGATATCAAGTCAGCTCTGATGCCTGGAAAATAGGAGGATGGACCTATGCAGGACATCCTGCGCCACATAAATAGTGTAGAAGGGGTTATCGGTTGCGCCATTTTCAATGAAAAGGGAACCGTGTTGGCCCATGCGTTTCCACCACTGATTGATGCTGCTGCTCTCAAGAGTGCCGCTGAACTGACACTGGAATGCGTCCATGGCCTGCAGATTGCTCAGACTCTGGAAGTCATTGATCTGCGTTACGCAGAGGGGCGCATCATCATCAAGTCCTTCCCCGGCGCAATGCTCTGCCTGCTGTGCGCCAAGAGCATCAACCTGCAGGTACTGATCATAACCCTCAACCTGGCCGTGAAAAAGCTTGAAACGGTGCTCCCGAAGAATAAGGAGCCAGTTGACAGCGCTGATGAAGATAGCGACAACAGCGTACTCAGCCTAAAAGTCAGCCATCTGGCCAATCGCGTGGCCAGCAGCAGTTTCGACTCGCTCGGAATGATCGCCATCAGTCAACCGACTTCAAGCTACATCAGCGATTTCTACAAATCTGCTTTCAAAAAGCTGGTTCTCACCAACCGGGCCGCCGGAACGAATGGAACCTTCCCGGTTATGGTCATGAAAGACATTGATCAGCACTTCGATGGCACCATCATTGTTGGACCAGGTATAGAAAAAAAGCTCAAGGTCAGTGAAGGGGATAAGATCGAGATTCAGTTGGCCTAACCGTTTTTTGAGTACATAAGAAATTAATTCCGTTTTCACACAGAATTCGGGTATATCGGAGCTGTAAAGCCAGAAAGAGGGGTGAGGAATCTTACTCCTCTTTTTTTGTATGGGCCTTGGGATGGGACTTGTCATAGACCTCCATCAGACGGTCTATACCAACGTGGGTGTACTTCTGGGTAGTAGACAGCGAGGCATGGCCGAGCAGTTCCTGGATGGCGCGCAGATCGGCCCCACCTTCCAGCATATGGGTGGCAAAGGTATGTCGCAGTATATGGGGAGATATGCGCTTGAAGGCCGCAATTCGCAGCACGTGAGCATCGACGATACGGGCCACGCTACGGCGGTTGATGCGTTGACTGCGAGTATTTAGAAAGAGGGGACCGCGACCGGCCTGTTCGCCGCGCGCTGCCAGATATTCACGGATAGCGGCGATGGCACGACTGCCTACCGGCACGATGCGCTCCTTGCCCCCTTTGCCCATCACCCGCACCATCCCGCCGGAGAAGTCCAGCTCACCGATGTTGAGCCTGGTCAGTTCCGAAACCCGTAAACCGCATGAATAAAGCATCTCCAGGATAGCACGATCTCGCAAGGCATATTTTTGGTCGTCAGCCGGGGCCTCGACTAATGCGGTCACCTGATCGATATCGAGATGGAACGGCAACCGGTTTTCCTTCTTGGGCGTTGCTATCAGTTCAGCGGGGTTCTTTACAACAACCCCGCTCCGCAGCAGGTACCTGAAAAAGCTCCGGATCGCGGCTAGCTTACGACCAATGGAACTCTTCTTTACCATCTTGCCCAGCAGCGCCAGGTAGCGTCGTAACAGCAGGTGATCAACATCCGAAGCCGTAGCAGCCTCCCCCTTTTCACCACTTACAAACATTGCCAGTTGTTCAAGGTCCCGACGATACGCCGCCAGAGTATGAGGCGACATATTGCGCTCCGTTTCAAGGTAGCTGTAAAATGCCGCTATTTGCTGATTTAAGGCTCCCATCTCGAGCTATTCGAAATCCGGCAGGCTGCTCTCAAGCAGCCAACCCTTCTTCTCTTCGGTATCGGAATAGAGCCACTTCTGACGGTAGGTCAGAGTTTTGATACGGTTGGAAGGCAACGTGTAATAATCAAATTCGGCGATCACCTCGGCACTCCCTTTCTCCGGCAAACACTCCGAGGTCAGGATCCGGTAATCAGTGATAGTGACACCCCGCTTCTTGAACTCCTGGGCCGTCTTCATGAAGGCATCCCGCAACCCCGGATCCAGATAGACGGTACCGGCTTTTTCAACTTCACGCCAGCGCAGCATACTGTTGTAACCTTTCATGCTTTGCTCAAACTCCTCACGAAGGTTGGCATCTTTCGCCTGCAGAACATAGGCGCATGAACAGAGCATCAAGACCACCATAACCATCACATACCGATAGTATTGCTTCATTGGGTTACTTCCTTTCAAGTACATGAATGTAGTCGATCAACTCCACTGCCAACTCGTATTTTCCAAAAGGCGGGATCAGATAATAGCCTCCGGCGGCATGAAAGGTTGCACAGATAAACTCCTTTGCAATAGCCAAACCTTCTCGCATCCCGGCCTCTTTTTCCAGACCCCTCATCCGGGCGCGAATCCCTTCGGGGACTGAGATCCCCGGCACCTCGTTGTGCAGATACTCGGCGTTGCGCTCACTCACCAGAGGCATGATCCCTGGCAGCAAAGGGATCCCACAGTCTTGGGTCAGGTCGAGCGATTCAAAGAACAGGGCCGGGTCGTAGATGGGCTGGCTCTGGGCAAAAACGGCGCCGTTGGCAACCTTCTTCCGCAATCGCTCGGCCTGCATCGCCGTATTTTTGGTATTGGGATTGAAGGCGGCTCCGATCGTAAAACCGGTGCCGCAACCGATAGGATTGCCGATCGCATTGACCCCGCGGTTCAAGTCGGACAGCAGCTTGATCAGCGTAAAGGAATGCAGATCGAAAACCGATTTTGCTCCGGCATGGTCCCCCATGGTGGCCGGATCTCCGGTCACTGCCAGAACCGAGTGCAGCCCAAGCAGACTGGCGCCCATCAGGTCGGATTGCATGCCGATCAGGTTACGGTCGCGACCGGTAACGTGGATGATCACCTCGATACCAACCTCGCGTTGGATCAGGCTTCCCAGAGCGATATTGCCCATGCGGGGCCGGGCCAGCGGGTTCTCGGCCAGATTGATCGCGTCGGCACCGGCTTCTTTCAGGCGCCGACTCCCCTCTAAAATTCTGGTACAATTCATCCCTTTGGGAGGGTCGAGTTCGACCGTAATAATCTTACGTTCTCCCCAGCTATCCAGAAACGATGTTCGCCCGGAGGGTCCCTTTCCGGAGCTTTCCATGATGTTGACAGAAGCTGCCGGGGTGCGCGCTGCCGGCAGGCGGCCAGCCAGAGCTCTGGCCAGGGCACTGATATGCTCGGGAGTAGTTCCGCAGCAGCCACCTATCAGATTGGCGCCGGCCAGAGCCATTTCCTCGGCCATGGCGGCGAAATAATCAGGCGTGGTGCGATAGATATAACGACCATCGTGATATTCTGGAAAACCGCTGTTGGCGTAGGCGGCTATCGGTTTGAGCGTCAGACCGGACAACCTTCGCACCACTTTGAGCAATTCCAGCGGCCCGGCGCCACAATTGGCGCCGAGCACATCGGCACCGGCCCGCTCCATTTCAGCACAGAACACCTCAACCGAGGTACCGTCAGCACTGCGCCCACCCTCCAGAAAAGCCATCGAGGCACATACCGGCAACCCGGTCGCGCGGGCGGACCGAACCGCGGCAGATATTTGTTGGATCGATGCAAAAGTCTCCAGCAGGAAAAAATCTATCCCCTCCTCTGCCAGGGCACGACACTGAATTGCAAACACCTCCTCCATCTCGGTGACGGTCAATTCGTGTTCATCGCCCTTGACCTTCACCAGAGGCCCGACCGAGCCGGCCACCAGGATGCCGCAGTCGTTGTTCGCCGCCTGGCGGGCAATACGTGCTCCGGCCCGATTGATTTCAGTCACCTTGTGACCGAGACCGATAGCAGCCAGCTTGGTGAGATTAGCCCCAAAGGTGTTGGTTTCAATCACTTGGGCGCCGGAAGCAACGTATTGGCTCGCCAACTCCAGGATCATGTCAGGACGGACAAGGTTCAGGTGATCCAAATTACTGTCGAGACTGACCCCTTTCGCATACAGCATGGTACCCATAGCACCGTCGCCGGTCAAAATCTCAGTTTTCAGTCGTTCAAGTATCTTCATGTTTACTTTCTGTTGCCGGAATTCCCGCCCTGGGGTATAAAGGATATTTATGTCTTTTATCTTTGTCTGGAGCTGTTAATGCATACACTTATTCAATGGTTGCTGGACACTATCGGCGCCATGGGCTATCCCGGAATCGTCCTGCTGATGGCCATGGAAAGTTCGATCATTCCTGTGCCAAGCGAACTGGTTATGCCTCCGGCCGGCTATCTGGCCTCTCAGGGCCAGATGAGCCTGATCATCACGATCCTGTGTGGCACGTTCGGCAGCCTGGTTGGGGCATACATCAACTATTTTGTCTCCCACTATCTCGGCAGACCGCTGATCATTCGGTACGGCAAATATGTTTTAATACCACCGGACAAGTTCGAGCGGGTGGAGCGTTTTTTTCTGAAGCACGGTGAAATCTCAACCTTTATCGGCAGACTACTGCCGGTAGTGCGCCATCTCATATCGATCCCGGCCGGGGTGTCCGGCATGAAACATCTCAAGTTCTCACTCTATACCCTGGCAGGCGCCGGCAGCTGGTGTACCATCCTGACCTTGATCGGCTTCGTGATCGGCAAGGAACGTGAAAAGATCATGCAGTACTCCCACATGGCAGTGTGCTGGGTAATTCTGTTCAGCAGCATCCTGATTACGGTTTATGTCTGGCTGCAACGACGCAGGCACTCGCATTAAACCGCAAAGCACGCAAGAAGGCAAAAGGAATTTAAGTACGCTAGGCGTTGATTTTGCTGTTCAAGACAGCAAACAACTTCGTAAACGCACATACCCCGTTTATCGGGTTGGAGGCTGAAACCATGCAGATGAAGCGATCCGGTCGCATCCACTATATAGAAGCCAGGTTTGACGGCCCAAACTGTTCCGTTCAGGGCTTCACGACCCGCCACGAAGGGGTTTCGCGCACGCCTTACAACTCTCTCAATCTGGGAACGAACACCCTGGATCAGCCGCATAGCGTGGAAGGCAATCGCAGCCTGCTGTCACGCGCCTTCGGGATCACTCAAGAAAAACTGGTAACCGTCAAGCAGGTGCATGGCACTGATATCCTCGTAATTGACGGGCCCAACGACGATGTCAGCCACTTCCTGGGCATTGAGGGCGATGCCATCATCACAAATCAGCCGGGTATCATGATCGGCGTCTGTGTAGCAGATTGCACCCCGATCCTGCTGATCGATCAGGAAAAGCAGATCATTGCAGCCGTTCATGCCGGTTGGCAGGGAACGGCATCAAAGTTGATCACCAAGACCGTGGCAGGGATGAAATCGCTGTTCGAATGCAGCCCGAAGAAACTTCAAGCCATTATCGGACCCTGTATCGGCAAATGCTGCTACGAGGTTGACATGCCCGTCAAGCAGGCTTTTAGCCAGAACGGGCTAGCCTGGGAGACCTGTACCGAACAGATTGGCGATGGTGCCTGGCGCCTTGACCTAGCTGCCGCTAACCGCGACCTGCTGTTGGCTGCCGGAGTGCCGGCAGACCAGATCCAGGTTTCCGGCATGTGCGTATCGTGCCACCGCGAGCTGTTTTTCTCCTATCGCCGGGATGGCGCCGAGACAGGCCGGCAGATGGGTTTCATCATGTTGAAGGAGCACTAATGCTCGCAAAAGTCCTCAGCAGCGCGCTGATCGGCATTGACGCCATCCTGGTGGATGTGGAAGTTGATCTGGCGGCCGGCCTGCCGGCCTTTGCCACGGTGGGTCTGCCGGATGGCGCAGTCAAGGAGAGCAAGGACCGGGTTCGGGCCGCGCTCAAGAATTCAGGCTACGACTTTCCGGCGCGGCGCATCACAGCCAACCTGGCGCCGGCCGATATCAAAAAAGAGGGGGCTGCTTACGACCTGCCGATCTCCATCGGCATCCTGGCTGCCACCGGCGTTATCAAACCAACGCTCCTCCAGCAGTACAGCCTTCTGGGAGAACTCTCGCTGGATGGAGGTCTCAAGGCGATCCGCGGTGCCCTCTCCATGGCCGTAGCAGCTAAACGGGCCGGACTGAAAGGCATTGTCCTGCCAGCTGAAAATGCTCCCGAAGCTGCGGTGGTCGAGGGCCTCGAGATCATCGGCGCAACGACCCTCTCACAGGTAGTGGAGTTCCTTTCGGGACGCGAGATCATCGAGCCCTGTCGGATTGACCTGCAGGTTTTATTCGCCAGTGGATGTGACTATGGTGAGGACTTCAGCGAAGTCAAAGGTCAGGAACACACCAAGCGTGCCCTTGAGGTCGCAGCCAGCGGTGGTCACAACATGCTGATGATCGGCCCGCCCGGTTCCGGCAAAACCATGTTGGCCCGGCGCATACCTACAATACTGCCACGCATGTCATTCGATGAGGCCATCGAAACCACCAAGATTTTCAGTGTCAGCGGCTTGCTGGAGAAAGAGCGCGCTTTATTGGCGGTGCGGCCTTTCCGTTCTCCACACCACACCATATCGGATGTCGGGCTGATCGGCGGCGGCAACACTCCTAAACCGGGCGAGGTTTCACTGGCCCACAACGGCGTCCTGTTTCTGGATGAGCTGCCGGAGTTTAAAAAGAACGTCCTGGAGGTACTGCGTCAACCCTTGGAAGATGGACGCGTCACCATCTCCCGATCACTGATGTCGCTGACCTATCCATCGCGGGTCATGCTGGTGGCCGCCATGAACCCCTGGAGATGTGTGAACCTTTCTCTACTGGCGCAAACGAAGGGATATAAAAGAAGACAAAATGGAGGGAATCCTCGCCGACATCAATCCTCTCGACAAGTTCTTTCACGACTTGCTG
>JAJXYO010000067.1 GCA_021780495.1 Deltaproteobacteria bacterium
CCGGCACTGACGGCAAGACTGGCCAAATGATGAGAACCGTAAATGGTCTAGGGTGTGGTATGTTTTATTTCAGGAAGGTCCAGTGACTCGGTTATGGCCGTGGCCTGCGAGAGTTGTTCGGCAGGGTAGCTGTTGGTAACCGCCAGGACTTGCAGCCCGGCGCCTAGTGCCGCTCTGATGCCGGCAGGAGTGTCTTCAATGGCGAGCACCCGTTGGGCCGCCAGATTGAGTGAGTGAAACGTGTTGAGTCTGGAATGTGCCAGTCGATAACATTCCGGATCCGGTTTGCTCTTGGCAACATCTTCTGCCGTTACTATAACATCGAAACAGTCCGCAAGGCCGAGCGTTTCGAGAATTGGTTCAATATCCGAGCGCAGGGCGCCGCTGCTGATCGCCAGAGGGGTTCCGCTGTTATGGATCTGCCTGATCAGGTTGACAGCACCGGGGTAGGCGCTGATGCCGCCACGAATAATTTCCTGGAAAATAACGGCCTTGCGATCAATGAGATCCTGAAGCGCCAGAGGCGTCATTCTTCTTTCAAGGTCGTTGAAGGCTTCGAGAAAGGCATCCCGATCATCAAATCCCATGTAGGTTTTTATGTACTCTTCCCATGAAAAGCCGAGACCGAGCGGTTCCAGTAATCGTTGAAACGCCTCATAGTGAAGCGGTTCCGTGTCAACGATGACGCCATCGAAATCAAATATGACCGCCTCGGCCTGTAATCCAAGCGGAAACGTTACCATGCGCCCACCAATGCCAGTCCGGCACCATGTTCATCAGCCTGGGGAGCAAGAGCAAACCGGCTTTTGTTAGCATGAAAGCTTGTTACAACTCTGCCGCAAAGTTCACCTGTGATTGCCCCTAAGAGGACATCGCTCGCCCAGTGTTTGTTTTGATAGACACGGGAAAATCCAACAAATGCAGCAGCACCATAGTAGGCGGTTTTCAAGGCCAGACTTTCCGAAGTGGCTGCCAACACCGATGCCAGAGCAAAGGAGCTTGAGGTGTGCATGGATGGTAGCGAGTCATAGTCTTTGCGGAAACCGAACGGCTTGAAATCGTTTTTTGAAGAAGTTGCGACCGGTCTGCCGCGACCGCTGGATTCCTTGATGACAAATGTCGTTGCATCTGCGAGAATCAACGCCTCACCCATCATTTCGCCGGTCTCTTTCCATTTGGCAGAATCGGCCAGTATGGCGCCGCCATAGACCAGCGCCGCACACCCCAAATGGATATACGGATCGCCGATCACAGAACCGATGTCAGTTGCTTTTTTTAGAGATCTGTTGGAGCGAGCAGTAAGCTTTTCTTGAATCTGCTTGTCAAAGCTGTAGGTAAGTCCGACTATTCCCGCTGCCCCCATGGTTATGAGAATATTACCATTTTCGATCTGGAGAGGTGTTCCGATCAGGTCAATGGCCTCGCCGCCCAGACGTTGAGTGCCATCAACGATTTCACCACTAAAGCTTATCTTGCCGACATCACTTGCTAATGCCGGCTCCGTTACCAGTAACAACAGCGCAAGAACGCACAGGAATGATATTTTCAAAGTATTTCCTTTTCTGAACATCTGAGCAGCTATTGAGTAGATTATAATTGTGGATATATACCTTATGACCATGCCTCTGACAATAAAAAAGCCCGGACCTGACGGGAAGGCTTCGATTCTAAATTGATCATGCCAGCTTAAGCGACGCGGTAAGGGGGGACGATGAAAGCATCGCATTGCTGCGGGATTGTATCGAGAACACAGCAAATTTATTGTTGATTATTTGATATTATGATCTATTATTTGAACACTTTCTGCAAATAGCTGATTCAACAAGAAAGCATGGTTTTAAACATCCATACGAGGAGGAATTACATGGCATTACGGGTTGCAATCAATGGTTTTGGCAGGATTGGTCGTATGGTGTTGCGGGCGGCAAGCAGGGACAAGAATATCGAATTCGTGGCAATCAATGATCTGACCGACGCTGCCACCCTGGCTCATCTCTTCAAGTATGATTCCGTCCACGGAATCTTTCCCGGCAAGGTAGAGCATACCGCCGACAGCCTGATCATCAATGGTAAGACTATCAAAATCTACGCTGTCAGAAACCCTGCCGATCTGCCCTGGAAAAAGGACAAGATCGATGTCGTCCTCGAATCAACCGGCCTATTCACCTCCAAAGACAAAGCTGAACTGCATATCCAGGCCGGCGCTAAAAAGGTTGTCATCTCTGCTCCTGCTACAAATGAGGATATTACCATCGTTATGGGCGTTAACGATCATCTTTATGATGCCAAGAAGCACATCGTTATCTCCAACGCATCCTGTACCACCAACTGTCTGGCGCCGGTGGCCAAGGTGCTGCATGAGGCCTTCGGAATCGTGAATGGTCTTGTTACAACGGTCCACTCGTATACCAATGATCAGAATATCCTTGACCTGCCGCACAGGGATCTGCGCCGCGCCCGCGCGGCGGCTGTGTCCATGATCCCCACCACGACCGGCGCTGCCAAGGCGGTTTCTCTGGTTCTGCCCGAACTGAAGGGCAAACTCGATGGTATGGCCATTCGTGTGCCAACCCCAAATGTATCGGTTGTGGACCTGGTTGTTACGCTACAAAAGAATACGGATGCTGTTAAGGTTAATGCAGCGCTCAGGAAGGCTGCAAAAGGCGAACTCAAAGGTATTCTTGGATTCTGCGAAGAACCGCTGGTTTCCATCGATTACAACGGCAACCCTCTCTCTTCGATAGTTGATGCCTGTTGTACCAAGGTGATTGGCGACACACTGGTCAAGGTACTCTCCTGGTATGACAATGAAGCCGGTTTTTCCCATCGGTTAGTCGACCTGCTCAGGCTGATCGCTTTGAAAAAATAGTATCTATCTGCAAAGCAGTATGAGGGGGAAAATCAGTTCCCCCTCTTTTTTTGTGGACAATCAAATTCACTATTGAGGAGAAACAGATGCCGATACGTTATATCGACCAGATCAAGGATCTGAAGGACAAGAAGATATTCATCAGGGTGGATTTCAATGTCCCGCAGGACGATAATGGCAACATCACCGAGGATACCCGCATCGCCGGAGCCGTGCCAACCATCAGGTATGCCGTGGAACAGGGGGCAAAGGTTGTGTTGGCTTCCCATCTCGGGCGGCCCAAGGGAGAGAAAAAAACTAAATACACAATGACACCGGCCTCCAAACGCCTGACCGAACTGCTCGGCAAGAAGGTCAAACAGGCTCCTGATTGCTTCGGGCCAGAGGTCACTAAGATGATCGACGCCATGAAACCAGGCGAGATTGTGATGCTGGAGAATGTCCGCTATTATCCTGGTGAAGAGAAGAACGATGCCGAGTTTGCCAGACAGTTGGCCAATGGGTGTGAAATCTACGTTAATGACGCTTTTGCCGTTTCTCACCGGGCGCATGCCTCGGTAGAGGCAATCACCCACGTGATCCCAGTAATTGCAGCCGGTTTTCTGATGCGCAACGAGATGACCTTTTTTGATAAGGCCATGAGTAATCCGGTGCGGCCGCTGGTGGCTATTCTGGGCGGTGCCAAGGTTTCCGGCAAGCTTGAAGTACTGGAGACATTGGTCAATAAGGTTGACAAAGTGGTAATCGGTGGCGGTATGGCCTTTACCTTTCTCAAGGCCATGGGCTATTCGGTCGGCAAATCATTGGTTGAAGATGAATTGATACCAACAGCCAAAAAGATTATGGACAAGGCCAAAAAGAAGGGCGTCATGTTTTACCTGCCGGTGGATTGTGTTGTGGCCAATGCCTTTGAAGCAACGGCCACCAATTTCATCACACCGGTCCAGGAAATTCCCGAAGGGTGGATGGCATTGGACATTGGTCCGGCGTCAGCCACGCTTTTCGCCGAAACACTGCGAGATGCCAAGACCGTTATCTGGAATGGTCCGATGGGAGTGTTTGAAATGGACGCCTTTGCCCGCGGTACTTTTGCAGTGGCTGAAGCGGTTGGTAGCGCCTTTGCCACCACAATCATCGGGGGGGGGGACACGGATTCAGCTGTTCGCAAGGCCGGTGTCGACTCCAAGGTCAGCTATATTTCAACCGGAGGCGGCGCATTTCTGGAACTTCTGGAAGGAAAAACATTGCCGGGCGTCAAAGCCCTTGATATCAAGGTGAAAAAATAGGGGGAATCATGCGCACACCGGTAATTGCTGGGAACTGGAAACTGTTCAAGACAATAGCTGAAGCAACCGCGATGGTTAACGAGCTCAAGCCGCTTGTTGCTGGAACTGTTGGAGTCGAGATTGTTGTGGCACCGGTATTCACGGCACTCAGTCGGGTGGCCGAGGCAATGGCCGGTTCTAACATCAGGTTAGCTGCCCAGGATTGCTACTGGGAGGAAGAAGGCGCCTTTACCGGCGAAGTTGCTCCAAAACTGCTCGTGGATGCAGGTTGCAGTCACGTCATTATTGGGCACTCCGAACGGCGGCAATATTTTGGTGAAACCGATGAAACCGTAAATAAAAAGGCAAAAGCTGCCATCGCTGCCGGGTTATCTGCCATTGTTTGCGTCGGTGAAACTTTAGATGAACGAGAAAGCGGCAAAACTTTTGCAGTAATCGAGGCACAATTGAAAGGCAGTGTAGCTGATTTTTCTGCTAACATGCTGGCGCAGGCCATCATTGCTTATGAACCGGTATGGGCGATTGGCACCGGAAAAACCGCCAGTGAAGCCCAGGCACAGGAGGTACACGCCTTCATTCGCTCCCTGGTTGCGAAGCTTTTCGGGCAGGCATCCGCCGAGGCTATCCGAATTCTCTATGGTGGCAGTGTCAAGCCGGACAATATTAAAGGGCTGATGTCCCAGCCGGATATTGACGGAGCCCTGGTCGGTGGAGCCAGTCTCAAAGCGGACTCGTTTGCTGCCATCATCAATTTTCAGTCCAACTGACTGGCACACGCGTTGTTCTATATGAGTTGGAAGTCTTTACCGGATTTTTTTTGATAGTGAACAACGTAACCTGTTTGTCAGGGATGTGGCAAAAAAACTTTACAAAATAGTGGCCGCTGTGGTACACATCTTTTCTATTCAACCAGTCAGAGGATACGGAATGTCGATAGTTATATCAATACTGCATCTCATAGTAAGTATTTTTATCATCGCTGTTGTGTTGTTGCAATCCGGTAAGGGCGCCGAAATGGGCGCATCTTTCGGGAGTAGCGGCAGTCAGTCTGTTTTTGGTGCAGGCGGCGGGACCACTTTTCTGAGCAAGATGACTACCGGCGCAGCGGTTATTTTCATGTTGACGTCCCTGACTCTGGCATACATTTCGGGAAATCCATCCTCGGGGTCACTCATGTCAGGCAAAAGCAAGCCTGCTGCGGTAGCGCCATCAGCACCACTTCAAGGGAAACCGGCTGTTATGCCGGCTGCTCCCGCAGCACCGGCTCAACCTCGTAAATAATGTTTCCACTTGATAATGATCATTGAGTGTGTTAAACACTACACTTTACTTTAGATGAAGTTTCAGGATTCATATAAATAAATGTACACAGCATTTCGTGTACTATGATTGCGGTGGTGGCGGAACTGGTAGACGCACCAGCTTGAGGGGCTGGCGGGGGCAACTCCGTGATGGTTCGATTCCATTCCACCGCACCAGTTAATAATCCGGTATATCCGGATCGGTACTAAGGCCATGAGTAATCAAGGCTCTGACTGCTGTAAAAGTCCCCGCCACTGGTGGGGACTTTTTTTGTCTTTCGGCCATGCCTATCGAGAAAAACACCTGCCAGATTTCCAAGTACGTTTGTTACCTGATTACGGATGCATTTCATCGCCTGCCCTTTCAGAGTACATAATGAATAAACCTATAAAAAGCAGTTGAGTCTTTGATTTTGCTCCAACCTCCTGATATTGTGCTGCAATCTCAGATCAGGAGGTTCACCAAATGGGTGAATGTAAAAAACGAGCCG
>JAJXYO010000049.1 GCA_021780495.1 Deltaproteobacteria bacterium
ATCTTCGGGTTTCTTGTAGTCTTTCATCAAAATGTCGAGCAGTTCGTCGGTCGTGGCCATCGGTCCCTCCAGTGAATTGGGATTTCAACCGATTTTGGCCATTTACACAATCTATTTTACACCCTCCGAGTCTTCTATATTCGTTTGATAGCGAAGACATATCATCCGGTTCGGAGATAGCCATTCTTGCTTCATTTGCCGAAGTCTCAGTCATTACATATTCACGACATGTCACCGAGTTGTACCGACGCGGCCTTGTTCAGCAACGTGGGAAATGGTGTGCGGTTCTACCCCATGCAATTTCCAACCGTTTGGCTATACGAGCGATTGAGGCACTTCCAAAAGATCTGCTGATTCAAGTTCTGGTCGAAAAGGCCTCAGATCGTGTAGCACGTTCATTCTCACGACGACTTGGCTACCTACATGAATCAAGGTCAGTTTGTGCAATTGTTCAGGAGTGGTTAGAACCAAGTGGTCGCTATGGTGATCTCACAAGTCTAAATAATATTGGACGAGAAATTTTTGCAAACATTGCTCCGGTCCACCAGGAAGCCGCACTGCATGCATTGGAACGCGCAACTCTCATTCCCAATTTTGTCTCCACTGAAAATTATGATCGAAGCCACTTTGCTCGAATTGCCCGATCATTGGCTTATGATCCCGTCTTGTTTGACCAATCGATAAATGTTCTTTTGCGTTTCGTAATAGCCGAACCAGAAGGCTACAATCGTGAGTCCACTCGTGACATGCTTAAGTCACTATTTTGTTGTCATCTGTCGGGGACGGAAGCACGGTCTGCTCAACGTACAAAGATCGTTCGCGATCTCATTTTGTCTACAGATGAGATGATGCGAAAAATTGGGTTTACGTTGCTTGATGCCGCGTTGGAGGCTTGGCACTTTTCTTCGCACTATGGCTTTGATTTTGGTGCTCGCAAGCGTGGTTATGGTTGGTGGCCGCGCACCTATGACGATGTGCGGGAATGGTATAATCCGTTTATCGATATAGCTGTTGAAGTCGGGAAAAATCTCTCTGAATCCGGACGGCAAGCGAGAGTTGTTTTAGGCGAATCCGTACGAGGACTTTGGGTCGGGGCAGGATTGAATAATGAGATTTCATCCGCCGGGAAAGAGTTGTTACAGGTTGATGGTTGGCCAGAGGGGTGGCTTGGCATACGAAGCATTTTGCAATATGACAAAGACAAATTAGGCGAAGAGTCACTTCATGAGTTGAGTCAACTGGAACAATTATTGGCCCCACGGGAACTCAGGGCCAAAATTGGAGCTAAAGTATTGGCTCGTGGGTCGTTTGCGGATGATCTGGATGAAGGTGACGATGATACCGAAGAACCGTCTGTTAGATATCGTAGGGCAGAACAGGTGGCTGAAGATTTAGGCAAAGCAGCCGCAATTGAAAATGATCTTCTATCCGAATTACTACCCGATTTGCTGAACCATAGCACAAACAGCAAAATATATAATTTCGGCTTGGGCGCTGGGCAGGAAATTTACGATGCCACGAAATTGCTGACCCAAGCCAGGCAGGTAGTGGGGAGTGCCAAGCCTGGTGAGGTCAGCTTGATTTTCTTACGAGGATTTATAACCGGTCGGCACAAAGTTAGGCCGGAAGAAGTCTCAGCTTTTCTCGATGACGCCTACAGTGATGAAGTCTGGGGAAAATGGTTTCCCGAGCTGCAATTGCGAGTTGACTTGGACGATGTTGGATTTGAGCGTTTTATAAAGTCTCTGGAGTGGGGCAAGACACCGGTTTGGCAATATAAGTATCTTAGCTATGGTAGGGCAACCGAGGCACTAACGGTTGAACAAATATTTGCGCTGATCGATGGAGTCGGCTCTAAGCCCGAAGGTGGCTTAGAGGTGGCTATCGATATACTCTATATGGTCATTCATTGTTCAAATGAAAAGGACGAGGTCTACCGGCAAGATTTGGCTACCACTTGTTTATCATTTCTCGAAAAAATGGATTGGTCAAAATTACAGGGTGATAACGGTAACATTGACTATCAAATAAACAACATAATTGAGTTTGTCCTGTCCGCTTGCATATCTGAGGATAGGGTAAATAAAATACTTCACAACTTGGTTGATTACGAACGTTCTCAGAGACGAAAATATTCATCTGGCATTGGTAAATTACTGGCTCCATTCTTTAAGCACTTCCCTATGCAAGCGCTAGACGCGATTTATGTAACCGATGAAGACGGAGAATTCCACACAGCATTGAGAATCGTTTCGCGTTTGGATAATGACCGGCAAGAGACAGCTATTCGCAAAGTTCCGCTTGAAACGCTCATCAAGTGGTGTGAGATTTCTCCGGAGGATAGATACATCTTCGCGGCACAAACCTGTCGTCTCTTTGAAAAGGCATCATCAGATATTAGTGGAACTACTGCTGGTCTGATTTTGTCAGAAGCTGCAATTCGCGTTTTAGCTGGCGCAAGAAATAAACAGACGGTTCTTCACATTTTCATAGATCGTTTTCATCCGAGCGGTTGGACGGGATCGCTCGCAGCCATTCTCCGAGAAAGAATACCCTTATTGGCCAAATTGAACCCAACTGGAGACGAAAAAATAAGGGATGAAATAGTCCTGGCTGAAATACGGCTAAGAAAGCAAATTTCAGCGGAAGAAGAACGCGAAGAAGCAAGGGAAAGACGGCAAACCGGAAGTTTTGAATGACCAACCTCACCACCTCCATCAAACACTTCGCCTTCCTCAACCGCGCCCCGGCGCGACTTGGACCGACGCCACCAAGCGCAAGGTCCCGTACAAACCGCTCCTGTCGCTGGCGGTGCTGGACCTGGTGCATCGGGGCGTCATCACCTCAAGGAGTTAATAATGATTTTAAAAAATGCTGATAGCAGAGAACGCGACATAGAAGAGCTTGAACGCCTGATAAAGATTGCACCAGCTGATCGGAAATCCAAAGTTGAACAAGAACTGCGTTTCTTACGTGCAGGGATAAAGGGGGAAAGCGAGTCTGCGTACCTGATTGACTTTGATTTTAAGGATGCCGAAAAAACCGTAGTGATCCATGACCTGCGGCTTGAAATCAATGGCAGGGTCGCACAGATTGATCATCTATTGATTCACCGCACACTGAACTGCTTCGTACTTGAAACCAAACATTTCCATGCCGGAATTCAGATAACCGAAGAAGGCGAGTTTAAACAGTGGAACAGTTTTAAGAAAAACTTTGATGGTATGGCCTCGCCTCTTGCACAAAACGAGCGGCATATTACCGTACTGAAAGAAATATTTGAACATATTGAATTACCAACTCGTGCTGGTATGAAATTATCGCCAACCCTTCATTCATATGTCCTGGTGTCGCCCAATGCCCGTATTGATCGCCCAAAGAAATTTGATACCAGCCACATAATCAAATCGGATGTTCTTCTGAAAACAATAGAGAACCAGTTTGATAAACATGGCGTAGTGGATGTTTTTACCAGCCTTGCACGCATTGTTTCACTCGATACCATCATCGATATTGGACAAAAGCTTATAGCGTTACATAAGCCGGCAACTTTTGATTATGCCGCAAAGTTCGGTCTTAAAGGCGCCGAAATCAGCCAGGTTGTGCCACCTGCTCCGATAGTAGCTGCTCCGCCAGCACCGGTATATTCCCCCGTTGTTCATGAAAGCAAAGATGCTTTGGCATGTCGAAAATGTAACAGCCCAAAAATGGAAATTATGTATGGGAAGTTCGGCTACTACTTCAAGTGTGGGGAGTGTGATGGCCACACGCCAATAAAAATCGCGTGTGGCACCATTGGCCATAATGAACGGATTCGGAAGGAAGGTAAGAAGTTCTTTCGTGAATGTGCGGATTGTGGGAGTAGTTCTGTATATTTTGTAAATCCGTAAAGCAACGTCAGGGTTTTCACGGAGAATAAACTTGAGTCAAAACCAACCCCAACCCCCCTCGGTCCCCCCTTATCAGGGGGGAGGCCTGCATTCGGATGAGCGTCTGTCCCCCTCCCTTGATAAGGGGAGGGCCGGGGAGGGGTTGCCTTCTGCCGCACCTGCTTTTAACTCCGCCTACCTTCCCTACAACAAAAACCTCACCGCTCTTGCTCGCGAAAACCGCAGCAACCTCACGGCAGCCGAAAACAGAATATGGCAGAAAGTCCTGCGCATGAGGCAGTTTGCAGACTATAAATTCCTGCGGCAAAAACCAGTTGGTGATTATATTGTGGATTTTTACTGCGCCGGGCTGCAACTGGTAATCGAGATCGATGGCGACAGCCACGCCGAAACAGCAGAGTCTGACGTGGAACGAACCAGGTTTCTGAGTTCTCTCGGATTACGGGTGATCCGTTTCAGCAACGATGATGTGTTATGGAATATTGAAGGGGTGTATGAAGAGCTGAGCAGGACAATAACCGCCATAAACAGCGGCGGCTGATCAATCACCGGATGCGGCCAGGGATGCCTCCTAGTGGTCGAATCTCAACTCCATACAAATTCAAACTCTCAATCCCGCAACCTGCTCCAATCCGATCTGTCACAATTTAAAACAGATCGGCTGGACGTGCCATTGAAACTTGCCACAACCGTCTGCTGTGCTGCTATGTGAAGGCCCCCGATGAGAACCACCATCGGCATCCTGCTCTGTAAACGGAAGAAACTGGCCATCGTCGGGCATACCCTGCCGGCAGACGCCAACATCCACGCCCGGGGATTCAATCTCTATCTGTCATCCAGGGAACTGCTTGCGGGAGCAGGAAGTTGTATATGGCGTTGGAAAGGTTACGTCTCTGCTTTGATTTTATCCGTTTTTCGCGTATAGTGTCCCATCCTCAACTATAAAACCAGACACAAGGAACATATAACCATGTCCAAAGACAAACTGTGGGGCGGACGTTTCACCCAGCCGACCGATAAATTCGTGGAGGAGTTTACCGCCTCCATTCAGTTCGACAAGCGCCTGTATCACCAGGATATCCGCGGCTCCATCGCCCATGCCCGCATGCTGGGCAAGCAGGGCATCATCCCTCTGGAGGATGTGGAACGGATCGTCCATGGTCTGCAGCAGATCCTGCAACAGATCGAGGCCGACGAGTTCGACTTCTCCATCAGCCTGGAAGACATCCACATGAACATCGAGGCGCGCCTGTCGGCCGCCATCGGCGAGGCGGGCAAACGCCTGCACACCGGCCGCTCGCGCAACGATCAGGTGGCGCTGGATATCCGCCTCTATCTGCGGGACGAGATCGTGGAGATCGGCACCTATCTGGACCTGCTGATCGATGCCCTGCTGGATCAGGCCGAGGCCAACATCGATGTGATCATGCCCGGCTTTACCCATCTGCAGACGGCCCAGCCGATCCTCTTTAGCCATCACATGATGGCCTATGTGGAGATGTTCAAGCGTGACCGGGGGCGTCTGGAGGATTGCCACAAGCGGGTAAATGTCATGCCGCTGGGTGCCGGCGCTTTGGCCGGTACCACGTTTCCCATTGACCGGGAATATGTGGCCGAACAACTGGATTTCCCGGCTGTTACACGCAATTCCCTGGATTCCGTCTCGGATCGCGACTTCGCCCTGGAGTTTCTGGCGGATGCCTCGATCCTGATGATGCACCTGTCGCGTTTTTCGGAGGAGTTGATCCTCTGGTCCACGAGCTCGTTCCGATTTATCGAACTGTCGGACGGTTTCTGCACCGGTTCGTCGATCATGCCGCAGAAGAAGAATCCGGATGTGCCTGAGCTGGTGCGGGGCAAGACCGGGCGGGTCTACGGCAACCTGATGGCGCTGCTGACGACCATGAAGTCGCTGCCGCTGGCCTACAACAAGGATATGCAGGAGGACAAGGAACCGCTCTTCGATACCATCGATACGGTCAAGGGGAGCCTGAAGATCTTTGCCGACATGATCCGCGAGATGCGGGTCAACAGCGCTTCCATGCGGCGTGCTGCCGGTCTGGGGTTCTCGACTGCCACCGATGTGGCGGATTATCTGGTGCGCAAGGGCTTCCCGTTCCGGGATGCCCATGAGGCGGTCGGCAAGGCTGTGGCCTACTGTGTTGAAAACGAGATGGATATCACCGAACTTTCGCTGGTGGAGTGGCAGCTCTTTTCGGGAAATATTGATGACGATATCTTCAGCTGCATAACGGTCGAGGCCAGCGTCAATGCCCGCAATGTGGTCGGTGGTACGGCCCGAGCTGCGGTAGAATCGGAAATACAGAGAGTACGAGAGGGTAGGTAGCCTCTGATGTACCGTGACTTTTTCGGGTTCAGCGAAAAACCGTTCACCATTACCCCTAATCCGCATTTCATCTATCTGAGCGGCAACCATCGCGAGGCGTTTGCCCATCTGCTCTATGGTATCGACAGCCACGCCGGTTTCATAGCCATGACCGGCGAGGTGGGGACCGGGAAAACAACGGTCCTCAGAACACTGTTGACCCAGCTCGATCCCGAAAAATACTGTAGCGCCCTGATCTTTAACCCCTGTCTTTCAGGCGATCAGTTGCTGGCCAGTATCTGTCGCGAGTTCGGGGTGGATGCAGACGCTCACCACAGCTACGGTTATCTGGATGCACTCAATCATTTTTTGCTGGAACAGCACTCTGCCGGAAAAACCGTCGTCCTGGTGGTCGATGAGGCCCAGAATCTTGCGCCGGACGTGCTCGAACAGGTACGCATGATCTCTAATCTGGAAACAGAGTGTGACAAGCTGATCCAGATCATCCTGGCAGGCCAGCCGGAGCTTGATGATGTCCTGCAACGACGCGACCTGCGCCAGCTCAGCCAACGGATTACCATCCGTTGCCGCTTGACACCCATGAATAGACGGGATACGGGCGATTACATCAGGCATCGTCTGCGGGTATCCGGTTGCCGCTTACCCGCCTTGTTTACCTCCGGGGCGGTGAAGCGTATCTACCGCTTTTCGCGTGGCGTTCCACGATTGATCAACATTCTCTGCGAACAGGCCTTGGTCTTGGCCTGGACGCAGGAGAGCAGCACCGTTACTTCTGCAATTGCTTCACGGGTTATTGGGGTCACACAGCTTCGTCCGAAGCGAATGGGCGTGTGGCAACGCCTACATGGCTGGCTGTGGTCAGGAAGGTGATCGATACATGAGCTATATTCTCGATGCATTGAAAAAACTGGATCATGAAAAATCCAAAAAATCCCGCGGTATTGGAAAGATCAATATCTCCGGTGCGCTTTTTGAAAATGAGCGTCCTGAAGCAGCCGGGCCGGCTGGCTGGAAAATAGCGCTCGTCATAATGGTTGCCGTGCTGGTGACTTTCACGGCGACATGGTACTTCTTCCAATCCGGCAAGGGCCGTGAGGGGGCTTTGCCTCGACGTGAAGTTGCGGTGCCCCAGGCTGCGCCGGTCAGGATCGCGAGCGCGCCGGCTCCAGCCGTGCCTATGGTCGCTCCCGTGCCGCATGCGCTACCCGCAGCGCAGACGGCGGCGCGTCCGGCATCGCCATCTTTGGATCAGGAAGCAAAGAAACAGTCCCCTGCCCCGGTGCCTGCTCCCGTCGATGCAGCTGCCTTTCGGCTTACGAAACAGGAATTGGGCAAACGTCTGAAAAAGCGGGAAGTGCAGACGTCTTCTGCTGCCCCGCTTATCGCTGCGCCGGCCGATATCAAGCTGTCCGGAATAGCCTATCAGGATGAGCGTCGCGCCCGCAGGGCCGTGGTGAACGGCTTTCTCATGCAGGAGGGCGGGGTCGTGTCGGGAGCGGTGATAACAGACATCCTTCAAGATCGGGTGCGGTTTACCCGGTCGGGCAGAAGCTTTGAACTCTCGTTGCTCCCATCCGAGGCTCCTGGCTCGGGAAGATAACGAATCCGCTTTTGGAAAGGTTCCGGTATGCGCACGTTTGCCTGTGTAATGTTCGTGGCTCTTGTTGTAACCGCCTGCGGCAAAATAGGGCCCCTGGTCTATCCCGAGATGCTGGTCCCGGCTGCTCCTTCACATGTTGCGGTGCAGCAGTCCGGCAGCTCGATAAAGCTTTCGTTCATGCTTCCGTCCAAGGACCGGGCTGGACGAAATATATCGAACCTGGCCGGGGTCACGATTCTCAAACGGGATGCCATGGCTGGCCAACCGCTCGGTTGCAGCGCCTGCACGGATGATTTTTACCTGTTCAGGAAACTGAATCTTGATCTTCTTCCGACCGGTACCCAACGCAACGGCAGCTTGGTTTTATTGCTTGATGGTGATGTGCAGCAAGGCAGAAGTTACTCCTATATCGTGTCGGCCTTTACCAGGGATGACGTTTCAGGGGCTGCCTCACTGCCGATTGCGACGGTGATGGTACCACCACCCTTGCCGCCGGTGTTGCGGGTGACCAGTCAGCCGACAGAGATCGATCTTGAATTTGATGGGCTGCCGCCTATGGAAGGGGCCCTTGCAGGTTACAACCTGTATCGCGCGAAGAAGGGCGAGCCTTTTTCTTACTGGCCATTGAATGAAGCACCATTGACGGCCCAGCATTTCTCGGATGAGGGTATGGAGCGAGAAATAACCTACGCCTATGTAGCCAGAACGGTTGTGCGTTTATCGACAGGGACCCTGGTTGAGAGTGCTCCTTCCAATGAGGTTGAAGGAAAGCTGAGGGATGACGAGTAGAAAGTTGTAAAACGACCAATAAAAAAGGGCATCCGCTTGCGGCGGATGCCCTTTTTTTGTACTGAGATAATGCTCAAAGATTACTTGGCAACGACGGTTTTTGCCAGTTCCAGAGCGATATCTTTGTAGGGGTTGGCGAACAGGATGATCAGGCAGACAACCAGAGCGTAGATTGCCAGAGACTCGATCATGGCCAGACCGATCATCATGGTGGTCAGAATCTTGCCGGAAGCACCCGGGTTGCGGGAAACGCCTTCAACGGCGCTTTTAACTGCCAGACCCTGGCCTATGCCGGTGCCCAGTGTACCCAGTGCCATACCAATACCTGCTGCTAGAACGCACATCGTGAAAAAGCTCATCTTTACTTCTCCTCTCTTACTTTGGTTGATATCCTAAACAGTATAGGATTTAAAATTGAATTAAAATTACGTATTAATGTGCGTGTTCAAGTGAACCCTGGATGTAGATCATTGCCAGAAGCATGAAGACGAAGGCTTGGATAAAGGAAACCAGAACACCCATCAGCATCATCGGCAACGGTACCAGGAAGGGTGCCAGTCCGAAGAAGATCATCAGAACCAGCTCGTGTCCGTTCATGTTGCCGAAGAGACGCAGAGTGAGTGAAACCGGACGTGAGATATGACCGATGACTTCAATGAAAAACATGATCGGGGCCAGCCAGACGATCGGTCCGAGGAAGTGCTTGATATAGCCCAGACCATGGTGCTTGATCCCGACTACATGGGTAGCGAGGAATACGATGACGGCGCAGGCGGCTGTTGTGTTGATGTTGGCGGTCGGTGGAAAGAAGCCGGGAACCAGACCGATCAGGTTGGAAACCAGTATAAAAATTGCCAGAGTAGCAATCAGAGGAAAGAAGGGCCGACCATGCTCCCCCATGGTCTCGACAACCATGTTCTCGATGCCGCCGACAACAACTTCCATGAAATTCTGCAATCCGCCGGGGATCGTTTTGATGGCCTTGGTGGCCAGTACGGAAAGCACCAGTAGTAATATGATCACGAACCAGGTGTAGATGATTGCATCAGCGCTGGCACCGCTGATATGCAGCGGTGTCAGCAGGTTGCGCAAAAACTCGAGAAACAATAATGGGTGAACCATGGAGCTAACCTCCTGTGCGCAGGGCACGATATAGTGAAAGTATACATATGTTGACGACGATAATAGACAGTCCCGTCAGGACACCTGCCAGCGAGAACCATCTTGATGTTAAAACAAAATATAGGGCAATCCCGGTAATGGTCATGCGGGCAACGTACCGCATGAATGCATACCTCTGGGCGTTGGCAGGCAACAGTCCCAGAATGCGCTGCAACACATTGCGCATCCAGAGAAAGTTTGCAATCGCGATGATACCGCCCGCCAGAACTCCCAGAGCGGTTTGTCCGGAGAACAGGACAAGCGCTGCAATGGCGAGAACTGACAGCAAACCAAGACTGCCCTTGATGATAACGGCGAAGAGATTATCTTCGTTGATCGCTGTCATCATTCCTGCGGATCTCCCTGCCGGCGATGACATAGATATTCTTGAAGCCGGCCGCGATGCCAATCAATAAAAAGATATAAAAGAACCAGGGTTTTGTACCGAGCCAACGATCCAGTGCCAGGCCAAACCACACGCCGAGCCCGATGGCCATGACCACCGAGATGCCCATGCTGGAAACCATGGAGAGGTTGCGGAACAACTCTTTCCTGTCATTAGTCATGACAGGTTTCGTGATGCAGATTGCTGCTCAAAACCGGTATTCCATACCACGGCACGCATGAGTGTGTCAAACGAAATAAGGCTTGTCATGCAATCAGTTTGAAACATTTTGCTGCCGCTGCAATGGTTTTTTCGATATCGGCTTCAGTGTGGGCGGCGGAGACAAAGGCCGTCTCGAACTGTGAGGGGGCCAGGTAGATGCCTTCGTTCAGCATGGCCAGGAAGTATTTGGCAAAGGCCTTGGTGTCGCATTGTGATGCTGATGGCCAGTCGTATACCTCGCCTGGTGTAAAGAAGGCGCAGAACATGCTGCCGACGCGGGTAGAATAGATCGGGTATCCGGCATCTTTGGCTGCTTTGGCAATTCCCTCGGCCACCATGCGACTTTTTTCCTCCAGCTTCTGGTAGAAACCGGACTGTTTAAGGATGTTCAGGGTGGCGATCCCGGCTGACATGGCCAGCGGGTTACCGGAGAGCGTGCCGGCCTGATAAATCCCGCCGGAGGGTGAAAGTTTCTCCATGATCTCGCGTTTTCCGCCAAAGGCCCCTACCGGCAGGCCACCTCCGATAATCTTGCCCAGGGTTGTCATGTCCGGAGTAACACCCGCCAGCGCCTGAACCCCGCCGTAGGCCACGCGGAAACCTGACATCACCTCGTCAAAGATCAAAATGATCCCTTCTTGCGTGCAGATATCCCGAAGCCCTTCCAGAAAGCCATCGCGTGGGGGAACGGTGCCCATATTGCCGGCAACCGGTTCTACGATGATACAGGCGATCGAGCCACTGTTTGCTGATACCAGCTTCCTGACCGACTCCAGCGAGTTGTATTCAGCTGTAAGGGTGAGTTTGGCAACATCGGCAGGAACACCGGGGGAATCGGGTACCCCGAAGGTGGCGGCTCCGGAACCGGCCTTGACCAGCAGTGAGTCGGCATGCCCATGGTAGCAGCCGGAAAATTTCAGAATCTTGTCACGGCCGGTATAACCGCGAGCCAGGCGGATGGCGCTCATGGTGGCTTCCGTGCCTGAGCTGACCATGCGCACCATTTCGATGGACGGGACGGCCTCGATAACCATGTTGGCCAGGGTTGTCTCGCGCACGGTGGGCGCACCGAAGCTGGCGCCACTCTCCATGGTCTGCTGAACCGCTGCGATGATGTCCGGATGGCAATGGCCGGCGATCATCGGTCCCCATGATCCGACGTAATCGACGTAGCTGTTGCCATCCTCGTCAACAATTCTATCACCTGCGGCACTTTTGATGAAAAGCGGGTCTGCGCCGACAGATTTGAAGGCCCTGACAGGGCTGTTAACCCCGCCGGGAATGGATTGTTTGGCTAGCTGAAAAAGACTGCTGGAGCGATCATGGTTCATGGCAATACCCTCAGGAAAAGTGCTAGGTAATATTATACTCTTATGGCGTTTTGGGTAGCATACTGTATGCAGGTGTGTCAAGGGTAAAGAGTCAATTTTATTTGAAATTTAGCAGGTTGTGGTCACTGGTGGCGTTTTTAGGCATATCAAAATTAACGGGAAAAATCTGCTTGACAAAGCATGGCAAATAACCTATTTTTGCACCGATTTTGTATACAGTATACTGTAAAAAATGAGGAGGGCGTTCAATGCTCGGTGCATATTTACCAATACTTCTACTGGTGATCGTGGCAATCGGATTTGGCCTCGTGTCGCTGGTGATGTCATCGCTCATCGGCCCGAAAAAGTTTTCAAAATTAAAGATGTCCCCCTATGAATGCGGGTGCGAGCCGGTAGGGACGGCCCGCGAGCGTTTTTCCATCAAGTTCTATCTGATTGCCATGCTGTTTATTCTGTTCGATATCGAGGCGGTTTTTCTCTATCCCTGGGCGATCCTCTATAAGAAGCTTGGGGTGTTCGGGTTGGTTGAGATGGGGCTGTTCATTGTGATCCTCTTTGTCGGTTATATTTATGTCTGGAAAAAAGGAGCACTGGAATGGGAGTGAACAATCCGCTCGGCGAAAACATCATAACCACGTCACTGGATGCACTGGTCAACTGGTCCAGAAAATCGTCCATCTGGCCGATGACTTTCGGTTTGGCATGCTGCGCTATTGAGATGATGGCCACCGGAGCTTCACATCACGACTTGGATCGTTTTGGTATTATCTTTCGCGCATCTCCCCGTCAATCTGACTGTATCATTATTGCTGGGACGGTTACGAAAAAGATGTTGCCGGTCATTAAGACGGTTTATGAGCAGATGCCTGAGCCGAAATGGGTTATCGCCATGGGTGCTTGCGCCTGTTCGGGCGGAATTTTCGATACCTACAGCGTGGTGCAGGGGATTGACGAGGCTCTTCCGGTTGATGTGTATATCCCCGGTTGCCCACCGCGTCCAGAGGCACTCCTGTTCGGTCTCATGAAACTGCAGGAAAAGATCATGAAAGAAAAAAACTCGTTTGGTTCCGCCCTCGGCCTGGGTGACAGGTATGATTCGGCCGCAGCGTAACTACTTACTGACAGCTAGTCAACATTATCAAATCCCAAAAAAGGGTTGGATGCCATGGCAGAAAATAATCGTGCAGTAGTCAAGCTGAAGGAAAAATTCGCTTCATCCATTATAGATATTGTGGAGTTTCGAGGTGAAGTGACGATAACGGTCAAAAAAAATGATATTTTGCCTATTCTTGCTTTCCTCAAACAAACTCTTCAGTTCAACCTGCTTACCGATGTGACTGCGGTTGATTATCTGGGCAAAAAAGAAGAGCGTTTCATGATGGTCTATCAGTTGTTCTCTGTTGGAAATAAAGATCGACTCCGTATTAAGGCCCCCTTGGCTGAGGTCGATGGCCACATCCAGAGTGCCACCCAGGTCTGGTCAACGGCTAACTGGCTGGAGCGCGAAATATTTGACCTGTTTGGTATCGTTTTTGACAGCCATCCTGATCTGCGCCGAATTCTGATGACTCCCGACTGGGTAGGACATCCTTTGCGTAAGGATTACCCGCTTCAGGGACCAGACCGCGAACCGTATAAAGGGCGCTTGTCGTAGATTCAGCAATTCACGAAACCGTATTTCGATCATAGAAGAGGCGATACATGGCTACTACGGAAAAAATGACATTGAACATGGGGCCGCAGCATCCCAGTACACACGGGGTTCTCAGGCTGGTTCTCGAGTTGGACGGTGAGGTGATTACCAAGATCACTCCCGATATCGGCTTCCTGCACCGCGGTGTTGAAAAGCTCTCCGAGCACCGCACCTACCATCAGGTGCTGCCCTTAACGGACCGCCTTGATTATCTGGCACCGATGAGTAACAATCTTGGTTACATCCTGGCTGTCGAGAAACTGCTGGACATTGAAGTTCCCGAACGTGCCCAGGTAATCCGTGTGATTATGGCCGAAATGACACGCCTCGAATCCCATCTGGTCTGGCTGGCCTGTCATGCACTGGATATCGGTGCCATGACAGTGTTTCTCTACGCATTCCGTGAGCGTGAAACGGTTATGGAAACATATGAATTGGTTTCCGGCGCACGCATGACCTCCAACTTCTTCCGGGCCGGCGGACTCTCTATGGATGTGCCGCCTGAGTTCGAAAAAAAGGTGCGTGATTTTGTTGACTCCATGCCGGGCCATCTGGATACCTACGAAGGGCTCCTGACAACCAACCCGATCTGGCTAAAACGTACCGTCGGCAACGGAGTGATCTCTGCGGAGAATGCGATCGATATCGGTTTGACCGGACCAGCTCTGCGCGGCTCCGGGGTTGACTGGGATATGCGGCGTGACAACTCTTACAGCGGGTATGAAAACTACCAGTTCAAGGTTCCGGTTGGTGAAAACTGCGACACTTTCGATCGTTACAAGGTGCGCCTGGTCGAAATGCGCGAGGCCTGCAAGATCATCAGTCAGGCCCTTGACAAGCTCAAGCCCGGCCCGGTGTTGGCTGACTCTCCACAGATCTGCTATCCGCCCAAAGAAAGTGTGTATAACTCGATCGAAGGGTTGATCCACCATTTCAAGATTGCTTCAGAAGGGTATCCTGTGCCGGAAGGCGAGGTTTATCAGGGCATTGAAGCTCCAAAGGGCGAGCTGGGATACTATATTGTCAGTGACGGCAGTAGCAAACCCTATCGCATGAGGATTCGCCCGCCTTCATTCGTCAACCTACAGGCCATGGAGCAGATGTCTACGGGAACCATGATTGCCGATCTAGTGGCTGTAATCGGAACGCTGGACATCGTGCTTGGTGAGATTGACAGGTAACTCCCGCACGTAAAGGAGATGGAGCGCATGAGCAAAGCTGTAGCGCAGCAGGCAGAAGAGCAAGAGGTCATTATCGATCTTGCCAAGGCCAACGCAATAATAGATAAATATATCGATCTTCCTGGTAATCTCATGCCGGTCCTACAGGCTGTGCAGGATTCCTATGGTTACATTCCCCAGGTTGCAGCCGATCTGATAGCTGAACGTCTGAACGTGTATCCCAGCCAGATTTATGGCGTGTTAACGTTCTATGCCCAGTTTCATCTTAAACCGCGAGGCAGGTTTATCATCCGTGTCTGCGTTGGGACAGCTTGCCATGTTCAGGGAGCCCAGAGGATTAAAGAGACTTTTTTTAATCTTTTACACATCGCACATACTGAAACGAGTGCCGATCTGCGTTTCACGTTTGAAGAGGTCGCTTGTTTGGGAGCCTGCGGTATGGCACCGCTGGCGATGGTTAATGATGACACTTACGGCAAGATGACTGTCCAGAAGGTGGACGAAATTGTAGCAAAATATTCTGCAATCCCGCTTGACTAAGCGGACTTATCGCTAGAGGACACAACGAATGGGCGACAATTCAGGTATTCAAATTCTTATTTGCCAGGGAACTGGCGGAATTTCGGCTGGGGCAAAAAATGTCGAGCAGGAATTCAGTCGTGTAATTGCCGAGCAGGGTCTGAATGCAACGATCGGCAAGCGTTGTGATGTCATCAAGACCGGTTGTCGAGGTCTTTGCGCAAATGACGTTCTAGTTGACATTATTACGCCAGAGCAGGGGCGCGTGACCTATGACTTTGTTCTGCCGGAAGAGGTCGAACAGATCGTCAAGGAACATATCGTTGCTAAAGCTACCATGGAAAAACGCAAGGCCAAGCCGTATTACAACACCTTTCTGGAACGCCAGATGCGTGTTGTAATGGGCAATTGCGGTGAAATTGATCCCGACAGTCTTGATGCATATTTAGGTGAATATTCACAAGGTTTTCAGGCCATTGAAAAATGCGTTAAATCCATGACACCCGATGAAATTATCGAAGAGGTAAAAAAATCAGGTCTGCGTGGCCGTGGCGGCGGTGGTTTCCCGACTGGAATGAAGTGGTCATTTTGCAAGGCATCTCCTGGTGATCATAAATATCTTATTTGCAATGCTGACGAGGGTGACCCCGGTGCGTTCATGGACCGCTCCATTCTTGAAGGCGACCCGTACTGCATCATCGAAGGCATGCAGATAGCCGGATTTGCCATTGGTGCTACGTACGGTTACGTTTATGTTCGCGCCGAATATCCACTGGCGGTTCAGCGCTTGCAGCATGCTATTGATGTTTGTTATGAAAAAGGCTATCTGGGCAAGAATATTCAAGGATGGGGTTTTGATTTTGACATGCGGATCAAGATGGGTGCCGGTGCTTTTGTCTGCGGAGAAGAGACTGCTCTGATGGCATCCATTGAAGGACAGCGCGGAATGAGCCGGCCGCGTCCGCCGTTTCCTGCCGTGCGCGGCCTCTGGGGGCACCCGACCAACATCAACAACGTTGAAACCTTTGCCAATGTTCGCCATATCATCAACAAGGGCGCCGATTGGTATGCTGCACTTGGAACCGAGACTACCAAAGGTACCAAGATCTTTGCCGTCACTGGTAAGGTCAAGCATACCGGTCTGGTGGAAGTGCCGGCAGGTATGAAGGTTCGCGAAGTGCTTTTCGACGTGTGCGGCGGCATCGTCAACAACCGTAAGTTCAAGGCGGTTCAGGCCGGTGGGCCTTCGGGAGGCTGTATCCCTGAGGCGGCACTGGACACCCAGGTTGACTATAACGCACTTATTCAAGCAGGCGCCATGATGGGGTCGGGTGGTCTGGTAGTCATGGACGAAACCACCTGTATGGTTGACGTAGCCAAGTTCTTCCTGACCTTTACCCGTACAGAATCATGCGGTAAGTGTGTCCCTTGCCGGATCGGCCTCAAGGTCATGCTCGACATTCTTACCAAAATTACCGAGGGGCGCGGTGAACCGTCTGATATCGAAGCCCTGCTTGATTTGGGTGCTTCAATTAAAAAAGCGTCGCTGTGTGGACTCGGTCAGACCGCTCCCAACCCTGTCCTTTCGACGATCAATTATTTCCGCGCGGAGTATGAAGCGCATATTAATGACAAACGCTGCCCATCCAACTGTTGCAAGGATTTATTGCTCTGGGAAGTATCGCAAGAGAAATGCGTCAAATGCGGCGCGTGCAAAAAGGCCTGCCCGGTTGATGCAATCATTTGGGAAAAAGGCCAGCTGGCCGTCCTTGACAAGGAAAAATGCACCAAGTGCAAATCCTGTTATGATGCCTGCCGCTTTATGGCAATAGAATAATTTCATACTTTAATTGAGTAGTTCGAACGGTTAAACTCACGAACAGAGGTTGAGATGCTTAATCTTACAATAGACGGCAAACAGGTTACGGCACCTAAAGATTCTACGATTTACGATGCCGCCCGGATAAATGGTATCAAAATACCGATTCTGTGCCACGACAAGAAGTTGAAGCCATTTGGTGCCTGCCGCATGTGCCTGGTTGAGGTCGAACAGATGAAGGGGCGACAGATTCCTGCCTGTACAACGCCTATAACCGAAGGCATGATTGTTCAGACCGCCACCCCTGAAATCGTCAAGGCTCGTGAACTTGTTTTGGAGTTGCTGCTGCTTAACCATCCCTTGGACTGTCCGGTCTGTGACAAGGGTGGCGATTGTGACCTGCAGAACCTGACCTACGATTACAAGGTAGACAGTAACCGTTTCCTGGATTCAAAATTCCAACACGAAATTGATTATAATAACCCGCTGATTGAACGAGACATGAATCGTTGTGTTCTCTGCGGAAAGTGTGTCCGGATTTGTGACGAAATCGTTGGCTTTGGGGCGCTTACTTTTATCGACCGCGGTATCGAAACAAAGATCGGTTGTGAATTTGAAAAAGGGCTTAATTGCGAATTCTGCGGTTCCTGTGTCTCGGTTTGTCCAGTGGGATCACTATTGGCCCGCCCTTTCAAGTTCAAAGCCCGCTTTTGGTCGCTCACGAAGCAGAAATCCGTTTGTGGTTACTGTGGTACCGGATGCAACCTGACTCTGGGGGTAAAGGACAATAAGGTATTAACAACGATCTATGACGAGAATCAAGGTTTTCACAATGGACAGCTCTGCGTACGTGGCCGCTTTGGGTATCAGTTCATCAACAGTGAGAAACGCCTTACAAAACCGCTGGTCCGTAAAAATGGAAAACTTGAAGAATCGAACTGGGATGAAGCGTTAGAAATAATTGCAAGTCGTATGAAGGGAGCAGGTGCGGAGGTTGCTGCTATTGCAACACCTCGTCTAACAAACGAAGAATTGCTGCTCTTCAAAAAAATGATGATAATGGCCGGCTCAAACAATTATGACCACGCTGCCGGTTATGCACACGCCGCTCTGTCGGATGGATTTGTCCGCAGTTTCGGTACAACCGCCGCTCCCTCTACAATACTTGATATCCAAAAAAGTGATCTTTTGCTGGTCATCAAGACCGATTCCTATGAAACCCATCCAGTGATTGGTTTTGAGATCAATATGGCGGTTAAGAACAAAGGCGTTACGCTGAAGATTCTGTCCGACAAGCAAGGTAAACTCTCCAGGCTTCCGGACGCCAGGACACTGGTGCATTCTCCCGGGAGCGAGGTTGCCATCCTCAATGCTATGGCAAGGGTCATCCTTGATAATAAACTGGCTGATGGTTCCGTAACAGATGTGCCGGGATTTGCTAACTTTGAAAAGGCGTTGGCAGGATTTGCGCCGGAGGCGATTGCTGAGCAGTGTGGACTGAGCGCTGTTGACATCAAATTGTTGGCAAGTTCCTATGCCAGGGCAGAGAAAGCACTTATCCTGTTCCCTGTCGGGCAGGCGTATCCTGGACATAATGCCGCCTTGGCTAACGCCGTTGCCAACCTGGCAATAATTGCCGGTAAACTCGGTAAAGAGGGGAGCGGTGTCCTGTGCCTGTCTGAGAAGAACAACAGCCAAGGCGCAGTTGATATGGGCTTTTATGCTGTTGATGGCGCGCTGGATGCGTTACAAATTATTGACGGTTGTGCCGCAGGCTCGATCAAGACCCTGTTTATTGCCGGCGAAAATCCACTTGTATCCTATCCCGACCATGCAAAGATCAAGGCAGCCCTCGATCAGACTGAATTTCTGATTGTTTCAGAGTTGTTCATGACAGAGACCGCTGCCATGGCTGACGTGGTGTTACCGGTTTGTTCCTTCGCCGAGAAGGAAGGAACTGTTACCGCTACAGATCGCCGGGTGCAGCACATCAAGCCAGCCATCAAAAAAATCGGCCAAAGCCGAACCGATTTTGAAGTTTTCGCTGCTCTGATTGATAAACTGGGTGGCATTGCTCCGGCAACACCGGCGTCTGTCTTCGCCGAGATTGCGGCCAACGTCCCCGGTTACGCTGATATGAGTTATTCCGCTCTGGGCGATGAAGGGGTCTTTGCAGCTGTTGATGTCAAACCCGCATTCGTTGTGCCGCAGCAAACAGCAGCAGCCAGCCCAGAATCAGGCAAGCTGGCGCTGGTAACCGGAAGTGCCCTGTATCACAACGGAACGCTATCCCAATATGGTGAAGGACCAATGCATGTCTGTCCTGAAGGATACATTGAGTTGTCGCGCGCCGATGCTGCGGCACTGAAGTTTGCTGAAAACGACCTTTTAACGGTCACATCAGCTAGTGGCAGCATGAAACTCAAGGCGCGTGTTACCTCCCGTATGCCACAAGGCCTTGTTTTTGCTCCCTATCATTTTGGGGCAAATCCGGTCAATCAGGTTTGGAGCGGTTCACCGGTTACCTGGGTGACCGTGGTCAAGTAGTAGATTACAACGTAACCTGCTCGGATAATTATAAACTAAGGAAAGAGGGTCAGATGGATATCGTGATTTTAGGACTGCCGATGATGTACTACATCGCCATGGTTGCCAAGGTCCTGGTAGCGTTCATCTTTGTGCTGCTGACCGTGGCATACGCTACGTACGCAGAACGTAAGATCATAGGTCATATGCAAGTGCGTCTGGGACCGATGCGAACTGGATGGCATGGTTTGTTGCAGCCGATCGCCGACGGAGTGAAGCTCTTTTTCAAGGAAGAGATTATTCCTACGCAGGCAAGCACCTTTGCATTCTTGATTGCACCTTTGATAGCCCTTATTCCGGCTTTCATCACCTTTGCGGTTATCCCTTTCGGTGGTGTAATCGAGGTGGCCGGCTACAAGATCCCGCTTCAGATTGCCGCGTATTTCGATACTGCTGCCGGGAAGGTTCTGGACGTAAATGTCGGAGTGCTCTATATACTGGCGATGTCATCGCTGGGCGTGTACGGTATTGTGCTTGCCGGATGGGCATCCAACAGTAAATACTCCCTTATGGGAGGATTGCGTGCCTCGGCTCAGATGATTTCATATGAACTTTCAGCCGGGCTTGCAATTGTATCGGTTTTTATGCTTTCCGGGACTCTTTCGCTTCATGAGATTGTCACTCAACAGTCTACCATGGGTGGGTTCAATTGGTTTGTATTTAAACAGCCCCTGGCATTCTTTCTGTTTTTTATCTGCTCTCTGGCTGAGATCAACCGGACGCCTTTCGATCTTCCGGAAGCAGAGACTGAGCTTGTATCCGGTTTCTGTACCGAGTACTCCTCTATGAAATACGCCATGTTCTTTATGGCGGAGTACGCCAATATGGTTACGGTTTGCGCATTGACGGTCACTCTTTTCCTGGGTGGCTGGAATGGCCCGATGGCTTTGAGTGTACCACTGCTGGGGCCTCTCTATTTTGTGGCTAAAGTTTATCTTCTGATCTTTGTCTGCATGTGGATCCGCGCCACACTTCCTCGCTACCGCTATGACCAGCTGATGCATCTGGGCTGGAAAGTGTTGTTGCCGCTCTCACTGGTGAACATCGTAGTCACCGGCGTCATAGGTTACTTCATCAACTAAGCTTCCAAGAGACACGCAACTCCAAGAACAAGGATGGAATCATGAATCCGATTACACCGATTATAAATGGTCTTAGAATCACCCTGAGCCACATGTTTAAAAAACCGATCACCCTGCAATACCCGGATGAACGGCCGAAAGTGGCAGCCCGCTTCAGGGGTTTGCATGCACTGAACGTTTCCCATAACAAGGCAAAATGCGTGGCCTGTTACCTATGTCCGACGGTTTGTCCGGCTAAATGCATTACCGTTGAGGCAGGTGAAGACGCCAACCACGACAAGTATGCGGCTAAATATGAGATAGACATGCTGCGCTGCATCTTTTGTGGTTATTGTGTAGAGGCCTGTCCGGTCGATGCAATCAGGATGACCGGTGAGTTCGAATTGGCCAATTACCGCCGTGAGGACTTCGTCTATTCCAAGGAACGTCTCTTAGAAAAGAAATAAAGGAGCAGTTCATGTTAGAAACCCTCTTTTTTGTAATTATCTCACTGGTAGCGATCGTGTCGGCGATCTTGGTGGTCACCTGTAAAAACCCCATCAACAGCGCCCTTGCACTGATCATGACTTTTTTCTGTCTGGCTACCTATTATGTCATGATGGACGCCCCTTTTCTTGCCGCCGTGCAAGTCATGGTGTATGCCGGTGCTATCATGGTACTGATCGTGTTCACGATCATGCTGCTCAATATCCGTGTCAATGCGTCCAAAAGCCAAAGCCACAGCGTGGTCTTGGGTTCTATCATAGGTTTCTTTACGCTGATCAATGGAGTCTTCATCATAATGAAGAGTCGCGCTGCGCTGCCCAATGGTCCACTGACCGGCGAGATAATCAGGCAACAGGGTCACACGGAATTGATTGGCCGGGAGATGTTTACGACATTTCTGCTTCCGTTTGAAATTACCTCGATACTGTTGCTTGTAGCTATCGTGGGCGCGGTTATTCTGGCCAAGAAAAAAATCTAGACTGAGGGATATACTCATGGAAAACCTGAACGGCTATCTCATCATTAGTGCAATTCTCTTCTCCATCGGCACGATTGGCGTACTCACCCGTAAGAATGCCATTGTCATTTTTATGTGTGTCGAGTTGATGCTCAATGCGGTCAATCTGACATTCGTGGCACTCTCGCGACATCTCGGTAATCTGGATGGCCAGGTGTTCGTATTCTTTGTTATGACCGTAGCTGCTGCCGAAGCTGCCGTCGGACTGGCCCTGATGATAGCCTTCTACAACAACAAAGAGTCGATCGACGTCGATGACATGAATCTGATGAAGTGGTGATCCTGGTTTTAAAGCAAACAACGTTTAACGATTTATAAAGGAGTCCTACATGTTTGACTACGTTTGGCTGATCCCGTTCTTCCCGCTCGTCGGTTTCCTGATCAACGGGTTATTCGGGAAAAAGATCAAGAATGAGGCGGTCATCGGTGCAATCGGTACCTTGGCGATTTTCTCGTCATTCATAGTGTCTTGCATGATTCTGCTGGAGATGATCGGCCTTGCGCCAGAACAACGAATCTTCGAAAAAGTAGTCTTCCCCTGGATTCACTCGGGCAATTTCAAGGCCGATATGGCCTTCCTGCTTGATCCGCTCTCCTGTATTATGATCATGGTTGTCACCGGGGTCGGATCGTTGATTCACCTGTATTCTATCGGTTACATGCATGGAGAAGAAGGTTTTTACCGTTTCTTCGCTTACCTGAACCTGTTTTGTATGTCCATGCTGCTGTTGGTGCTTGGCAGCAACATGCTGGTCATGTTCATCGGCTGGGAAGGTGTAGGTCTGTGCTCGTACTTGCTGATCGGCTACTACTTCCACAAAAAATCAGCCGGTGATGCCGCCAAGAAGGCCTTTGTCATGAACCGTGTCGGAGATTTCGGTTTTCTGATCGGTTTGTTCACACTGTACTGGTGGCTTGGCAGCAACCACAATATCTGGACCATTAATTTCGTTGAGATCAAGGCTGCATCTCATCTGCTGCCCTATGGCGGTGTCGTTACCGTTGCAACACTCTGTTTCTTCGTCGGCGCGACGGGCAAATCGGCCCAGATCCCCCTCTTCACCTGGCTGCCGGATGCCATGGAAGGCCCGACACCGGTATCAGCTCTGATCCACGCTGCTACCATGGTTACCGCCGGTGTCTATATGATTGCACGGATGAGCTTTGTGTTCATAAAATCACCTGAAACCATGATGGTCATAGCAATTGTCGGTGCAACAACTGCGATTTTTGCTGCCACGATTGGCACTGCCCAGAACGATATCAAGCGTGTTCTGGCGTATTCGACCGTATCGCAACTTGGATACATGTTTCTGGCAATGGGTGTGGGCGCGTTTAGTGCCGGTATCTTCCATTTGATGACCCATGCCTTCTTTAAAGCCTGTCTGTTCCTCGGTTCAGGCTCGGTTATCCACTCGATGCACCATGCGCTGCATAAAGGCCATCTGCATGACGATGCCCAGGACATGCGTAACATGGGCGGGCTCCGCAAGGCCATGCCGATTACATTCGTGACCTTTTTGATTTCAACAATCGCGATTGCTGGTCTCCCAGGTCTCTCTGGCTTTTTCTCCAAGGACGAAATTCTCTGGCAGGCATTTTCGAACCCGTTGCACGGTGATCTTAACATTGTTTTATGGGCAGTCGGTGCTGCAGCAGCCTTGCTCACCGCATTTTACATGTTCCGCTTGGTGTTTATGACCTTCTTCGGCGCGTGCCGCATCAATAGCAAGGTCAAAGAGCATCTCCATGAGTCGCCTCTGGTAATCACCATCCCGTTGATGGTCCTTGCCTTCCTGGCCGCTTTTGGTGGTTATATCGGTATGCCAAAACTGTTAGGGATGTTACCAAACTACTTTGAGCATTGGCTGGAGCCGGTTTTTGAACTCGCAAATGAATATGGTGCAACCTATGCGCACCAGGCAGACCATTCCAATCATGCTCTGGAGTGGCTGATGATGGGAGGGTCGGTGGCCATAGCAATTATAGGTATTGCAATAGCCTTCACAATGTACGTGCAGAACACTACCTTGCCAAAGAAGTTCACCGATACATTTCCGGGGCTCTACCGCGCAGTCTACAACAAATGGTATATCGACGAGCTTTACGATTATGCCTTTGTCAATCCCTGCAAAGCCTTCGGTCAATTCCTTTGGAAAGGATTCGATGTTATCGTCATTGACGGTGTTGTCAACGGTGTAGCCAGAGTTATCATGGGCTTTAGCGGTGTCTTTCGCTACATGCAGTCCGGTATGATTCATAACTATGCGTGGTCCATGGCATTTGGTGTGGTCGTGATGCTGGGCTACTACGTATTCAAGTAACCAATTATTCGCACTTTGTATAAAGGAGCATGAATTCATGAGTAACCACCTACTGAGCCTGACG
>JAJXYO010000003.1 GCA_021780495.1 Deltaproteobacteria bacterium
TGATTCATTGGATGCAGCAACTGAACAGGCAGAGCACGGTTTAACTCAAATGGCATCAAATAAAACGAGCATGATGAGCCTCTCAAATTGGCCATGGATTAATGCCATCTTGAAGGCTTAATGGAATAACTTCCTCATGTAACTCCTCCTTCTTCAAGTATGCTTGACGCGAGTTCTGAAAAATGACGAGGGTTAAGTCACTTCGCTGTATTCGACTCTAAAATGTACTCAAATGCTATTCGAAGCTCTGGCTGACTCTTGGGTGCCCAAAGAGGAAGGAATTCTGAAACAAGATACTCTCGGAGAGTGGGGTTCTGAGCAATCAAACCCTTTGTCTCATCCTTTGCGTTAGACAAGAGAACGAGGACAAGATTTATGTAAGAATCAAAATCAATATCTGGCCTGTTAGATGAAAGGTACTTCAATAATTGTCGGATGTGCGGCAATTTGTAGTGCAAGATCTTGCCAGTTTGTGCCGGGTAGTCTAAGGCGAGGTCGTCAAGTTCGTTAAAGGCAGATTTCATATGCACCGGCCTTTTTTAAAAGGATCTCCTCTTTTTCAGCGCTCCGCAAGTGATCTAATATCGGTTTCAGATCAGATTCAAAATTATCCATGATAGTCTCCTCTCATTTGTTCAACAGGGCTGCGCTTATCAGTCGTTACGCACATTCCGGGACGTAATGGGGACAACAGGCTGGTTTTTCGAACCATTATGAAATCACCTTGAGTTCCTGTTTGATGCGATCTATCAGATAGGGACTGACCGCCTGTTCGGTTAACAGATCGATTTTGACCCCCAGCAGTTCAGACAGTTCGCGTTCGATTCGGATCATCCCAAGCAGGCTTTTCTGTTCTTTGAACCAGACCATGAGATCGAGATCACTGTCTGCCCGTGCCTCGTTACGGGCGTACGAACCGAATACGCCGATTTTCTCAGCACCATGTTGGTGCATGAAGCTGATTATTTGATCGTCAAACCGGGTTATCTGCGCCATTGGTATATCCTTCTTAGCAATACGTGCAAGTTGCCGGTATTCTACCCGAACAACATAAAGTTGCAAGAGCGATTAAGCATAGAATGAAATGAGCGAAACCGGCGCCTGGATAATTCCGCGACGCCGGTTTGTTCAACAGCAAATCCCCCTCAATCCCCCTTTCTTAAAGGGGAGGTGACTATGCACATTCCGAATACCCGCACACATGGCAGACCGAACAGCCCCCCTCGTGTTCGACGATGCCGCCGCACTCGGGGCAGGCGCCGCGCTCCTGCACGACCTTCTCGGTGTTGATGTCGTAGCCGTTGTTGATCATGTGATCCTGGATCGCCTTGGCTACCGCATCGGCGCAGGAGGTCACGCGGTTGTCGCCGAAACCGGACGGACAGTGGCAGGAGATGCCCAAGAGCTGCTTGACGACCTGGCGGGCCTGTACGCCTGAGCGCCAGGCCAGGGATACCATGCGGCCGATGGCCTCGGACTGGGAAGCGGCGCAGCCGCCGGCCTTGCCCATGGTGGTGAACAGCTCGAACAGACCGTTGTCGTCCTCGTTGATGGTGATATAGAGCGGTCCGCAGCCGGTCTGCATCTGGTGGGTCTGTCCCTTGAGCGCCTTGGGACGCTCGCGCTTGACGGCCTTTTTGTCGTCCTCTACCGGTGTGGCGGCTACGGCGGCGTGCTCTTCCTTCTTGGCGCTGGTGGAGAGCACCTGCTCGTCGCGGGAACCGTCGCGGTAGATGGTGACACCCTTGCAGCCGGTTTCGTAGGCCATCATATAGACCTTCTCCACATCGTCGATGGTGGCGGTGTTGGGGAAGTTGACCGTCTTGCTGACGGCGTTGTCCGTGTGCTGCTGGAAGGCGGCCTGCATGTGGATGTGATCGTTGGGGGAGATGTCGTGGGCCGTGACGAAGGCGTTGCGCACATCGGCCGGAACCTCGGGGATGTCGGCCACGGTGCCGTGCTCGGCGATCTTCTGCATCAGCTCTTCCGAGTAGAATCCGCGCTCCTTGGCGATGGCTTCAAACATCGGGTTGACCT
The DNA here is from genome assembly GCA_021780495.1 of Deltaproteobacteria bacterium. Classification (GTDB taxonomy): domain Bacteria; phylum Desulfobacterota; class Desulfuromonadia; order Geobacterales; family Pseudopelobacteraceae; genus CAIPTY01. The sequence goes on from JAJXYO010000003.1 coordinate 2,038, forward strand.
CCACCATGACGTTCTTGTCCATGACGGTCCGGATGTAGGACACGGCGAACAGCGGCTCGACACCCGAGGAGGCATTGGCGATGATCGAGATCGTGCCGGTGGGCGCGATGGTGGTGACGGTGGCGTTGCGCATGGGGGCTGCGCCCTTTTTGTCGAAGATCGAACCCTTGTAATTGGGGAACGAACCGCGAACCTTGCCCAGTTGCTGGGAGGCCAGGTGCCCCTCGTCGTTGATGAACTTCATGACCTTCTTGCCCAGCTTGACCGCTTCTTCGGAGCAGTAGGGGATGCCCAGCATGATCAGCATGTCGGCCCAGCCCATCAGTCCCAGACCGATCTTGCGGTTGGCGTGGGTCATGTCGTGGATCTGTTGCAAGGGGTAGTTGTTGGCCTCAATGACGTTATCCAGGAAATGGACCGCGTTGACCACGACCTCTTTCAACCGCTTCCAGTCGATGGCGCCGTCGCTCACGAATTTGCCCATGTTGATCGAACCCAGGTTGCAGGATTCATAGGGCAACAGCGGCTGCTCGCCGCAGGGGTTGGTGGATTCGATCTCGCCGGCCAGCGGGGTAGGGTTGTCGCGGTTGAGGCGGTCCAGGAAGATGATGCCCGGCTCGCCGTTCTCCCAGGCCTGCTTGACGATCAGCTGGAAGACCTTGCGGGCGTTCTTGGTGCCGACCACCTTCTTGTCGCGCGGGTTGATCAGGTCGAATTCCTCGTCACGCTCGACGGCCTTCATGAAGTTTTCGGTCAGACCGACGGAGATGTTGAAGTTGTTGAGCTGCTTCTGGTCGGCCTTGCACATGATGAAATCCATGATGTTGGGGTGATCGACCCGCAGGATGGCCATGTTGGCGCCACGGCGCGTGCCACCCTGCTTGATGGTTTCGGTGGCGATGTCGAAGACCCGCATGAAGGACAACGGACCGCTGGAGATGCCGGTGGTGGAGCTGACCACGTCGTTGGCCGGACGGAGACGCGAAAAGGAGAAACCGGTGCCGCCGCCCGATTTGTGGATCAGCGCGGTGAACTTGACGGCATCGAAGATCTCTTCCATGGAATCGCCCACCGGCAGGACGAAACAGGCCGAGAGCTGGCCCAGCGGCCGGCCGGCGTTCATCAGGGTCGGCGAGTTGGGCAGGAATTCAAAATTGGTCATCATGGTGTAGAAGGTATCGGACAGTCCCTTGAGGTCGGCCTTCTTGTCGAACTTCTTGTCCGGTGCGGCAATGGTATCGGCCACACGGCGAAACATATCGGCCGGGGTCTCCAGGACCTTGCCCTCGGCATCACGACGCAGGTAACGTTTTTCCAGAACGGTGATGGCATTTTTGGAAAGAGCGGGGATGGAGTCTTTAGTGGTTGCTTTTGCCATGTGTGTGGTTCTCCCTGATGTGTGGAATAAATGTTGAGTGAAATCGATGGATTCGAAGCGTGTCGGGTAGATCGTGCAACCACTGTATTTAGTGTTGGCGCAAGAAATAAACCACAACATATATGGGGAGTCAACACAATATTTATTAAAAACCTAACTTGCTGAAAGGACTTGAAAACAGATTGCAACACTATCCGGCGACAGTTGTTGCACAGATTTTTTTGGATACGAACAATGAATTTACAGTACCGGCGATATATGTTAAAAATAGCAAGGATTCGATCAGGGGTGCTGGTTTTATGAAATTGGGAGCAGGTTGTGACATATGTAGCGCCAGCGTTTTGCAGGAACAGGTCAGGGCTCTCAACGACCTGATCGATGTTGCGCGCGCTTCGGTCTCTACCATTGAACTTGACGCCCTTTTGGAGGCGATACTGGAAAGCGCCATGCGTTTCACCGGTCTCCCGGCCGGCAGTGTGGCTCTGTATGACAACCGGACCGGCAATCTTACGCTGCGCGCCCAGCGCGGATTAAGCCCGGAATTTGTTGCGCGCAGATCCTGGGTGGTGGCGCCGGGCGGGCTTACCGATCAGCTGCTGCAACACGATGAAATCCTGTTTGTCGAAGATACACAACAGGTTGATTTCTTCAATAACCCGCTGGCGCTCAAGGAAGGCATTCGTTCGCTGATATGCATCCCGCTGGTTATCAAGGATTGCATTCACGGCGTATTGTATCTGGATGATTTCGTGCCGCGCAGGTTTGATAAAGACCGCATGAAACTGATCTCGGTACTGGCCTCTTTTGCCGCCATGGCCATAGAAAATGCCAAATTGCATCATGCGACCTGCCAGATGGCGATCACGGACGCCCTGACCGGTCTGTACAATCGCCGTTATTTTGAACAGGTACTGCCGCAGGAACTGGAACGGGCCCGGCGTTATAAACAGTCGTTCGGTCTTCTGATGATCGATGTGGATAATTTCAAGAACTTCAATGATGCCTTCGGGCATCCGATGGGGGATCGTATTCTGGTGACGATTGCCAAGACCATCGAAAAGGCGCTGCGCAATGTTGATTTTGCGTTTCGATATGGCGGTGAGGAGTTGGCCGTCATACTTCCCGAGACCTCTTTAAAGAGCGCCAGCCAGATTGCCGAACGCATCCGGCAGCGGGTTATTGCGGATACCAGGAAGTTGATGCGCACTACCTCGAAAGAGCCCATTACGGTCAGCGTGGGGGTTGCCTGCTTTCCCGTGGACGGGGCAGATGCCGACAAACTGGTGGTCGCAGCCGACGATCTGCTCTATCAGGCCAAGGCTGCCGGAAAGAACTGCGTTCGCAGCCGTGAGGTAGATCCGCAGTGAGGCGGCTGCCGGCCATGACCTTCCGCTCTTTTTGCGTCTGTCTGCTCACTGCCCTGTGGATGCTGCCGGCGCTGGCACCGTACGCTGCCGCCGCTTCGCAGGGTCGTACAACGATCACGGCGACCTATGTGAATGCAACGTTTTCCGAGGATACCACCTGGCGCGGAACCATAATCGTCAAAGGTTATGTCGTCGTGGCACCGCAGACTACGCTGCGTATCGAACCGGGAACCGTCATACGTTTCATGCCCGCGAAAGACAGTCTCCAGTTGCCCCGCCTGCTTGTCATGGGCCGTATCCAGAGCGTTGGTACGGCCGATCGGCCGATCCTGTTTACTACCGGTAATGCACAATCGGACAGGGGGGATTGGGGCGGCCTGCTGCTCTTGTCCAGCGAAAAGTCCAATCAACTCGAATATTGCCGCATCGAGGGGGCCGAGACGGGTCTTGAAGCCCGTTTTTCTACGTTTACGGCGAAAGCACTGTCGATCACCAGGTCTACGACCGGCTGCATACTGCGTGACAGTACCGTCACGCTGACTTCTCCCAACATCAACGCCTGTGATACGGGTATCGAGGCACATGACAGCGAAATCGAGCTGCACGCTGCCACGTTTGCCGCCAATCGCCGTGGCATGGTCCTGTCGCGTTCTTCGGTGGTCATGACGACGGTCGCAGTAACCGGCAGTACCCAGCAGGCCATGGTGACAAACGATTGCCGGCTCAAGATCAACTCCTGCGAAATTTCGGACAATGCCGCCGGTGCTCATATCATCGGTGGCGAAGGCCAGGTGTTCCTGTCGCGATTTGTGCGCAACCGTCAAACCGCTCTGCATCTTGATTCTGCCCGCCTGAAAATCAGCCGCTGTCAGATTGCGGACAATCTGCGTGACGGACTGATGCTGGAAGATGATCGAGCGACGATTTGGGATAATGTCATCAGCAATAACGGCGGTTACAACCTGGTATACAACGGCCGGGACACGGTGAGCGCCACGCTGAACTGGTGGGGCGGCAGTGCTGAAGCGACCATAACGGCCAAGCTTTCTGCAAACAGCAGTCCCCAGCGTTCCGCAGCGGTGAAGGTATTCCCCTGGTTGTTTGAAAAACCGGCGATATTCCCGTAGTCCTGAAAAACAGGATGAGGTTTGTAAACGAATTTTTCTGCTGGAAACGTTCAGAATAAGATTCTATGCTTAGTAAAACACCCGAGACCATGTCCATCTACCTCGATAACGCAGCTACAACCTTTCCCAAACCCGAATCTGTCTATCAGGCGGTCATGCACGCCATGCGTGAGATTGGCGCATCGCCGGGCCGAGGCGGGCATCGTCGCTCGCTGGAAGCCGGCCGCATCATGTTCCAGGCCCGTGAGGCGGCAGCGGCTCTCTTTTCCGTTCCCGACTCATCCAGGGTCATCTTTACCCACAGCGCAACCGAAGCCCTCAATATGGCCTTGCGGGGGACGCTCGTGCCGGGTGACCATGTCATAACCAGCTCCATGGAGCATAACTCCCTGGCCCGTCCTCTCCATCTGCTGCAGCATCAAGGTATCCGCTTGACGGTCGTTCAGGCCGGGCCAGACGGTCGCATCGATCCGGCCGAGGTGGTGCGGGCCTTGACGCCACGCACCCGTATGATCGCTATCGGTCACGTTTCCAATGTTTCTGGTACCATTCAGCCGATCAGCTTCATATCTGCCATCGCCCGGGATGCCGGGGTCCTGTTTCTGCTGGATGCGGCTCAGTCGGCAGGCAGCGTGCCGATCGATGTCTCGGCGCTTGGTATTGATCTGCTGGCGGTCCCTGGACACAAGGGCTTGTACGGGCCGCAGGGGACCGGTCTTCTGTATGCGGCATCCCATGTAGCGTTGAAGCCACTGCTGGCAGGTGGGACCGGAAGCAACTCCAGCTCGGAAGATCAGCCTGAGTCCCTGCCGGATGGCTTTGAAGCCGGTACCCATAACCTTCCGGGAATTGCCGGACTCAAGGCCGGCATCGAGTTTGTTCAGGAACAGGGAGTGGAGGCGATTGGCGCCCATGAGCGCCGCCTCGTGTCCTATGCCATAGAACTGTTGCGGGGGGTACCGGGCATCAAACTGCACAGCCCGGCAGATCCTGCTGTGCGGGGAGCGGTATTGTCGTTCACTGTTGCTGGGATCGATTCTTCCGCTCTGGCGTATGAGCTGGACCAGCGCTTCGATATTGCCGTACGGGCCGGTCTGCACTGTGCTCCCCGGGCACATCGCACGCTGGGCACCTTCCCCGACGGCACGGTGCGGATGAGTCCCGGCTGGTTTACAACCAGCGAGGATATCGCGCTGTTTTCCGATGCCGTTCTGGCATGTTGTACAGGACATCCCGCTCTATGATCACGTATGAAGGCTTCACATCACCATTCTGACGCGAAAGGACCTCATGAAAAACTTTATTCTGGACACCAATGTGTTACTCCACGACCCGCAAGCCCTGTTCAAGTTTCAGGACAACAATATTATTATACCGATTACCGTCATTGAAGAAATCGATAGATTTAAAAAGGACATGAATGAAACCGGCCGCAATGCCCGTCAGATCTCTCGTGTCCTGGATACCATGCGTGAAAAAGGGTCGTTGGCGACCGGCATTTCACTGCCTGGCGGCGGTAATCTGCGGGTGGTGCTGTTCACGGAGAAAAATCTCAGACATCTGCCGGTCGATCTGCGGGAGGATAGCGGCGACAACCGGATTCTGTCCGTGGCCATGGATATACGCGACCAGTATCCGGACATTGAGCTGGTCTTTGTCACCAAGGACAGCAACCTGCGTATCAAGTCCGATGCCATCGGTCTGATCGCCGAGGATTACGAGTCGGACAAGGTTGATATCCAGGAGCTGTATTCCGGGACCCGTAATATCGAAGTATCGGCCGAGGAGGTTGACCGGTTTTATGGCCAGGGGTGGCTGGAGGCACCGCCGGGGCTTTTTGTGAATGAGTTTATTACGATCGTGGATAGCAGTAATCCCTCTCATAGTGCCATTTGCCGCAATTCCCCGGATACCGGCCGGATTGTGCCGGTGCTCAAGGTTCCCAAGGACGGCATCTGGAGTCTGTTCGCCCGCAACCGCGAACAGTCCTTCGCCTTGGATGTGCTTATGGACGACAGTATCAAGCTGGTGACGCTGGTAGGCAAGGCCGGTACCGGCAAGACGCTGCTGGCCATTGCAGCCGGATTGCACAAAACTGCCGAAGAAAATGTCTACAACCGGTTGCTGGTCTCGCGCCCGGTTTTCCCCATGGGCAAGGACCTGGGCTTTCTGCCGGGCGATATCGAGGAGAAGCTGACACCCTGGATGCAGCCGATCTTCGATAACGTCGAGCTGCTCCTCTCCGGTCACGAAAGCGACAAGCGCCACAGCAACAAGGGCTACAAAGAGCTGATGGCTATGGGACTTCTGGATATCGAACCGCTCACCTATATCCGTGGCCGCTCGATTCCCAACCAGTACCTGATTGTTGATGAGGCCCAGAACCTGACGCCCCACGAGATCAAGACCATTGTCACCAGGGTGGGGGAGGGGACCAAGATCATCCTGACCGGCGACCCCTACCAGATCGACAATCCTTATGTGGACTCATCCAGTAACGGTCTGAGCTATCTGGTCGAGAAGTTCAAGGGGCAGCGTATTGCTGCGCATGTGACGCTCACGAAAGGCGAACGTTCGGAACTGGCCGAGCTGGCGGCGAATCTTCTGTAATAATTTATAATCCACTACGGAGGCACGGAGACACTGAGGGAAAGCCAATCTGAACAGCGGAACTCATTTTTAGGTGGTATTCGCAGTTTATAGATTTGCTTTTTCAATACGTTGATGTTCTTCGTGCCTCTGTGTCTTCGTGGTAAGGTTTGTGATTTTATGCTCGTTCTTGCAATCGAAACATCCTGTGATGAAACTGCCGCCGCTGTGGTGCGTGACGGCAGCGAAATCCTTTCGTCGGTGGTTTCGTCACAGATTGCGATCCATGCCGAGTATGGCGGCGTGGTGCCAGAGATTGCTTCCCGCAAACACCTGGAGATGATCTCACCGGTCATCAGCCAGGCCTTGCGAGATGCTGCTGTCGAGCTTTCCGCTATCGAGGGGATTGCGGTCACTCGGGGACCGGGTCTGTCCGGTGCGCTGCTGGTGGGGCTTTCAACCGCCAAGGCAATTGCCTTCTCGTGCGGGATACCCTTTGTCGGTGTGCATCATATCGAAGGGCATCTCTTTGCCGGATTTCTTGAACATCCGGTCGCGTTTCCATTCCTGGCGCTGGTCGTATCAGGCGGCCACACCCACCTGTATCACGTCGAAGGCTTCGGCCGTTACACGACGCTTGGAAGGACGGTGGATGATGCCGCCGGAGAGGCCTTTGACAAGTCGGCAAAGATCATGGGTCTGGAGTATCCCGGCGGCGCCAAGATTGATCTGCTGGCCCACACCGGCGACAACAAGGCCGTACGTCTGCCCCGTCCGCTGATCAACGACGGCACGCTCAATTTCAGTTTCAGCGGGCTCAAGACCGCCATGCTGCAGCATATATCCAAACACCCGGTAACTATTCCCGGCCAGGAGGCCAATGATCTGTGTGCATCCTTCCAGGCCGCGGTGTGTGATGTGCTGGTGGCCAAGACCGGGTCCGCCCTTGTTCAAAGCGCGGCACAGCGACTGGTGGTAGCCGGCGGAGTAGCCTGCAACAGCGGTCTGCGCTCGGCCATGACAGCCCTGGCAGCGGAACGAGGGGTGGAACTGCATATCCCGAAACCGGCTTTGTGCGGTGATAATGCCGCCATGCTGGCTGTGCCCGGCAATTATTATCTGAGCGAAGGATACGCATCCCGGCCGAGTCTCGATGTTACCGCGACCTGGGAGATGGATCGTATCAAGGAGATGTTTCTGTGAGTTCCAAACGCCGCCCCCTGAAAGCTTTAGGACAAAACTTTCTCGTTGATGGAAACATCATTGAGAAGATCATCAGCAGCGCAGATGTTCATCCCGAGGACTGTGTGCTGGAAATCGGGCCTGGCCGTGGTGCACTGACAGAAATTCTGGCACAGCGGGCCGGACGTCTGATCCTGATCGAATTCGATCACGCACTGGCAGCAGGCCTGAAGAGGCGCTATGCCGATGATCCTCGCGTAACGGTCATAGATGGCGATGTGCTGGCGGTTGATCTGGCAGAGATACTTTCTGAAGCCGAGAGCTGGAAGGTGGTTGCAAATCTGCCCTATAATATCTCCACGGCGGTTCTGTTTCGTTTGCAGGAGATACGGAGCAAGCTGTCCAGGATGATCCTGATGCTGCAGAAGGAGGTCGGCGACCGCCTGGTTGCGCCACCCGACTGTAAAGACTATGGGGTGACGACGGTACTGCTCGGGCTCTGGTTCGATATGCGCCGCGAGTTTCTGGTACATCCCGGCTGTTTTCATCCCAGCCCCAAGGTCGATTCGGCGGTACTCCGTTTTGTTCCCTTATCGGCTCCGCGCGTAGCGGTCGGGAATGAGGAGGTGTTCAGGCGAGTGGTTAAAGGGTCATTCGGCATGCGCCGCAAGACCTTGATCAACTGCCTGAAGGCCACAGAACTGGTGCCGGGTGATGAGCTGCAACAGATTTTGGACGACTGCGGGATAGATGGAAAACGCCGTGGTGAGACGCTTACTCTGGATGAGTTTGCGGCTCTGTCACGGCGCTTTTCCGTTGTAAATGCATAATACAGACCGCCGATCAGGCGGTTTTTTATTGATCAGGCTTTTGATTTAACCGTTTTTGCTTTGACCGGCTTGACGGCTTTTGCTGTTTTTGCAATTTTTGCTGTTTTTGCCGGAACAGGTATTGTCGCTTTGGTGGCTTTAGCAGACAGAGGAGCAGCTTTGATTGTGGGGGCGGCAGCCTTGTTTTTGGCAGCCCGTACTGCGCGTGCTTTTTCCAGGTTGGCAGCCAGATTGTTGTCATTGGCTGATTTGCGGCGGGCTTCGGAGTAGTTTTTTGCCGTCAGTGACTGGCTTGAGGAAATATTGAACTGTTTGCGGTACTGCCCCGGTTTCAAGTCATGGGCCTGCTTCAAGTGGCGAGTCAGGGTTTTGAATCCGGTCTTGCCGCATACCAGACAACCAACCTGGTCATTCTGAAAGGCCTTTTTGAGTGTCATGGCAGGTCCAGCGGTTGTGCCGACAGCAACTTCAGCGACAGTTCCATCTGTATCAAGCTTTTTGAGTGTTACAAAGACCCTGTTAATTTCCTGGATCAGCTCATCACTCGACATCTCGGTACCGACCGTGTGTGAAGAAACGATGCTGGCAGTAAGTTCTACAAGCGAAGACGTCATACATTACCTCCTTTAGTATGTAAATTCGATTGGATTAAACCTTAAGATCAGGCATAAATCAAGAATAATAATCAATAAGTAGTTGTATACGTTGCTTCAATTGTGTATGTATCACAAAATTCATAGAGCAACTACGTTACTATCTGCCCATAGTACCAAGTATCTACTTCATGGGAACATGTGAAAAATATGCCCTCTGTTTTGCCCTACCTATTCCTGATCCCGGCACTCATCTCTCTCGTGCTGCTTGTGGTGCTGCTGTCGCGCATTTCCCGGCTGGCGGCATCCGCCGGACTTGGACCCCGGATAGATTCGTTGGAGCGCCAACTGGAGCGTCAGGAGCGTATGCTGCGCGAAGAGTTGGGGCGTAGTCGTGAAGAATCGCAGCAGTCGGCCCGGCAGGGGCGTGAAGAAAATACGAATGCGGTTTCAGCGCTCGGAGACTCCCTGTTGAAACGGATGAGCGAGATAGCCGTCTTGCAGAAGGACCAGTTGCAGATCTTTGCAGGGCAATTGAAAGATCTGACCGTCAGCAACGAAGGGCGTATGGACAGACTGCGGCACAGTGTCGAAGAACGGCTGCGCCTGATCCAGGAAGATAATGCCCTCAAGCTCGAACAGATGAGGGTTACGGTTGACGAGAAACTTCACGATACCCTGGAGAGGCGCTTGGGAGAATCATTCAAGCTGGTCAGCGAGCGTCTGGAACTGGTTCAGCGTGGTCTGGGCGAGATGCAGTCGCTGGCCAGCGGGGTTGGCGATCTGAAAAAGGTGCTGACCAATGTCAAGACCCGCGGCACCTTTGGGGAGATTCAACTGGCGAGCCTTCTGGAACAGGTGCTGGCCCCCGGCCAATATGACGCCAATGTGGAAACCCGAAAAGGGAGTGGTCAGCGGGTCGAATTCGCCCTCAAACTGCCGGGACGGAACGGAACGCCCGATAATCAGGTCTGGCTGCCGCTGGATGCCAAATTTCCCCAGGAGGACTATCTGCGGCTGCTGGATGCCCAGGAGTTGGGCGATGCACTACTGGCCGGCGAAGCGGGCAAACAGCTTGACAAGGCGGTACGGTTGATGGCTACGGACATTCGCGACAAATACCTGGACCCACCGCATACCACGGACTTCGGTGTTATGTTTCTACCTACGGAAGGTCTGTATGCGGAAGTACTGCGACGCCCCGGTTTGTTTGAAGCGCTGCAGCGCGATTTCAAGGTGATGATCGCCGGGCCGACGACCTTGGCGGCACTGTTGAACAGTCTGCAGATGGGCTTTCGCACCCTGGCCATCGAGAAGCGCTCCGCTGAGGTCTGGAACCTGCTGGCGGCCGTGCGAACTGAATTTACCAAGTTTGGTCTGGTACTGGAAAAGACCGGTAAAAAGCTGCAGGAAGCCGGTAATCATATTGATGCGGCAGCGCTCCGCAGCCGCATCATCGAGAAAAAACTCAAAGGGGTGCAGGCGATGCCGGAAGTTGAGGCCACGGCTCTGCTTGAAGCAGAGCCGTGGGATGAAGGGGATAGAGCCTGATGTCTGAAAAACGTAATATCGCTCGCGCGGCCGGGATTCTGGGCAGTGCTACCATGCTCTCCCGCATCATGGGTATGGTGCGGGATATGGTCGTTTCGCGCCTGTTTGGCGCCGGTCTGGCTACTGACGCATTCTTTGCTGCTTTTCAGATCCCCAGTATGCTGCGGCGTTTTTTTGCCGAAGGTGCCCTGACGGCGGCTTTCGTACCGACCTTTTCAGCAACGCTCAATCAGCGCGGTGAAGGGGATGCCCGTGAACTGGCCAATGTCTGCTTTACCCTGCTGACGATTGTCATGGCGTTCATTACCCTGGCGGGTGTCATCTTCTCCCCCTGGATTGTCGGAGTCATGTTCCCAGGCTTCAAGGCTGTGCCGGGTAAGTTTGAATTGACGGTATTTCTCAATCGCATGATGTTCCCCTACATCTTTTTTATCAGTCTGGTAGCCCTCTGTATGGGGATACTGAATACCCTGCGACATTTTTTTACCCCGGCCATCTCGACGGTATTTCTGAATATTAGCATGATCCTGTCGGCACTCCTGTTACGCCGGTTTTTCGAGGTGCCTATCATTGCGCTGGCTGCCGGGGTTATGATCGGTGGATGTATTCAGCTGATCTTGCAACTGCCGGTGTTGTGGAAAAAAGGATTTCCGATCCGTCTCAGTTTTAGATTCCGCAATCCTGAAGTCAGGCGCATAGCCCTGCTCATGCTGCCTGCCACTTTCGGAGTGGGGGTCTATTACCTGAATATCACCGTCAGCGCCATTCTGGCTTCACAACTGCCGCAAGGGAGTGTGTCTTATCTGTATTATGCCCAGCGCCTGTTCGAATTCCCCCAGGGGCTTTTTACCGTGTCAGTGGCTCAGGCGGTACTCCCTTCCATGAGTAAGCAGGCGGCAGAAGGAAATGTGGACGGGATGAAAGAATCTCTGAAATTCGGACTGCGCTTGACCCTGTTTGTTACCATCCCCGCCATGGCAGGGCTGATGGTCTGCTCGACGCCTATCTTCAGTTTGATTTTCATGGGTGGCGCGTTCGACTATGCCCAGGTGACTAATGCCGCCCAGGCGCTGTTTTACTATTCCCTGGGGCTCTCTTGTGTTGCTTTGACACGTGTGCTTGCTCCGGCCTTCTATGCCCTCAAGGATACCCGGACACCGGTATGCACCGCTTTTGCCTCGTTTCTACTCAATGTCATCTTCAGCCTGATTCTCATGAAGCCGCTTCTGCATGGTGGCCTGGCCCTGGCGACGACACTGTCGGCCCTGGTCAATATGCTGCTGCTGTTATGGTTGTTACGCCGCAAGATCGGCCGGTATGGTGGCCGGGGAATTGTTGCTTCCGCTGTCAAGGCCTTGATCGCATCGCTACCGATGGCTGTGGTGGTGGTATATATCTGTCGCTTGGCTGACTGGTCGCAACTCGGACATAAGCTGTTAAAAACATCGGTGCTGGGCGGTGCGATAATGTGCGGTCTACTGATCTATGCCGGGGCATCCAGGCTGTTGCGTTCGGAGGAAGCGTTGGAGCTGTCCGGGCTGATCAGAAAAAAATATGGTCGGAGGCGGGTATGACAGAGTATGTCTCGTTGTTTGAAACCGGGCTTGGCATGGGGGCTGTTGTGGCGAGCGAGCAGGGCATACGAAGGGTGTATCTGCCGCATGACAACACCCTTGGTACCTTTGCCCGTGACGGTCTGGACAGGATGCCAGCGTCGGAGCTTACCGATATGGTAGCGGGTATGCTAATGCAATACTTTAAAGGTGAGAGGCAACAGTTTGATACTACGCCTGTTGATATCAGCCTTGCGGGCCAATTCAGATTGCATGTCCTCAGGCTGATCCGTAGCATACCGTATGGCGTGGTCAGGAGTTACGGAGAGGTAGCAAGGTTAGCCGGGTCGCCGGGAGCGGCCCGGGCTGTTGGTGCTGCCATGGCATCAAATCCGGTACCGATCGTTATCCCTTGTCACCGCGTCGTTGCAGCCAATGGTCGCCTGACCGGATACAGTGCTCCGGGAGGTTTGGAATTAAAAAAATATCTATTACAGATGGAAGGTGTTGAATTTAAAGGGGAGCTCATCTGTCAAGAAAAATGATGGTTATTAACAGGTGAAATTGGCATGAAAACAATTTTCAAGAGGTTACATCCGTTTAAACTCGCTAAGTACCCATAAATGCTGTAACTATACGTAACTAGCTGAATTTAAAGGAAATGCACCGTGTATAAAAAAGTGGCAATGTGAAAAAATCTCTTGTAAAAATATCACTTTTGAATTCTATCAACACCGTTGTCCACAGGTTATCCACATTTTTTGTGGATAAGCCGTAGCCTAACTGTAAAACCTGTAACATTCCTGTCACTTGTCGCCTTGATAATTCCTTTCATGGACTTTTGCCTCCTCCCAGAGCTGGTCCATTTCATTTAATGGCGTTTCATTCATACGTCTGTTTTGGACATGCAGGCTATCCTCGACATACTGAAATCGATGCTGAAAGCGGGTAATGGTTTTGCGCAGGGCCTCTTCAGGGTTGATTGACAGGAAACGACCCAGGTTGACGATGGCAAACAGCAGGTCACCCAGCTCAGCTTCCATATGCTCGTTGTCACCGGCGAGCATGGCTTCTTCAAATTCATGCAGCTCTTCCATGACCTTGGCCATCACCTGGTCGATATGTTCCCAGTCAAATCCGACGCGAGCTGCCTTCTCGGTAATCTTCTGAGCCTTGAGCAAAGCCGGCAGATGTGGTGGAACGCCGGAAAGTGCGGATGTGCGTTCAGCCCCCTTTTCCAGTTTCTTGATCTGTTCCCAGTTTTCAATCTGAGCATTGCTGTCTGCTATGTGCATGTCGCCAAAGACATGCGGATGACGTCGGACCAGCTTTTCGCATAATGTCTGAATGACATCGTCAATGCTGAAACTACCGGACTCTTCGGCAATGGCAGCGTGAAATACCGGCTGGAGCAGCAGATCTCCCAGTTCTTCTTGCAAGTGTTCCGGAGACTTTGCGTCGATGGCCTCAATGACCTCGTAGGTTTCTTCCAGCAGATAGCGGGTCAGGCTTTCATGGGTTTGTTCCGCATCCCATGGACAGCCCCCGGGACCGCGTAAACGTTTCATAATCATAATCAGCTCGTCAAATTTTGTAACGGTTGTCTTCATTGAGTTATCCTCTTTAAATTATAATATAAACATTAAACAAAAATACTGTTGACTATGCCATCCGCTCAATTAAAGTAGCACAAAATTTTTTAAACAGGAGGTTCAAATGCTCAAGAAAGGTATCATGGCACATGTGGCTGCAAGCCTGGGCATCGTCGCCTTGGCTGCGGGGCTGGCATTTGCATCGTCACATAGCGCTTCGGCAGTATCGCCCGAAGAGGCGCTCCAAAAGCTGATGGACGGCAACAAGCATTACGTAGACAATAAGCTGACCGGCTCAAAGCTGTGCGATCTCAGTACTCGCGCCAGCCTGGCCAATTCTCAGAAGCCTTATGCCATCATCCTGACGTGCTCCGATTCCCGCGTTCCGCCTGAACTTATTTTTGACAAGGGACTCGGTGAGATCTTCGTCATTCGGGTAGCCGGCAATATCCCCGACCCCATTGTGCTGGGAAGTATCGAATATGCTGCTGAACATCTGGGCAGTCCTCTGATGATGGTTATGGGGCACGAGCGATGCGGTGCTGTGACGGCCGCCGTTGAGGCAAAAGGTAAAACGACCGGCAGTCCCAATATAGATGCTATTGTAAAAGCCATTGCTCCCAACATCAGGAAAGCGGTCAGGGATTGTGATGTCTGCAAAAATGACAAGAAATGCGCCGAAACTAAAAAGAGTGAATTCGTCGAATGCGTGATCAATACCAACGCCAAGACTGTCGCCGCTGGCCTGACCAAGAAGTCAGCTATACTCAACCATCTCGTAAAAGAAAAGAAGCTCAAGATCGTAGCCGCCAGGTATGATCTCGACGACGGCATCGTTTCCATTCTAAAATAATTGAATCAGAAAAGGTGTATAGGGAACGGGTGCTTTATAGCACCTGTTCTATTTGAGTGCTACAGACTTGGTCAAAAGTGTTCCCTGAAATGCAGCTCTAATTCTCGCAATCAACATCATTCCTAAACACATCGGCTCTATTTTCAGTAGTTCAATGTATCGTTCGCAGATTTGTGTTGCAATGTTTTTTTGATTTGCGCGTGTGCGTTATTCGAGTATCCATGAGCACATACAACCTGTGTGATGAGCAGAATTTATATTTGGCTATTATGGAAAATTAGCCATATACTAAATCTTTGCAGTACATCTCCTCAATCAGGTCACCACACCAATGTTCCTGTTCGATAAACTCCAGCTGACGCTTGTCAAAAAACTGATCATCAGCTTTGCCATTAGTGGCATTTGCATGTTGACCGGTCTGGTCTATACGGTTAGCGGCCTGAGAAACATGCACGAGATGGAGGTGGAAATTGCTGAAAAAGACCTGTCAGCAGCCACGATAACAATCACATTGCGTGAAATGATGCTTGCACAGGAACGGTATGTCGGGCGATATGAAATTTTACATCAGCCTGAATTGCGGGAACTGTATCATCAGAATAACGAAAATTTCCGTTCTCGTTTAGAGTCTCTGCAGAAGGTGTACAGTGGAAGTGGCCTTGATTTGCTTGTCGCGGGTTTTAGACTTCATTCTGCACTCAGTGAGAGGATCTTGTCCGGTAACCCGGTCAATAAAGATGCCATGGGGCGTGCAGCTGCTCAGGTCGCCTCGGCGCTGGATTTTATCAGATCGGATCAGCAGAAGACATTGGACAATAAACTAAAGGAAGAAGATGAACGGGAAACAAAAATTGTTACCTGGTCGATTGGATTGGCGACCGGTGGCGCTTCCCTTTCATTTATAATTGCGTTTCTGATGATCTATTCATTTTCAACCTCGATTGGCAAACTCCAGAAAGCCACCCATCGCATTGCGGCTGGTGATTTCGATCATGATCCCGGCATAATATCCGGAGACGAAATTGGAGCCTTATCAAAGGATTTCAAGCAGATGGCAGAACGTCTCAAGGTGCTGGAACAATTGAGTCTTGACGCCAGCCCGTTGACACGTTTACCGGGAAATATCGCTATTGAGCGTTCCATCAACAGACGACTTCGAGAACAGACCTCGTTTACGATGTGTTATCTGGATCTGGATAACTTTAAATCTTACAATGACCGCTATGGCTACATCAGGGCCAGTGAAATCCTGAAAAAAACCGGCGAGGTTATTCATGAGGCAGTCAAGCGCCTGAATGATCCCGATGCGTTTATTGGCCATATAGGAGGAGATGACTTTGTCGTGATCATCGATGCCAGGCTTGCGAAAGAGGCTTGTCAGCAGATCATTGTTGATTTTGATGCAATGATACCGGCTTATTATTCCGATGAAGATCGTTTGGCCGGTTGTATCGAAGGGGTTGACCGCTACGGTGTGCCGCGGGTGTTTCCGTTAATCTCAATATCGATTGCCGCACTGAACTGCCAGCCGGGGAATTATGCTACCGCGGCTGAGATCGCCACAGCGGCGGCTGCGGTTAAGGACCGGGTCAAGGAATCAATCGGCAGTAACTATATTATTGTAAGGGAGGCGGGAAAAAGTGAGACCTAGGCACATTATAACCACAGTTGTACTGGCTCTCTTGCCGTTACTGTGTAGTTGCAGTCAGTTGGGCTGGAAGATTGCGCTTGTTCCCGTGGTGCCGGACGAATCCCCCCCCCACGCGGTTTCTGATCAGGAACGCCGCTTTGCAGCTGCTCTGGAATTTTTGCGGGCTGGTAACGCGGCGGCGGCCAGCGGCCAGCTCGCGCGAGTAGTCGCAGATCCGCCAATTGAGGGTTTAACCGATGAAGCCCTGTTTCGTCTGTCGCTATTGTCTCTTCGGGAAGAAGGCAATAAGGGATCAATAAGGGCGCTGGAGTTGCTGGAGCGGCTGAATAACGAATTTCCCCGCAGTATCTGGACGCACCAAGCGGCCCCGTTGAGCGTGTATCTGGAAGGTGTCAAGATGCTCCGGAATCGGCAACGAGAAGTTAAGACTCTAAAAGAGCTCAATCTTTCACTCAGTCGAGATAATCGGGGGATGCGGCAAACGTTAGAGCGCTTGAACAATCTCGACCTTGAGTTGGACCAGAAGATCAAGCGCTGACGATTCCTGCCGCTTTCATTACCTGGTAAGCGGCTACCGAATGAGGCTTGTTTCACCAGCGGCTTGAATAACTACGATAATAAAATATAGCTGACGTGGATTGTGTTCTGTATCAGCTGCGCTTATTGTGCTTGTCCCCGATCAGGTATTCCCCCAGAAACGCACCCTTGTACTCCATAAATCGGTTATTGGCGACGGCTTCGCGAATTTCTGACATCATTTTCAGATAGAAGTGAACATTGTGGATAGCAGAGAGGACAGCAGAAACGACCTCGTTAGCGGCAAACAGGTGGTGCAGGTAGGCACGGCTGAAATTCCGGCAGGTGTAGCAACTGCAACTTGGATCGATCGGAAAAAAATCGCGCTTGAAGTTCTTGTTGGTCAGGCGGATCTTACCGCGACGCGTAAAGAGTGTGGCGCTTCGGGCGTAACGGGTCGGGATAACGCAGTCAAACATGTCGATGCCGCGCTCGACGCTCTCCAGAATATCCTCCGGCAGACCGACCCCCATCAGATAACGGGGTTTGTCTTCAGGGAGGTGCGGCGCGGTCCAGCTGACCACCTTCTTGAGTAGTTCCAGTCCTTCTCCCACGCTGACACCACCAATGGCATACCCCGGCAGATCCAGTTTACGCATCTCGCGGGCACACATGGCCCGCAGGTCTTCGTAGACGCTTCCTTGAACGATGCCGAACAGGGCCTGCCCATTGTCGGTCATGGCATTCCTGCATTCTTTCAGCCAGCGAATGGTCTTTTGGGTGGATTGTTCGGCGTAGCTTCGATCACAGGGGTAGGGGATGCACTCATCGAAGGCCATGATGATATCGGCGCCCAGGTCCTGTTGAATCCTGGTGGCTGTTGCCGGGTCAAGATAAATCTCCTCGCCGGTGAGTTCGTGTTTAAAAAATACACCATCTTCTGTGATGCGTTTGTTGGGAAGCGAGAAAACCTGGAAACCTCCTGAATCCGTAAGGATTGGACCATTCCAGGCCATAAACTTGTGTAGACCGCCGGCCTTTTTCACCAATCCTTCGCCGGGCTGCAGGTGCAGGTGGTAGGTATTGCTGAGAATTATCTGGGCTCCGGTCTCGGTGATCTGTGCCGGCGTGAGTGGTTTCATGGCGCCGTGAGTAGCCACCGGCATGAAAATAGGGGTCTGGATGTCGCCGTGTGCAGTGTTGATGATGCCGAGACGTGCAGCACTCTGCGTATCTTTTTTGAGCAGGGTGAATTTCATGAAATGATAGCTCCTGAAATAATAAGTAAATTTATTGACTATGGTTACTAACAGAATGTTCCATTAATTGCAATTGCGCCGCAGATGCGTATTCACGTGATGTTAAATTGAATGCTGTATACATAAAATGGTTGCAATTTTTTATAACGATGTTTAGTATGCACGTCTGCAAATATCGTCTGAATTTATCATAGTTCCTAATCATAAATACTCGTTCAAAGGAGGTTGAAATGGTGGTTGTCTCCAGATTGCTCTGGCGCGGTCCCCCCGTCACTTTTAGTCTCCTCTAAAAGTATCATAACCAGCAGTATCACATCTAAAAAGGAAGGAATGCTATGCAACTGCTCACGTCTTCAATCGGCAGAAAAATTTTGATGGCAATCACAGGCCAGGCTATGGTTCTTTTTGCTGTCATCCATCTGCTCGGTAACAGCTCCATCTTCGGATGGCTTCCGGGTGGCATCAATGCCTATGCCCACCACCTCCACAGCTTGCCGGCCCCGATCATCATCGGTTTTCGCCTCGGCCTGCTGGTCTTTGCCTGCGTTCACATCTGGTTCGGCATTCAGCTGACTATTGAGAACCGTGGCGGTCGTCCCCAGCAGTATGCCGTCAAGACGACCCAGAAAGCGACCTTTGCCAGCGAAAACATGATCTGGACCGGTTCGCTTCTGGTGGCCTTCATCGTGTACCACCTGCTGCATTTCACTTTCCAGGTGATTAGCCCTGATACAGCAGCGCTTACACATCTGGTTGACGGTGTGCCCAATGTCCTGGGAATGGTCGTTGCTGCGTTCCAGAACATGTTTGTTGCACTGATCTATGCCGGAGCGATGCTGGTTCTGTTCCTGCATCTGTCCCACGGTATCCAGAGCTTTTTCCAGACAATGGGCTGGAGCAATGACCGGGTACAGCCGTTCATCACCAAGACCGGAACTCTGGTTGCACTGGTCCTGTTCCTGGGCTATGCGGCCATTCCGCTCGCCATTCTGTTTCGAATTCTGAATTAAGGGGGTTATTGTGATACTTGACGGAAAATGTCCTACCGGACCAATCGAACAAACCTGGGATAAGCATCGCTTCGACCTGAAGCTGGTCAATCCCGCCAACAAGCGCAAGTATAATGTCATTGTGGTCGGAACAGGTCTGGCTGGTGGCGCTGCTGCTGCCTCGCTCGGTGAACTCGGCTATAATGTACAGGCCTTCTGCTATCAGGATTCGCCTCGCCGTGCGCACTCCATCGCTGCACAGGGCGGTATCAATGCCGCCAAGAACTATCCCAACGATGGTGACTCGATCTACCGTCTGTTCTATGACACCATCAAGGGTGGCGACTTTCGCGCCCGTGAGGCAGACGTCTGGCGTCTGGCACAGGTGTCCAACAATATTATCGACCAGTGCGTAGCTCAGGGTGTGCCCTTTGCCCGTGACTACGCCGGCTACCTTGACAACCGCTCCTTCGGCGGCGCCCAGGTTTCCCGTACCTTCTTTGCTCGTGGCCAGACCGGTCAGCAGCTCCTGCTGGGAGCTTACTCGGCACTGTCGCGTCAGATCAAGGCCAAAACGGTCACGATGTACGATCGCCGCGAGATGCTCGACCTGGTAGTGGTTGACGGCGTAGCCCGCGGCATCACCGTGCGCAATCTGGTGACCGGCCAGCTTGAGAGTTACGCAGCTGACGCTGTCTGTCTGGCAACCGGCGGGTATGTCAATGTGTTTTATCTATCCACTAATGCCATGGGCTGTTCGGTCACGGCCAACTGGAAGGCCCACAAAAAGGGCGCGTACTTCGCCAATCCTTGCTACACCCAGATCCACCCGACCTGCATTCCGCAGGCTGGAGACTATCAATCCAAGCTGACCCTGATGTCCGAGTCACTGAGGAATGACGGCCGTGTATGGGTGCCCAAGAAGAAAGAGGATTGCGGCAAACATCCTAATGAGATCGCTGAAGATGATCGCGATTATTATCTGGAACGTAAATACCCTTCCTACGGCAACCTGGCTCCGCGCGATATCGCTTCTCGTGCTGCCAAGGAACAGTGCGATGATGGTCGTGGTGTTGGGCCTGGCGGCCGCGGTGTGTACTTGGATTTTGCCGATTCCATTAAACGTCTGGGTGAAGATACCATCCGTGAACGTTACGGCAACCTGTTCGAGATGTATGAAAAGATCACCGATGAGAACGGCTACAAACGTCCTATGCGTATGTATCCTGCTCCTCACTATGCCATGGGCGGCCTTTGGGTTGATTACAACCTGATGAGCAATATTCCCGGCCTGTTCGTGCTGGGCGAGGCCAACTTCTCGGTACATGGTGCCAACCGTTTGGGTGCTTCGGCTCTCATGCAAGGTCTGGCCGACGGTTACTTCGTTATCCCCTACACAATCGGCGGTTACCTGGCCACTGTTAAGCCGGGTCAGGTCAAGACAGACCATGCTGAATTCAAAAAGTCAGCGGAGGACGTCAAAGCAGAGCAGAACAAGTATCTCTCCATCAATGGTAAAAAGACCGTGTTCGAGTTCATGCGGGAAGTTGGTGGTTTGATGTGGGAAAACTGCGGCATGGCTCGCACCAAGGAATCGCTTGAAATCAACCTCAAGAAGATTCCGGCCCTGCGCGAAGAATTCTGGAAGAATGTCAAGGTTACCGGTAGTGGCGCAGAACTGAATCAGCAATTGGAAAACGCCGGCCGTACCGCCGATTTTCTGGAGTTTAGCGAACTGCTTTGTCGTGATGCCTTGCACCGCAACGAATCCTGCGGCGGACACTTCCGCTCTGAATACCAGGATGCTGGCGAAGCACAGCGTGATGATGTGAACTTCTGCTATGTCGGTGCTTGGGAATACAAGGGTGACAATAAAGAGCCTGAACTGCACAAAGAGCCGTTGAAGTTCGACAACGTACATCTCGCCGTAAGGAGCTACAAATAATGAGCGATCACAAGACCATGACATTGACACTGATCGTGTGGCGCCAGAAGAATGCCAACGATCCCGGAAAATTCGAGACCTATACCGCAAAGAATATCACTGAGCATCACTCTTTTCTGGAGATGCTTGATTGCGTCAACGAAGATCTGATTCACTCGGGAAAAGATCCGATCGTTTTTGATCATGACTGTCGCGAAGGGATCTGCGGCATGTGTTCACAGGTCATCAACGGTGCACCACATGGCGGGCAGGATCGTACGACGGTCTGTCAGCTGCATATGCGTAAATTCAAAGACGGCGATACCATTTATATCGAGCCGTGGAGAGCCCGTGCCTTCCCGATTGTCCGTGACCTGATTGTGGATCGTTCCGCCCTGGATAAGATCATTCAGTCGGGCGGTTATACCTCTTGTCACACCGGCGGGGTTGCCGACGGTAACGCCATTCTTATTCCCAAACCGGTTGCCGACGAGGCCATGGATGCAGCTGAGTGCGTCGGTTGTGGTGCCTGTGTGGCCGGCTGCCCCAATGGTGCTGCCATGCTGTTCACCGGAGCCAAGATCTCCCAGTTGGCATTACTGCCGCAGGGTAAAGCTGAGGCAGCGCAACGTGTCACGAATATGACCAACACCATGACGGAATGCGGTTTTGGCAACTGCACCAATCATTATGAGTGTATGGCAGCCTGCCCCAAGGGGATCAACGTCAAGTTTATCGCCCGCATGAACCGTGAGTTTCTCAAGGCACAGTTCGCATAGCCCGTTACACTTCAATGATATGTACTAAAATCAGGGCGGCCTTCGAGCCGCCTTTTTTTAGTTGTGCGCCCGGCAGGGCGCGTGGGGCGCAAGCCCCATCGAATCAGCCATGGTAGCTGATTCGTGACTTGGAGGTGCAAGTCCTCTACGGACCCTGATGGTGGGAACCGTTAGCCGAACGGCAAGG
>JAJXYO010000065.1 GCA_021780495.1 Deltaproteobacteria bacterium
TCTTCGGGTTTCTTGTAGTCTTTCATCAAAATGTCGAGCAGTTCGTCGGTCGTGGCCATCGGTCCCTCCAGTGAATTGGGATTTCAACCGATTTTGGCCATTTACACAATCTATTTTACACCCTCGTGCGTCTCAAACTGGGGTTTCCGGATGGACACTACCTAGCGCCAGCAACTCATCACCTGCACTACCATCATGTTAGGAAATGTTAGTGAATGCCGGACTGTAGCATGTCAACACCGCAACAACCTTGCCTGACCTTATCCAAGTAGCTACCTTTGTGCCGACAGTTCTCACTTAGCCCTCTTCAATCATGACAGGCAACTTGCACCATTACCGGCTTCCAGTCTCTGAACTATCTTTATCTCATCCCTTGGTGGAAGGCAGATATAGAGTCAGAGACAGAGGCATGCTGTGCACCCACCTGATTATCCAGATGAGTGCACAGATGCGGGAATACATTAATCAGGCCTTTTCGTGCCTTTTACCATTATTCGTTTGCAATGTCATGAGATACTGGGATCTCAATTCAGGCTGAATGAGATAGAACCCGTCAGGACATAAGATCAGCAGATTTAAGTTCAGAAGCTGTTTTTCCAAGGCATCCCATTCCGATATTTTTATCCCCATACGCTTTGCAATGATTCCGGCATGACGAGCACAACGGCCTAAATCTCTCCATAGGACATGCACGACAAATATCCAAAATAATGCTTGATGAGACTGACCCAGTTTGCGATACCGTTCATCGGACAAAACCTGTTCAGGCACAACTGAAAAATATGGCAGAGTTCTTTCTTCTGGCAGTTCTTCTACTAATTCAGTTTCTGATGGTGGTCTACGTTTTATTTTACGCTTAGAATCCTTGATTTCATTTATGCGAAACATATTGAGATTCTCCTTGCAGTGAGATGCAGCGCTTGACGGCGTCTTCCCCTGCTTCGTTAAATAGATCGTTAAAATCAGTGCCGCTGCTGAGTGGGTTGTAAAATCGTGGAAAGACCATCCATCCACCGACAAATTCTGCCGCCTCTCTTGCTTTGGTCATACCTGGATTACCACCTACTCGCCTGTCATCATCCGCGCACAGAACAAACTGATGACTTGGAAATTCTGTACGGAGATTCACCGCCACCGGCATCAGGTTACCGGCATCAAATGCCACGGCGACGGCATTCCCAGTAACTTGGTGAATAGTAGCAGCAGTAGCAAAACCTTCAGCAATACAGATGATATTGTCGCTCGGGGTGCCGATCATATAAAAGTGACCACGTTTGTTGGTGGCGAAGGTGTAGCGTTTGCTGCCATCGTGATAAATGCGCTGCAAGCCGTGCAGCTGCCCAGTTACATCCATTATCGGTATCAGTAATGCACCATACAGATAGCGAATGCCATGCGCTCCGACCTTTTTTGATAGCAAATATCTGTGTTTACCGTTGGCCGGTCTGGCTTTCTGCCACATCTCCGTCGCCTGTTGCCGCCCCTTTTCATGCTCAACAGCCAGTACATTTTCAATTGCCGCAAAGCGCCGTGTCATAAGTGATTTAGCCTTAAAATCCGGTCCAGACCATCTTTCAGTCATGCCTCTTTTCCAACACCCGAACGCTCCGGCAGGCGGGAAATCACGAAAAAGCACATACCACCCGTTGCGCGTAGCTGGCTTGTCCAACCAGTCACGAAAACGGTGCAGCCTTCCATCGGCAACAATTGTGCAATCCGGCTCGAATCCTGCCAGACGCATGGCAGTTAAAAACATGTCGGGTATATTGTCTGATGACATGGCTTATACCTCCTTGCCAACGGTGTGAGCTTTGCGGCATTCAGCTTCACTGGTGCTCTTGACAAGGCGGGCGCTGAAATATGTGTCCAGCTCAGTTACTGGGTAGTAAACACTTCCAGACAGTTTTATGAATTTTGGTCCATCACCCTTCCAGCGTGCGCGCCGGAACCAATGGACTGAAGGACCATACCTCTCGGATGCTTCGGTTTCGTTTAGATTGATTTTCATCGTGAATCTCCTTGAAACATAAATTCGGGTCGCGAACCGTTGTTAAGGAGAATTCACTTGTCCCACTAGGGGGACAGTCAAGGGACATTTTAGGGACAAAAATCAGTGGTGAGAAAATCAGACGAGTTTGGTGAAATTTATTACGGGAGGATGTTAATGAGTTTTTTACACTCTTTCAAAAGCCGGTTTCCCTGCTTTTTGTGAGATTCTGCATCTATATTTGCACCAGGATTTGCTGGGAGCAGTTTACCAATACGATATGCGGTTATATTAGGAAATTCGCTTTTAAGTCTACCCGCGATTTTATGAAGTGGTTTCCCTGCTTGCTGCAACCGAATAGCGAGCTCTTCAGCAGTTTCTTTCACCCGTGTTATGCTATCAGTCTGAAAATGTTCCTGTTCAAAGCGCTCAGCATCTTTAAGGCGGATATAATACTTTTCGGATGGCGGTTGTTTGCATGCGCTAATCATATTGGTGCGGGCGGGATAGTCTTCAAAAAACCATCCTCTACCGTCCGGCCATTCGTATCGTAAAGACGTTGTTAGTAAACCTTCATTGACATAGTGCTCGACAACTGAAAGATCTGCATCTGCAATACCCAGATCCTTCTGCCAATACTTAGCCAATTCTTCTATAGTATAATAATTCCGTCTTGGGAGGTTTATTTCTGGTTTTTCATTGCCCATAGTAGCGCCTCCTGTACGAGGAACCTATGCAGCCAGCTTTGATTCTGGTTCCACAGTCAAGCGCAACCCCATACCATGCAACACGCTTGCAATACTTTTAAACTCAGGATTACCGCGCTTCGAAAGCATCTTGTAAAGGCTCTCCCTCCCCAGCTGTGCTTTCTCGGCGACGGTAGTCATCCCCCCCCGCGCTTTGGCAACATCGCGCAACGACAGAAGGAAAACTTCCCGGTCCCCGTCCTCAATCGCAGCATTGATATACTCCGCAGCATTCCCGGCGTCCTGTAGCCATACATGCAGATCATCTTCGTATGGCATTGATTTGCTGTTCATTGTGTCACCTCGCTTGATAATCCAGCCAGTACCGTTTGGCCGTCTCGATGTCCTTACTCTGTGTTGACTTGTCCCCGCCGATCAGGAGCAGCACAACAGTCTTCCCAGTCATAGCATAATAGACGCGATACCCCGGACCATGATCAATCTTAAATTCTGATACTCCATTACCGACCGGCTTGATTGTGCCAAAGTTCCCCAAGCGCACACGCCCAAGCCTGATACGGATACGTGCTATCGCAGCACGATCCCGGAGACTGTCAAGCCACTCGCTGAAAGGGATAATGCCCGATTGCTTTTGATAATATTCAAGTTGATATGCCGGTTCAGTCATGGTCATTGTATCCTATGGCTTACAGATTAATCAAGCAGGAATGTTATGCAGCCGCCCTTGCGGTTACCAATTCAATCACCTTGGCCTTTTCGTCCAAGATATGGCGCTCAATCGTGTCACCTATCATCTGTGCCGTTTCACGCAGGTCTTCAATGCTGGTTTCGTCGTAGTGTTTCCCCGCCATAGAGCCGTCAATATGGTTAGTCAGTGCATCAGTATCTTCACGGCGCTTTAGTTTGCGACCAGTGGTAATGAATGTCCGGCGTAGCGCATGAATTGTAAGGTCCAATCCTGTAATCGCCCGCAAGTGGTCTGAACGCATAGTGGCATATCCGGTTTTATTGCTGCTGATCACGCCGGGAAATACATATTTTGCACCCTCCACCGCCTGTGCCTTCCGTCGCTTTAGTATTGCCATCGCTTGCCGGTTCAAGGGGATGTGCAAATCCTCGCGATTTTTGGTATCCTCGATATGCAATTCCTTATGCTCAAGGTCTATATGCTGCCATTCAACGGTTGAACTCTCCATGTGCCTCATGCCGGTATAGAGCGTGAACAGAATCAAGTCACGCCTTATCACTGACAGAGTTTCCAGCCCCTTGTAAAATATCGGGAAATCATTTCGCTTCTTCTCGGCGTCATAGATTAGACACTCATGTCGGGGCTCGATCTTCTTCATTACATTGACGTGGCGGCTCGTCAAGATAGCCAGGGGATTTGATTTCAGCGTACCGGGATATTTCGCCAATCCATAATTGAGTACTGCCGACAACATGACGGCGCTGTTCCTTGCTGACATTTCACCGCCAGTGGCTACCTGCTGGAATTTCTCCATAACTATATCCGGTGTCAGGCAGTTCACTTCCTTGAGAGTCAACAACATCCATCCGGCATAGTGGCGCTCTATCAGGTTTTTGTACGCTGTTGCCGAACTTTCCCGACGCTCCCTTCCGTCCCGGCGTTTCGTCTCCGTAAAATATGATTTAATCAAATCTTGGAGTAACACGCTTTCGCCTGCATTGGCCAAAGGCTCCCCAAGCTTTATCTTGATACGCTCCCCCAGTACGGCTTGACCGGTTTCTTTATCTACAAACCCTGCAACCAGTTCCTTTGCTTTCTCCAGGGTAATTTCTGTGCCATATCTCCCCAAGGTCTTCTTAACCGTCCTGTACCTTTTAGCGGCAGAGGCATCTTTAACATCCAATTGCAGGCGGAAAGTTTTGGTTCTCATACCGACAACGAGGCCGAGACCCGGAGTCTCCGTATCCCAATAAATAACTTGCCCCGCTTCCGGTTTCTTTAAACTGTCAATAATCGTTTTTGTGAATTTGATCTTTGGCATAACGACCTCCAATCCGGTAATGGTTTCCTACCTAAATCGATTTTAGGTAGGAATTAGGTAGGAAGGAAATTAAAAAACCCGCTAAATCTGTGTTAAAGATTAGCGGGCTTAAAGTAGAAAGTCAATCTAATTATGCTGTGTTTTCAAGCTGTTTTGCTGCTTTTAAAAAACATTCAAAAACCTTCTTTATGACTTATCTTTGTAGGCCTTATAGTTGACGACCTGAATATCTGCATCCAGCGACTTGACCCCTTTGACGGATTCGACAATTTTCAGGGCGGTCGTTTTTTCCTCTTCCGAGGCTATATAACCGCTCAGAACCACCTGGCCTTTTTCCGCAACAATGTTGAAAGGGCGGTAATCTAGGCTGGGGGTGTTCAGCAGGGCAGTTTCTATCTTTTTTATCAGGATGGTATTGTCTATAATCTCTGCTGCGCCTTTTTCGGCTTCCTTGAGCGCCGGAGCCTTGGAAGCGGCTATAATGCTTTCAACTATTATCTCCGGCGACAGGCGCGACGTATTGAAGGTCAGATCATACCCCAGCGGATCGCTCCAGGCCCTGTCAAAATAAAAGTGAATAAATCCACCTCGCTGATGATCACTGCGACGGATCATCGAGCGCGCCAGATCCGGATCAATCCATTCCCGTTCTGCAAACCGCTCTACCCGTTCTTCAAAATCGGCAATGAATCGCAGCCTGAGCACATTGCCACAGCCCTTCATCAGGTCCTGGCCGCCACGGCCATACAGGATTACATTCCCCTTGCGTGCAAAATCCAGCAGGATCAATTCAACCGTATTCAGCGCCGCAGCCCGTTTGCGATCCTCGGCAGTTATATAGGAGGGTGGCTTCTCATCCACCATCTGGAGCATATCGGGAGCAAGTCCGTACTTTGCCGCCGAGGCGCTGACCCGTTCGCCATCGACCAATGTGTACTTGAGCTTACGTGCCAGCTCTTCTGCAATATGATAGGCGCCTGTTCCCATTTCCCGTGAAATTGTAATAACAGCCATGTACTCTCCTCCCTGCTTTGTAAACGCTATCTGCGCTATATATCACGTTGTGATTGTGTAAACAAGAAGGTAATGCTACCCTCTCCGCCACTGTCGAATCCAAGGAGTCCAGCCTGCCAGATTACGTGGAATTCACCGTACGATTTGTCATTTTTGCCGGCGTTCATTCGTTGTGTGCCACGAACCGGCTGAAACAGATCGTGAGCCGGATTGCCGGCAAGGAACCAAGCTTCTATCGACTGGGTTACAATCTGGCGTCGTTCGTCATGTTTCTCTGGGTCATGGCAGCCTACCACACATCACCGGTACTTTATTTTGCACCTGGAATCTGGAGTCTCGTCATGTACGCGGCACAGCTCGTTGTTGCCGCTGTCATCTTCCAGTGTGTACGGCTGACAGGAGCCGGAGATTTCCTCGGCATCAGCCAGATCAGGTCAGCCAAGCCACTGCCCCAGCAAATGATTACCAACGGATTCTATGCCCACTGCCGACATCCGCTTTACTTCTACTCACTCATATTCCTGGTTTTGAACCCGGTCATGACTGCCCAATGGCTCCTGCTGACACTATATGCCCTGATTTTTTTCATCATCGGTGGATTGATCGAGGAACAGCGGTTATTGAATACGTTTGGTGAAGAATACAGGCTATATCAACAGCTGGTCCCGTTTATGCTACCTGCATTACGGAAGGTCAAGCCTTGATTGGGACGTGCTGCTCACTATCATCAATTGCAATTGATATAACCAGCCGTCGCGAGTTTCCCCTGAGAGTAAACTCCAGCGGAATCCGCACGACACCGTCATTGCATACTGCGCCCTCCTCTGCCATCACCACCTGAAAGGGTTCATCTCCCTCATCATGAACCACTGCCATCGGCAAGGTTTTTTCTTCATTCATAAGAATCGATTCGTTCACCGCCGCATCTGGTTTCATTTCCAGGGAGACAAGCGCTGCGGACACTTCGGCATCATCCTCGATTTCTGGCATCACATCTCTTTCTACACCCTGCAACACATCATCCTGCCTGATACGCGTCATGATCTCGCGGGAAAGCAGCGAAAGTGTTTCCAGAACACCCTCACCGCTTTCAGAATCGGAGAAACAGGCTTGCATTTTAGGCAGATTGAGTGCTGCCGCCGTACCGGACGCCGGTAACCTACCAGGAACGCTGCGTTCATTCAGCTGAATGACACACGGGATATCATTCAATCCAACCCCGTACGCGGCCAGAAAACTCCGTAATTCAGAGATGCTGGCCTGTGCTGCGGCGGCATGTTCTGGAGAGGCATCAGCAACGATCACCACGCCGTCTGCGCCTTTGAGCGTCATCTTCCACGCAGCGGGATTTACGACCTTACCCGGCAGGGTATACACATGAAAACGGATGCGATAATCACCAAACACCGGATTTTCAAAGGGGCTGAAATCAAAAAACAAGAGCGGATCACCGCTGGCTGATGGAGATCTCAGATCTCCCCGTAACGATGGTTTGATCCTATCGTAGATATACTGGAGCGAGCTGCGCTTACCGACCCCCTCACGGCCGAAATATACGATCTTGGCGTTAATCTCACGCTTGGCGTGATTAATGAGTGCCATTCATGCTCCTGACCCTGATAAGCCGGGTAAATGTGTTGACAAGGTTAGCTTCTATTTCAAACGTGCCAATCTATCGTTTTTTCGCAAGAATCAGTCGCTTGGCCTGGGTAGAAAGTACCGAGGATATATTCTTGCTTTTGGCATAACCGGCAATATCCTTCTCATTGAGTGTAGCCAGATAGCGCAGCGAGTTTGCAAGAGGCGTTTTGGGGCAGTCTATCAATGCCTTGCGAATCAGGTAATTCTTAGTCCACTCCTTGTTGGCACAGATCAGTCGAATGATTTCATCGTTCTGCACTCCAACCTTAAGGATTGTCAGTATCTCGCCATCCGTGATTCGCGGATTTTTGATGACACTGCCCGAAACCAGTTTATTAGAATCCTTGATGAGTATGGAACGCCATTCCTTATCGCCGGATAATGCCATTTTGATCTTCTCACTGATTCCCATTACCATGGCGATTTTATACTTGCTGAGAAATTGACCGTCATCCTCATCGATTTCTGCCGACTCTTCTGCCGACTCTTCTGCCGACTCTTCTGCCGACTCTTCTGTGAACTCTTCTGTGAACTCTTCTGTGAACTCTTCTGCGGGCACATCTGGAGGCTCATCCATGGACTCATCGGACAGGCTCTCAATGCCACGCCCCCTGTCAACGTCTGGCATCCGAGACGCAAGCGCAGCCTCGGCCATTCCTCTCAAAAACTCACCGGCAGGAGCGGACAGATTCTTGTTAGCCAGAAGCATCGCCACGACCGCAGGCCTGGCATGGTGCACCTTGGCAATGGCATCAAGAAGAGAAGGATGGGCTTCGGATGAACCTGCATACAGCCGGATGACATCTTCGGGCAGGCTGGCAAATAATCTGCCGGCTGCCCCTTTGACACCAGCATCCACATCCTTCATTAAACAGAAGAGCAGGGTCACACGGTCAAACGGTTCCAGTAATGAGGCAGTTTCAAGTCCGGCAAACTTCTGTTCGACTGAAACGCCGGGTCTGACATATGCTGCCACTGTCGAAGATATTTTAAACTTGATTGCATCAGCCATACGTCTCGATTAGGAGTCGTAACGAAATAGCGGAGAAACTCCTGATTATTTCGTTACGGCTCCTTATGCCGTTCTTGTGAAAGTAATATGTTCCAGCGGCCTAACGTGTCAACGTTGCCTTGACACCGGCTGCACGGAGCTTATGCAGGACATCTTCAGCCTTTTTCTTGTCGGTAAATGAGCCGGCGGTAAGGTTCTTTGTCGGAATAGCCACATCGACACGCTTCAAGGTCAGACTGAAACCGGCCGCGGCTAGCCGCTCCTTTTCGGATAGGGCTCGCGCATCGAGCAGGTACGAACCGGCGTACACCGTATGCATACCTGCTTTATCGATCATAAAGGCATCGGAAGTAGCGCGCTTCAATTTATCCAGATCGATCTGGGCAGAGGCACGGTCTGTGAATTCCGCCAATTGCAGACGGTTCATATGGGTTTTTTTCAGGGTTCCCGGCACAACATAGGCTTCCAGTCCGGCCTTCCTGACCCGGGCAAGATCAGTCGCCATAGCCTCTTCAAGAACGTAATTCCCCACCAGCACCGTCCAGCGACCAGAAACCGCCGCAAGGCCGGAAACAACCGGCTCTTTCTTGACAGACTTCTGAATATCCTTCTTGTGTTGGGACGGAGCAGCAGCGCGTACACTGCCCTTTGCAACCGGTTGTTTCATCGCTAATGACTTCTTTTCAACATCCTTGAGCGGCACCGGCTTCTTCATGGCACGTTCCGGCAGTTTTTTTGCTCCCGGGGCAGGCTTGTTTTCTCCGGCTTTGGCAGCAACCGGCAACGGTTTTTTGACAGCAACCTGATGGGTCTCGGTTTTTTTCGGCTCAACAGCTGGCTTGACAGCCATCTTTTCTACTGGCTTGGTAGTTGCGACAGGCGGGGGTACCGGGACAGCCGTGGCAGCTTCAGGCTGCAGCGGTGGGGAACCTTTTTTCGCCTCACTTCCATCCTCGGCAAGCTTGGCAGGCTTTCCACCGGGAGCCGGCAACGGTTTCTTGATCACTTGCGATGCAGATGGTGCCTCGGCATTTTTTTGATCCTGCATTGGCTTGATCAGGCCGGTAAAAAAGTAGATATAACCGAAACCTGCCACGAGAATCAAAAGAACTATCAGCAGAACATTCTGTTTACCCTTGTCTTCAACCGCAGCCTTCGGCGGGTTGTCACCCGCATCCTTACTAAACTTGATATCCATTTAAAAAGCCCTCCTTATTTTAGACCGTCACGTTATTCCTTCCTACCTGCATGTGCCTCAGCTATCACTTTCTGGGATAAATGGCTGGGTAACTCTTCATAATGGGAAAACTCCGTACTGAACAAACCACGGTCGCTGGTCATGGACTTGAGGTCGTTGGAATACGACAGCACTTCCGACATCGGTACGACTGCCCGGATGATCTGGGAGTTGGCTTTCGGCTCCACTCCCACAACCTTGCCCCGGCGGGAATTGAGGTCACCGATAACATCGCCCATATTCTCATCCGGTACCGTTACCTTCAAATTCACTATCGGCTCCAGCAGTACCGGCTTGCAAACCTCCATGGCTTTCTTGAATGCCATGGAACCGGCTACCTTGAAGGCCATCTCCGATGAATCAACCGTATGGAACGAACCGTCATACAGGGCTACTCTGAAATCAACCACCGGGTAGCCGGCCAGATATCCTTCCAGTGCGGCCTCGTGGATCCCCTTATCAACTGCCGGGATGTACTGGCGGGGTATAACCCCTCCGACCACTTTATCATCGAAAATGTAGCCTTCACCACGCCCGGCCGGTCCCATCTCTATCCAGCAGTCGCCATACTGACCACGTCCCCCGGACTGTTTCTTGTATTTGCCCTGTACCTTGGCAGTTCCGCGAATAGTCTCAAGATAGGGTACTTTCGGCGTTTTCAGGACGACCTCGACACCGAACTTACGTTTAAGTTTTTCAACGATTACTTCCAGATGCACCTGGCCCATGCCGGAGACAATAAACTCCTTGGTCTGGCCATCGCGATGCGACTCCAGCGTGGGCTCCTCTTCGATCATGCGATGCAATGCATTGTGGATTTTATCTTCATCGGCCTTGGTTTTTGGTTCAATCGCGTAGGAGATGACCGGCAACAACTGCTTGGCCGGTTCATAGACAATTGGCTTGGCAGCATCACACAAGGTGTCACCGGTAACGGTTTCCTTGAGTTTGGCAACGGCGACGATATCCCCGGCCACAGCCTGTTTGACCGGATGCTGTTTCTTCCCCTCCAGCTCATAAATCTGGCCGATGCGTTCTTCAACCCCTTTGGTGGAGTTGAAGATGGTGGAATCCGTATTGAGAGTGCCGGAGTATATCCGGAAGATGGTGATCTTACCGGTATAGGGGTCTGACGTGGTTTTGAAGACCAGAGCAGAGAACGGTTCGTTCTCAACAGGGGCTCGTTCGATGATCTCTCCGCTTTTGGGATGGGTTCCAACCGCCTTGGTACGATCAAGTGGCGATGGCAGATAGGCGCAGACAGCATCCAGCAGGTGTTTTACTCCGATATTGGCAGTAGCGGAGCCGCACAGTACGGCAGTGAACGTATTACGCATGGTACCAACCCGCAGACCGTCCAGGATCTCCGCCTCGCTCAACTCCCCTGCATCCAGATACTTTTCGGTCAGCTCATCATAGGACTCAGCCACAATCTCGACCATCTGTTCACGTAAACGGGCCGCCTCCTCGGCATACTCAGCCGGTATGGCTCCCTCGGAAAAGTCACCGGAACCGTCCTTGGCATAAAAACAGGCCTTCATGGTGATCAGATCAATCACACCCTGGAAATTGGCTTCTGTGCCGATCGGCATCTGGATCGCCACGCCACGGGCGCCCAAGGTCTTTTCCATATCATCGATCGCCCTGAGAAAGCTGGCCCTTTCGCGATCCATCTTGTTGACAAAGGCGATGCGAGGGATCTCGAATTCGTTAGCCCAGTTCCAGATTTCCTCAGTCTGGGCTTTGACGCCAGAGATGGCAGACAGGATCACCACGGCACAATCAAGGGTTCTCATGCAGGCGCGTGTGTCTGCGATAAAATTGCCATAACCGGGAGTATCCACGATGTGGATGGAGTGACCAGCCCACTCGCAGTGATCAAGGGCTGATGTGATAGAGATCTTGCGCTTGATTTCTTCAGGCTCAAAGTCCATGGTCGATGATCCGTCATCCACCCGCCCCAGGCGGTCGATCATGCCGGTATCAAACAGAATCGCTTCAGCCAGTGAGGTCTTGCCGGCACCGCCATGCGCGACTATGCCAAGATTGCGGATCTTGCCCGTTTCAAACTGTCCCATCTTTCCTCCTCCTTGAGTTGAATGATTTGAACAATCGAATCAGGAGCCGTTACAACATCGTTGTTACAGTGACGATAGTTTCGTAACAGCTCCTTATGCCGTGCTTGCCATGTAACATGTCGCGGTTCTTCTATTCCGACGGCTTACCTGTTGCGTTCGTACAAAATCCGCAGACCGTCCAACGTCAGGAAATCATCAACCTCTTCAATAGTGCGCGATTCGGGGGCAATCAGATTCGCCAGACCACCGGTAGCGATAACCTTGGGAGAGTCCTTGCTTTCCAGTTTGATGCGGTTGACAATCTCATCCACCAGCCCGACATAACCGAAGAAGATGCCGGCCTGCATGGAGTTGACGGTGTTCTTGGCAATAATCTGCGGTGGTTTGACAATGTCGATCCGCGGCAGTTTGCTGGCCCGTTGAAACAGGGCTTCTACCGAGATGGCCAACCCGGGGGCAATGGCACCGCCACAGTATTCACCCTTTGCGTTGACATAATCAAAGGTCGTGGCAGTGCCAAAATCAACTATCACCAAGGCACAGTGGTGTTTTTCATACCCGGCGACGGCATTGACAATCCGGTCGGCTCCCACCTCACGGGGGTTGTCATACTGGATCGGCATGCCGGTCTTGATGCCCGGCCCAACCACGTAGGGGCTATGATGAAAAAAATCACGGACAATGGCCTCCATCACCCCGGTTAAAGGTGGCACAACCGATGAAATGATCGCAGCCTTGACAGAGCCGAATCCCAGTCCAGCCTGATCGAAAAGGCTGTGCAGCAGAACGGCATACTCATCCGAGGTGCGCGACTTGTCCGTGGACAGGCGCCAGTTGCGAACAAGCAGGGCTCCGTCGTAAACCCCCAGAACTATATTGCTGTTGCCGACATCGATCACCAGAAGCACGTCAGACCACCCTCACGTCACCACTTAAGATTCGTTCCACCCTGTCGTTTGGAAGCCGTACCAGCATGGCGCCATCACCATCGATACCATCGAACACGCCCCGAATAGTCTCGGCTCCACCGTCACTTACACTTACCTCGTGGCCATTGGCGTTACAGCGCTGTTGCCACTCCTCCCGTACCGGGCCGAAACCACAGGTGAGAAAGTCCTCGTAGAGGCGATCCAACTCTCCCAGCATGGCTGCGGCAAACTGGGCCCTGTTGATAGGACGTCCCAGCTCCAGCAGCAGCGATGTGGCTGGTGTGCGCAACGTGGCGGGAAACTGTGCGGCCGTCATATTCAGGTTGACCCCGATACCGAGAATAACGAAATTGATGCCATCGGTCTCGGCGCTCATCTCGTTGAGCAATCCGGCCACTTTGCTGCCACGTATCAGTACATCGTTGGGCCACTTGATCTCCGGCTGCAGCGCCGTGGTCTGTTCAATGGCCCGTGCCACAGCAACTGCAGAGAGAAAGGTCAATTGCGGTGCGTGATACGGTTTTATCGTCGGCCGGAGAACAATCGAACAGTACAGATTAACGCCCGGTGGTGATGACCAGACCCGTCCCATGCGCCCCTTGCCGCCGCTCTGAGCATCGGCGATGACTACAGTCCCTTCCTCAGCGCCTTCCTCAGCCAAGCGGAAAGCAGCGACATTTGTGGAGACGGTAGCAGGCAGACAAACCAGTCGCCGGCCGATAACGGCAGTATGCAACCTCTCGCGCACCTCTTCTTCACTGAGAATATTCGGTGTAGAAATCAGAAGATAGCCACGCGATGGAACCGCCTCAATCACGTAACCGGCGTCGCGCAGGCCATTGATGTGCTTCCACACGGCGGTGCGCGACACCCGCAATTCCCGGCTGATCGAGGCGCCCGACACGAAGCAGTTACCAGACTCGCGGAAAAGGCGCAGAATTGAGGTTGTGGCAATTGACACGGATTAATCCAACAGCATGGAGATATCCATGGCACGGGGTGAATGTGTCAATGCCCCGATTGAAATAATATCGACCCCAGTCTCTGCTATGGCACGTACCGTGTCCAGGTTGACACCGCCCGAAGCCTCCACCAGCGCACGTCCGGCAATCAGCTGTACACACTCCCGCATGCTATCGCAGTCCATATTATCAAGCATTATGATGTCGGCTCCAGCGGCCAGGGCCTCTATAACCTGCGATCGGGACTCGGTCTCGATTTCGATTTTGAGCGTATGGGGAATATAGGCGCGGGCGCGGCTGATCGCTTCGGCAATGCTGCCGGCTGCTGCGATGTGGTTTTCCTTTATGAGCACGCCATCATAAAGACCAGTGCGGTGATTGATGCCCCCGCCTACCCTGACGGCATATTTTTCTATCTCTCGTAATCCGGGGGTTGTCTTGCGGGTATCCACAATACGGGCCTTGGTGCCACTGACCACCGCGACATAGCGGGAGGTGAGCGTGGCGATACCGCACATGCGCTGCAACAGGTTGAGTGCCACTCGCTCAGCCATGAGAAGGTCGGATGCATTGCCCACGATCGTAGCAAGGACATCCCCATTCTCCGCGGTGGCCCCTTCCAAATTATTTGCCGTAAAAATCACCGTTGGATCAAGCTTTCGGAAAACCATTTCGGCCACGTGGATACCGGCCAGCACCAGCGATTCCTTGGCGATCAACCGCGCCGAGGACTGGCGCTTATCCGGCACAACTGCCTGAGTGGTGATATCACCGGTGTGTATATCTTCATGCAGCGCCTGCTCAATCAACCGGTCCAGAGAAAGCATCATGGCCCCACCCCTATTGAACTATTGAAAAATGTGACCTTATATAGCACAAGTCGCAGTGCTGTATCAACCGCAAAACCGGTATATTAGGGACTCAAATAAACTGAGGCAAAATACGATTGACGAGGAACAGGTCCGTCTGTATAGTATTTTGTTTGAAAATGTCATCAATACGTCCAGAGGAGTGGTACTATGCAGAAATATCTTTCACTGATTGCGTGCGCGTTAGTCCTGTTCACGGCAGTCTGCGCCGGAGCAGCCGAGACCAAGGACATAAAGTTCGCCATCAAGAATGCTGAACCGGTCGTATTCAGCCACGAATTTCACCTCCAGCAATATAACAATAACTGCAAAATCTGCCACGATGCTATTTTCAACTTGAGACACAGAAGACACTTCACTATGGCTGAAATGGAAAAAACCAGATCCTGCGGCGCCTGCCATTCGGGTGTGAAAGCGTTCAGTGTTGCCAGCGAAAAGGATTGCGTCCGCTGCCATAAAGGCAAACCCCGCGATATCTCTTACAAGGTCAAGGGGTTTGGTGATGCGACCTTCAGTCATTCCATCCATATAGCCAAGACCGGCGGCGCCTGCAAGAGCTGCCACAATGGCAAGGTTTTCAACGGTAATAAAAGAAATATGACCATGGCCGAGATGGAAAAAGGCAGAACCTGCGGAACCTGCCATAACGGCAAGCGCGCATTCGCCGTAACAGCCAACTGTGGCCGCTGCCACAGGGGTATGAACCCCAGAGAGATCGTATTCAATCTCAAGGATACAACTCCCGCAAGATTCAGCCATAACATCCACACCGCAGCCTATGCATGCAAAGAGTGTCACACCAGGATCTTCCCGTTTAAAGCGGTGGTAGGCAAATACACCATGGAGAACATGGCCGCTGGCAAATCATGCGGCACCTGCCACAACGGCAAGGATGTGTTCGCAACGACCGGCGACTGTGACAAGTGTCACAAGGGCATGGTACCCAAGGATATTGTTTTCAAGCTCAACGGCTTCACCCCGGCGACATTCAGCCACACTATTCACACCGCTGCCTATGCATGCAAAGAGTGTCACACCAAGATCTTCCCGTATAAAGCGGTTGTGGGCAAATTCACCATGGATACTATGGCCGCCGGTAAATCGTGCGGCACCTGCCACAACGGCAAGGACGTGTTCGCCACAACCGGTGACTGCGCCAAATGTCACAAGGGCATAGCCCCCAAGGATGTTGTTTTCAAAATCAACGACTTCACCCCGGCGACTTTCAGCCACACTATTCACACCGCTGCCTATGCGTGCAACGAGTGTCACACCAAAATCTTCCCCTATAAAGCAGTGGTCGGCAAATTCACCATGGAAAATATGGCCGCCGGCAAATCGTGCGGCACCTGCCACAACGGCAAGGATGTGTTCGCCACAACCGGCGACTGCACTAAATGCCACAGGGGCCTGAAACCAGGTGTTCTTACCTACATGGTGCCGAAACCGGCTGGCGAGGCCACTTTCAGCCATGAGTTCCACTTGCAGTCGTACAAATGTGTCGATTGTCACACCAAGATCTTCCCCTACCGGGTCGGCGCGACCAAAGCAACCATGGCTGACATGGAAAACGGCAAGGCCTGCGGTGCATGCCACGGCAAAGGCAAGGATGCATTCGGAGTCGATGAATGCATTAAATGCCACAAGATGTAACGACTACCGAGAACCGATACAAAAAAGGCGGCCCACCATGATTGGGGGCCGCCTTTTTTTTGGGGGTTTGAAAGGGGATCTAAGCCTTTCGATTATCAACCACGTAGCGACTGCCATGTGAAAGTTTGGCAAGTTTTTTCAGTTCGGCCGCCACCTCTGCCACCTTGGCATGATGCAGAATCTTGGGAGAATTCATCAGCACCACGCCAATCGACAGCGAAAGCAGGGGAATCTGTTCCCGTTCCCCCTTGCGGTTGCAACCGTCGTAATAACCACGCCGCTTGGTCTCGTCATCGAACAGATCGAGTACGATCCGGTCAAAATGGGCTATAATGGTCTGGCATACCACCTCAACCTTTTCAAGACCAAGGATACAGACAAAATCGTCTCCGCCGATATGTCCGCAGAACCCACCGCCTGAATCCCGCACTGTATTGAACATGATCCGCGAGAGCATGCGGAGCACTTCATCGCCATGGGTAAAACCATAGGCATCGTTATAAGGCTTGAAGTGATTGATATCTACATAACAGACCGCCACGTCCTTACCCATGGCATCTTCAATAGCGCGGTGAATGGATGTATTGCCAGGCAGCCGCGTCAGGGGGTTGTTGTCAAAGATACGCTTGAGGCGTGAGAGGGACAGGGAAATACGGCAGAACAACTCACTGAAGTCAATGGGGAGAGGCACGAAGTCATCCAGAAGACACGCTTCCCATTTGAAGGTATCACAGTCGATCGGCGCCACAATCCCGATGATAGGAATGGCACTGAAGAAGCTGTCGCCTCGCAGGGTGTTGATGATATGCGTGCACATATCATTCGGAGTGGAAAGATCGATGATCAAAAGGTCGGGAGGATCGGAATAAAATGCGCCCAGCACACCCGATTCGCAGGGCATGCTGGCGGCCTGATACCCTTTGCTCTGCAAGCGCAATTGGAGGTGAAAGGCGAGTTGGGTGTCTGGGGATACGAGAGAGATCCTGACGGGCTGTGACATCTTAGTTTTGCAGCTCGAGACTGAAGTTTTTCACCTCTATCAGCTTGTCCTCAACCTCTTCAACGATCTCGGCCAGTAGTTGATCGTTGAGCTTGAGGGTATCCCAGGCAATCTTCTGGATCTGCGGCACATAGATATCACCGCTGTTCCCGAACCCGCTGGCCTTGATGATGGCATCGGCGATATGTACCACAGAGGTTTTGATACGGTGGTTCATCGATAACGCGACATCGTGATGACATGCGATCGGCTCGCTCAGCTTATCCGGCAGAAACCAGCTCTTCGACAACCAGGCACCGATTTCGGCGTGATCGGTATCGAGCACCTGCCGCTCGGCTTCCCGCGAATAGATATTCTGCTCGCGAACGGCGCGGCGAATAGCAGTCTCGGCCTCACTGCACTTCAGGCTGATAATAACTTTGCCGATGTCATGCAGCAATGCTGCTGTGGCAATTTCTTCACACTCGGGCAGGGTCAGTTTACGGGCGATCAGATTGGCAGCAACCCCCACTCCCAGAGAATGCTCCCAGAGGCCAACACTGTTCTTCTCCATAATTTCGAAGATCGAAGAAGAGAGCGCCAGGCTTTTTACCACGTTCACGCCCAGCAGAATCATCGCATTGGAAATGGTGGAAACACGATAAAATCCGTAGGAAGGCGAATTGGCCAGTCTGAGGATGCGAGCGGATAGAACCTGATCGGAGGAGACGATTTTGGCCATTTCCTGTACCGATGATTTTTCATTCTCTGACAGGGAGTTAAGTTTATTGATAACACCAGGCAATGTCGGCAGCGTCTTGGTGTCCATAATTATTTTTTTCAGCTCATTACGCTTTTCGTCCACCGTCATCTCCCATAGACTTGATCAGGTAAGCCTTGTAAATATCATACAGCTTGGTGGTCAAGGGATCGTCAGCGACCTTTTCGAAACGTTTATCGAGATCACGGAGAACATCGTCAAGTGACCGGTCACCATCCGCCCAGACGGGATGGCCTTCAACATAGATCGACTGAATATCGAGATGGTCAAGTCTGGCAATTAGTGTATCAGACAAAACCGTACCCTTGCCACAGACCGGCATACCGGCCGGACTGTCTCCGCGAAACACATCGCGGGCTAGCACCATGTTGGGTTCAGCAAGCATTAACGGTATTTTCTGCATAGTGATTTTCCGTTTCAGAATTTTACCACTAGAATGTCAATAGAGAGCAGACAGTAATAAAAATACGTGGTTAAGTCAATGAAAGATTGCTATTGGGGACCTCACGACCGGTAGCATCTAGTGTACGGCATCGGCCGCATTTTTCAAGCAACAAAAACCCCGCGAGTCAAATAACTCGCGGGGACAAGACACTAATATTATTAATTTTATTATTTGATTTTTACATTCTGAATCCGTGTCGTTCCCCCTTTCAGGGTCAGCGCACCGATGAAAGATGGCGCGCCGCTCTGAGAAGAGTTCGGAGTAAATGCTGCATCGTATCCACCGGTAATGGTGATATCATTTGTTCCTGTTTTCAGAAGCGGGCCAACAGCTGCTCCGCTCACGATCTGAATGCCGGTTGTTTGTGGATTTGCATTAAATGCGTCTTGCAGGGTTTGGTACCCCGTCCCGTCAATTCCCGTATTAACTACCACTCCCGGAGTTACGCTATATGATGGAGAAGACGGCGTACCAAGACCATTTGCATTAAGTGCGGTAACAGTAAAGGTATAGAGGGTGTTATTCGTTAAACCTGAAACCGTGATCGGAATTGACAAACTAGGTGCAGTAGCTCCAAGACTCGATGATACGGAGTAACCTGTGATGGGACTGCCGCCATCGGAAACAGGGGGGGAAAAATAGATGCTGGCCTGGTTATCGCCCGCCTTGACCGAGGTGATGGTAGGTGGTCCGGGCGTGGCTTTTACAGCGCCATAGAGGGTGAAATCATCGATATCCCAATAAGAGCCATAATTATTCGTTGTATAATGGAATCTCACCTTTACGTTGGCCTTACCGGCGGCCAGGGGAGTAATATCAACCATTTCAGTTGAAGGGCCATAAGATGTATTGTTAGTGCCCGGCCCTTTACGCCAGACATTCGTCCAGCTCATACCGCCGTCGCTGCTGACATCCACATCACCGGCGCTGTTGTTCCAGTAGTTTAAATATGTCTTGAATGACAGAGCAACGCCAGCATATTGAGATAAATCATAACTCGGAGAAATCAAGCTTGAATCAACATTCAAATAACTCCCATGTGCATCAAGCGTGGCATAATTGCCTGTCCCGTTTGTTATGTTCGGGTTGGCGGAGGTGCTAACGATAGACCAGTTTCGAGTTGAGCCGACATTGGCTTGTGCCGCCCAACCACTTGGAATGGACGCGCCAGAGAAGGGTTCTGAAAATATTGCCATCACCGGGGCAAAACTAGCCGAAACTGTTGTGTTAGCCGCCAGATTAACCGTACAGGAACCATTGCCGGAGCAGCCACCACCGGACCAACCGATGAAGGCGGAGCCGGGATCAGCAGCCGCCGTCAAGGTGATTGACGATGGCGATGCAAAGGGTGTTGAACAGGTGGCACCGCATGAAATTCCCGCCGGTGTCGAGGTAACGGTACCGGTGCCGGCACCGGATTTAAGGAGGTTCAAGGTAGAAGAGCTACAGGTGGCATTTGCGAAATC
Organism: Deltaproteobacteria bacterium; assembly: GCA_021780495.1. GTDB lineage: Bacteria > Desulfobacterota > Desulfuromonadia > Geobacterales > Pseudopelobacteraceae > CAIPTY01. The sequence goes on from JAJXYO010000065.1 coordinate 19,770, forward strand.
AACCCCCCATTGGTTACCAGGTGTGGAGTTATAATCCAAGGAAGTCCCTGTTGCAGCTATTTGGGATGTGAAGCTGTAACCGCTCTTGGATGCCGCTATGCTATAGGACGTTGCCGAGGCCAGTCCCTTCAAGGCATAAATTCCGTTGCTGTTGGTTGTGGTGCTTGCCATGACGGAGCTGTTCAGTGAAGCCGTTACAGTAACGCCGCCGGCCGGCGCACCAGCGCAGTCAACAACCCTGCCGCTGACAATCTCCCCGCTGCCGGTAGTGTAAATGTTGTACACTACGCCGATCACAGTGTTAAAAGAGGGAGAAGAATCTATGTTCGGCAGATTATACCAAAGGTCACTGGCACCGGACCAGCCCATGTTGAGGTGATGGTACATGGTTCCGGATTGATAACCATAGCCATCGCCAACCACCGCATGTCCTCCGGAGCTGCCATTTATGGCGAACAGTACCGGCAGGCCGGCATCAAGGTCTGGATTGACCATTGTATTGCGTGAGGCAGTTGAGATGTCGCTGCCATTATTATAACCTTTTACGGCATTGCCGTACCCGAAGGTTCCTTTTAGGGCATTTGCCGTCATGAAGGTGTCGGCACCTGAACCGCCCGCGGCGTATTGCATGTCCACTGTTGCGCCGGCATCATGCAGCAACCTGCCGATTGCCTGCCGCTGCGTATCGGTGGTCGTTCCATCCGGCACCAGCGGCATCTGTGCCCAATTGTACGGACCACCTGTCCCATCCCCTCCCATGAGTGCTTCTTGACGAGAAACAGGGCCCGCGCCAGAACCATCGTCCACATATATTGTGAAGCTGGGAGTACCGACTGAAAAGGTCGGCAGCTGGTAAAAACGCATCAGTTGAGACAGGGCCGTTGCGACACAGCCGCTGACATAGTTGTTGGGCGTGTAGTAGTTGTAACAGACATTGCCGTTGACCGTGGACTGGTCCCATTTACTCTGTAACAGAGGCGCCACGCGCACGTCGGATAGTGTGGCTGCTCCATATGCCACAGCGGTCCCAGAACTCTGCAGTCGCTGCCATTTTTGCTGCGCTGACGACTCATCCGGTGTCAGCGCAGCAGACATTTCGAGTGTTGCAGATGCGACATGAGCTCGCACACGAGCGATTCGGCCGGGAAGATCGCGGCTGACCAGTGCCCCGAGTGGATTTGAGTCTGAGGGATCGAATGCACCCTCTGAAGAAAAAGCAATAATGGGTTCTACAAGGTCATCCGCCGAAACAATTGCAAACCCGGCTGGCAACAAAGAAACGACATGATAAAGGGCCGTCCCGCCAGCATCCCTGTACGTCTGCACCGTGCCGGTGGTTTTGCCAAGATGGGTTCTCAGCGGAGCCGCGTCCATCTGCCGCCAGGCTTGCACAACGGCCATGGCCTGACCAGCTGTTGTCGGCTTGGCCCAAGCGGAAGAGATTGAAACCGAAAACAGAACGACGGCTGCCAACAACACAGTACAGAGCCTGGTGGTTCCCATTTTATTGCCCTCTTGATCAATGGTATTTTATAGAAGCTGTAGACCAGTAAAGGTCCACATACGGTGTTTCATGCGTTTTTCACAACCATCATCTCCAGCACATCAAGAAAGCACCCGTCACATTTCAATGCCTGCGAATAGATCCGGCCAGAGCAGCACCGCCGATCAAACCGGCATCATCGCCCAACGATGCCTGCACAACAATCAACCCCTCATACATCTGTGAAAAACAGCGTTGCTGGATAGTCCGCTGGAGCGCCGGTTGCAGCAGATCAAAACTGGCAGCCACGCCACCACCAATCACGACGGCCTGAATATTGAGTGTATTTATCAAGGATGCAAGAGCGGTACCCAGCCAGTAGCCAAGCTGGTCGAAGGCTGACAATGCGGCCGCGTCCCCCAGCTTCGCCAGGTCGGCGACCTTTTCCGCACTCAGCTGTTCAGCACCTTCAGCGGACATGCGCTCCCGCGCAAAACGAACCAGCGCCCCTGCCGATACATACTGTTCAAGACAGCCCCGGTTACCGCAGGGACACAGAATCCCCTCCGGTACAACCGTGATATGACCGAACTCCGCTGCAAAGCCTCCATTGCCGGTCCAGAGCTTGCCATCCAGAATCAGTCCACTCCCCAGACCGGTGCCGATCGTTATCACCATGCATGAAGAGAACCCACGTCCGGCGCCGAAACACTGTTCGCCAAACGCGACCACATTGGCATCATTGGCACTAACCGCCGGCAGACCGGTGCGAGCTTCGACACAAGCAGCCAGATTGAAACCTTCCAGCGGTTGCATGTTGACCGATGAACGGATCAGGCCGTCACAACCTATCAGCCCCGGAATACCGATACCTACAGCTCTGACCTGTTTACCCAGTACTGCGGCGACTTCTTTCAGGGCCATTATTTCCGAGAGAAGGAGTCCACAGAATGCGGCCCGGCCTTCATCTATACGACTGGCACAGCGACGACGCTCAACAATGAGACCGTCATTGTCCACCAGACCAGACCGCAGGTTGGTTCCGCCGATATCTATGCCGATAACAAGCTGGTCCATGTTGAGCGACTGCATCAGGCATCCGCCGCAAGTGCTGCCGACAATTGGTCATAGGCCGCCAGGAGCCCCTCAGGGATCACCCGCACATCTCCGACAACTGTCATAAAATTGGAATCTCCGTTCCAGCGTGGAACAATATGGATGTGCAGGTGTTCCTCTACGCCCGCGCCGGCCGCTTTGCCCAAATTGATGCCAATATTAAAGCCGTCAGGCTTAACAACCCGACACAGGAGCGCACGCCCTTTGCAGACCAGGTGCATGAGATCCAGCAATTCCGAGTCCGTGAGATCTTCCAGTTCAGCCGCATGCCGTAATGGAGCCACCATCACGTGCCCGCCCGTATAAGGATAGCGATTCAGCATCAGCAGGGAATTGCCGCTCCGGGCAAGGATCAGGCGCTCCCGATCACCCTTTTCCGAGGGACAGAATATGCAGCTCTGATCCGGCGTATTGTTGCTGATATAAGACATCCGCCAAGGTGCCCAGATTCGCTCCATGAAAGTCTCCTTTATATGCCCCGTGGAGTTGGATTGTACCAGCAGATCTTAAAGAGGCAAACCACTTAATGCTCAAATATAATGATTTTATACTGGGCAATACTAACTGCTTGACAAACATAATGAGAGGAGGCTATTGTTTTTCATTTTAAGTAAAAGTCTAACACCTTAACGACCAAATGAACCATTGTTTTTTTAACTAGACTAAATTATGAGGGAGAAATTAAATGACAAAGTCTAAGGACGCACTCGAATATCACTCCAGCGGTCGCAAAGGCAAGATCGAAGTCATCTCCACCAAACCGTGCCAGACCGCCGCCGACCTGTCGCTGGCCTACTCGCCCGGTGTCGCCGAACCCTGCCTGGCC
>JAJXYO010000031.1 GCA_021780495.1 Deltaproteobacteria bacterium
CAGAGAGAATCGCACTGATCGCCAAGAGAGCTTACAGAAAAATGTTACCCGTCTTGAACCCGGCAGATGGTCTCAAATTACTGCCGGCAACAGGATAACGGAAGTCAACTGCCGGTTTTAGGATTATTCAAATTGTTCATCTCGAAAAAAAAACAGCCACCTACGATCTAACATAGGTGGCTGTTCTATATGGTCGGGGCGACAAGATTTGAACTTGCGACCACTAGACCCCCAGTCTAGTGCGCTACCAGGCTGCGCTACGCCCCGTGGTGCTTTTCTTTTGTTACAACTTCCTCCGCAAGATCTGCAAGGCTTCTCTGATTTCTTTCAACAAAACGGAATGATCACCAACACCAGATACTGGAGAAATATCATTGGGGTTGATAAGCTTGCCTTTTGGTGAAATTCTTTTTTTTACACCTTCAATCGTGAATTTTTCATCATATAGTAAGGTACGTACCTGCAGTATCAGATCAACTTCATGTTTCGAATACAACCGCTGCCCTGACGTACTCTTCTCCGGAGACAGGAAATCGAATTCTGACTCCCAGAATCGGAGAACCGAGGTTTTAACTCCTGCCATTTGGGCTACTTCGCCGATCTTGTAATACAATTTGTCGGGAAAAGTTGTGCCCATGAGTCGGTCCGCTATCTGGCCTCTTTCGACGGCGTATTGATTGCGTTTTTCAGAACCTGGCTCGGCTTGAAGGTGAGGATCCGGCGAGCAACAATGGTAATGGTATCTCCGGTCTGGGGGTTACGTCCGCGCCGGTCAGCCTTCTGTTTGACGACAAAATTGCCGAAGCCTGCAATCTTGATCTTCTCGCCAGACTCAAGCGTATTCTTAAGAATACTAAATACCGACTCAACCATTTCGGAGGATTCTTTCTTGGAAAAGCCAATCTTCTGGTGAATACGCTCAACGATGTCAGCTTTGGTCATAACAACCTCTATGTGTACGATTTACTTATTGAAAACGAAGGGAAATTTTTATAACACAGGGAATACCATTTCGCAACAGGTTTTTATCTTATTGATACATTTAGTTTATTCAACAAGGTCGCAGTTACCTTGGCATGGATACGACCGATCTCATCATCGGTAAGTGTGCGCTCGTAGGAACGGTAGCGGATACGAATGGCAATGCTCTTGTGCCCTTCCTGAATGCCGGCCCCATGGTACACATCGAAGATTTCAATCTGCTCAATCTCCTGTGCTTTAACAGCATTAATGCACTCAAGAAGCTTATCAGCAGGCAGCTCATCCGGGGCAAGCAAGGCAATATCCCGGGTGCTGTCGGGAAAACGTGATGGTGCTGTTATGCTGCGTTTTTGGTTTGATAAAGCTACTAATTTTACGAAATCAAGCTCAAAAGCATAGACCGGTTTCTCTATTTCAAAGTTTTCCTGTACAGTGGGATGAATTTCACCAAAAGTTCCGATTCGGTCCTTTCCCACCATAATGCTGCATGATTTTCCCGGATGGTAATACATTTCAGGGGTATCAGCAATCCACTTGACACCTCGAATATGGAGGGATTCAAGCAGATTTTCAATAATTCCTTTAACATCATAAAAATCGACTGAATCACGAACAGAACTCCAACCGGTATCGACGCGTGAGCCGGTAAGCGCTCCGGCAATACAAAGCGGCTCATGCGGCATCTCTTCAGTAGTCGGCAGATACCTTCGACGAATTTCGAACACCTTGAGGTCCATGGTGCGGAAACTGGTATTGCGGGCAATAACCTCAAGCACGCCTGGCAGGAGAGTGGTGCGCATGATCGATTGTTCAGCTACGAGTGGATTGGCAAGTTTAATAGCTGTTCTGCGGAGATCGTCTTCAGCCAGCAACAACTTGTCGGCCGCATCCGGAGAGATGAAACTGAAGTTTATAATTTCGTTCATACCATGAGCGACAAGTATGTCCCGAACAGAGCGCTCCACGCGCTGATGCTGTGTGGGACGATCCGATACGACGCGGGCAATCGGCATGGTAGCTGGGATCGCATCAAAGCCTTTCATTCGCGCGACCTCTTCTACCAGATCGATCTCACGCTCAATATCGATACGGTAGCTGGGTGGAATGACCTCTAATGCTTCTGCGGCAATTTCACGGACACTACATTCAAGACGAACAAGGATGTCAGATACCTCCTGTTTTGGCAGCTCTATGCCCAACATGGCGCTGACACGTTCGGGACGCAGTGTAATTGCAGGAGGAGTCATCTCGACGGGATATACATCGACGGCTCCCCGTGCAACCGTTCCCCCCGATAATTGAGCAATCAGCGAGGCCGCGCGGTCAAGTGCGCGCGCAACCATGCCGATGTCGGCACCACGCTCAAAACGATGTGACGACTCTGTGTGCAGACCAAGACGCTTGCTGGTTCGCCTGACAGCAGCAGGTTTGAACCAGGCGCTTTCCAGAAGGATATTGGCGGTAGTAGCGGATATTTCTGAATTGAGCCCCCCCATCACTCCCGCCAGTGCCACAGGGCGAGAGGCATCACAAATGACCAGATCATCGGCAGTAAGTATGCGCTGCTGATTATCAAGTGTAGTGAACGCCTCACCCTCCCCTGCCCTGCGGACAACAATCCTGTGTCCCTCCAAGCGGTCGCAATCGAAGGCATGCAGCGGATGGCCAAGCTCCATCATCACAAGGTTGGTAACATCGACAACGTTGCTGATAGAACGCATGCCGACAGCATTGAGCCGTTTGACAAGCCATTCGGGAGAAGGTGCGATCCGGCACCCCGAGATATAGCGAGCAGCATAGCGGGGACAAAGATCGCCATCTTCGATCGTTACACCAATGGTGGCGTCTGCTGCATCCGGTCCCTCGCAAATCGCCATATCCGGATAGCGCACAGTCGTTCCAAGTTTGGCAGCAATCTCGCGAGCTATACCAGCGACACTCAGACAGTCGGCCCGATTTGGGGTCAGCCCGATCTCCAGCAGGGTATCCTTGAGACTCAAGGCCTCGAACACCGGAGTCCCCAGTGCCGGTCCTTCGGGAAGAATCATGATTCCGACGCTTTCGTCAGCCAATCCCAGTTCCTTCTCGGAACAGAGCATGCCGCAGGATTCCTCACCGCGAATCTTGGAACGCTTGATTTTGAAATCCCCCGGCAGGATTGCTCCAATTTGCGCCAGGGCAACGATATCGCCCTGCTTGAAATTCTGAGCCCCGCAAACAACGTCGAGGATTTCTGTACCGTTGTTGACCCTGCAGAGCGAGAGCTTGTCGGCATTAGGGTGCTGCCGTTTTTCCTCAACCAGGGCAACGACAACATCATCCATGCCGCAGCCCTGCTTCTCCATGCCCTCAACTTCAAGACCCAGCATGGTGAGAACATCGGCCAGTGCTTCGGGAGAAAGATCAAAGTCAACAAATTCTTTGAGCCAGTTATAGGTTACTTTCATATCAGGACACCATTAATCTTAAGTTAGAATTGTCGCAAGAAACGCACGTCATTCTCAAACAATAGACGCATATCGTTAATGCCATACTTTAACATGGCAATACGTTCGATACCCATGCCAAAGGCAAAACCGGAAATCTCTTCGGCATCATAATTGACGTGACGGAAGACCTCGGGATCGACCATGCCAGCCCCCAGAATCTCAAGCCACCCACTCTGCTTGCAGACCCTGCAGCCCTTGCCGCCACAGATCACACAGGCGATATCAACCTCGGCAGATGGTTCGGTAAAGGGAAAGAAACTGGGGCGTAAACGCACACCCGTTTTCTGTCCGAAAAGTTGATTGGTAAAAACCGTCAGCATACCCTTAAGATCACCGAACGTGACAGCTTTGTCCACCATCAGTCCTTCGATCTGGTGAAACATGGGTGAATGGGTGGCATCCGAATCGCAGCGATAGACCGTGCCAGGGGCAATGATTCGCACCGGTGGTTTCTGTTTGAGCATGGTACGAATCTGAACCGGAGAGGTATGGGTGCGCAGCAACAGATTATTTTCTACAAAAAAAGTATCCTGCATGTCACGGGCGGGATGCTCGGGAGGGAAATTGAGCGCCTCGAAATTGTACCAGTCATGTTCGATCTCTGGGCCCTCGGCAACCGAAAACCCAAGCCCCGCAAAGATGTCGCACACCTCTTCAATCACCAAGGTAATGGGATGCTTGCTTCCGCACGCTAAACGTCGCCCGGGCAGTGTCACATCGATCCGTTCGGATTGCAGCCGCCGAAACACCTCCTGATCCCGGGCCGTCATAAGAGCACTCTCAAGGCAAGACTCGATCTCATCCTTGATGGTGTTCACCAACTGGCCAACGATCGGCCGATCTTCCGCAGAGAGGGCACCAAGCCCCTTCATCAGACCGGTAAATGCACCTTTTCGACCGAGAAATCTGACTCGGACATCCTGAAGGGCATTTTCACCAGATGCATGCCCTATACAACGCAGGGCCTCTTCTCTCATTTGTTCAAGCTGTTCCCGCATGCTAGTACCTTTACAAAAAAAGGAATGGGAGTGTGGTCCCATTCCCTCATGTTTGAATTACGGCATTCGCTGTTAAATGCCGGCTTTGGCCAGATTGGCAATCTCCATAAAACCGTTGGGATCGGAGACGGCTATGTCGGCCAGAACCTTGCGGTCAATTTCGATATTGGCTTTTTTGAGACCGAAAATGAACTTGCTGTACGACAGTCCATTCAGGCGTGATGCTGCATTGATACGGGTGATCCACAGACTGCGGAAGTCACGTTTTTTGACGCGACGATCGCGGAAGGCATAATTGAGAGCCCGGTCAACCGCTTCAGTGGCACTGCGGAACAATTTGCTGCGCGCACCCCGGTAACCCTTGGCAAGTTTAAGAACCTTGTTACGTCTGCGTCTCGCTTTAAAACCTCTTTTAACGCGTGGCATGATCTACTCCTTCGTGTTTGATTTCACCCGATCCGCAAGGGGAGACAGTTTCCTCACGGTTCATGGTATTGGCCCGTTACATGTACGGGATAAGCTTGGAAATGTTTTTCTGATCAACGTCCGCAACCATACCGCCTTGACGCAGATTACGCTTACGCTTGGTACTCTTGGACGTTAATATATGACTGGTAAAGGCGCCGCCGCGCTTGATACGGCCTGAAGCGGATTTTTTGAAGCGCTTGGCAGCGCCCCGATTGGTTTTGATTTTTGGCATTGGCTCTTCTCCTTCTGAATGGTAGTAATAGTTAAAGTAATAACAAGATGCGTTATTTTTTTACTTTTGGGGCAACGATCATAAACATTTGACGACCATCTACCCTGGGATGGGATTCAATCACTGCAATATCGGACAGCGCAGCTGCAAATCTCTCGATTACGGCACGGCCGATATCCATGTGAGTTATTTCCCGTCCACGAAAGACCAAGGTTACCTTGGCTTTATTGCCTTCTTCAAGGAAGCGGCGCACATGTTTAACCTTAAACTCCAAGTCATGATCATCGGTTTTCGGACGAAGTTTAATCTCCTTAACTTCTACATGCACCTGCTTCTTGCGTGCTTCCTGAAGTTTCTTACTCTGTTGATACTTGAACTTGCCATAATCCATAATGCGACAGACTGGCGGGACCGCACTGGGCGATACCTCAACCAGGTCAAGCTGCTGCTGTTCGGCAAGTGCGAGGGCCTCGGCTGTGGATATAACCCCGAGCGCCTCTCCATCTGCTCCAATAACTCGAATCTCTGTCGCACGAATGGTATTGTTGATATTCACGGTCGGCTTTGCTATGACTACACCCCCTGGATGGGACGGCTCAACTCTCCGTCTCCTCGATAGCACATATTACTATTTGAACAGTTTGCATTCCTGCTCAACAAACGCTACAAATTCAGCACACTTCATTGGCACCAGGTTTTTGCCGTCACGGTAACGAGGCGTCACTGTTCCCTGCTCAACCTCTTTATCCCCGATGACCAGCATATACGGGACCTTCTGCAACTGGGCTTCGCGAATTTTGAAACTCAGTTTTTCATTACGGAAATCACCCTGTACCCTTATGCCCGCTGCTCTAAGCTCAGCCAATACCTGCTGGCCATACGAAATCTGACTATCGGTGACCGTAAGAATAACGGCCTGAACCGGCGAAAGCCAGAGAGGGAAGCTGCCGGCATAATGCTCAATCAAGACACCGATGAAGCGTTCGATTGAACCGAGAATAACCCGGTGAACCATGACGGGGCGTTTTTTCTCACCATCAGAAGCGATATAATGCAGATCGAAGCGTTCTGGCAGGGTAAAATCGCACTGAATAGTAGCACACTGCCACCGCCTGTCAAGACAATCACGCAACTTGATGTCAATCTTGGGGCCGTAAAAAGCTCCATCACCTTCATTTATCTCATAGGGTCTGCCGGTATCCTCAAGAGCAGCCGTAAGCGCATTGGTAGCCAACTCCCACGAGGCATCGTCGCCGATGGACTTTTCCGGACGGGTGGAAAGCTCCATCTCATACTCAAAACCCATAATGCCCATGACGTCACTGACGAACGTCAGAACACCTTTAATCTCAGCATCAAGCTGTTCCGGGGTGCAAAGGATATGGGCATCGTCCTGAGTGAAACAGCGCACACGCATCAATCCGTGCAGCACACCGGCCCGTTCATGCCGATGAACCGTACCAAGCTCAAAATAACGAAGAGGTAGATCCCGGTAGCTGCGTAACTGAGACTTGTAAATCATCATGTGGGCAAGGCAGTTCATCGGCTTTACACCGAAACTCTGCTCATCCACTTCAGTGAAATACATGTTCTCGCGATAGTTTTCGTAGTGTCCGGAACGCTGCCACAAATCGGTCTTGAGTATCTGGGGTCCAACAACGATATCATAACCGCGCCTGAGGTGTTCACGACGTTCAAAATCCTCGAGGACCGTGCGCAGCATGGCCCCTTTGGGGTGCCAGATGGCAAAACCTGCGCCGACCTCATCTGAGAAAGAGAACAGATCCAGTTCTTTTCCCAACTTGCGATGGTCACGACGTTTAGCCTCTTCCAGACGATGGAGGTACGCTTCAAGCTCTTTTTTGTCGATAAATGCGGTGCCATAGATGCGCTGAAGCATCCGGTTCTTTTCGTCGCCACGCCAGTACGCTCCGGCAATAGAAAGCAACTTGAAGGCCTTGATGCGACCAGTGGAAGGGACATGCGGTCCGCGACAGAGATCGGCAAAACTGCCCTGAGTATAAATCGAGACGGTCTCGGCACCGATCCCTTCGATCAGTTCCTTCTTGTACGGCTCGCCCATTTCTTCAAACTTTTTGATTGCTTCGGCACTGGTGAGCACTGAGCGCTCAACCTTGGTGTCGGCCTTGGCCAGTTCAGCCATCTTGGCTTCAATGCGTTCAATATCTTCAGGCGTAAAGGGTTGCTCTACATCAAAATCGTAATAGAAGCCGCTTTCAATGGCAGGTCCGATAGTCACCTTGGCGGCTGGAAAAAGTTCCTTGACCGCCTGGGCCATCAGATGCGAGGTGGAGTGACGAATAATCTCCAGCGCTTCCGGGCTCTTTTCGGTAATGATCTCAACACGGGCGCCCTCATGCAAGCCAGCAGCAACGTCAACCAGTACACCATCAATCTTGCCGGCTATGGCTGCCTTGGCAAGACCGGCACCGATAGAAGCTGCCAGATCGGCAACAGTAGCCCCCTCAGTCAGAACTCTGCTTGAACCATCAGGAAGTGTCACATGTATGTCGGCCATATAGATATACCTCTGCGTAGGTGAAACAGAAAAGGCATCGAACCTATCGATGCCCCGAGACTACTGCTTTTAATGGTAGGCGCGGACGGTCTCGAACCGTCGACCTCTACCGTGTCAGGGTAGCGCTCTCCCCCTGAGCTACGCGCCTTCATCAAAAGAGAAAAACTTAAATACCAGTATATCGCTGCTAAGTCAAGCAGATTTATCACCTTTTTCCAACAATGCCACATTCTCCACATGGACGGTCTGGGGAAACATATCGACCGGCTGCACCTCACGGCATGTATATCCCAGATTTTTCAATATATTGAGATCACGCATCAAGCTTTCCGGTGAACAGGACACATACACAACCCTGCGAGGTGACAATCCGGCGACTCGTTGCAGTACGACTTCGTCACAACCTTTTCGGGGGGGGTTGAGAACAACCACATCAACCCGCTCGCCATCGCCTGCAAGCTCTTCCAACAGAACGGCCGCATCACCAGCCTCAAAACGACAGTTAGTAAATCCATTGAGGCGGGCATTCTTGCGTGCATCGGCAACCGCCTCTTCCACGACTTCAATCCCAATAACCCTTTTTGCCTGACCTGCCAGAAACAGCCCGATCCCTCCAATCCCGCAGTACAGGTCAAGAACTGTCGATTCCCGGTCAAGGGCAGCCCATGCTTTCACTTTTTCGTATATCAACGTTGCACCAGCCGTGTTGACCTGAAAAAAAGATCGGGGGGAAATCTGCACGTATATATCACCGACCTTTTCAGTAAGGTAATGCTTGGGAGTGAGGAACGAGTCTTTCTGCCCAAAAATCACGTTCCCCTCGGAACTGTTGACATTGCTGGCAATCACTTCTACCTCCGGCAAGGCCTCACGGATAAAACGAGACAGGTGATGTATCTCGTTATAGGATTTATCAGCCGTGATCAATACCACCATCGCTTTCTGCTCGGACTCGGAAACCCTGACCACCAGATAACGCAATAGCCCCATCTTGCTGCGGGGGTTGTAGATGGGAACCTTTAACCTGGTAATACCACTCCGGGCCGCAGCAATAACGCGGTTTATCAGGGGATGGTGAACCGGGCACTCTTCCAGGTCATACACGTCATGGCTGGCACGACGGTATATACCAATAAACGGTTCTGAGTGTTTACCGGCTACAACCAGTTTGGCGGAATTTCGATAATGGATCAGCCGGTCGGGCGACATCAGCGGATGAATCGTGGTCCCGGTCAGCGACGGATACTTTGCCAGTTCATTCAGTATCATCCCGCGTTTCAAAACCTTCTGATCGGTATATCGCATGGCGATCAACGGGCAACCGAGACACTCGGCGCTATTGGAACAGGGAGGGCGCTTACTCCGTAGCGGAGAAGCCTGCAACAGCTTATACAGGTGTCCTGTCACCGTGCCGAATGAAGCGTGGTCTATTTTAGCTCGAACCAGGTCCCCCGGCAAAGCGCCACCTATTTTGTAGGCCAGTCCGTCAACGCGTGCAGTTCCATAGCCATCTTCATCAATGGCTGTTATGGGTAATTCCACAATCATATTACGCGAAAGCTTAGGTCTCGGTGCTCGTTCTTGATCCATGCTAACAGGGGGTGTAGTGGTTGTAGCAGTCTTGAAGCGCTTGTCTTTGCGCTTGTTGTTTTCTGTTTTCATTTATCGCCCTTGCTCTAGAAATGCCCGAAAATGCTGTAACGCCTGGCCACGGTGGCTGATGTGGTTCTTTTCCTGCAGGGAGAGCTCCGCCATGGTGCGATTAAACCCGTCAACCAGAAAAAGAGGATCGTAACCGAAGCCGCCATCTCCACGCCCTGATGTCAGAATAATCCCCCCTACCCTGCCACTGAAAACCTGCTCAATACCGTCAGGTGTTACAAATGCCAGCACACACATAAAGGCACCCTGTCGCTGACCTGCGGGAACCTGGGCCAGCTCTTCCAGAAGTCGCTGATTATTATCAGCATCTTCGGCCCCCTCCCCCGCAAAACGGGCAGAATATACTCCCGGCCGCCCATCCAACGCATCCACGACCAACCCTGAATCATCGGCCAGAGCCGGCAGGCTGGTAAAGAGCATTGCCTCCCGGGCCTTTTTGAGGGCATTTTCCTGAAAGGTCAGCCCGTCCTCAATCGTTTCAGAAAATCCGGGGAAATCGGCAGCGCAGCGGACCACTTCGACGACACCCTCCAGAACTGCCTGAATTTCTTTCAGTTTACCACGATTCCGGGTTGCAACAACCAGCTCCCTCATCGGGCCAGGGCCTCTCTCTGGATGACAAAAAGCTTCCGAATACCCTCTGTAGCCAGAACCCGCATAGCGTCCATCTGCTCAACCGTAAACGGCTCTGCCTCAGCGGTACCCTGCACCTCGACAAAGCGATCACTGGTGGTCATGACGAAATTCATGTCGACTTCAGCGGCCGAATCCTCAAAATAGTTAAGATCCAGCGCAGCCTCGCCGCCGATGATACCGACGCTGACAGCAGCGACGGCCTCTTTCAGCGGGATTTGTGCAATCAAGCCCCTGTCCCGCAAGATTATCAGTGCATCATGCAGAGCGACGTAGGCCCCGGTAATGGAAGCGGTCCGGGTTCCTCCATCGGCCTGTATCACATCACAATCGATGGTGATAGAGCGCTCACCCAAGGCGATCAGGTCGGTAACCGCCCGCAGGGAGCGGCCGATCAGGCGTTGAATCTCCAACGTACGACCACTTTGTTTCCCTTTGGCTGCTTCGCGTGATGAACGGGTATGGGTTGCCCGAGGGAGCATGGAATATTCAGCCGTCACCCATCCGGTGCCTTTACCGCGCAGAAATGGAGGCACCGACTCCTCTATTGATGCGGTACAGATCACCCGCGTATCGCCGAACTCGACCAACACGGAACCTTCAGCATGCTTGGTAAAATTTCTGGTAATACGCACCTGACGTAATACGTTACCATCTCTGCCATCATCTCTCATTACAAACCTCATGGAATTATTATTTTATGTTTCACGCTCCGGCGCACCATTGCTTGAGCGGATAAATTCAATAGCCTTTCAGAGCGGTCCCTGTCAAACAAAAAGGGAAACCGGTTGCCGGGTTTCCCTTTTATACTGCGTCGTCAGTTGTACGTTCTGTCAGCCGAGATGGGTATTATTACTTCGAGCCCGATTAGCCAGAATGGTCGAATCAAGCAATTCTCCGCAACACGTGCACTTCCATGCATCAAAGGAGCGGACAAAATCATAAAATTTTTCAGCGAACATTCGGCCCTTGCAGCGTGGACATTGCATAGCAACCCTCCCGATGATGTAGTAGCGCTCAACTTCCTAAGTACCGGCTAACATTACATCATACGTGCCAATACCAGGCTCGTGCTGGATATCAACACCGGAAAGATCTCAAATATCTGAACAGTTAAAGATAGTTAAAAATATTTCAGCAGGTGATTATATTTTTTTTCACCAATTCCTTCGATGAAAAGCAGGTCCGAAACCTTCATCCTGCCGCCATTACTTTGACGATACTCAGCAATTCTCTCGGCCGTCGTCGGCCCGATGCCCGGCACTCTGTCAAAATCGGCTTCACTCATCGCATTAATATCAAGGGGTACTCCCATAACAAGCCGCTCACTGGTTGTCATCAGTTTTTTCGACAACTGCACAGTACCGTCTGGAAGGCAGGTCACATGCATTTCCATCCCATTTTCCATGTACGCAGCAGCATCAGCCCCTACGAGCCCCTTCATGGCAGGGCACAACGGGCCTGCCATTCTAATGGCGGTTATCGTCATTGTGTTGACGCATAAGGGATATATGCCGGGATGTCTGACATCGCCACTGATACGGACATAACCACGTGGTGATGAAAGTACGGAAAAAGCCGCCCGAGTAGTTTTTTCTCTACCTGGGCGGCTTGTGTATACAAGAGGGACAGATATGGCAATTGCACACATCAGGAGAAGAACACGGTGGAAGAAACGTGGCGTTTTTTGAAAGGAACGCAGCGAACGAATTCCAGTTCGTTCTGCAGCGCACCTTTCGCCCGTCACAACGATTATTCCTCGGATTTATGGAGTTTGTAATCAATACTGTCGATCAGGGCCTGGTATGAGGCATCAATGATGTTATCAGACACACCCACCGTACCCCAGCGGGCATGCTTGTCACCAGATTCGATCAGCACACGGGTAGACGAAGCCGTTCCCAGACCAGCCGGAAGCACGCGCACCTTGTAATCCAGGAGCTTAACCTCTTTCAACTTGGGGTAAAATTTCTCTAGCGCCTTGCGCAGGGCGTTATCGAGCGCATTGACCGGACCGCTCCCTTCGGCGGCGGTATGCTCAATCTTGCCGCCCACCTTGACCATGATGGTCGCTTCGGCCATCGGCTTCTGTTCCTCGCCGCGCTTCTCATCGATGACGCGAAATCCAAGTACGGTGAAAAACTTTTTATGGGTTCCCAGGGCCTTCTTCATCAGCAGCTCGAATGAAGCTTCGGCCCCTTCAAACTGGTAGCCGCGGTTTTCCATTTCCTTGATATTGTCGAGGATCTCCAACGTAACAGGATCCTTGCTGTCCAGATTGATGTTGAATTCTTCAGCCTTGGCAAGGATATTGGCCCGGCCGGACAGATCCGAAACCAGTACACGCGTACAGTTGCCCACCACTTCCGGGCGCATATGCTCGTAGGTCTCAGGGTGGCGCTGGATGGCGCTGACGTGAACGCCCCCCTTGTGGGCGAAAGCGGAATTACCGACATAGGCCTGATGCTTGTTGGGGGAAAAATTGGCCAGTTCGTAGACAAAACGAGAGACATCCCGCAGGTGACGCAACTGTTCGTCCGTAATGCAGTCCCTCTTCATCTTGACCTTCAGGGCCGGAATGATCGAACAAAGATTGGCATTTCCGCAGCGTTCTCCAAATCCGTTGATGGTGCCCTGCACCTGGACGATACCCTGTTCGACGGCAATCATCGTATTGGCCACGGCACACTCACCGTCATTATGGGTATGGATTCCCAGCGGGGTCTTGATCTGCTTTTTAACCGCCTTGATGATCTCTGCCAGCTCGAACGGCATGGTGCCGCCGTTGGTGTCGCACAGGACGATGCAGTCAACCTTGGCCTGTTCTGCTGCCATGAGAGTCTTGATGGCATAATCTGGATTGGCCTTGTAGCCATCGAAAAAGTGCTCGGCGTCGTAGAACACCTCCGCTGCATTCTTTTTCAGATACTCCAGTGAATCGAAAATCAGCTCAAGATTCTCTTCCAGCGAGATGCGCAGGGCTTCGCGCACATGGAAATCCCAGGTTTTGCCGAAAATCGTAATGGCATCCGCCTCGGCCTTGATCAACGTGATAATATTATTGTCCTTGTCAGGCGTGACCTTGGCGCGGCGGGTGGAACCGAATGCTGCAATCTTGGCATGGGAGAGTTTTTCTTTTTTGATATCCTTGAAAAAAGCCACATCCTTGGGATTGCTCCCTGGCCAGCCGCCTTCGATATAGTGAATACCCATATCATCAAGCCGGTGGGCAATGCGAATCTTGTCCTCAAGCAGAAACGAGACATCCTCGGCCTGCGTCCCATCACGCAATGTGGTATCATACAATTTTACAAGGCTCATGACGTACCTCCCCAAATATCGCTTCATGTACTCAGCACATGAAAATGGCTTCTTTTGTATCCGCTTTGATGATTTTTTTCAACTAAAACCATAAAATATTGTTCTACGCTCAAGAGCAACATCGCCACCCGAAAAATCATATCTTTCAAGTTAAATGTTATAGTATAAAATCAAAGAGCTGACTACAAGGGCATGCAATGACCGCGAAAACAAGATGCACCGATCTGTCGCGGAGCGGTAACATGACGGTGAAACCTGTCACAGGAGGTCGTAATGATCTACAAATCTGCCAGCACCTCACTTACTGACGCCTACCGGGCAGGGAGCGAAATCGGCGAAGCACTGAAAGATTCCGGCCCGGAAGTGATCCTCCTGTTTACCTCCATCACCTTTGAGAGCAACTTTGACGTTTTTATTGCCGGATTGTACGATGGCCTTGAAACCAGCCAGGTGATTATTTTTGGCGGCACCGGTGATGGAATATATGAAACGTCACTGACCGCGCACTATGGAGTATGTGCCCTTGGCATCAACTCGGGTGGCCGGACAACCTGGAGCACCGCCGCAGAACTCGGAGTTGGCGCTGATTCACCCGGTACCGCCCGCAACTGTGCGTCCGCAGCCTTGGCGCAGCTTGGCGGCAAAGCTGAATGGGCCTTTGTCCTCGCCGATGGCGTCACCGCCGACGGAACCGGGGTTGCCGCAGGAGTAGGCGAAATACTTTCTATTCCGTTTATAGGCGGGATGACCGGTGATGACAGAAAATTCACTCGCAGCCGGATATTCCTCAATGGTCTGGAGATCGAAGACGGCGTCGCAATCTTGCTTGCCTCCGGCAGCGTGCCGTTCATCACGCATTCCTCCAGTGGGTTTATCCCGATTGGTGCCCTCGGGATCATCGAAGAGTCGCATGGTAAGTCTATCGGTCGTATCAGCGGACAGACTCCGCTGGCGTTCATCAAGGAACAGGTCGGCAAACCTCTGGCTATGGCGGATCTCGGCATACTTGCCCTGGCGACCTATACCGAATCAGCGCCTGACCGGTTTTTCATGCGCACAACGTATCGTTACGATATGCTGACCGGAGCCATTACAACCTTTGGCAGCATACCGACAGGCGCAACGATTCAAGTCAGCGGCGCAGGACGGGAACAGCTGCTGCAGGCGGTACAGTACTGCATCGATACGGTGGTCTGCACCGGCTTCACTCCCGCGGCTGCCGTTATCATCAGCTGTGCCGGCAGGAAATGGCAGCTTGATAATTGCGGAGAAGAGGAGGTACAGGCTATCCAGGACGCCATCGGGCTTCAAATTCCGCTGGTCGGCTTCCCCTCGTTCGGTGAGATTGGCCCGTTTCTCACGAACGACGGCACCTATACCGAAACATTCTTCCACAATGCTACCGTGGTTATCTGTCTACTGGGAGCGTAACGTGAGCTATCGTCTCTTGTCCCTGATTGAAGACGCACCGACTGGCTTCCTGTTCTGCCCCCGTCTTTCGCAAAAAGACGTCCGGCGCTGGCCGTTTGCACTGCTGGCAGCGAGCAGGGAGGATGCCGCACGCGCCTTGACGCCGTTTGCCACGAACCTTGCCGGCATCATCGTCACCTTTGGCCCTGAACACACCTGGCAGCAATGCTCAGCGCTGCTGTTTCATTACACCGTCCCATTCGAGCTGCACGACCATCTGGCCGCTCTGCTACATGCGCATCTGGGTTTGCTGGAAAGCTGCCAGCAGACGGAAAACCGCTTCTCCGAACAGACGCTCAAACACCTGCGCGCCAGAGAAGAAAGTCTCCGCAACAAACAAGAGGTGACGCTGATCAAAGAGAGTCTGGACGTAGAGCTGTCCGAGCGAAAGCGGATTGAAGAGGCGTTGCGGGAAAGCGAGGCCCACTACCGCTTATTGACCGAAAACGTCTCGGACGTAGTCTGGAAGGCGGATAAAGATTATCGTATAACGTACATCAGCCCGGCTGACGAGCGCTTGCGTGGCTACCGGGCCGACGAAGTAATCGGTCGCCATGCCTTTGAGCTGTTTAGTGACGATACGGTTGCAGCCATCACGAAGCTATTTCGGCAAAGGGCGTCCGCTGAACAGAACGGCATAAAAACCGGCACCCTAACCTTCGAGGCAGAGCATCAGTGCAAAGACGGCAGATGGATTTGGGCGGAGGTCAGCTCCACCCCGGAACGGGATATCCATGGCATCATTACCGGATACCACGGTATCTCACGGGAAATAACCGAACGTAAAGCGTATGAAAAAGAACGGCAGAAGATTGAAAAGCTGGAATCACTGGGTGTTCTGGCCGGCGGCATTGCCCATGATTTCAATAATATCCTTACCGGTGTCATGGGCAACATCTCCTTTGCCCAGATGTTTCTTGATGCGGGTCATAAATCTCACAAACCTCTGGTTGAAGCCGAAAAAGCTTCGGTTCGGGCGACCGAGCTTGCCCGGCAACTCCTCACCTTTGCCCGCGGTGGCGAACCGGTAAAAAAAGTGGTTTCGGTTCAACACCTCGTAAATGAAGCCGTATCGCTGGTGCTGCATGGCTCGAATGTCAGGGCAGTCGCCGACATACCTGCCTCAATTCACGCCATCGAAGCAGACGAAGGGCAAATAAGCCAGGCATTCAATAACATTATCATCAATGCCACGCAGGCAATGCCGGGAGGCGGGACACTGGTGGTGGCCGCACACAACGAGACACTTGCCGATGCGAACGCCTTCGCGCTGCCATCCGGCAGATATACCCGGATAAGCTTTTCCGATCAGGGCTGCGGCATCTCGGATGAAGACCTGAAAAGAATCTTCGACCCCTATTTTACGACCAAGTTAACCGGAAACGGACTGGGCCTCGCTTCGGTCCACTCGATCGTCAAGCGGCATGGCGGACATGTCGGCGCCAGCTCGATAGTTGGCAGAGGAACGACCTTCACCATGTATCTGCCATCGATCGGAGAAGCATACTCAAAACAGCAAACCGCCCCGGCCACGCAGGCGGCCGATCGTCACCTGCGTGGTTCCATTCTCGTCATGGATGATGAGGAGATGATCCGGAACATGACGGCCGAAATGCTGCATTATCTGGGGTATCAGGTGAGTACCTGCGAGAACGGTACTGAGGCCATCTCGCAGTACAAAGCAGGCAACGAATCCGGGACACCGTTTTCTGCGGTTATTATGGATCTGACCATTCCAGGCGGCATGGGAGGGAAGGAAACAGCACGGCAGATTCTAGCGGTTGATCCCAAGGCGTGCCTGATCGTGTCGAGCGGCTATTCAAATGATCCGATCATGTCCGACTATGGAACGTATGGTTTTGCCGGCGCAGTGGCGAAACCATACAACATGAAGGAGTTCGGAAAACTGATAGGTTCCGTGCTGTCTGCTCGACAACCGGAACAAGCCCACCGGCCATTAACGTGAATGTTTCAGGTCAAATACCGGAACGAAAAACGCACCGACGTATGTTATACCTTGCAATACACAACAACGCCTGCCCCGGGGTGATACCATGACCAGAAAAAACAAGATCCTGCTGATATCCCTTGCCTCGGTAGCGGCCCTGCTGATCTTTATCATCACCATCCTGCCGCTGATCGTCCGGAACCAGGCCGTGGCGGCCATCGAACGGGAGACGGGACGTAAGGCCAGCATTGAAAAGATTGCCATCAATCCCTTCACGCTGACGGTCACCGTCAACGGGTGCGCCATCAAAGACAAGGATGGAGGTCCATTCATATCCATCGGCAGACTGCGCGCTTCACTGAGTCTGGCATCGCTCTACCGGCGTGCCCTGATCCTGTCGGAGGTCTCGATTGACGCCCCGGCCATTTCGTTCGCCCGCCTGGCTGCCAACAACTACAGCTTCAACGATATCATCGAGCTCCAGAAGGCCAAACCGCAGAAGGAATCGAAAGGCGGGTTATCTTTCTCCATCAACAACATCTCCATTACCAACGGCTCGCTGGATTTTGATGATCAGGCTATTGCGGGTGGACGAAAGCACACTATCCGCAATCTCAAAATTGCGATACCCTTCATCAGCAATATCCCTTTCCTGGTGGAAAAATATACCGATCCCCATATCTCTGCACTGGTCAATGGCGCCCCCTTCAACTTCCAGGGCAAGGTCAAGCCGCTCAGCAAATCCATGGAAACATCGGTGCATATCGACCTCAAACAGCTCAGCCTGCCGGAGTATATCGCCTATTTGCCGGTCAGGCCACCTGCCGACTTGATGTCGGGAAAGCTGGGGATCAACTGCGATCTGACCTACCGGGTCTCCAAGGATAAAAAGCCGGAACTGGGCATCAAGGGCCGGATCGTGCTGGATACAATCGCAGTGAACCTGAGAAACGGGCAACCTCTGCTCAGGCTCCCCTCGTTCCAGGTAACGGCCTCGGATCTGGATGTGTTTGCCAAACGGTTCCTGTTTGATGCCATAACCATTGATGGCCTGGAACTGTTTGCCAGCCGGAATGCCAAGGGTGTCTGGATGTATAACCAGTTGCTGCCAACCACCCCAGAGGGGAAAAAGAGCGAACCGGCCGCTGACAGCAAGCAGGCCCACCCGCCATTGGTGCAGGTCACGTCGCTTGCCGTCAACAACGGCAGCATCCATTTCAGCGATGCGCAGCCGGCCGGCGGCTTCAAAAGCGAGATAAGCCAGATAGACGCCGCGGTACGGAACTTTTCCACCGCAGAAGGCGCCACGGCTGAATACGAATGTTCACTGTTGATGGACAACGAGGCAACCTTCAACGTCGATGGCAATTTTTCCCTCTCCCCGTTGTCGGCCAGCGTCTCCAGCGAACTGAGCGGCATGAAGATTCAGCGGGCCTGGCCCTATCTGTCCCGGTATCTGACGGCTCCGCTCAAAGGCACGGTCGAGCTCTCCTCGGAATTGTCCTTCAGCAAGGAACTCGGTCTGACGGTTGAGCAAGGCTCGTTGCTGGTCACCGGCTTCTCGGCCCGCTATGGCGCCAAAGAAGGCTTCGACCTGGCACGTTTCGAAATTAAAGATGCCGGATACAGTCAGAAAAAAAACACTGCTGAAATTGGCGAGATCAGACTCTCAAAAGGTGATCTTGCACTTTCCCGCGAAGTGGACGGCACGCTCTCGGCCCTGTCGTTACTCAAGTTGCACCCGGCCAAGTCCGCCGTGAAAAGGACCTCGGCCGATTCGCCACAAAACCGGCCGACAACACCGAAGTTCACGTTCCGCCTCAAAAAGCTCCAGCTGGAGAAATTCAACGCCGCTTTTACCGATAAGACCCTGGAAGATAAACCACATTTTACGCTGCACAACACATCTTTGAGCCTGACAAACCTGAACGGACCTCAGTTTACCCCGGCCAGGCTGCGCTTCGCCTCGATCTTCAACAAAGCGACCCCACTCAAGGCCAACGGCGATATCACACCGCTTCCGTTCCGCTACAAGGGGCGTATCAGTATCGGCCGTCTGCCGCTACGCGACTTCGAGGCCTACTTCCCGGATAACATCAATGTCATTATTCTGGACGGATTTGCTGACGCCGACATGCATGTGGATATCGCTCTCAAGAACAACAAACCGGTCGGCAGCTTCGAGGGCGACGCGGGTATCCGCGCATTCCACGCCATCGACACCGAGGCCGAAGAAGACCTGCTCAAGTGGGAGAGCCTGCAACTGGACGACATACAGGGCAACCTGGAGCCGTTCCGCCTGTCTCTGCGCCAGATTGCCCTCAACGGGGTCTATTCTCGTATCATCATCCACCCGGATGGCACCCTGAATCTCCAGAATCTGGTGGAGAATCCGAAACCTGTCCACTCACCATCAGCCACACCTCCAGCGGTCAGCGTTGCCGCTGCGCCGCCAGCTCCTGAAAAGGGCGCCAAGAAACAGATCAAAATCGAGGCGGTCACCATCCAGGATGGTACCCTCTCCTTCACCGACAACCATCTGCCGCAGCATTTTTCCACCACCTTCTACAGCCTGGGTGGCAGGATAAGCGGTCTGTCATCGGAGGATTCGAAGCTGGCTGATGTAGACCTGCGCGGCAATCTGGAAAATCACTCGCCGCTCCAGATCACCGGCCAGATCAACCCTCTGCGGGATGACCTGTTCGTAAACCTGAAGATTTCCTTCCGCGACATCGAGTTATCACCGGTCACACCCTATACCAGCAGGTTTCTGGGGTACAAGGTTGAAAAAGGCAAGTTGTACCTGGATCTCACATACCATATCGACAAGAAACAGCTCGCCTCGGAGAACAAGATATTCATCGATCAATTCACATTCGGTGAGAAGGTCGCAAGCGATAAAGCTACCAGCCTGCCGGTAAAACTGGGGCTGGCGCTTCTCAAGGACCGCAAGGGGGAAATTCACCTGGACGTGCCTGTCACCGGTCGCACCGATGATCCGAAATTCAGTATCTGGAAACTGATCTTCCAGGTTATACAGAATCTGCTGGTCAAGGCGGTCACTTCACCATTTTTGCTGCTCTCCTCCATGGTCGGCGGTGGTCAGGACTTCAGCAGCATACAATTCAGTTACGGCTCAAGCACCCTTTCGCCTCAGGAGGAACAGAAACTGACGGCCTTGTCTAAAGCCCTGCTTGATCGTCCGGCCCTGAAAATGGAATTAAAGGGGTATGTGGACCGGGAAAAGGACACCGAGGGATACCGGCGTGAACTGCTCAACAGCAAACTGCGCAACGAAAAATTCCTGGCCCTGAGTAAACAAAGGACTCTTAAAGAAGGCGAAAAAGCCGATTCGATCCGGATTCAGCCCGAGGAACAGGCCAAATACCTGGCGGCGGTCTACAAAAAGGAGAAATTCCCCAAACCGCGTAACGCCTTCGGCTTTGTCAAAGATATTCCTCCCGACGAGATGAGAAAGCTGATTATCACCAATACGGTCGTCGGCGAATCCGAACTGCAAGCCCTGGCACGTGAGCGCGTTGTGGCAGTCATGACGTATCTGGTGACGAAGGGCGGCATACCCGCCGAGCGTATCTTCCAGAAGGTGGACGATATTTTCAAGAAGCCCGGGAAAGAAGCAATGCCGAGCAGCAGGGTGGAGTTAAATGCGATTGCCCAATAATAGATGCGTACGGATCTGACGACCGCACCCGTAGCGGTGCTGATCCGTCGTCTGGCCATACCGGCCGGCACCGGTTTCTTTTTCAACACCATGTTCAACGTCGTGGATACCTGGTATGGCGGCCGGCTATCCACCACTGCCCTGGCAGCCATGTCCCTCTGCTTCCCGGTATTTTTCATCATTCTGGCCATCGGTTCGGGGGTCTCGACCGGCGCGACGGCCCTGATCGGCAATGCACTGGGTCGCGGTGAACACGACAAAACCCGCCGCTATGTGCTTCAA
Organism: Deltaproteobacteria bacterium; assembly: GCA_021780495.1. GTDB lineage: Bacteria > Desulfobacterota > Desulfuromonadia > Geobacterales > Pseudopelobacteraceae > CAIPTY01. The sequence continues at coordinate 20,706 of JAJXYO010000031.1, forward strand.
GCGCTTTCTTTCGCTCTGTTGAGCGCCTGTGTACTGACCGTGCTGGGGCTGGCCTTTGCCCCGCATATTTTTCGTTTTATGGGTGCAGAAGGTGACTATCTCTCGCTGGCCCTGAGCTACATGCATGTCATTTTCTGCGGAACCACGTTCTTCCTGCTCAACTTCGTGATGAGCGCGATTCTCAATTCGCACGGCAACACCGTCTGTTACCGGAACTTTCTGGTAAGCGCTTTCGTGCTTAATCTGCTTCTGGACCCCTGGTTTATGTACGGCGGTTTTGGTATACCTGCCATGGGGCTGCCCGGGATCGCGCTCGCCACCATATTGATTCAGTGCCTGGGGAATTTTTATATGTTCAGCCGGCTCGCCACCCTGGGGGTGATCAGCAACTTCCGTCTGTCTGAACTGCTGCCCCGCTCGCAGCAGTATCGCGAACTGGCCCGGCAGGGTTTCCCGTCCGCCCTGAACATGCTGACTGTGTCTATGGGGATATTCATCATCACCTGGTTTGCTGGCAGGTTCGGCAAAGATGTGGTAGCAGCCTACGGCATCGGCACACGTATCGAGCAGATCGCTCTGCTCCCGATTATGGGCTTGAACATCTCCACACTGGCACTCTCTGCCCAGAACTTCGGCGCAGAGCGCTTCGACCGCATCCGGCAGGTGCTGTCCCTGTCCCTGCGCTACGGCTTCATCCTGGCTGCGATAGGGACGACTGCCGCGCTGACCTTCACTCGCGAATTGATGTCGGTCTTCAGCCGCGATCCGGCCGTTATCGCAAGCGGTGTCAGTTTCTTGAGAATCGAAGCCTTGGTGTTCCCGGCCTATGTGCTCCTGTATGTCTGCGTCTCGGCCATGCAGGGCATCAAAAAGCCGGTTTTTGCCCTCTGGATCGGTCTGTATCGACAGATCGCCGCCCCCTGGCTGACGTTCCATGTGTTGGCAATTGTTCTGGGGTTGGGCGTCATGGGCATCTGGTGGGGGATATTTGCGACCACCTGGTCGGCCGCGATAATTGTCGTAGTGTATGTAACCTGGATCTTGAAACAGCTGGAAAAGGACACGACCATCGTATGAAACGAGTAGCAATTACAACCCTAGGATGCAAGACCAACCAGTTCGAATCGGCAGCCATGAGCGAGAAATTCAAGAAGAGCGGTTACACCATGGTTCCGTTTTCGGCGGAAGCCGACATTTATGTCATCAACTCCTGCACGGTCACCGCCCGCACGGATGCCGAAACCCGCCGCCTGATCCGCCGCGCCCGGCGTCTCAATCCTGAGGCACGCATCGTGGCCACCGGCTGTTACGCCCAGGTGGCGCCGGAGGAATTGGAGCGACTGCCCGAGGTGGACAGCGTTCTGGGCAATCGGGAGAAGCAGGATATCATAGCACTGGTTGAATCCGGCGAAAGCCGTGTCTCGGATATCGCCGGCGAAAAAGAAGCCGGCCCCCTGAAGCTGGAGAGCTTTGCCGAACACACCCGCGCCTTTCTACAGGCCCAGAACGGGTGCAATTCATTCTGCAGCTACTGTATCGTCCCCTATGCCCGTGGCAGAAGCCGCAGTGTGCCGGCTGAGGATGTACTAAATGGCATCCGTGAACTGGTTGCCAACAACTATCGGGAGGTCGTGCTGACCGGCATCCACCTGGGTGCCTACGGCCTTGATCTCGCCCCGCCGGCTACACTGACCGACCTGGTGCGGCGTATCGACAATGAACGGATCGTGCCGCGTCTGCGCATCGGATCGGTGGAACCGAACGAAATAAGCGAGGAGCTGCTGGCCCTGATGGCGCACTCGGAGATCGTCTGCCCACATCTGCATCTGCCCCTGCAAAGCGGCTGCGACCATGTGCTGCAACGTATGGGACGTCGCTACACAACGGATTTCTTTCTCGATCTCATGCAGAGGGTCAGCGCATCGATTCCAGATGTGTTTATCGGTGCCGATGTGATTGCCGGATTTCCCGGCGAGAGTGAGGCCGAGTTTGACACGACACTGCAGCTGATCAACGCGCTGCCATTCTCAGACCTGCATGTGTTCCCCTATTCCAGGCGCCCCGGCACGAAAGCGGCAGACATGCCCGGTCAGGTTCCGACGTATGTCATCACGAAAAGGGCTGAAAAGCTTCGGGCTGCGGCAACAGCAAAAAAGATTGAATTTCTGCAACGTCAGAATGGCCGGGAACTCAAGATTCTGGTACAGGGGCGTGACGCCAAGACAGGGATGTGCCGGGGATTGTCCAGAAACTACGTCAATGTTGCCTTCGCCGGGCACGCGGATTTGATCAATACCGAGTGTACCGTACGAGTGACTGAAGTTGGCGATAGCGGGGTTTTGGGATTGCTATCATAGTCAGACACACAGGCGATCTGCTGCGCTACGACAGGCCATTGCAACTACGCTACCCTCACCGCAAAAACGGAGACGACTATGGCTCACAAACGGAAACACACCACAATCAAGTCACCCGGCCTGACCGAACTGCCACCTTTGGCGCTGGATGCAGCCGCCCTGACGCATGATTACCGCCGTTATTTTGCGTACAGCCTCGGCCAGAACAAATACTGCTATTCCGTGAATTATTATTACAAGGCATTGGCGCTAACCGTGCGTGACCGCCTGATGGACCGCTGGCGAAGGACCCGCTACTCCTACATCGAATCCAGCTGCAAGCGCGGCTACTACCTGTCGCTGGAGTTTCTGATGGGGCGAACCCTGGGCAACGCCATGCTGAATCTCGGCATTACCGATGAGGCCGGACAGGCCATGCAGGGGCTTGGCATCAAACTGGAATATCTCGCCGAATCCGAGATCGATGCCGGCCTCGGCAATGGAGGCCTGGGGCGTCTGGCGGCCTGTTTTCTGGACAGCTGTGCCACCCTGCAACTGCCGGTCATGGGCTATGGCATCCGCTATGAATACGGCATGTTCCGTCAGCGCATCGTTGACGGCCGCCAGATAGAGGAGCCGGATCACTGGCTGCGGGACGGCAACCCCTGGGAGCAGGAACGGCCGGAATTCATCCAGCGCATACGTTTCGGAGGACATACGGAGCAGTACCGGTCGGATACCGGCGAGCAACGCGTGCGCTGGGTTGGCAGCCGGGATGTACTGGCGGTCCCCTATGACATCCCGATCCCCGGCTATCGCAACGGCACGGTCAACACCCTGCGACTCTGGAAGGCTGCGGCCACGGATGCCTTCGACCTGGGTGAATTCAATGCCGGAGGCTATGCCGAATCGGTGGCCACCAAAAACGAGGCAGAGAACATCACCATGGTGCTCTATCCCAACGACGCCAGTGAAAACGGCAAGGTGCTCCGGCTGCGCCAGCAGTATTTCCTGGCCTCGGCCAGTCTCCAGGATGTGATCGACCGCTGGGTGATGATGCGCAAGGGGGACTTCACCCTTTTTGCCGCCAACAACTGCTTTCAGTTGAACGATACCCATCCCAGTTGCGCCGTGCCCGAACTGATGCGCATTCTGATGGACGATCACAACATGGGCTGGGATCAGGCCTGGGGGATTACCCGTCAAACGATGGCCTACACCAACCACACCCTGCTCCCCGAAGCGCTCGAAAAATGGCCGCTGCCGCTCTTTGGCCAGTTGCTCCCCCGCCTGCTGGAGATCATCCTGGAGATCAATGCCCATTTCATGACGGAGGTTTCCAGCCGTTGGCCCGGCGACATTGACCGCATGAGACGCATGTCGATCATCGAAGAGGGCCCCGTCCCCCATATCCGCATGGCCTACCTGGCGATTGTCGGGAGTTATTCGGTCAACGGCGTTGCCGCCCTGCACTCACAACTCCTGATTCAGGGGCTGTTCCGTGATTATTATGAACTCTGGCCCGGCAAGTTCAATAACAAGACCAATGGAGTGACGCCGCGACGCTGGATCGCACACTGCAATCCCGGTCTGAGCAGGCTGATAACCGAAAAGATAGGTGACGGCTGGGTGGCCGTTCTGCAGCAGATCAAACAGATTGCGGGATATGCCGATGACCCCGCCTTCCGTCAGCAATGGCACGAGGTCAAGCAGGCCAACAAGGAACGGCTGTCTGCCCTCGTTCAGGAAAAATGCCGGGTCACCTTCAACCCGGACGGCCTGTTTGATGTCCAGGTCAAGCGGATCCATGAATACAAACGTCAGCTCCTCAACATCCTGCATGTCATCCACCTCTACGACCGGATCAAACGGGACGATACGGGCAACTGGACGGACCGTTGCGTGCTGATCGGGGGCAAGGCGGCTCCCGGCTATGCCATGGCGAAACTGATCATCAAGCTGATCAATAACGTGGCCGCGGTCGTCAATGCCGATCCGGCCGTTGGAGACAGGCTCAAAGTGGCCTTTCTGCCCAACTACAGCGTCACCGCCATGGAGGTTATCTGCCCCGGCAGCGATCTCTCGGAACAGCTCTCCACGGCCGGCAAGGAAGCCTCCGGCACCGGAAATATGAAGTTCATGATGAACGGCGCCCTGACCATCGGCACCCTGGATGGCGCCAATATCGAGATACGCGCGGAGGTCGGCGAGGAGAACTTCTTCATGTTCGGCCTGACCAGTGAAGAGGTGGAGGAATTGCGGGGGAACTATGATCCGAACGGCGTGATCAGTCGTGACAACGATCTGCAGCGGGTCATGACACTGCTGCGTTGTGGTCATTTCAATCTGTTTGAGGCAGGTCTCTTTGACCCGATCATCAACGCGATTTGCAGCCCGCATGACCCCTGGATGACGGCTGTGGATTTCCGCAGTTTCGTAGATGCCCAGAAGCGCGTGGCGGTAGCGTATCAGGAGCGCGAGCGCTGGACCCGTATGAGCATCATCAACACCGCCTGCAGCGGCAAGTTTTCCACCGACCGGACGATCAGCGATTACAATAATGACATCTGGCATCTGAGACCGATGCCGATCGATGCCGAGGCCTGATTCAACGCCTCTGTAATAATTTTTCGGCGGACATCAGGCCACCTTGTGTTCAGAAACTCCGTTTATCGATTACCCGCGCTGCTTTTCCGTCATGTCGCGGGATACTGTTTGGTTCAACCAGTTTTACCGAGACGCTGACTCCCAATACAGAATCAATCTTCTTCTCAACACGTTCCAGGAATGCCCGCTGCTTTTTCATCTCGTCAAAAAAGATATTCTCCGTAACCTCGATGCAGACCTCAAGGATATCCAGCGCGCCCTTGCGGTCCACCACCAGCTGGTAATGAGGCTCACAGCCTTCAATAGCAACCAGGACCTCTTCTATCTGCGATGGGAAGACATTGACCCCTTTGATGATCAGCATATCATCGCTGCGCCCCATGGTCTTTTTCATTCTAACCAGGGTACGACCGCACGCGCAGGTACTATATTCCAGGCTGGTGATATCCCGCGTCCGGTAGCGGATCAGCGGTAACGCTTCTTTACTGATTGTGGTCAGAACGAGCTCACCGACGCTTCCGGGTGGCAAGACCTGGCAGGTTTCGGGATCGATGATCTCCGGAATGAAGGCATCCTCAGAGAGGTGCATGCCGCATTTGAACGCACATTCACCGGCAACTCCCGGTCCAATGATCTCCGACAGGCCGTAATTGTCGGTGGCGCTGATCATCAGACGCGATTCTATCTCCCTGCGCATAGCCTCGGACCAGGGTTCACCGCCGAACAGACCTGCCTTGAGAGACAGGGTTTTGGGATCAATACCCAGTCTTTCGATGTGATCGGCGATAGTGATGGCGTAACTGGGGGTACAGACCAGAACGGTGGATTTGTAGTCCTGCATGATCAATATCTGTTTTTCGGTATTGCCGCCACTCATCGGAATGACAGCCGCCCCGATAGTCTCAGAACCATAATGCAGTCCAAAGGCACCGGTAAACATGCCGTAACCAAAGGCTATCTGGACAACATCATCATGGGTCACGCCCGCAGACGTCATGAATCTGGCCACCAGGTTCGACCAGGTTTTCAGATCATTCTTGGTATAACCGACAACCGTCGGCTTGCCGGTAGTGCCGGAGGATGAGTGGATACGGACGATTTCCCGCAGCGGCACGGCAAACATTCCATAGGGATAGTTGACGCGCAGATCCTCTTTGGTGGTAAACGGCAGTTTCGAAAGTTCCGCCAAAGATGCGATGTCTTCAGGAACTATCCCCTGTTCATTGAATTTGGTGCGGTAGCAGGTGACATTTTTATAGGCACGGTTGAGCGTGGCCTGAAGACGCTCAAGCTGTAGCTGTTCAAGCTCTTCACGCGGCATGCATTCGTGCTGCTGATCCCATATGGCAGTCTGCATCTCAACCTCTTTCAATGGATTATGCGAACGTCAGGGCCTTCTCCACAAGCTGCCTGACAGTTTCAATCGCCTCTTCAATCGGCAATAACAGCACTTCGCCGGTTGCGCGTTTCTTGACTTCAACTTTGCCCTCTGCCAAGCCTTTGCTTCCTACCACAATCCGCAGCGGGATGCCGATCAGGTCATTATCCTTGAATTTTATTCCGGGGCGTTCATCACGGTCGTCAAAGAGAACGTCCATACCAAGTTTTTCAAGCTTGAAATAGATTTCTTCCGCCTCGGCCATTACGCCCTTGTCTTTGGTGTTGAGGGCTACGACCGAGCAGTGGAAGGGCGCAATCGGCAGCGGAAATATTATGCCGTTTTCGTCATGGTTCTGTTCGATGGCCGCCGCGATGGTTCGACCGATACCGATGCCATAACAGCCCATAAAAATGACCTGCTCACGGCCGTCTGCATCCAGGTAGGTGGCATTCAGCGCTGTCGAATACTTGGTTCCCAGCTTGAAGACATGGCCAACCTCTATGCCGCGCCACATCTCCAGTCTGCCCTGCTCGCAGCGCGGACACGGGTCGCCGGCGACGACATTGCGCAGGTCGACAAAACGCTCCACGGTAAAATCACGTCCCAGGTTGGCATTTTGGAAATGCATGTCACGTTCGTTGGCTCCGATCACGACATTGGACATACCTTGCACGGTGATATCAGCTATCACCGTCAGCGGCTGTTTCAGCCCCATCGGCCCCAGAAAACCGGCCGGAGAACCGGTCAGCTGCATAATCTGCTCTTCCGAGGCCATACGCACCTCATCCCAGCCCATGTTATTCTTCAATTTGATCTCGTTCAGTTCATGGTCGCCACGTAAGAGCACCATGACCGGTTCATCCTTTTCTGAACAGTATACGAGTGTTTTTACCGTTTGATTTGAGTCCAAGCCGAGGAACCCGGCCACATCGGCGATGGTCTTCATGCCCGGTGTTGTGGTCTTTTGCAACGGCGAGAGTTCAGGTTCAGCCTGGGCCGGTACAGGTCGCGATTCGGCTTTTTCAACGTTAGCGGCATAACGGCAGGCATCACAGGATACAATGGCATCCTCACCCGAATCGGCCAGCACCATGAACTCGTGGGAAGACGAACCGCCAATACTGCCGGTATCAGCCTCCACAGCCCGGAAGTTCAAGCCGCAGCGCTCAAAGATACGCATGTAGGCCTGATACATCTTGTCGTAAGACAGATCTGCCGCAGAACTGTCCACATCGAAAGAATAGGCATCCTTCATGATAAACTCGCGGCCGCGCATCAGACCGAAACGAGGCCGGATTTCGTCACGGAACTTGGTTTGGATCTGATAGAAATTGATCGGCATCTGACGATAGCTCTTGATCTCACGACGGACCATATCGGTGATGACCTCTTCATGGGTCGGCCCCATGCAGAACTCATTCTCCTTGCGATCCTTGAAGCGCAGCAACTCTTTGCCATAGAACTGCCAGCGGCCGGATTCCTGCCACAGTTCTGCCGGCTGAACACTCGGCATAAGCATCTCGATGGCATCGGCCTTGTTCATCTCTTCACGGACAATGTTCTCGAATTTGCGGATTGAGCGCAGACCAAGCGGCAGATAGTTGTAGATGCCGGCGGATAACTTGCGGATCAAGCCGGCGCGGAGCATCAATTGATGGGAAATAACTTCCGCGTCGGACGGGGTTTCTTTGAGCGTCGGAATGAAATAACGGGAATATAGCATGTTCACCTCAGGGGATGTTGTGGTCGGATGGCATTTCGATGTAAAAACGTCACAATTTACTTATTTCTTCCAACAGGGCATCAGCCAATTGATCTTCGGGAACCTTGCGGATAACCTCTCCATGACGAAAAACAAGCCCCTCCCCTTTTCCGCCGGCAATGCCCACATCAGCTTCACGGGCTTCACCAGGTCCATTGACCGCACATCCCATGACTGCCACGGTTATCCGTTTATCAACCCCCTGCAACCGCCGCTCGACATCCTCGGCAACCTTGATCAGATTGATCTGGCAGCGGCCACAGGTCGGACATGATACGAAATTGACGCCGCGCTGGCGCAATCCCAGACTCTTCAGGATCTCGTACCCTACCCTGACTTCGTCCAGCGGGTCGCCGGTCAGTGAAACGCGCAGGGTATCACCAATGCCATCGGCCAACAGGATGCCGAGTCCCACGGAGGATTTGATCGTGCCGGAAAACAGGGTCCCGGCTTCTGTAATGCCGATATGGAGAGGGTAATCAACCTTCAGAGACAACAGACGGTAGGCAGATACGGTCTTCATAACATCGGAAGCCTTGAGGGAGATCTTGATTTCACGGTATCCCAGATCCTCAAGAATGCGGACGTGGCCCAGCGCGGATTCCACCATGGCCTCGGCCGTGGGATGACCGTATTTTTCAAGCAGCTCCTTTTCCAGCGAGCCGGCATTGACACCGATGCGGATCGGAACCTTGCGTTCGGCAGCGCTCTTGACCACTTCGGCGACCTTCCAGGTATCCCCGATGTTGCCGGGATTGAGCCGCAGTCCATCAATGCCCCCCTCCAGCACTTGCAGGGCCAGTTTATAGTCGAAATGGATGTCTGCAATGACCGGGATCGAGCTTTCGCGCTTGATCTGACCAAGTGCTACGGCAGCATCCATGTCAGGTACAGCGCAACGGATGATTTCACAGCCACCTTCAGCCAGACCACGGATCTGGGCCAGGGTTGCTGTTACATCACGGGTGTCCGTTGAGCACATGGATTGAACTGCGCAGGGAGCATCGCCGCCAACGAGCACGGAACCTATCTGTAATTGCCGGGTTGTCTTTTTCATAGCGTGACATAGTAGACAAGTGCGGCGAAAAAATCAAGGATGACGGAGAGACTTGCTGACGGAAATGAATAACAGCTTGCGCGAAATATAAAGGGCGGGAGATTCCTCTCCCGCCCTTGGTACTGCACTCTGCAGATTATTAATTAGATATCGTAGTACAGTTCGAACTCGAGTGGAACCGGACGCATGCGGACCGGATTGACTTCGGCTTCGGTTTTGTACTCGATCCATTTCTCGATAACGTCCGGTGTGAAGACATCACCTTTGAGCAGGAATTCGTAATCGTCGGCCAGGCATTTGAGAGCCTCTTCCAGGGTACCTGGTGCGGACGGAATATCCTTGAGCTCTTCCGGCGTCAGACCGTATATATCCTTATCCAGCGGCTGGCCGGGATCGATCTTGTTTTCGATGCCGTCAAGACCGGCCATCAGCATGGCAGCAAAAGCCAGGTAGCCATTGCAGGAAGGATCGGGAGTGCGGTATTCGACCCGCTTGGATTTTGGGTTGTTGGAGAACATCGGGATACGCAGAGCCGCAGAACGGTTCCGCGCCGAGTAAGCCATGTTAACCGGTGCTTCAAAACCGGGCACCAGACGCTTGTACGAGTTGGTGGTCGGGTTGGTGAAGGCGCAGAGAGCCTTGGCGTGCTTGATGATCCCGCCAATGTACCAGAGGGCCTGCTGGGAGAGTCCGCCGTACTTGTCGCCGGAGAACAGGTTGACACCATCTTTCCAGATGGACTGGTGGCAGTGCATCCCGGAACCGTTGTCACCGTAAAGCGGCTTGGGCATAAAGGTTGCAGTTTTGCCGTTGCGGTTGGCAACATTCTTGACGACATATTTGAACCATTGCAGATCATCGGCCATGTCCACCAGCGAGTTGAAACGCATGTCGATTTCAGCCTGGCCACCGGTGGCGACTTCGTGATGCTGGCATTCAACACGGATGCCAACCTTCTGAAGTTCAAGCACCATCTCGTTACGGATATCATTCTGTGAATCCGTCGGGGAGACCGGGAAATACCCTTCTTTGTGACGCGGCTTGTATCCCAGGTTAGGAAATTCTTCACGACCGGTATTCCAGGCCCCTTCTGAAGAATCAACAGCGTAGAAGGACTGATTAGCGCTGGAGTCGTACCGTACGTCGTCAAAGATGAAGAATTCTGCTTCAGGACCGAAGAAGGCGGTATCGCCGATACCGGTCGATTTAAGATATGATTCTGCTTTCAGAGCGATGTTACGCGGATCACGGGTATAACCTTCCTTGGTGATCGGATCGAAGATGTTGCAGATCAGCGACAGAGTCGGCACGGCAACAAAAGGATCCATTTTGGCGGTTTTCGGATCGGGAACAATGATCATGTCGGAGGCATGAATCGGTTGCCATCCACGGATGGAAGAGCCGTCAAAGCCCTGGCCCTCTTCAAAGGTATCTTCACTGAATTCACTCATCGGCACGGAAAAATGTTGCCAGATACCTACAAAGTCCATAAATTTGAAATCAACCATCAGTGCGCCGTTTTCTTTGGCAAACTCTACTACTTGTTTCGGGGTCATCAACGTTCTCCTTTCAGGTGGTATTAAAATGAGCAACTAGCTCTAAAACACAGCATGCATGCCTGGATTTCCAAGTTACTAAAGAGCGTCTTCTCCGGTTTCACCGGTTCTGATCCGCATCACGGCTTCTACTTGCGTTACAAATATTTTCCCGTCCCCAATTCTTCCGGTCTTGGCAGATTTTTCAATGGCGTCAACCACCTGGGAAAGAATTGCATCTGAAACAATTATTTCCAGTTTAATCTTAGGGATAAAATCGACGACGTATTCAGCACCACGGTACAGTTCCGTGTGACCTTTCTGGCGGCCGAAACCCTTGACTTCACTGACGGTGATGCCCTGAATTCCGATTTCGTTAAGGGCTTCTTTCACCTCATCCAGCTTAAATGGTTTTATAATTGCTTCGACTTTTTTCACACCGGTATCCTCCCTTTCTGGAAATGAGGGGTAATTATAAGGGTTATCAATTAAATTGCAAGGGGTAAGCCACACAGAGACGCCGACATATTCTGCAACTGGGTTGAACTCGTAGAAACCATGGGTACTCCATTGCCTATACAGGCTCTCAACTAATTAGTATAACACCATTTTATGCACATCACAGATGACAGATGATAAAAAAGGAGCCTTAATCAAAAAGCTCCTTTTTGGGCACATAAATTAAAGTCTCAGGTATTACAGAATGAAAAGCATTTCCCCATAAGTCGGCAGCGGCCAGTTTTTGGCAGCAATGATTTTTTCCAGCGCATCACCATCGGCACGCAGTACAAGCATTTTCGAAAACACCTTTTCCCTGAACGCAGCGGCCTGTTTTTCAATATCGGAAATGTTCAATGCGCTTTCGAGGGCTTTCTCAAGCGCCTTGACGTTGCTGCTCATGGAGGCCAGCTTGGTACTGATCTCTTCCAGCAGCTCCTTCTGGGTCGATACGTTCAACTTGCCGGATACCGCGGAAATGGCGTTGATGGATGTGGCCAGCGTCGTTGCGTATTCCATGGCGGCAGGAATGATGCTCTTTCTGGACATGTCAAGCATGGTCAGGGCCTCGATGTTGATGACCTTGACGTACTGCTCGACCATGATTTCGTAACGGGAGTGAAGCTCTTTTTCACTGAAAACGCCGTGGGTCGTGAACAGTTTGACGGCTTCTTTCGTTACGAGCTGCTTCAGAGCCTCAGTGGTGGTGGGGATATTCAGAAGGCCGCGTTTCTTGGCTTCTTTGACCCATTCGTCGGAGTAGTTGTTGCCGTTGAAGACAACGCGGTTGTGCTTCTTGGCGGTCTCCTGCAACAGCTTCTGCAGGTCGGCATTGAAGTTCTTTGATTTCTCCAGCTTGTCGGCGAACTCCTTCAGCGCGTCGGCAATGATGGTGTTGATAATGATGTTCGGACCGGAGATGGAGAAGGACGAGCCGAGCATACGGAATTCGAATTTGTTGCCGGTGAAGGCGAATGGCGAGGTCCGGTTCCGGTCGGTGGCGTCCTTGGCCAGTGCCGGCAGTGTGGTTACGCCGATCTGCATATCACCGCTGGCAGTAGAGGATTTGGCTCCGCCGGCCACGATCTGGCCGAGGATGTCGGCAAGCTGCTCGCCGAGGAAGATGGAGATGATTGCCGGAGGTGCTTCGTTGGCGCCCAGACGGTGGTCATTACCGGCATTGGCGCAGGAGCAGCGCAGCAGACCGGCATAGGTATCGACGGCCTTAATGGTTGCCATGAGGAAGGTCAGGAACTGGGCGTTCTCATGGGGGGTGTGACCCGGCTCAAGCAGGTTCTGACCGTCGTTCGAACTCATGGACCAGTTGTTGTGCTTGCCGGAACCGTTGACGCCGGCAAACGGTTTTTCGTGCAGCAGGCAGACCAGGTCATGACGGATGGCGACCCGCTTGAGAATATCCATGATCATTTGGTTGTGGTCGGTGGCGATGTTGGTGTTCTCGAAGATCGGGGCGAGTTCGAATTGTCCGGGTGCCACTTCGTTGTGCTGGGTCTTGGCGGTAACGCCCAGTTTCCACAGTTCTTCGTTTACTTCCTTCATGTATGCAAGCACTCTGTCCTTGATGGTGCCGAAATAGTGGTCTTCCAGTTCCTGCCCTTTTGTAGACATGGCGCCGAAAAGTGTTCTGCCAGCCATGATCAGGTCGGGTCTTTGAAGGTAGAACGACTTGTCCACAAGGAAGTATTCCTGCTCGGCGCCGACGGTCGAGGTGACCCGGGTGGCGGTGGTGTTTCCGAACAGTTTGAGAACGCGCAACGCCTGAGTCGAAAGCGCCTGCATGGAGCGGAGCAGCGGGGTCTTCTTGTCCAGGGCCTCACCGGTATATGAGCAGAAGGCGGTAGGGATGCAGAGCGTGACTACATCGCCATCTTCCTTCAGGAAGGCGGGAGAGGTGCAGTCCCAGGCGGTGTAACCACGGGCTTCAAAGGTTGCGCGCAGACCACCACTTGGAAAGGAGGAGGCATCAGGCTCGCCCTTGATCAGCTCTTTACCGGAGAACTCCATCAGGGCGCCATTCTCCGTCGGCGACAGGAAGGAGTCGTGTTTCTCTGCAGTAATATTGGTCATCGGCTGGAACCAATGAGTAAAATGGGTTGCGCCTCTTTCGACGGCCCACTCCTTCATCGCCGTTGCGACGACATCTGCAATGGAGGGGTCCAGCGGCAGACCTTCGTCGATGGTTTTCTTGAGGGTTTTGAAAACAGCTTTCGGTAATCTTTCTCTCATCACTGACTGGTTAAACACGTTTTGCCCAAACATCTCCATCGTACAGCCTCCTTTTTAGACAGCGTTGTGTAAAAAATAAGCAGGGTGCTTATTCGTGTATAGTCTTGTTTTAATCAGTTACGAAATCTTTGCGTTGTAATCCTGTATTTTGAGCAAGATAAGTGCCAAGTCTTATTTTTTTGGGGAGGGGATTGTTGACGGTTATGATAAATTATCAGAGACTAATATTTATGCAAACGACATGCATATCAAATTGTGCAGCTGTAATGATCAGCTGTTCAATTCTTTTAACTCTTTTATAATCTCAACCTGGCGTTGATTTATGTAATACGAAATCTGTTGCTGAGAATGCTTTTCCGGGTGAAACTCAAGGATACAGGTATAAGGCGCGCTCTCACCTGTCACACTAATGACCATGGCAGACAAGCCCACCTCAGTAATGTCACCGTTTAAAATATCAGGCAGCTTGAGGAAAAGATTGAGTTCAAGACCGGGAACGAGTCGATCCCGTGATACAAGATGCATGGCAGCGCCACCCAGGGAGATATTCATAATGTTTCCCCTGGTAATGTCGTCCTCAAAGATCATATCCGCTTCCACCGGTCTATCGAGCATGACCCGCACGAATCGACGCATATTGGATCTGATCTTTGCATATTCAAAATTGCAGAGGATGACTTTTTTCTTGAGTGGGTTAATATAAAAAGCCTCGCCAAGGATGTCTTCCTTGACGGGGCTTTCTGCATGCGAATAGATGAGTGCCTTGCGCTCCAGATTAATGACTTTGGCCTGATATTCGTGTAATTCGAATTCGGCCATTTCGTTTTCAACGTGCACTAAGGTGGCATCATAAGAAACAGGTATTTCCTTATAATAATTGAGAAACGAAAAACGCTTGCCCACCATCCCCTTTAAAAATTGGAGTATGAGCAACGAATCTTCGCGTGGGGTTCCACGGACAACTTTATCAGAATATTGCAGCATTCCAGAATCCCCGACAGGATGATTGAATTGCATAAAAGGCTCAAATACTGTACTGTAACGAACAGAATTTGTTTTTTTAGCAGAAATAGAGTAGAACGACAAGCTCTAAAGAGATTATGCATGCATAAAACAGCGTCCCACAATCAACCACTGAAGCAGATCACCTGCGGAATATTTTACCTGTTTTTTTTGCTGGCAATTCCTGCAGCGGGCCATGCTGATATTTACCGGTTTGTCACTGTAGACGGCGTTGAAAGCTTCACCGATGCCCCCATGAACAAGGGGGCCAGGGTAGTCATCAAAGAGCACTCCAAGGCGTCGACCAAACGCATAAAATCCGCAAAAAAACAGAAGATCCATGACATTTCCCTTGATAAGATAGCTGAACGGACCGTCATGGCATCCTTTACACCACCTGAGCAGTCATTGACCGACACCATTGAGCCCAAATTGCCCCCTGTCGGAGGAGTTATCACCTCCGGCGTCGGCATGCGCATCGACCCGATTGACCGTAAATTACGCCATCACAACGGTATCGACATTGCAATACCCGAAGGCACGCCCGTCACGCCGGTGGCATCAGGTGTCGTCATCTTTAGCGGACAGCGTCCCGGTTACGGTTATACGGTTCTGGTCGAACACCATAACGGCATGATCAGTCTCTACGGACACAATAGCCGATTGGAAGCGGTGGTGGGACAAGCTGTTGACCGGAATAGCGTTATTGCGCTATCCGGCAATACCGGCCGTTCTACCGGGCCGCACCTTCACTTTGAAGCCTGGCAGGCCGGGGTCAATGTCACACCCGCTTTTATGCCCGGCAGCAACATTCCCTTGCCCAAAACCCAGTTGGCAGCAGCCAGAACCAGGGTCAGTTTTCGTAAAGAAATCCTTCCCGACGGATCGGTCCTTTTTACCAACATCCCTTCTTCAGTCCCCTGATGCACGATCAAATCCGGAAATACATCACCAAGCTGACGGCTGATCGCTCTGCTCACCCCGAACAGATTGCATTTGCCGCCCAAGACGATGTCATGGTCAGCGCTGGCAGTCCTTGCTTGGCTGCCATTGCAACCAATACGCTAGCCAAGCTTGATTGCCTGGCACTCTGCACCGCCCAGCCAGCCCTGCCCTTTGCAGAATTCCTGCTGCGCAGAGCGCCGGTCGAAGAGCATGAAGTCATTCCGCGCGACACCGAAACCCGGACTTTTCTGCACGACATCCCTCTGCTTCGCAGTTCCGAACTGGGAAATGACCCTGCAGCAGTCATTGCCGAATTGCTGGGCGGCCGCAAAGGGATTGTGGTTGAAGGGATCGGTATAATTGCGACAGGCGGACTGACCATCGAACAGGCCTATATCAACTGGTCATCGGTCTTCCACTCGACGTTCATAAAATATCTGGAGGATGTCCTCCAGGACGGTTTTGTGCTGCCGGGCGAGGCCGAGGCCTTTACCCGCTTCCGCACAGAATGGCTGCAACCGCTGAGTGCCGCAGGTTTAAGCTTCAGGCAGGGGCCGATTGCCGGCAAAGCCGATATCCTGAATGAAATTGCCCGGGTCGGATCCTATACCGTGCAACGCGGCCTGGTGGATTCTTTTTTCGGCAATATTTCCTACACCAGCGGTGAACTGTTGTACATATCACAGACCGCCTCCAGCCTGGATGAACTGGACGGCTGTATCGACCCGGTACCCTTTGAAAATACGTCAACGGTTGGTATCACCGCATCCAGCGAACTCGTGGCGCACCGCAGCATTTTCGAAACGACCGGTTGCCGCGCCATCCTGCATGGCCACCCCCGTTTTGCCGTCGTCATGAGCATGCTGTGTGACGAAAAGGCGACCTGCCCGGTACAGGACTGCTGGCGGGATTGTTCAAAGGTGAGGATCCTGGGAGACACCCCGGTGGTGGCGGGCGAGATCGGCGCCGGCGGCATCGCCAAAAACGTACCGCCTGTGATCGGCGCGCCAGGCCGGGCGATCGTCTACGGTCACGGCGTATTTGCCATTGGCCGGACTGATTTCCGCGAGGCTTTTCAGGCGCTGGTGGACGTGGAAAACTGGTGCCGTGAAGAATACTTCAGACGATTTGACGAGCGATGAGACCTCCTCCTTTGGACTGCCAGAACGCCCCCTACCATCCCCATACAGTACTCTTGCCCATTACTAACATTAGTCATCATCTGCTCCACCCCCACTCCCTACCGTAATCCTGTTGCCAGCCAGGGCGTTATTGCTCTCGTTCGATTCAGTCACCATGCTTTTCCGATCGGCGATGGCCCCGAAGTAGTAGCTGGCCGCGTTTACGTTTGAGGGGATCGTCAACGAGGTGGTGACCGTTTTACTCTGTCCGGCACTCAAGCTGCTGATGAATACATCCCCAAGAAAAATGTCATCATCATGGCCATCGTCATCTACTGATTCTTCAACTATTGCATTGTCGCTTGAAAGATAGACACTGGCAGTGCTGCTGGCCGCAGTAGAGCTGCCCTGGTTCTTGACGGTAACGGTAACCGAGATGGACTTGCCGCTGGTGCCGGTTGATGGACCACTGACTGAGGTTACCAGCAGGTTAGGGAGAGCTGGGGCAGTTACGTTGATGCTCAAGGTAGCAGAGGTGACCAGGTTGTTGCCGGCATCGATTACCTGGAAGGTGAGATTTCTGGTACCGGCAGTGGTGGGTGTGCCACTGATAACCCCAGTGGCGTTAAGGCTAAGCCCCTGTGGCAGCATGCCCGATGCGATACTCCAGACATAGGGTTTCGTCCCGCCAGTAGCTGTGAGGATCTGGCTATACGTTGCCCCTACTGTGCCGTTAGCCATACCGGAGATGCGCAGGCTTTGGGGATCGGTGGTGGTAGCGGAGACGTCGAATTCCAGAGGCACCAGGTCCGGTCCCTTGGCTTCGGCGGAGGATTTGACCAGCAGGGAGCGGATGGCCAGGTTGTTGTCCTCGTACAGTTCCGTTACCCTGTTTTCCGGGTCGCAGACGGCATAGAAACGGTAGGTGCCGCGAGCGGCGGTAAAGGGGTAGCTGAGCTCCTGGGTGGCGTCGCCGGCCAGGTCGGTTACGGCAAAGGTCTGCAGCAATGTGCCGCCGTTATTCCTTTGTGACGATCTCTTTCTTGCCGAGGACGTCACCGACGGTGGCGTTGGGATAATTCTGCTGGATGTAACTCTGCACCCTGGTCTGGTAGTCCTGCATGGTCTGCTGGGTGAGCAGTGAATCGACGCCGGTGACGGAGCCGTTGGTGGCGTCGATGGTGGCGGTTGATTGGATCTGGGTCAGGTATGCCTGGGCGTCGAAGGGTACGGCCGCTTTGATGTCGATGCCGTTGGTGTAGTTGTACTGCTTGTAGGAGGGATCGAGTTTGATCCAGGTGTCGCCCTTGCCGTTGATATGCTTGGCCCCACGGGAGGGGATGTAGTTGATGAAGGCTTCTACCCAGATATGCTCCATGCGGGCATGGGTGACCTTGCCGCCTTCGGTCAGGGCTATGGTCGGGATGCCGCCGCTGGACATGAAGTCCAGGGCCGCCATGGGATCGGTAAAGCCGCCGGCCCAGTTCATGACCTTGTCGATGGGGAGGACGATGGTGCCGGTGTTGTAACGGGCGTGGATACCAGCTGCTCTAAGGAGAGCAATCAGCAGCGAGGAGGTGTCGAAGGCGTTGCCCTGTTTGGTGAGCATGGTCATCTGGGCGCCCTGAATGGAACCCCAGGTGGGGACGAATTCGATGTTGTTTCTGACCCACTCGTAGATCTTGACCGGGTTGTTACCCAGCTCCAGTGCCTTGGCCCGGATCTCGGGGGTGAGTTGGACGTCGATGGTTTCGGCCAGGTCGGCGGCGGTGGGTGGGGTTACGGCATTGACAATACCGGAGGTCAGCATCCCGGCCAGTGATCCGATCGAGGCAACCTGAATCCGCTTCTGGTTGCGCCAGGCGTGTTTGTCCTTCTTCAGGTCCTGATCGAACTCTTCCTTTTTCATTCTGGGTGCACGTTTCTTGAATACCGGCTGACGGTTAGGAAGGTTGTTGGGATCGAGTTTCTGGTGGCGGGAGGGGGCCTTGGTCCGTTTCAGGTGATCTTGGATCCTGCGTAGCGCTGTTTCGGCCTCGGCATCGTCCTTGGCTTTTTCAACCAGTGCGATGTTGCTCTTCAGTTCATTCAGGTTGTCATCGTACTGTTTGACGAACTTGTGATGGCGTTCCAGGATCTCGGCCGGCAGCTTGGCGGCTATCAGTTTCTGTTCCGTAGCGGCGAACTCTGCCCGCATCCGGCCGTCGAGTGTGTTGATTTCGTCCCGGTCGGCAAACAGGCGGGCTTTTTTGCCGGCGATGTCGATCTTGGTATCGGCGAGTGAACTCTCCAGATCTGCGGTGATTTTAGAGAAGCGCACTTCAGGAGCCTCGGCCTTCTTCTGATGGGCTGTCTTTGCCTTATGCTGCTTCGAATCCAGCTGCGCCGCATGGGCGATGCTGAAAACACCGCCGGAAGTCCAGGTGAAGAAACCGAGTACGATTGCTGCTGTTATTTTGGAGAATCTACGGGGCATCTATGACCTTGCTTTGCAATAATAACATTAAAGACCTGACACTTCTCGTTCTTCCTTAACTATCATAGTTTGTAATCTAACTTTTATTTGATAGTTTTATATAATCAGATATAAGCTCTAATATTGATAAAGAAGTAGCAAATGGAGAATAAAATAGTTCATAAATATCATTGTTAATTAGTTGGCATACAAGTAAGTTAACTTTTTTTGTATGGTGCCACTTGTTCTGAACATTGCTTGAAATAATATCTGTTATAGGAATATCTTCTCTTATTTTCCATCCACCATCAGTAAAACCGAACTTAATAAGAATAATTCTATATTGTGTTATAACCAACGAATCTATATATAGCTTAACTCCATTCTTGTATACGCCTCTAAAAGGAGATATGCTTATATTAGCTATAATTGTTTCGTTTTCATGTAGATTAAGTGCTATTTTTTTTATTTTGCTTATAGATTTATTGAATTTAGTAAAATTAATTTCACTAGTTATATTATTATCAATTTTAAGTCCATCATCGTAATTATTAATATCTACTTTTTTATAATTTTCTAAAGTGTCGTACACATATCTACAATTTCTACAAACACTAATTGGATTATCATTATTGAAGTGACATATTGGGCATACGACAAAAATTTCATTACCAATTATTGATGGCAGTCTTTTTTTTATGTATTCAACAATAATAAATTCTGTAATAACAAATATTAGAATTGATATTAAAGGATTTAAATTTGTATATATTGGAAAGTACTGCCCTAACTTTATGTCAAAATAAAAAGCTATTACGAATATCGGTGCAAATACAATAAAAAGCACTTTCCTATTAAATACATCATTAATGACTCTTATAAACATTATAATTGATAATACCAACGCAGACCTATATCTACATAATCCTATTAAGTACAGTATAAGTAATAGAATTCCATCGATTATACTATTTATGTTATAGGTCAGTTTATATATGTAATTATTATATTTCATATTTATGTAGCCTCAGCAAATACTTTTAAATTGAATGATGTTGTATAAAGTTGATATTTTATCCATGTAATATTTTAAAATTTGATTACGTAAAATGAACGTAAATACTCCAATCTCTTCAGCTGACGTTGGTAACAAAGTGTCTGTTCTAGGCAAGGCGTCGTCGTATATACTAAAGGCCTCACATATCCAATCTAAATATGGCCTGCTTTTTATAAACATTTGCACTGTTACGCCAGCAAACAGACTAAATTCTACGACATATACCAACAACTCACTTATTATTGTAATGATTGCAGCAATAGCTTCCGCTAATGCAGCAATCATTAGCATGATTCCAATAGCTATTGCAGGGGCCAAAATCGCTATAAGTAGCCCTACTGCTACGAATGCAACAACAAAGAGGATGCCTCCACTCAAGCCCCCACTGATCATATAACCACCAGCACCAGTTTCTTGATTAATAATGATATAGCCGCAACCATTCCATCCGTTATAATTGATATTTGCTTTAGAGACTGTAACGATTTTTCCAGAATTGATTGCATTTTGTATATCAGTTTTAACATTCATACCTACTTGTAGCTGAGGCAGTATAGTGGCAATATTTCCCTGATTAACTGTGTAGATCGGTATACCTTGGTCATTGGCAATTTTAAGTGCCTTAACGGCACTTATACCTTCTGCCTTGCTGTCAGGTGTTGAGTACAACTGTTCTGGTAAACTGTGTTCCAATGTAGAGGAGGTCATACCAATACTGAGCATGTATTGCCTGACGGTGTCATTATTGCCGTCCTTGGCTTTGACATCACTCAACAAGCGGTCAGCATCCATATTGAGTCCACCGGCACCAACGCTGGTTGCTACACCCCACATGCTGGCTACATTTAATTGTGTAGAAAAGATAGTTTCTGACGGCAGCGTGATTGCATTTACGTTCAATATTTTTGCTGCGATGAAGTTCATGGTCCCAAGTTCTGCATGGTAACTGAGTGCAGTTGCGTAAAGCAGATCGCCGAGCAGGTCATCTTTAGTGAGCCCAGTTATATTGTTGCTCTGGAGTTTTGTCTTGATGGTTTCAAGTGTTGCCTTGAGACTGTTTATTTGATCCTGGCTGATCCTGCCCAGGTTGAGGCCGATGGCCTCGTAGGCACCGGCGGTTATGGTGTTCGATACCATGCTGTTATCGGCTGATGGATCGAAGAAGGTCATGTTGAAGGTTTCTACTGCACCGAGCGTTACTGCTGTGCCGGTTGCCACTACCTGTCCATCTACCCGCAGCTCCGGCTTGACGTTGATAAGGTACGCCGGGAGAGAAGATGGCAGTTCGCTGGGTTGAATGGGTGTGCCGTCGGCATGAGGCTTGGGCAGGTATGAGTTGATGACGGCTTCGTCCTGTGATGTGGCGGGAGAATAGCTGAGGGTGATCTTCTTGCCGGCCAGTTCCGGCAGGCTCTTCGTTATGGTGATGGGGGTGTTGTCGTATGCGTCTTTGGTTACGCTGAAGCTGAGTGTATGCCTCAATGTATCGGGGATTTCGGTGAAGGTGCTTCCCTTGACGGCGGTTCGGTACGGCAGGGTACCCAAGAGATAGGGGTATTCCTTTGTGACGATATCTTTCTTGCCGAGGACATCACCGACCGTGGCGTTGGGATAATTTTGTAAAAAGAAGCTTTTCAAACGAACCTGGTAGTCTTGCATGGTCTGTAGGGCAAGTATCGAGTTAAAACCAGCAGAGTAGCCGTTGGTTGTATCGATGGTGGCGGTTGATTGGATCTGGGTCAGGTATGCCTGGGCGTCGAAAGGTACGGCCGCTTTTATGTCGATGCCGTTGGTGTAGTTGTACTGTTTGTAGGAGGGATCGAGTTTGATCCAGGTGTCACCTTTGCCGTTGATATGCTTGGCACCACGGGAAGGGATGTAGTTGATGAAGGCTTCTACCCAGACATGTTCCATGCGGGCATGGGTGACCTTGCCGCCTTCGGTCAGGGCTATGGTCGGGATGCCGCCGCTGGACATGAAGTCCAGGGCCGCCATGGGATCGGTAAAGCCTCCGGCCCAGTTCATGACCTTGTCGATGGGGAGTGTGATGGTGCCGGTGTTGTAACGGGCATGAATGCCTGCTGCTCTAAGCAGGGCAATCAGGAGCGAGGCGGTGTCGAAGGCGTTGCCCTGTTTGGTGAGCATGGTCATCTGGGCGCCCTGGATGGAACCCCAGGTGGGGACGAATTCGATGTTGTTTCTGACCCACTCGTAGATCTTGACCGGGTTGTTACCCAACTCCAGGGCCTTGGCCCGGATCTCGGGGGTGAGCTGGACGTCGATGGTTTCGGCCAGGTCGGCGGCGGTGGGTGGGGTTACGGCATTGACTATTCCGGAGGTCAGCATTCCGGCCAGTGATCCGATCGAGGCAACCTGAATCCGCTTCTGGTTGCGCCAGGCGTGCTTGTCCTTCTTCAGGTCCTGATCGAACTCTTCCTTTTTCATCCTGGGTGCACGTTTCTTGAATACCGGCTGACGGTTAGGCAGGTTGTTGGGGTCGAGTTTCTGGTGGCGGGAGGGGGCCTTGGTCCGTTTCAGGTGATCTTGGATCTTGCGCAGCGCTGTTTCGGCCTCGGCATCGTCCTTGGCCTTTTCAACCAGTGCGATGTTGTTCTTCAG
Source organism: Deltaproteobacteria bacterium (assembly GCA_021780495.1). Lineage (GTDB taxonomy): Bacteria > Desulfobacterota > Desulfuromonadia > Geobacterales > Pseudopelobacteraceae > CAIPTY01. Next base: position 43,328 of record JAJXYO010000031.1, read on the forward strand.
TTCATTCAGGTTGTCTTCGTACTGTTTGACGAACTTGTGATGGCGTTCCAGGATCTCGGCCGGCAGCTTGGCGGCTATCAGTTTCTGTTCCGTAGCGGCGAACTCTGCCCGCATCCGGCCGTCGAGTGTGTTGATTTCGTCCCGGTCGGCAAACAGGCGGGCTTTTCTGCCGGCGATGGCGGTCTTGGGGTCGGCGAGTGAACTCTCCAGATCTGCGGTGATTTTAGAGAAGCGCTCTTCAGGAGCCTCGGCCTTCTTCTGCTGGGCTGCCTTTGCCTTATGCTGCTTCGCATCCAACTGCGCCGCATGGGCGATGCTGAAAACACCGCCGGAAGTCCAGGTGAAGAAACCGAGTACGATTACTGATATTATCCTCGCATGTTTACGAAACATTTCCCCTCCAATAAAATGCCATTCAATTCAATAAAAGTAAGTCTCATGTACTGGGTATCTCCCATAAAGCACAGACAGTGCCATGTTTGATTTCTGGTAGGTATTACCGAAATTACTCAATATGATATGCAGGTTACAGATTATTGAGGTTTGGAGAGCAGGACATAATTTCATGGAATCGGGAGGCGTAGGTGTAAAGTTTCTTTATAGCACCATTACAAATCCCCGATGATCCGCATAAAACTAAGTTGTATTGATGTGTTACATAAAGTGCAAAGAAACTTTACACTAGTTCACCAGATATAATCCTTCGCAACCTCCCTTTTATCCTTGCCGGCAAGAATGTGCAGTATGCGCAGCTGTTTCAGTTTGTGCGGTGAGAGACTGCCGAGCGGGATATAGACGATCTGGCGGTCCCGGCGGGCGGCCAGCTGCTTGAAGATGCTGCGGGGAGGACGGGCGGCCGCGTAGATCACATGCTTCTCGATGGAGTAGTCCAGCGCCGCCAGCAGCAGCGCCTCGGCTCCGGTTGCCGCCGTATGGTAGTCCGGATCGCGCCAGACATCCATCATCCGGCGGGGTGGATAGGAGAGCATGAAGCCGCCGTACTCGCAGCGGCAGATCCCCGGACCGACGATGTTTTCCGCCGGGTCGGTGGCGTAAAAGGCCATGTCCGATTCCTGCTCATGCTCCCCCAGCCAGGTCATGCGATAGGGGTAGCGTTCACTGCGCCGATCCTCGTCGAAGATCACCACCAGACAGCCGATGCCCCCCGCCACCCGCTGCTGTTCCCTGACATAGATGGCCCCTTCGTAGATGTTACGCAGCGTTTCACGCATGTCGATGCCATCCAGCAATGAGGCACTGAACCGCTCCGTTCGGGTCAGCTCCTCGGAGAGCTGCAGGCAGCCCTTGCGCTTGAGGAAGCGGCCATATTCCTCGATGGCGATATCCTCCGGCGGATAGGAGCAGACCGAGGGATCGTCAAAGCCCTCCAACCACTCACCCGGCCGTTTTTCCCGTTTGCGTTTGAGCAACCCCAGTTGCGAAAGCCCTTTGCTGCGCTTCTGGCGGGGACGGAAACGGATGTGGCGACTGCCGCCCCAGATCTCCTCCGGTGAGATACTGACCGTGGCCAGATCGCTGCTTTCCAGCTGCCAGGGATACCAGGTGGCCAGGCGGCAGAAGGCATAGGCAAAGTTGTCGTCGATGCAACCGCGGGCCGTCACCAGAAGCTGGAACAGATCCGGCAGCAACATGCCCCCCTGCAGGGCATAGTTGCGGGCAAAGCGGAAAAAGGCCCGTTTCTGCCAGATGTGCAAGGTCTCGCCGGTTTCCTGGCGATAGTGGCGGGCCGCCTCGCTGAAGAGCCGGTAGATCAGGCGCTGCCGGTCAAAAAAGACGCCCGCCTGACCGAGATGGCGGGCCGCGCGGCGGATGGCGTGCTCCATCAGCTGCTCTTCGGATACCTGCTGCTTGCCGCCCTTGATCAGCTCCATGACGTGAAAACGCTTGCGCAGTCCGGCGCCGCTCTCCTCCGGTTCGTCGGGCAGCGGACCGCGCCGCAGCTCGTAGACCGCCGACAGGAACGGAAAACCGGCCAGGATCTCGCGGCAGGCATCGGGGTGCAGGTTGAATACGGTAACACCCTCGCGGCGGATCCGTTCCAGCGGCGCGGCCTGCGGAATCGCGAACAGCCCCTTGACCCGCTCCAGATGGGCCATGCCGCAGACAAACAGTATCCGTTGGTGCTTTTGGGCCAGGGTCTGCAGACGGTAGGCCATACCCTGCTCGCGCCGCTGGTCCTCCCGGCAGGGTGACAGCGTGCCGCAGGCGCTGCGGTATTCGCGGTAATAGGCTTCCAGGCCGATGCGGCAGATGCTGTAGGAATCGGGAAGCGGTTCATGCAGGCAGGGATAGGCGTCCGTGTCCACATCGACGAAATACAGCGGGACTCCCAGTTCCAGCGCCTGGCGTGCAGCTTCCACCAGCGGGTCGGCCGGCTCCACCAGCAGATAGACCGTTTCCGTCCCCCCTGCTGCGGATGACTTCCCCGTGCCGGCCTGATACCTGATCACCGAGATCTGCGGCAAACGGCGCACTGCCCGCAGAAAGGGAGCCTCCAGGGTCGCTGGCAATTCAATGGCCACAGCATCCGGCCGGACATGGGTAACGGCCATTCGCACCAGCTGGGCACATTCCACGCGGTAATGAAGCACCGGCAGGGCGTGGACCCGCCCGAACCGTTCAAGGTAGAGACGTCTGGGCACGGTCAGTCCAGGTACGACAGGGCTTCATTCCCCAGGATGCGCGTCACCGCCAGCCGCAGCAGGTCCTGCGGCGGAGCGCCACCTGCCGCGGACATCTTGAGGGCGTAACGGGCGATGTTGATCCCATCCCGAACCGAATAGAGCTCATCCGCTCCATGGGCGCGCTGGAGAAACCCGACCACGTACTTCAAGATGTCGCTCTCGGCAAAGGGCAGATTCTCGCGCAGGATGACCAGCTCCTCGTCGGCCTCGGGAAAATCGATATAAATCTGGGGTTGCAGGCGGGAATGAATGTATTCCGGGATTTCGAAGGTGGAAGAGTCGTCGTTCATGGTGACCACGATGCGGAACTCGCGCTGGGCCGGGATACGCAGGCCGGTGATGACCGACTCCACATAGCGCCGGTCATCCAGCAGCGGCGCCAGGGAGGCCCAGGCCTTCTCGCTCATGCGGTTGCCTTCATCCAGAATCAGCACACCGCCGGTGAGCATGGCCGACACCAGCGATGAGGCGGCATACTGAATCCTGCCGTCCGGGCCGATCACCGGCGTAACGATCAGATCCTCGGGGCGGGTGTCCATGGTGGCCTGGTACAGGTAGACCGGCCGCTTCAGCCGCTTGGCAGCGGCGTAGGCCAGGGTGGTCTTCCCTACCCCCGGTTTTCCGATCAATCTGGGGTTGAAGGGCAGATCCCGTTCATCGATGACCATCCAGGCCGCCAGCAGTTGTGTCAGCAGCTCTTCCTGACCGACCCAGCGCAGGTTGAGTTCCACCGGTCCGGCCAGCGCAAGGGTTATGTTGTCAAGGGTTACCTGATTCATATCAATAGCTCCGTATGTCTTGAGACAGCTGTGTGTGGGATGTTACAGAATGAATTGCTGAACGTCCTCTGTGCAGACCAGCTTTTCGAGCGTATCCAGCAAAAGCGGAGAAAACAGCTCCCTCATCTGATGACGCATCAACTGGACGGCAATATGGGGAGGCATGGTCTTGTTGCCATGATTATCGGTCGTAAGGGTACAATACACATCTGCCACCCCAGTTATCTGGGCGCTCCGCGGAATCTCCCGGCTATCGAGTCCCAGTGGATAGCCACTGGCGTTGCAGCGTTCATGGTGCAGACGTACGATCGTCAGCGCCACCGGCGAGAGGACCCCCTTGTTCTGCAGGTAGACATAGCCATCCTCAGGGTGTCGTTTCAAGACCTCTATCTCAGCCTCGTTCAGCCTGCCGCTCTTGTTCAGGATCTCCTGCGGGACGAAAATCTTGCCGAAGTCGTGCAGGATGGCACCGGTACCGACATCCAGCATCTCGTCACGGGACAGGGAATAGGCTTCGGAGTGCATCATCAGCGTCAGGGACGCTACCTGCAATGAATGCACAAAGGTATGGTAATTGTGCGAAATAACCGTCTCCAGGGAGCTGATCGCATCCGGATAGTTCGACAGGTACAGCATCAGGTTTTCTATCAGGCGCTTGGTACGCTTCAGGTCGGTAGTTTTATCCGGGTTGTTGAAAATGTCATCCACGAAGTTGATGGATGTCTGGTAGATCATCTTGCCCTTGGCCTTGGCGTTGAGCAGATCGCTTGTGAGCAAGCGCTCGGCGCTTGCTTCCATGTGACTGGTGATAACATCCATGTCACTTTTGGAAACGAACACGAACTCCACCCCGTTCTTTGAGAGCCGCTCGTGGTCACGATAGCTGAAATCACGTCCGCTGCTCTTATAGAGTACGTAGTTGCCCCCGGTTTTTATGTACAGGGCAACATCAGGAAAGACAACCGGCTCGATACTTTCCAGACTGATCGGAACAAATACCTCTTTAACTGTCATAGCGGCAAACTCCGGACGAGATGGGTGATGGTATGAAAAACGGGTGATCTACTCATCTCCCAAAGGCTTGGGGAAGCAGACATTATGCGGCATATTGGCCTTGGCCCCGCATTCCGAGCATGCAACCGTAGGGTTATCGGTCAGATGCTGGATTTCTATGAACAATTCCATGCGAGAGAGCCAGCAAATGTGTCCTTTATGCGTTTCCCCGCATCTGCAGAGGGTATCGGTAACGTCGCCGACACGGTGTTCGTTCATGTCTTTCATAGTAAGAAGGCCTTTCAGATAGCTTCAACGTTCATAGTCGCATTCCGTTTTATTATACCCCAGCAGGCGAGCGACAGAAAGCTGAATCTACACAGCTGGTTGGCAGCTTCAAAACAAAATCCCTCTCAAGATCATGTCGAACTACTTCTGCGGGACCTCGCTCAAGTGACATCTTCACCTAACACATCCTCGGCAATCAGCCGCAGCTGTTCCAGCGCCGTCTCCAGGTCGAAGATCATATCACGGGCGATGACACCCGGCTCGGGCAGGTTGTCCGAGTTCTCCAGGGACTCATCCCGCAGCCAGAAGATGTCCAGGCTGGCCTTGTCGCGGGCCATCAGGTCGGCGTAGTCGTATGACCGCCAGCGACCGTCTGTAGACTCCTCGCTCCAGCTGGGCTGGCGTTCGTGGCGGTTCTTCGGATTGTAGAGGGCGACGAACTCGTCCAGGTCCCGGCGCTGGAGCGGGTTGGTCTTGAGGGTGAAGTGCAGGTTGGTGCGCAGGTCGTAGATCCATAGTTTCTTCGTCCACGGCGTCTCACTGGCCGGTTTCTTGTCGAAGAAGATTACGTTGGCCTTGACCCCCTGGGCGTAGAACAGGCCGGTGGGGAGGCGCAACAGGGTGTGCACGTCGCACTCCTGAAGCAGCTTGCGGCGGATGGTTTCGCCAGCGCCCCCTTCGAAGAGCACGTTGTCCGGCACGACCACGGCGGCCCGGCCGTGCTGTTTGAGCAGGGTCTTGATGTGCTGGATGAAGTTGAGCTGTTTGTTGGAGGTGGTGGCACAGAAGTCATCCCGCTCGATGGTCTCTTTCTCGCTGTAGGCCTTGCCGTCCACGCCGATGATGGTGGTCGAACTCTTCTTGCCGAAGGGCGGGTTGGTCAGGATGATATCGAAGCGCTCACCCGGATCGGAAGCCAGCGAATCGACGCCCGCTTCGATAGGGAGCGCTTCGCCGCCGATGCCGTGCAGCATCATGTTCATGGCGCAGAGCCGCGCCGTGGCATGCACCAGCTCCCAGCCGCGCAGGGTCTCGGTTTCCAGGAATTTTTTCTGGTCTCGGTCCAGCTTGTAATGCTTGGGATCGCAAACATAGGCAAAGGCCGACAGCAGAAAACCGCCGGTACCGCAGGCCGGGTCACAGATCGTCTCTTTCGGTTTGGGTGCCATTACATCGACAATGGCCTGGATCAGCGGACGCGGGGTGAAGTACTGTCCGGCGCCGCTCTTGGTGTCCTGGGCGTTCTTCTCCAAAAGCCCCTCGTAGGCTTCACCCTTGACGTCGGCGCTCATGATCGACCAGTTTTCCTTGTCCAGCAGATCCACCAGCAGACGGCGCAGCTTGGCCGGGTCCTGGAACTTGTTCTGGGCGCGGCCGAAGATCAGCCCCAGCAGTCCCTTTTCCTGCCCCAGCTTTTCCAGGGTGTGGCGGTAGTGATCAAACAGGTCGTCGCCGTCCTTCTTCAGGAGGCTGGGCCAGTTGTAACCGGCCGGGACCATGCTCTTCTGGTCGAAGGGTTTCTTGGTCCGCTCATCAGCCATCTTGAGAAAGAGCAGAAAGGTGAGCTGTTCGACGTAGTCGCCGTAGCTCATCCCGTCGTCGCGGAGAACGTTGCAGTAGTTCCAGAGTTTTTGTACGATTGCGGCTGGGGTCATCTATGGTCTCGTTTCGTCATGATGTAACGTTCATTTAGATTGCTTATTTTTGTGTTGATCTTTAGCACAATATACGTATCATTATCTGTGCAACATACTCGTGGAGGTTAGATATGTCACGCGCAACCGTTACCCTTCCCCAGGACCTGCTGACAGAATTAATGGTTCTGGTCGGGGCCAGAAGCAAGACCGAAGCTGTCATTACTGCAGTCAAAGACGAGATCCGCCAGCGCAAGCTGAGCCGCATCAAGGCCATGGCCGGAAAGATGGAGTTTACCGGCACTGCCGATGAACTGCGCCATGGAGACAACCGCCTTGGCTAGGGTACTGATAGACACCTCGGTCTGGATCGAGTTTTTCCGTCAACGCGAACCGTATCACAGCAAGGTAACGAAGCTTATCGACGATGATCAGGTCGTCTGCTGCGGCATCATCCTTGCCGAACTGATGCAAGGGGCGAAGTCGGACAAGGAGTTGGCTGTTCTCGATGACTTCCTGAAGGTTTTCACTTTCATTCCCGAAACACCCGAATTATGGGCTGCTGCCGGAAAATTGTCAGGCAAACTGCGTCGCAAGGGTATCACGGTCGGCCTGTCCGACTGCTTTATTGCCACTGCCGCCGCTTCGGTCAAGGTTCAGGTGGCCACCCTGGACAGCCACTTCGAGGTACTTGGCAAGCCAGCGGGAATTACTCTCTATCCGATTGGTTGAATCGACCGTGTAGGGGCGGGGTCTCCCCGCCCGGTTTTGTCCCCCGCCCTGTTTCCCATATTACATACGTCAACATCAGGGCGGGGAAACCCCGCCCCTACTCGAAAATGCTTTTTGCAATATCGTCTGCCGCAAACGCTCAGCGCGTCTGAGGTTGGTTTCGATGGTGGTTTCGAGTTCTTCGGTGACGGAGAGGCGACGGTCTATTTCGGTAAGGATTACTTGTTGCTCTTTGATAGGTGGCACTACAACTGAAATCTGCCTAATTGTTCCCATAGAGAGTGACGGTTGAGCAACCGCTTTCATAAAACCAACAGTGAGAGCGTTTCCCAAAGAAGAACGTAAGAATAATTCCAAATATGCGGCATGAATCAAAGAGGATACAATGCTAATCATGGCAATATTAGGACCAAGAAAAAACTTCTGATCATCAGGAACCCGAGCAACATTTCCAGTACCAGCCCCAACAAAAACCATCAATAAATCTCCAGCAGACACTACGGAACGAGTTAAATTGGACACAGAGCTACTTTGAATCCGAGAAAACTCTGTTCGCTTAAAGCCATTCTTACCAGCATTCTCGGCCTTAAGAACTGCTAAGTCACCTTCTTGATCATACTTCACGTACTTCGTGTATTCGAACCCGGCAAGTTTTGTAACGAATGCCATTGCATCAATTGTCGCCCACACCCACCCATCCGGCAATTCCGGCAAATTGGCCGTATCCGGCCCGGCAGGTTCCTTGTATTTCTTCTTCCACGAATCATCCTTCGGCTTGATCCCCTTGGCCTTCATCTGAGGTAGGGGAGAAGCAAGCGATTCACCTGCTTCGCTCTTGTTGCAATTGCCAACATCACCAAAACCGGGCGAAGCAGATACACCTTGCTTCGCCCCTACCTTCGCCCCTACGGATTCTTCCCACTTGGCGCGGCGTTCAGCGAGGATGCGTTTGAGGAGTTGGTCGGCGGGTTCGACGTCCGGGTGATCTTTGCGCCACTGCTCGGTGAGTTTGCCTTCCACAGCAGACTTGAGGACGGCGGCCTTATAGCGTTTGAGGTTGGCCTGTATCCGTTTGAGCGAGGCTACAGATTCATCCAGACGAGAGAATTGTTTTTCGATTTCGGCGACGATTCGCTTTTGGTCTTCAGGTGTCGGGGGGAGCGGAATAAGGCTCTGCTTGAGAAAGTCCGTAGGAACGCGCTTCTGCCCCACCGCACCGGTCATGTTATGGCCTGCTTCTCTTCTGAAATCCGAACAAGAGACAAAGTAATAGACGTACTTTGGGTCAATGCCGGCTTTGGGCCGAATGACATGAAATTCGGTCGAACCGAAACCGTAGTTGTTTTCTAGATCCGGTACAACCGCCATCTTGCCATTTTCCATGCATGGCGTGATCTTGGCAAAGAGTACATCACCGGATTGAAACGAGGTGAAGCCCTTCTTTACCTCAACGTACGGACGTTTTGTGGATACGTCGATACTGCCGTCAGCAGCGCCGACAGAAGCCATGGGCACAAATGCGTAAGAAGAATCCTCTGCAAAGGTGGTTTTGCCCATACGCGGGTTGATATCACATATTTCAGAAAGCGGAACGTTCCGCCATTTTTTACTCACGCCGCCAGCACCTCATTCAATCATCGTAGGGGCGAAGCAAACGATTCATCTGCTTCGCCCTTGTTGCAATCGTCATCAATGTTACCATCATTCAAAAACCGGGCGAAGCAGATAATGCCTTGCTTCGCCCCTACAAATACGCATCTACGGTATTGTAACCGCATTCGCCGGGTTGTTCTCGTCCAGGTCCCATTTCAGGGGATTGTTTGTGATGTACTGCCGAATATTGGCCAGATCATCCTCGTTGCGGATGACGTGTTCGTAATAATTGCGCTGCCAGACCGGGCAACCGGGGTTGTTGCGCATTTTGTTGATTTTCCTGGTCGAGACCGATTTGAAATTCTGGATAACAGCTCCCAGCGAACCGGAGACAGTTCCATCCCGTAGGGGCGAAGCAAACGCTTCACCTGCTTCGCCCTTGTTGCAATCACCATCAATATTATCCACATCCCCAAAACCGGGCGAAGCAGATGAACCTTGCTTCGCCCCTACGTTCGTCGCATCCCTTTCCTCTGCGGATACGGATGTGGTTATATCCAGAATTGCGTGAAAATGGTTCGGCATAATCACAAATTCAGCCAATTGCACGTTCGGAAAATGGTTCGTAATTGCCCGCCAACAGGCCTCCGCCGCCAAACCTAACCCATTCAACCGCATCTCGCCATCCATAATCTCACCAAACAGGCATTCCCGCTGGAATGCGCAGATCGTAACGAAATATGCTCCATTGCTGCGATAATCGAATTCCCGCAGGCGGATGGAGCGGCGATGATGGATGTCGGGGTTGTAAGACATATCGAATCCGATCCGTTACATGTTACCGTTTACCATAGGGGCGAAGCAAAAGATTCACCTGCTTCGCCCTTGCTGCAATCGCCATCATTGCTGCCATCATCACCGGAACCGGGCGAAGCAGATACACCTTGCTTCGCCCCTACAAAAAACAACAAACACGCGCCTACGATTCAGATGCACCCCTACGCCGCCAGCACCTCATTCAACTCCTCCAACATCCCCCACAACTCCTCTCCAAACAACTGATACACCTTACCGATCCCGCCGTTCTCCTTGAACGGCGTAAACTCGAAATCTGCACGCCCGATCTCCAGGCTGGCAATGACATGGTCCCGTATCCGTTCCAGCCACCAGCGCTGCTCGTCGCTGAACCCCTTGCCGCTGGCCTCCTGCTTGGCAATCCAGACGGTAAAATGCTCGTGAACATGCTCCTCGAACGGCTCCAGCACCGGCTCCTGATGCAGGGCAAAACGGACCAGGGAGACGATGTCGGTCCAGAGGCGCCTGCTGCCTGCCCCTTTGACTTTGGATGTCTCCAGGGCGGCATAGGCGTCCCACAAGCGGTCGATACGCCAGAGGTACGGCGGCTTCTCGATCATCTCTGCCAACCCCTTGATCTCATCGTACTTCAAGCGCTGACGGTAGGGGCGGCTGTAGAGGATCTGCAGGGCGGTGATCTCGTCCTTGTTCTGCTCGATGAACTGCTCGAAGGAATGAACCAGACCCTTGGCCTTGTCCAGGGCATCGGCGTCGAAACCGGCCTCGATCACCTCGTCGGCGCTGACCGTGTCGATGATCTGGTCGGCCTTGCGCTGCAACTCCAGGATCTTCTCCCGCAGCCGCGGCTCGCAGAGCGGCCGGACCGCCTGCTGGATCAGCCGGGTACCGGCCTGCCGGACCTGATCCACGGTCGGGTCACCCACGCCGAAATCAGCTCGGGCCTGCTCAATCTGCCGCTCCGGGTCGATTGACGCGATCAGGTCACCGGTCAGCTCCTTCAACCCCTTGCCGTCGGTCAGCCGCTCTATCTCCGCCTTGCCGGCCGAATCAAGCTTCTTCTCCAGACGGGCAAAGCGCCCGGCGATGGAGGAAACCACCTCACTCTCCGTATTGCCCAAGGCCACGGCCTGGAGCAGCTTCTCCAGTGAGACGGTTGGTTTTTTCTCCAGCGGGCGGGAGTCGGTCTTGTCCTGTTCGCAGACGCCGACCGCATCGACAATGACGAAGTGGGTCTTGGCAACGGCATCGGGGGTGACCGCCAGCAGGTCGGTGTCGTTGATCACCCGCACCCCGCGACCCTTCATCTGCTCGAAGAAGGAGCGGGAACGGATCATGCGCATGAAGAAGACGCACTCCAGCGGCTTGATATCGGTGCCGGTGGCGATCATGTCCACGGTAACCGCGATGCGCGGCATGGGGCTGGTGCGGAACTCGGCGATCAGCTCCTCAGGTTTCCGGCCGGTGGTGCGGTAGGTGATTTTCTGGCAGAAGTCGTTCCCCTTGCCGAATTCCTCGCGCACGATGCGGACGATATCCTCGGCGTGTGAATCGTCCTTGGCGAAGATCAGCGTCTTGGGCACCCAGGTACGGCCGGGGAAGATCTCGGTCAGCACCTTGTCGCGGAAGGTCCTGATCACGGTGCGGATCTGGTCCACGGCCACCACGTCCCGGTCGAGCTGGTTGGCCTCGTAGGTCAGCTCTTCGTCCAACTGTTCCCACCGTACGGCCCGTGTTTCCCGCTCGCGATGATCTACAAAATGCCCGGCCTCAACGACGGAGCCCGCCTGGGTGATCTTCGTGCGGATGCGGTAAACGTCGTAATTGACGTTGACCCCGTCGGCCACGGCCTGTTCGTGCGGATATTCCATCACCAGGTTCTGATTGAAGAAACCGAACGTCTGCTTATTGGGAGTAGCGGTTAGGCCGACCAGATAGCCGTCGAAGTACTCCAGCACTTGGCGCCAGAGGTTGTAGATGGAACGGTGGCATTCGTCGGTGACGATCAGGTCAAAGGTCTCGGGCGGGATGGCCGGGTTGTAGACCACCGGCGGCGGTTCCCGGAAGAGGCTGGTCTGGTCGAAGAGCGATTCCTCCTCCAGCTCCGGAGCCAGTTCTTCGCCGCGCAGGATCGAGTAGAGCCGCTGGATGGTGCAGATGCAGACCCGCGCCGTGCTGTCGAGGCGACTGCTCTGCAGGTGGTTGACGATGTACTCTTCGGTGAATTTATACGGCGTGTAGGGTGACTGGTACTGCTGGAATTCCTTCAGCGTCTGGCGCCCCAGGTTGGCCCGGTCCACCAGGAACAGCACCCGCCGGGCGCCGGCGAACTTGAGCTGCCGGTAGATGAAAGATACCGAGGTAAAGGTCTTGCCCGAGCCGGTGGCCATCTGCACCAGTGAGCGGGGGCGGTCGTCGGCCAGGGACTTCTCCAGGTTGCCAATTGCCGTAAACTGGGCAGGCCAAAGTCCTTCAGAGTGCAAGGGCGGCATGCGACGCAGACGGCTGCGATAACAGTCCGGCGACCAGATCACGCCCGGCTCGGCAACAATTGAATCCGTAGGGGCGAAGCAAGGTGTATCTGCTTCACCCGGTTTTTTACGCGATGGCGACATGGGCGAAGCAGGTGAAACATTTGCTTCGCCCCTACCAGCCTCATCCAACCATTCGGCCAGGGTTTCAGGGCGATGAATGGAGAACACCGGGCGGGAACGGGGATCAGGATCAAGACCACTGGTAAAACAGGTTTCAATGCCGGTTGATTGATAGCGGAACGGAAGCGGACGGAACCAGGCAGGAAACGAGAGCGGCAACCCCTGAGTGTATTTATCGGACTGGATTTCAACGCCGGAGAGCGTCACACCGGCCCGCTTGGCCTCGATCACCCCGGCGGCCTTGCCATCAATATACAGCAGGTAATCGGCGAAACCGAAACCGCGTTCCAGAGGAAACTCCCGGATAGCCACACCACGGCCGGCGTGCAGGTTGACGCTTTTCACGTCCTGCACCAGCCAGCCTGCACCAAGCAGCATGCGGTCTATGTCTATGCGTGCTTCCTGTTCGGGTGTTTGGGACAATCTGGCCGCTCCTCAGATGGCGTCATCAAACATAACATAACCCCAGATAAACTGGATAAGTGCGTTAACGAAATTATTTTCTTGCCAATAAGCGCAGAAAATAATTTCTAACTTACTAAAAAGCGCTTCACCTTACTCCGGCAGCACCTACCTGTCAACGGATCACTCCTGACCGGCTCCAACACAAACCAGAAACAACAAACTACCAATAGATATCATTTGACTCAAATTGACACATATTGTATGCCATACCGATACGACGACTGTCGGCTGATACGTTTCTTCCGGCCAGCCGATTGTCCCGGAGGTACATCGGTCGCACGCCGATGCCGGGTACAAATCAAAGCATAACGACACACAATGATTCAACACGAAACAAGGAGCTTGCGAATGCCGCCAAAAAAGACCTCTGAACATGTACAGACATCAAGCGCCAAAAAGGATGCCGTCAGAACCATGATGGACGACGCCCCGCTGTTCGCCGGGCTGGATGATTTTGTCCTGCTTCAGACACAGCGGAAGGAAGCAAAGCCCCAAAAGACGGTCCCGGCCAGGCAAAAGAAAAAAACCGTACCACGGCGGAAACAAACGGCTACAGTGACTGAGCCACCACCCCAAGCGGTGCCCAAAACGCGCAAGGCGGCCCCAAACGAGACCAGCGCTGTGCTGTTGTCCGTGAAGGAGATGTGCAGCCTGCTCAAGATCTCACGGGCCACCCTGATCCGGATGGATAAGGCCGGTAAACTCCCCGGCCGGATCAAGCTGGGCGGTTCGGTCCGCTTTCACCGCGAAACCGTTGAAACCTGGCTGCAGAGCCTGATCTCCAGCCACCCGGCCTAGCGGTCGAGATCTGGTTGACCGTAGCCAGAAAACACCCCCAAGAGACAAACCGCTCTGATTGCCGCATACCGGCTGGAGCGGTTTATTTTATGAAACAACAGCGTTACTACCTCAACGAGTACAGTTGATTATGTTCAACAGGACGGTTATATGATCGAGGGGGGGGGACTGTTTTCAGCAGTATCCAGCATGGATTTCAGTTTCTGACGATAGGCCGAAACGCTGATCTGGGCGGTAGTGTAGTGTATTAGCGCATCGAGATAATGAAGAGCAGGGGCCGCCGCGAGCTGTGCACCGAAGTCGGCATAGATGAATGCAACCACCCTGTTTGCGCGGATGAAGGGGAACAGCAGCACTTCCGGGTTGTCCGGGCGGCCGATTATTCGGTACAACTGATGCGGCCAGGTCGAATCGCTATGGAAACCATAGTACATCTGGCCGGTTTTAATGCAATCCTCAAATATCTCCTGATCATCAAGCGGGATCCGCAGGTTGGCCAGGCGGGCGATACCCTCTGTTTTCCCCTCGTTGACCCCGAAAGAGTGTTTCGCAACAAGTTCGGAGTCTGTCACCAGAAAGACAATGGCGCGCTCGAACACCTCCATCAGGAAGTCCAGGATCGTAACCGTTATCTCCGTACGCGTCTTGCAACTGCGCAGCTGGGAGATACAGGCAAAAAAACGCTGCTCATTGCTGCTGCTGTATTCGGACGACAGGGTGCGGAGAAAGGCTCCCAGGCCTGTACCGAAGGTCAAGGCCTGCTGAATGTACGATTCAGTCGTACATTCCCGGCACGGCCTTGGGATAACCGAACGAATCCCCGAACCGAGTGCCTGCAGAGCATGTGTGTCCCAGAAACGCGCACAGGCCAGCAGCACGATGGACGCTTGCGGGTACCTCTGCAGATCCCTGCAGATCTGAAGCGTATCCCCACTGGCATCGCCATGGGGGACATCCAGTAAAATAACCAGATGCAGTGCCTGGCACAGCAACAGCCTGATATTGATATCCAGCGAGGCTATGTTATCGGTCGCTACCGTATAGACCGCCTCCTGGAAACAGATCGACCTGACCATGGTCGTCAAGAGCGGCGAGCGGGTGATCACTATCACCGCAATGCCGGGAGGGGCGCTGGCTTTATTGTCTTCCGGCAGAGGGCCTGCCAGCAGCGACAACAACTGCCGTTTCTGATCTTTTGCAGCCGCGGGGAACTCGTCAACAATCAGCTTCTTGACCCTGTCCAGCTCACGGTAGCTTTGATCGCTGCTGCGCTGTATCATGACGCGCTGTTCGGCCAACAGATTCAGGAGCAGTGACGGTGCACGGTCCTGATCGAGACCGTTCGATTGCATGGCAGGCGCGTTGCTTCCCGGCAACCCGGTATCCAGATCCAGGTTGCTGACTCCGGCAATGCTCAGGATCTCGTCCATGGAACCCTCGCGCACCTTTTCATCAAAGATACGCAAAGACTCCATCAGAATTCCCTGGGCGTTCAACAGGATCCTTTGCGGGAACTTTGTCCGGGAGAAATGATAACCGCCGCCCTGGTCGTTCCTGGCAATATCCAGGGTAAAGTGCCCTTCCTTCCAGGTCAGCACCTCGACAACGGTCATCTCGATCAATGATTCTATGCCGTTATAGGCCGCGATTTCATTTACCATGCCGTGTTCGAGCAGGGTGATGACCAGCGGCTTGCGATCCTCTCCGGCATTATCCTGAATGTTCAGCGCCTGAGCCAATTGTTCTTCCGTAATGGCGCCGGCGCTGACCAGAACCTGCCCGATCCGTACCCGGCTATTGAGGAAGTTGGCGCTGACCAGGTCTCCCTCATGAAACACCAGCTGGCTCTCCCCTTTTGCGCTGGAAAGCCTCAATACACCTGATTTCCGGGCTCCATGCAGCAGCTGGATGACATCGATGATCGGAAAATGTTCCAGATTGCCATTAAGTGACATATCGTTGTATCTCCGGAAGATACCTCATCAGGGTGATATCTCCCGTAAGCCGCGGGCCACCTCAAACAACGCGATCCCTCCGGCCACCGAGGCATTCAGCGAACCGACCCCGCCGTACTGGGGAATGGACATGATCACATCGCACTGCTTACGCACCAGCGGCCTGACCCCCTCCCCTTCACTACCGATCACCAGGACGATATTGCCGGAAAAATCAACCCCATAGACCGACTGTTTGGCCTCGCCGGCCAGGGCATAGACCCAGTAGCCGGACTTTTTCAGGGTTTCGAGCGTTTGGGCGATATTGGTTACCATGGCAACCGGAATCGTTTCGGCAGCTCCGGCCGAGGACTTTTCAGCTGCGGCGGTGATACCGCAGGCACGGTCCTTGGGGATAATGACGCCATTGGCTCCGGCACAGGCGGCTGAGCGGATCAGGGCCCCCAGGTTGTGCGGGTCCTGGATACCATCCAGCACCAGCAGAAACCCTGCCGCACCGGATTGGGCAACTGCGGTCAGCAGGTCGTCGAGTTCGGCATAGCAAAACGGTTCCACCTCCAGGGCAATCCCCTGGTGATGGGACGAGGCGCACATCTTGGTCAGATCGTTTTTATCGCGGCGATGAACGGCAACACCCCGCTCTTCCGCCAGCTTGATGATCTTTTCCACGCGGTGGTCGGTGGCACTGATCTGCACGTACAGATTGAAGGCCCCCCGGCCACCCTGCAGGGATTCCTTGACCGGATTGACGCCGAATATCAGTTCGCCCTTCATAGACGCCCCCCCAGGATCTCATCGGCGATCAGATCGGCTGCGGCGGCCGGATCAGAGGCCTTGGCAATCGGCCGGCCGATGACCAGATAATCGGCTCCGGCGCCAACCGCTTCGGCCGGAGTCATGATGCGCTTCTGGTCGTCAGCTGCGGCAAAGGTTGGACGCACACCGGGGGTCACAATCAGGAAATCCGGTCCGCAGGCCGCACGGATCAGCTCAATTTCCAAGGGTGAGGCCACGACACCGTCCATACCGGCCTCCTGGGCCAGCTTGGCCAGACGTACGACCATATCCTGCAGCGGATGTTCGATACCCACGCCTCGCAGGGTTTCGGCCGTGGAGGAGGTCAGGATCGTCACCGCCAGCAAGCGCGGACGCTCGTCGCCGAATTCCTTGCGCACGGCTGTGGCAGCGGTTTCCATCATTTCTGCTCCACCCAGGGCGTGCAGGTTGGTCAGCTGCACGCCGAGCCGGGCCGCTTCCAGCATGGCCTTGGCCACGGTGTTGGGGATGTCGTGATACTTCAGGTCGAGAAAGACCTGGCCGCCGTGGCGCTGCACCGTCTTGACCGCCTCGGGAC
The DNA here is from genome assembly GCA_021780495.1 of Deltaproteobacteria bacterium. Lineage (GTDB taxonomy): Bacteria > Desulfobacterota > Desulfuromonadia > Geobacterales > Pseudopelobacteraceae > CAIPTY01. The sequence continues at coordinate 60,091 of JAJXYO010000031.1, forward strand.
CGCAGCAGGTGAACAGCTCCTTGCCGACCTTGAACATGCCGACCTTTCCGGCCAGTATTCCGGCATAGCGATCGATTTCGGCCAGCCCGTTCACATCCAGGGCGAAAATAATTTTAGTGCGGGCTTCTTCGCGTGTCATGTTTTTCCTTTCAATCCACTGCTTCGTGCTAACTCTATGAGTTGCGAGGACTATCTAAATCGACACAACGGTAAGGTCGTTGCTATCCGTTGAGGCGACGTGGCCTCTGATTGTATTGTTTAGCACGCTGGCTCAGATACAGTCAAGGTACTGTCAAACGCCTACTGCACAAACAGGGCCACACTGCATCACGCTGATCGCCATTGACACACCATGACACAAATCAACAGGGGATTATCTTTGACTGTCTGCGGCGCGCCGTAAAAAGGACGGGGTGGCGGCCTTGGACACCTTGGCAAGCTGTTGCATCAGTTCGAAAGGCACCTGTGTGAGATTGTATCCGGCTTTGAGATCGTTCACCATGCAGGTCCAGAGATGCCCTGTCATTTCGGCATCGGCAAGTGCCCGGTGATGCACCCCGTCTGTTGTGAGATTCTTGTAACGGACCAGTGTTTCCAGACTATGGCCGGGTGCTGCGGGATAGATACGGCGGGATATCAGCATGGAACAGGCGAATTGTTGCCGCCGCTGCAGATTGATCCGTTGCAGCTCCGCATCGAGAAAGCGGCTGTCAAAGCCGGCATTGTGAGCGACCAGGTGGTGCTGCGCCATGAACACAGCAAATTTGCCCATGACCTCTGCAATTGGAGGTGCACTGCTCGCCATCCGATTGGTGATGCCGGTATACTCCTCGATGAAGCGGCTGATCCTCATTCCCGGATTCATCAGACTCTGAAAGCGATCCACTACCTGGTTGTTTTCGATCAGAACGGCACCGATCTCAATGACCCGGTCACCGTAATCCGGCGAGAGTCCGGTGGTTTCAAAATCGAGAACGACTACACTGTAATTACCCACAGGTCATCCTTTATCACGTGCATATTTTATTCGTTCGCCGGGACATTCCTGCCATGAATCTGCCGGATCAGAGAAACGAGCCGACCCGCCTCCCGTGGTCATTAACTGGCAGTATTCGTGACAATGGCCATGCAATTTTTTGCGCCAGGTGCTATACTGTATTCAGCAGGAAGGCAGTATAAAATGCTGAGGAGGTTATATATAGAATACGATCCACCAGACATGCAGTATCTCATAACGTCAGCCTTATGCCAATGGTTTCACAACATTGGATAACGTCCTGAAAAGGAAGCAAAGCTTTATATAGAAAGTAAGCCCGCCGATGGATTGGCGGGCTTTTATATGCAGATTCCGAGTTATGCCGGATACTACCGTCCGGAGCGCTTCCTCGGCAGGGCAACTACCGGTACCCGAAGGTTTCCCATGTTCAGCACAAAAAAAAACGATTGCCGCCTGATAATTCACGCCAGCGGGCTTGATCCAACTGCCGACGAACAGGTACACCTGATCGTGCAGCACCCGGCGTTACAGGGCCTGGTTGCCATCATGCCGGATGCGCATGCCGGTGCCGGATGCGTAATCGGCTTCACCGGCAGATTTCGTGATGCGGTCATCCCCAACATCGTCGGCGTCGACATCGGCTGCGGCGTTGCCTGCCATCCGCTGGCCACAGGCCATGAGATCGACTTTCCTGCCCTGGACCGGTATATCCGCGACTCCATCCCGCTGGGCATGAATTCCCGCGACAGCTTGACCCTGTTCAACCGGCCGGAGGTGCCGCAGCAACTGCGCCGCGCCGTCCTGTCACTCTGCGAAGAGATCGAAACGGGCTTCTATCAGGGAAACCGGATAGGCAAACATATCGCACCGCTGACGCAGATCGGCACCCTGGGCGGGGGAAACCATTTCATCGAGATCGGACGGGACAGCAGGGGTGGACTGCACCTGATCATCCACTCCGGCTCGCGCAACTTTGGCAAACGCGTGGCGGAGTTCTATCAGGAGCAGGCGGTGCAGACGGTCAAGCAGATGGGGTTGCGGGTACCCAAGGGGCAAGAATTCTTACCCATGGATGCCGGGGGCGCTTCCTATATGCGCTGGGCAACGGCGGCTCAGAACTATGCCCGCTATAACCGGCGCATGATGCTGGTCGCGGTGCTCTCCTTCTTCGATCTGCGGCTTGATGAGCAGCAGGTGATCGAATCTGTCCACAACTACATCTCGGTGCGGGACGGCATCGTCCGCAAGGGGGCCATCTCCGCCCATGCGGGAGAACAGGTCATTATCCCGCTCAATATGGCAGACGGCACCATCCTGGGGCGGGGCAAAGGCAATTGCGCTTACAACCTGTCGGCGCCGCACGGGGCCGGCAGGCGCCACGGCCGCAAGGAGATGTTCCGCAAACTCCGCTCCGGGGAGTACAGCATGCGGGATTTCAGCAACTCCATGCGGCATGTCTTTTCCACCTCGGTGACGAAAGAGACCTTTGATGAAAGCAAGTTCGCCTACAAGCCATTGGCAGAGATTGAAAGCTATCTGCTGGAGACTGTTGAAGTGCGGGAGCGGCTGACACCGGTCTATAATCTGAAGGCTGGGGAGGAGTGATGCGCTCATTTATCGCCATCGAACTGCCGCCGGAGATAAAAAAGGCACTCAACGCGTTGCGGAGCGAAATAGCGGGGGTCCACTGGCTACCGCCGGAGCAGTTGCACCTGACCCTGCTCTTTCTGGGGGACATTGCAGCGGATCAATTGGAGCAACTTAGCCACTGTTTGTTGCTGGTAAAGGCGGCGCCGTTCCGGCTCAGGGTCACGTCCACCGGCTGTTTTCCCAATCCGCGCTCACCACGGGTGCTGTGGGTCGGTCTGCAGCGCCAAACGGCACTGGAGCGACTGGCAGCACAGGTCAGGTCAGCTGCCACCAGCTGTGGCATCGTGCCGGAGAAGCGCCCCTTCAGCCCGCATATCACCATGGCGCGGATCAAGCGGCCTGAACCGTGTGATATCTCAAGTTATCTCAATCAATGCCTGCACAAGAAGATTCCGGAGTTCAACGTGCAGGGGTTCGTATTATGTCACAGCACCCTGACACAACAAGGTGCGGTGCATCAACCGCTCAGCCTCTTCCCCTGTACTGACACGACGCCCAGCCCGGTCCCATCCTGAAGCGCATTATCCCTGCTGCCGTGCATGTTAGGTCTGGTTCCGGGAACAGACCTGGTTGGTTCCGGCTTAGGCTGATTTTAGCAGGATCACGGAGATATTATCCCTGCCGCCGTTTGCATTGGCAGCATCAATAAGATCTTTAGTCAATGTATCCAGGCCGGCGTCTCCATGTGCAAGAATGGCTTCGATTTCATTATCAGTCAGCATGTCGGTCAGACCGTCGGAACAGATCAGGAGCACGTCGCCCGGCTTGAATTCAATGATGTTGAAATCAGGGTACGGCGGGTCTCCGCACCCGATCGACTGGGTAAGGGTATGAAATTGTTTCTTTGAAATCTGACCACGGGACATACCGCTTGCCAGCAGCTGATCACCTACGGTGTGATCGTGGGTCAGTCGCTTGAATGTATCCCTCTCGCTTTCCATTAGTGGGCCATGGAATCCGCTCTGGAACACGTAGCACCGGCTATCGCCAGTATGAACGATATACGCCTTATCCTCCCGCAAAACGGCAACAACCAGAGTCGTTCCCATCCTCATGAACGTCGAGCTTGTCAGCGCTTTGCTGCTTATCTCCCAATGAGCGGCATGAATGGCATGTACCATAAGTTCAAAATAACCATCAGCGTCAATATGTGCAATATTTGAACGCAATACCGCATAGACCGTTTCAACGGCAAGGGCGCTTGCCACCTCGCCGGCATTATGCCCGCCAATGCCGTCGGCGAGCAGGTAGATGCCAAGGTTGTCATCGGTGCGGATGCAATCTTCGTTATTCTGACGGATAAGACCGGGATGGGTGGCGTGGGCGGAGATCATGAAAAAAGACTATTGCAGCTTCGGTTGGCATTGAAGCTGATAGATCGCTTTCAAATAGGAGACTCTGTCAGGCGTCCGCTTTTTATTGAAGTCAGACACGGTAACCTTCGGTTCAACGTGAACAGTAATGCCATTAACGATAAATTCATGGCAGGGAAAGTCTTTTTCGATCCTCTTTTTTATATAGAGTGCTCCGGTTAATTCGGTCATTGGAAGTACCATAAAGGGGATACTTACATTTTTAATTGTATAAATGCCAAACACATCTATATCCCTCTTCTGCAGATCTTTTAAAAATTTTAGAGACTGATTGGTTAACTGGATATTTATGTCTGGCGTCAAATCAATTATCGTATATGTACGCAGATCGACAATTTTTTCATAGGATACAAGAATGGTTGAGAACGGCGTATTATAGCGCAAATTCAACTTGATTTCGCGATCCAGAAAAAAGATCGAATTATTGGCATTAAATACGCCGGGGGGAATTTCTATGGCATGAGTTATCGCTGATGCGGCACGTAGCTGGGCTTTTTTGACAATTGCATCGATCCGTTCGGCAGAGAATCCGTTGGCAATCAGAATCGCCCGGATCTCCTCGGTAACACCATCGCCCTCCTGTCCATGTTCTGCAACCTGCTCAATAATCGAAAGCACCGTTTCTTCATTCGGGCTTTTCGAAGTATTGATGTTCGCTCTGACCCAGTCGCCATGCAAAACAGAAACGGTTTCGGCGAACTGGCTGGCCAGTTTTTGCGCGACTTCAGAGACCGTATTCAATCCGACATTCTGTGATTTCAAGCGATCAATAATTTCCCGCTCTATTCTTGTGACGGCGCCTTTAAGCATCAACCCGCCACCCGGGGCCGCTGCTTCGGGTAACTGCAGCGCCAGGGCACGACTCACCTTTTCGATATAATCGCTCAAAACGGCTGACATCTGTTGATCATCAGCCTTGACGCCGCCTTTTTTAATTTCCGCAGCCAGCACAATCAGCCTGGCCGCTTCTTCCGGTGCCGCCTTGATACCATCAATCAGCTCATCCAAGCTGAGCCCGATCTGGTCCGATGCTTCAACCATGATCTGGATCAATTCGTCACTATCAAGCTCTTTACTCAGTTCCTTCACAAGCGACAGATAATCTGAAGGCGACATCCCTTCGGCAAAAAGACCATCTTTAAGCTGCGGCAGCAGATACTTCAACTCCTTGATGTCAGGCAGCATGCGCCGGATGATCTGGGCCAGTCTCTTGACGGAAATCGTTCGATCGCCTCGGAATTCCTCTTTGATCAGCCGCACAATAACCTGGTAGCTGATCTGATTTATTTCGGTTATGGCAAGTTCATCAGCGGCACCCAACTTTCCTGTTGCTCTTTGAAGCTTGATGTTCTCGAGAACATTCTCCTTGAGCTTATAGATCGTTTCAAGCATCTCAGCCGGAGTAAGAGCGGCGCCATCTGTGGGATCTTCCGCTGATGTGAGTCGATTATTGATTGATTTTATTTGAGTTGTTATGAATCTGTCATAATCGGACTGAGATAATTCGGCAGTGTCGGCACTTCCTGCCCCGAAAACCTCATGATCATGTGCGGCGGTGCGCAGAGACAATATTTCCGAAAATTCCTGGAGGATTCGGCCCGGGTCAGCTTGTACGCGCGCCCCTGTTTCAAGGGCTTGCCGGGAGCTGTGCAGCAACTGGGTTTCCGAAAGGACATCTTTATTTACAACAGCATCGTCAATAGTTACTTTCTGATACACAACGTAATTGATTCGTATGCCCGATGCACGTTCCTTCTTAAGGTAAGCCTGCATTGTATCTACGCTTGTAAAATCAGCCAACGACCCCATGACGTAAAACAGCGCCTGAGCACTTTCCTGGGTAACATCCTTGTCAAAACTGACGGACTGAATTCCAGCTTTCGTGAACCGGCTGATAATACGCTGGACACTGACCAGCTTGTCTACGCAATGATTTTCGACATAAACTGAACCTCTTTCAGCAGTTACAGTGATAATGCGTGTAATATCGAGCATTGACTTCAATACAATAAAAAAGGACGCGGCGCTATCTTTGGTCGTCTGGTGACTTCCCCCATACATGAACGCATTATTGAATGTCAGGTTGAAAGCCCTGGCAATCTGTAATGCCTGTTTTAAATCGATAACAGTTTCTGACATATCCAAGTTGCGCCCCCTGTAATCAAACAAACGACGAGCTGGTTAATTCAAACCGCTATGACGAACGTAACCTTCGAGAGCTGCTTTAAACTCCCGACAATCGGCAAAACGATTGTCGGGATGCGTCGCAATGGCCTTGAAAATTATTGCCTCAAGATCACTGTTGATCAAGGGATTAATTTCGGATGGCCTGGCCGTAAAAAAAGAATCCGGCTCGGTTTTCTTGCGGTTGATCACATCATCAATGGGTTCTTTATTGATCGGCAGAAAACCTGCTGTCAACTCCATGAGCATGACGCCAACGGAGTAGATATCGGTTCGGCCATCTATTGTTGCGCAAGCTGCCTGTTCGGGCGACATATACGTTGGTGTCCCGACCATCGTCGACGTTGAGCTGTATTCAGCCCAAACCGTCCGGGCTATGCCGAAATCCGCCACAAGAGGACGTTTGAAACGGTCATCTACAAGAATATTTGCCGGCTTGATATCCTGATGGAAAACACCTTCTTCATGAGCATATCCGAGGGCATCGAGCATCTGAGTGATATACCGGATTGTTTCCAACAGAGGAAGGATTCGCTTGGTCGGAACCGGATGTTTTCGTAATTTGCCGATGATTGTTCGCAGATCATTACCAACAACCAGTTGCATCACCTGAAAAAAGAAATCGCTGGTTTCCCCCATCTCATACACAGGCACGATATTCGGATGGGTAAGTATCCCAACCGTCTCCGCTTCATCGCGAAACATCTGCTGGGCTCTTGTGCTGTTCGCAATTGATTTTGGGAGGATTTTAACCGCGACCTGGCGTTTGAGAGTGGACTGATACCCGATAAACACCGCCCCCATAGATCCATGACCCAACAGTTTGACCAGAGTAACGGTGCCGATATGTGTACCAATATATTGAGAGAGGTCAATAGATGCAATTTGGGTCATAGTTCGATCTCCAGCTCGAATAACAGAGAATGTGACATTATCAATTAAATATTAAGGGGTAAAGCTATAATTGAAGATTTGAAGCGTGTACCCGATTGTGGCCGAATCTGTTTTTTTGGAGGAACAAATAAAATATAATTGCTGCAGACTTGCCGCTATAGAGAATTTATTGAACGGATTCATTTTGTTGGCCGGATAATGGCAAAATGGCATGCCTACAAATTTTGTCAGGAAACATAAAAAAACTCTTTAATAAATCACTAAATTCGATATACTTCGTTATCAGTTCGTCATAACTCCGGATTGGGAACACCTCTCAAGGAAATCATAACTATGCAGCCTGCAATTCACAAAGATCTGGACAGCTACCAGTTTCCTCAACAGAAGGTTCTCTGCGAGAAAAAGCCTTTTTCCCATGAGCTGTTGCACAGTTTGCTGGAGATTGTCTACACCGTCAATCCCCCTTTTACCGGATACCTGAAGATTGCCGGTGATGAATGTTCCCTTCTTTTCCTCTTTTTCTTTAATGGTGCCCCCTATGCTGCCGGCAGATATGCAGACAGCAAGCCGCTTGGTTACTCTATCCAAGATCTAGGGAGGAATCTGGCAAAATCCGCCAAAGAGTCAATGACAGTTACCCTCTGCGAGACAGATCCGGTCCTACTGAAAAGCATGCTGCTCTTTCTGCAGGAAGAACCAGCCGTTAAAGCACCGCCCTTTCTGCTCGATTTCGAATACATCGTACGACAGATTGGCGAGGTTGGCACAAATGCAATGATCGCCCTTTGCCGGGACAAACAAATAAATTTTTTCTTTTTCAGAGAAGGGAAAGGGGCACTCGCACATTATGCCGATCTGACGTTTGAGCGGCCTGAAGGAATGACCTTCGAAGAAGAGATGATGCTGTATGCATTTCAACCAGGAGACAAAGTGCAAGCCTACATTTTCCGTGACATGATTACACCCATGTCTGAGGATACAAACCAGCTTGACAAAGATTCTCTTTATAAACTCCTTACGGTGGGGTACCTGAAAGATAGGCGTAGTAGTGATGAAGAAATAACGCCGAAGTCTGATGGGAATCCGAAAAGGAGACGCAGAGAAGATCGAGAGATTTTGCCAGCACCTGCAATAGGGGGTATCGAGGCACTTGTCAGGGCTCTCCGACCAAAACCGAAGCTTCCGAGCGTTGCGCTCACGGTAGAGTCAGGGCCTCTGCAGGGGGAACGCTTTACCGTAATGCTTCCGTGTACAATCGGGCGTAAGGACTGTGATTTGATACTGGACGATCGGCTCGTTTCACGACGCCATGCAGAACTCAAAATAGTCGAAAACAAACTGGCGATAGTAGATCTGCTGAGCACAAACGGCACCAGGGTTAACGGCAAGATAATCACCATGAGCCGACTTATCCCAAACGACCTGATATCTATTGGACCGATCAACCTCAGAATCTCTCCAGCGTAGTCTTTTACCTATCACGACAACATCGCTGTAACTGGAGTGATGCAACATTCGCGATTTCAGACGGCTTGAGCGGATGAGCTTCGGCGATTGGGTTACTGCCCATCAGTTCAACCTCCGGAACCGAATAAATGGGGCTAATACCATGTGACTCAGATTCTTCCGCAGCCCCCAATCTAAATCTCCCCTTATCAGGGGAGACCTCAAAGCTTTCCCCCTGATAAGGTGGGGCTGATGGGGGGTAGATGTTCCAACGTACAAGTTATACGGGATGATTTCTTATTTTTCTTCACGGGCAGCTAATATTTTTTTTCCAACAATAGCAATAATCGCATGGGGAAACAGATGATTCCTGACGAACACACAACCCCGCTCCGGCTTGAGAGAAAATCTCAGGATGGCAGTTTGTGGGTGATTGCTGTCGAACATTCGCCGTTTATCATCGGACGGAGAGAAGGATCAAATCTTCTTTTGACTGCGGAGGGTGTTTCGCGGAAGCATGCGGAACTTTTGGAGACCTCAGACGGCTGGAGGATCAGGGATTGCAACAGTACCAATGGAACTTTTGTTAACGGCAGGCGCTTAACCGAAACTCTTCTTCTTAATCATGGCGACTATATTACAATTGGCGACATCAGGTTCGACGTTGTGGGACAAATCGATGATTCGGAATGCACCATGATTATAAATCCGGATGCAGAGAATTTTGAGCGCATGCTTGACCTGAAAGCGGTCATACCACATTTCCAACCAATGATCTCTCTCTCTGATGGCGCGTTAATAGGGTATGAGGTTCTGGGTAGGATTATCTATGAAGGCCTTCCCAATAGTCCCACGGAGTTGTTTCAGATTTCCCGTCCTCTGGGAAGGCAGATCGAACTGAGCGAACTGTTCAGAAATTCAGCGCTTGAATACGCCGCGCAAATCGGAGTAAAAGAGCTGATTCTCTTTAATACTCTGCCTGAAGAGATGAATCTTGAAAGTTTGGCCAGATCCTTGAAAAAGCTCAGACTATCTGTACCTGATTTGAAACTGGGTATGGAACTTCATGAGAACGCGATTACCGATGTCAGAATGATGAAGAGACTGAGATCAATGCTGAATGAACAGGATATGATGCTGGTTTATGATGATTTCGGAGCTGGTCAGTCACGGCTTATCGAGTTGCTTGATTCGGTTCCGGATATTGTCAAGTTCGATAGAGCACTTATTCAGAATATTCAGCTACGTCCGGAAGTTTCAAGAACCATTATTGAGACATTGGTAAAGATGGCCCGTGATGCCGGCATCCGGACGTTGGCTGAAGGAGTTAACAGTCGTGAGGAGGCAGCAACGTGCAAAGCGATCGGATTCGAACTCGCCCAAGGATACTATTTTGGGCGGCCAGCCCCACTGTAGATAACGTCGGGGATTTTCCTGTTCGCAAAACTATCTGAGGAAACTCAAATAACATTTTACAAACATTTTATTTATTATCACGTTCACGCATCGATCCCCAAATAAGATTCCTTTTTCTGTGGCTAAAAGTTTGGGGAGACTTTCACCGGAATATTGATCCATCCTACTACGCAGACGTTGTAACATTCAATTCCATGGACTAAACCAACATGAGTCATGTCGGTGCTCGTTTGATTTTTTTCCCTTTGGGATTTCAAACCCGGGTTTCTGTGTTTTTCCATTCAGTTTTTCCATTCAGTTTTGTCATTGGGCCAGGGCATATGAACGCATCCCGCAGACATCGGTGTTGCATTACTGCTGCGGCAGGCGAAGATGCACGACCTGCCCTTTCCGGCCCAAATTCCCCAATGATTTGCCAAGAAAAGTGATAGTGACACCAGCGGCATTCCCCACATCGATGACAAACAACTTCCGAGCTGTGCGGCTCAGACTGCCCCCTTTCTTCAAGGTGATCTGGTAGGAAGGATGGCGGTCTTCGGATATTTTAAGCCAGGTGTCTTCAGTCGCTTGAATGAGCAGATTAAGCCGGGAATCGCGTGGGGTTTGCGTTGCCTCATTTTGGAGCACCATTGCTGGCTGCGGTGCCTGGGGGACAGTGGCCACATCCTCCAGAGGCCGCTCTTTTACGGCGGGGACCGGCTTGGGAATAACGACCTTCTGCCCGTCAATAGTCACGTTGCGCTGCAATATTCCAAGGGTTTCTTTCTCATGAAAGAAGGCATACGTGACACAGGCAATGGCCATAAGCGCCATGGCAGGAACGGCGTACACGAGATAACGCGTAAAGGGTTTGCGGTCAACAGCGATCTGCGCTTTGGCGCCAGGGATTGTTTCCGGCACGACCTGCAGTTCGTCCACATAGCGCTGATAATGGGCAAGGACGATTCCCGCATCAATACCGATGGTTTCTGCATAGATCTGGATGTATTTTCTTGTATAAGCAGGTGCCGGGAGGAGATGAAAATCGCCGTTCTCGATAGCATTCAGGATGGTAACGTTGATCCTCGTCTTGAGGAAGATATCCTCGATCGTCACCCCACGTACTTCCCTGAGAGATTTCAGAGCAGGTAGATTCTTCAGAGGGACAGATTTCACCTCAATTTCGGCGTCAAGTGTATTATTAGTTTCACTCATTTTCACAAGCTCCGAAATACGTTGGCATGCTAGTACGTTGGAACATCTATAACCATCACCTTTACCCATCCTTGCGAGGGAGAAGCTTTGAAATCTCCCCAGACAAGGGGAGATTTAGAGGGTTTTGCTGCGAAAGAAACTGAGTTACATGGTACCAGCCCGTTAATATTGTACCGGTAAGCAGCCACAACACTTTTCATGAATGTACGCAAATAATTCAAAGGACACCGAAACAGGCAGAGAACGTGGCTAGCTTTCACAAGTAGCATACTCATCAATAATTAGCAGTAGCATGAATTTTTTCGTGTCATTATTGACGACTAACCTCAGATCACCTACATGTGATCGTTCGAGCGATTGCATAAATGTTGTTTAATTCTTGTAGAGATAATTCGGTTCAGACGGATAAGGAAATAATACTTGGACCGCGGCAACGTTTCATACAATAACAGGTTTATTCGAGATTTCGTAATTTTCATCCATGCAATTATATGCCTTTTTCTGAACATACATTGTTTGCGAGGATGCTTCATGAGCGCCTTACGTCTCTCCGTCCAACTGCATCTGAGATTTTCCGGTATATTTGACATACCGCCATCTGTCATTGATGCTTGTATCACCATCGGTATGTAAAGAGCATCATAATGTTCAAAAACGCGAAGAAGAAACTCGTAGTCTCCCGCAATCCTGAAACTCTCATCAAATTTACCAAACTCGGTAAACAAGGTACGTTTGTGTAGAGTCGCAACATGCGGAATTGTCATAAGTGTAAAAAAACCTTGTTTAGCAATTTCCCACGGTGCTCGAATTATTTTAATTATTGATTCCGATGAATCAACAAAGCTTAAATCTCCATAAACTATTGCGATGTTTTTTGTTAATGAAACGTCCATTGCAGAAACAATCCGTTCAAGGCTGGAGATGTCGGAGAAAAAATCATCGGCCCCCAAAAAGCAGACCCATTCACCAGTTGCCAATGCAAGACCTTTGTTCCAGGCAGAATATACTCCCGTGTCCGGTTCACTCACCATATGGTCGATGTTGCAACTATATTTTTTCAATACATCAACTGTTCCATCTGTGGAAGCGCCATCGATAATAATGTATTCAATACGCCGATAACGCTGAGCAATAACACTCTGAATCGACCTCTCAATGGTAGATACACTGTTTTTTACCGCTGTAATCACCGAAATTAGCGGTTGAGTCGTAAAGCTATCTTTCATCAAACATTCTCTCATATTATATGGGTCGTCATAACATCGTAAAAAGGGAGCTTAACGCTCCCAGATTTCCTTCTTGTCCTTGCCCAGATAGGCCCGTTTAACCTCGACATTCTCCAGCAATTCATTTGACGGACCTTCCAGGATCACCTTGCCGGTTTCCAGCACATAGCCCCGATCCGACAATTTCAGGGCCGCCTTGGCGTTTTGCTCCACCAGCAAGATGGTGGTGCCGTTCTCCCGGCGGAGCTGGTTGAGCACCCGGAAGATCTCCTGCACGATCAGCGGCGCCAGCCCCATGGAGGGTTCATCCAGCAGCAGCAATCGCGGCTTGGCCATCAGGGCCCGGCCGATGGCCAGCATCTGCTGTTCGCCGCCCGACATGGTACCGGCCAGCTGATGACGGCGCTCCAGCAGCCGGGGGAACAGGCTGAAGACCTGCCCCATATCCTTGTGGATGGCAGCCTTGCCTTCGCGGCTGCGGTAACGCAGGTATGCTCCCAGCTCCAGATTATCCTCGACCGAGAGCGGTTTGAATACCTGGCGCCCTTCGGGCACCTGGGAGATGCCCAGCTTGACGATCCGGTCCGGAGGGAGTGCCGTCACCGGCTGCCTGCAGAAGAGCACCTCGCCGGCAGCGGCCGGGGTCATTCCGGAAATGGTGTTGAGGATGGTGGTCTTGCCGGCTCCGTTGGCTCCGATCAGGGTGACGATCTCTCCTTCGGCCAGATGCAGCGAAACATTCTTGAGAGCGTGAACCTTGCCATAGTAGGTATTGATATTTTTGAGGCGTAGCATCAGTCGTCGTCCCCCAGATAGGCTGCAATCACCTCATGGTTTTCCTGGATCTCGCACGGAATCCCTTCGGTCAGTTTGCGCCCCAGGTTGAGGACCACGATCCGGTCACAGATGTCCATGACCAGCTCCATGTCATGCTCCACCAGTACTACCGTAATACCCAGATCGCGGATACGCCGGATCAATTGCGCCAGCCCGAGGGTCTCCTGGCTGTTGAGTCCGGCCGCCGGCTCATCCATCAGGATAATGACCGGCTCAGCGGCCAGTGCCCGGGCGATCTCCAGCATACGCCCCTTGCCGAAGGGGAGGTTGGCGGCCGTAACTCCCGCCAGATCGGCAATGCCGGTAAACTCCAGCCACTTCAAGGCGCCAGAACGGATGCGGACTTCCTCCCTTCTGCTCCAGGGCATGCGCAGGGAACAGGCCAGCAGCCCGCTGGAACTGCGGGTATGCAGGCCGACCATGACATTCTCCAGTACCGACATGCCGCCGAACAGCTCGATATTCTGAAAGGTGCGCACCAGGCCGAGCCGGACTAGTTTTTCGGGGGGCAGGCCGGAGACATCCGTATCGTTCAGCACCACGCGTCCGGCTGTCTGGGTATAGATGCCGGTGATGATGTTAAACAGTGTCGTCTTGCCGGCACCATTGGGTCCGATGACCCCGGTAATGTCCCCTTTTCGTATGGAGAAGGAGACGTCCTCCAGTGCCGTAACACCGCCAAAGATCTGGGTGATGCCGGAAACCTCAAGCATGCCGGTCGCCTCCCTTTTTCAGCAGCCGCCTGAAAAGATCCGGCACGCCCCGCACCAGCCCGCCCGGCATGAACATGACCATCAGCATCAGCAGACCGCCGTAGATGATAATGTCATAGTCCTGGGCCGCCCGCAGGAACTCCGGCAGCAACGTCAGCAGGGCTGCGCCGAGAAAGGAACCGTAGATGCTCCCCAGTCCGCCGATGACAACCATGGTCAGCAATTCGATGGAGAAGTTGAACCCAAAAGAGGCCGGCGAGATGAAGGTCATGGTGTGGGCGTACAGACTGCCCGCCAGGGACGAGATCACGGCTGACAGGGCGAATATCTGCACCTTGAGCAGCCGGGCGTTGACACCCATGACCCGGGCGGCAACCTCCGAATCGTGCACGGCTCGCAGGGCGCGCCCCACCCGCGAATTGGCCAGGTTGAGGGTCAGCAGTATGGTAGCCAGTGTAAAGGACCAGATCAGGTAGTAGCTTGAAACATCGCTGTCGAAGTCCAGGCTGCCGATGGATAGGTTGGGAATGCCGGACAGGCCGGAAGGACCGCCGGTCAGATCAATGGTTTCGTTGAAGACGATATACATGATGATCCCCATACCCAGGGTAGCCATGGCTAGGTAATGCCCCTTGAGCTTGAGGATCGGGAAACCGATCAGAAAGGCCAGGGAACCGACAACGACCGCTGCCAGCGGCATGGCCTGCCAGGGGTTCCAGCCATAGGTGGTGCTCAGCACGCCGGACAGGTAGGCGCCCAGTCCAAAGAAACCGGCATGCCCCAGGGAGATCTGGCCGCAATATCCCAACAGCAGGTTGAGGCCGATGGCCAGCATGGTGTTGATACCAACGAAGACCAGCACGTTCATCAGGTAGCCACCTTGAAAGGCCAGCGGCGCAGCCAGAATCATGGCGGCAAACAGCATAAATTTGAGCAGGTCGCGATGCATCGGCTAGACCCTTTCGCTCTGGGCTTTGCCGAATAGTCCCTGGGGGCGGACAAACAGGATCAGAAGCAGCACGATAAAAGCAATCGCATCCTTGTAGCCCGATGAAATCAGGCCGGCACCCAGAGACTCGAGCACCCCCAGCAGCAGGCCGCCCACCACGGTGGCCCCACCACTGCTCATGCCCCCGATGATGGCGGCACAAAAGCCCTTCAGACCGAGCATGACACCGACATCATAGGCCGTCATGGTCAGTGGGGCCACGATGATACCGGCCACCGACCCCATGGCCGAACTGATGATGAACGAGAAGAGTACCATGCGGCGGACATCGATCCCCACCAGACCGGCGGCACGCCGGTTGTAGGAACAGGCACGCATGGCCTTGCCGCTGATGGTGTGATAAAAATAGAATTTATTCGCCGCGACGATCAGCAGGGTTATGCCCATTATCCAGAGGTGCTGGGGCAGAATCGTGGCGCCGCCGACGGCAATCGGATCATCACCGCTGAACGAGGGGATCGAATGGGTGTCTTTACCCCACAGCAACATGGCCAGACCGCGGATCAGGATGCTGCCGCCGATCGTAATGATGACCAGGTTGATGGGAGTAGGCCGGCGTAGCGGGCGGATCGCCAGGCGTTCAAACAGCATGCCGGCCGCTGTCGAGGCGGCCACCGCACAGGGAATTGCTGCCCACAACGGCAGCTTGAGCGTTTCCAGAAAAAACAGCGTCAACATACCACCCAGCATGACGAACTCACCCTGGGCAAAGTTGATAATCCCGGTAGCGTTATAGATGATGGAAAATCCGATACCTATCAGGGCGTAGATGGCGCCGGTGGATAAACCGGAAAGGGTATACTGGAGTAGCTGATCGAACTGCATGGCACCTCATAAACGTAGGGGCGAACGATTGTTCGCCCCTACAATATATACGTGTATTTTGATGGTTACTTTACGATAACCCAATCCCGGCCCTTGACCTCGACCAGTACAAAGGCGTCCTTGCCCAAGCCGGCATGATCGTGAGCCGAATAGGTGAATGTGCCGCCAATGCCGTGAAACTGCCGGGTCTTTTCCAACTGGTCACGGATGGTGGCGGCTGAATTTCCGCCGCGCTCGATAGCTCCTTTCAACAGCATGACAGCATCCCAGGCGTGCCCGGCAAAATGGTCGCCTTCCGCATGGTAATGCCGTTGGTAATCCTTGACAAAAGTCATCAGCGATTTTTTCTGGGGGTCCGATTTCGGCAGAAGCCCGGCAACCAGCACCTTGCCCGAAGGAATTCTGATGCCTTCGGCGGCGTCACCGGCCAGCTCGATGAATTTCCTGGAGGAAACGCCATGGCTCATGTAGAGCGGGATCTTGAGACCAAGCTGTCTTGCATTCCTGGCGATCACCGCCGGTCCAGGATTGGTGCCCCAGCAGATGATGGCATCCGGTTTGATGCCGCGGATCCTGGTCAGCTGGGCGGTCATGTCGGTGTCCTTGGGACCATAGGTATCATCGGACACAACCGTAATTCCGAACCTGGCGGCCTGTGCCTTGAGTTGTTCGCGCCCCGAAGAGCCGAAGCCGTCGGAGACCGTCAGGATCGACACCCGGCGGACCCGCTGTTTTTGAAGCTGCTGGTAGATTCTGCCGACCGCCAGGGTATCGTTCTGAGCCGTTTTAAAGACCCATCTTTTCACCGGTTCGGTGATCTTGATCCCGGCTGAACAGGAAATCAGCGGAATGTGATCCTTCTCGGCTACCGGAATGACCGCCATGGATTCTCCGGTTGTACTGGGACCGATGATAGCCAGCACCTTGTCGTCCTTGATCAGCCTGGTTGCCAGTTGCACAGCCTTGGTGGCGTCACCGGATGTGTCGTACACGACCAGTTCCAGCTTGTGACCTTTGACACCACCGGCAGCATTGATTTCATCGACGACCATTTTGGCACTGTTTCGTTCCGGTTCTCCCAGAAAAGAGGCTGGACCGGTCACCGCAAACAGGGCGCCGATCTTGATGGGCGCGGCGGCAAGCGCAGCCGTCGCAACGATCAGGGAACCAAGGACTATTAAGGATGAAATGACACGAATTCGCATGTAGACAACCCCCTCAAATTAGATATGTGTTCTTACTTGATCAACACCCAGTCACCTTTCGATATCTTGACCATCTCAAAGGCTGAAAGGTCGAGGCCGTTATGATCCTTGGGCGACATGGTGAAGATCCCCGAAATACTGACCAGATTCCGGGTCTGCTCAATACCGCTTCTGATCCGTTCCGGGGATGCACCTGCTTTTCTGATGGCCGAGCTAGCCAGCAGGAAGGCGTCGTAGGCATACCCGCCAAAGGTGGAAGCCTCGCTACCGTAGTTTTTTTTGTAAGCCTGATCGTACTCCTTGAGCAACTTGTACTGCGGATCGTTTTTAGGCAGCACGTCATAGACGGCCAGCTTGCCGGCCGGCAACATAACACCCTCGGCCGATGCAGCACCGGCCAGTTCGATAAACCTCTTCGAAGCAACTCCATGACTCATATACAGTGGAACCTTGATGCCGAGCTGCCGCACATTTTTGGTGATCACCGCCGGCCCGGGATTGGTCCCCCAGCAGATGATGGCGTCCGGCTTGATACCGCGGATTTTGGTCAACTGGGCCGTCATATCGGTATCTTTGGGGCCATAGACCTCATCGGCAACGATTCTAAAACCCTTCTTTCCGGCAAGCGCCTTGATCTGTTCACGCCCGGAAGCGCCAAAACCATCGGTGACGGTCAGAAGCGCGATCGTTTTCTGTTTATGCTTTGCCATATAGTTGAGAATCTTCTCGGCGGCAATATGGTCGTTGGCAGGCGTTTTGAACACCCAGTGCTTGACGGGATCGGTAATCTTGATACCGGCCGCACACGAAATCAGAGGTATCCGCTCTCTTTCCACCACCGGGATGATCGCCATGGATTCACCGGTTGTACTCGGCCCGATAATAATCGCGACCTTGTCATCCTTGATCAGCCTGGTAGCCAGCTGTACCGCCTTGGTAGCATCTCCGCCGGTGTCGTAGATGACCGCTTCCAGCTTGATACCGTTGATGCCCCCCCTGCTGTTGGTGTTCCTGACCAGCATCTCCAGGGTCTTTTTCTCCGGTTCACCCAGAAATGACGCCGGTCCGGTAACCGCAAACAGGCCTCCAATCTTGAGGGTGCCGGCAGCAAAGGCCGCCGCGGCTGTCAGGAGCCCGATACATACCGCACTGCAGACGACAACACATCGTTTCATCATGTTTACCTCCCCGGGATGGATGTTACATACTGTAGAGACGTTCGCCTTCCAGAATAGTGAAACCACTGCCAGTGAGCGTATGAATAGCCTTGTCGGTATCATCGAAACGGAAGATGATCACTGCATTGCCGGCACAGCGCTCGACAAAGGCGTACATGTACTCCACGTTAATCCGGTCCGTATCCAGGGCTTGCAGGATGCACGACAGGCCGCCGGGACGATCAGGCACCTCCACGGCAATCACCTCGGTCTTGTTGACGGTGAAACCGCACTCTTTCAGCACGGACTTGGCCTTTTCCACATCGTTGACGATCAGGCGCAGAATACCGAAATCGGACGTGTCAGCCAGGGATAACGCCCGGATGTTGATGCCGGCATCCCCGAGGATGCGGGTAATCTCTGCCAAACGTCCGGATTTGTTTTCGATAAAAATGGATATCTGTTCGACTTTCATATGTTACCCCCATCATCCATAAGCAGTGGTTTATAGTTTTCTATTATCAATCACCCGCTTGGCCTTGCCCTCGCTGCGCTGGATGGTCTTGGGTTCCACCAGTTTGGCGCTGCAGGTGACACCCAGCATATCCTTGATCTCCTTCTCGATCTGTTTGGCCAAACGTTGCAGCACCTTGACCTCATCGGAGAACAGCCGTTCATCGACCTCCACCTGCACTTCCAGGGTATCCAGGTTACCGATGCGGTCAACAACCAGCAGGTAGTGCGGCTCCACCCCTTCAATGCCGACCAGGATGGCCTCGATCTGGGAAGGAAACACATTGACGCCGCGGATGATAAGCATATCGTCGGACCGGCCGCTCATGCGGGTGATGCGGGCATGGCTGCGGCCACAGATGCAGGGCTCGTAGGTCAGGCTGGTGATGTCGCGGGTACGGTAGCGGATCAACGGAATGCCCTGCTTGGTAATGGTGGTGATGACCAGCTCACCCCGCTCGCCTTCCGCCAGCCGTTGACCGGTCTGGGGGTTGATGATCTCGGGGATGAAATGGTCTTCCCAGATATGCAGCCCCTGTTTGGCCTCGATGCATTCGATAGCGACCCCCGGTCCCATGATCTCGGACAGGCCATAGATGTCAATGGCAGCCAGATTGAGTTTCGCCTCGATTTCTCCCCGCATGGCCTCGGACCATGGCTCGGCACCGAAGATACCGACCCTGAGCTTGAGCTTTTTGAAATCAACCCCTTCAGCTTTGGCTTCTTCGGCCATGAAGAGCGAATAGGATGGGGTGCAGGTCAGTACGGTTGAACCAAAGTCCTGCATGATCATGATCTGGCGCTTGGTGTTGCCGCCCGAGATGGGAATGACCGAAGCCCCCAGCCGCTCGGCGCCGTAATGGGCACCCAGCCCCCCCGTGAACAGACCGTAGCCGTAGGCATTATGGATAATATCACCCTTGTGGGCCCCGGCTGCGACGAAGGAGCGCGCCATCAGTTCGGACCAGGTCTCGATATCCCGGTGGGTGTAGCCGACGACCGTCGGTTTTCCGGTGGTTCCGCTGGAGGCGTGGATGCGGACGATCTCATCCATCGGCGCCGCAAACAGGCCGTAGGGATAGGAGTCGCGCATATCCTGTTTGGTGGTAAAGGGCAGGCGTTGCAGATCGTCCAGACCCTGAATATCAGCTGGGCGGACACCATACCTTTCGAACAATGCCTTATAAAACGGTACGTTGGCATACACTCGTTCAAGCACTGATTGCAGGCGTTTCAGCTGTAATGCTTCCAGTGCCGGCCGGGGAAGGGTTTCGAATTCCTCATTGTAAAACATACGTGCGCTACCTCGCATAACTATCTATCGCGGCGTGCGTGCCGCTGAAACCGGGCTGAAAGCCTCGCGACGCTCAGCGCTCATCAATACTACAGGCAGCAGTTTCCCGAACCATGTGCCTCCGGCTGCTCAGCCAGTAGCCCCGCGGAAAAACTCTCCAACGTGTATCCGTTGACAACGGTATCCAGGTGACCATCGTTGGGACAGAACAGCAGCCCATGAACCGGCACATCCTTTGGAATCAATGGGTTGTGCCTGAGTATCTTAACTACCCGTTCAATGTTTTCGACGGGATGGGAGAAGATGCCCAGCCACTGTTTCAGGTCAGGAACGTGGATGTCGATCACGTCCGGCGAGATGCCGCGCCGAATCATATCGCTCTTGACCAGATCGGCATCGATCTCGGCCATACCACAGTCGCGATGGCCGATGACAAAGATCTCTTCCACCCCCAGCATGAAGATGCCGGCTACCAGACTGCGGATAACAGCGCCGGACATGGGATCGACAATCGTGTTGCCGGCGTTCTTGATGACCTTGGCCTCACCCCGTTTGAGCCCCATGGCCGGTTCAAGAAAATCAACCAGACGGGTGTCCATGCAGGTAAAGATGGCAATCTGTTTTTTCGGGGATTTGGGCAGCGGCGGAAAGGCGTTGGGCCGCACAAAGTTCCTGTTGGATGAAATAATCGTTTCCAGCTTGCTCATATTACAGCTCCCTGCCGATCAGGAAGGCCTGTTTATTGACCACCAGCGCCTTGGGCGGCACCATCTTCTCCAGGGCCTGCATCCAGAAACCCTCCGCAATGGCCAGACGCCGGGAAACGGCGCCCAGCAGCACCGTGTTGGCGGCCCTGACATTGCCGGCGTCATGGGCTATTTTCTGACCATCCACCAACAGGAAATCGGGGAAAAGAGCCCTGATCCGCTCCACCAGACCGGCAGGATAGGTTTCCTGCCCCATCAACACGGATGGCGGCGAGATCTTCAGATCGTTGGCTACCACCGTTCCGCCGGATCTGATCAGCGGCAGAGCGCGGCAGGTCTCCATCAGCTCGAAGCCAAAGAGGATATCGCCCTCTCCTTCCGGAATGATCGGAGAGAAGACCTCCTGACCGTAGCGGACATGGGAGACGACACTCCCTCCACGCTGGGACATGCCGTGGATTTCACTCTTTTTGACATCGAAACCGGCCAGCATGGCGGCTTCGGAAAGTATCTCGGAGGCCAGCAGGATACCTTGGCCGCCAACGCCTACCAGAAGGATATTGGTAATCTGCTGGGTCATTTTCCACTCCCGATCGCATCAAACGTGCACAACTGTCGGCAGACATCGCAGCCGGTGCAGAGCTGCGGGTCGATATGGGCCTTGCCCTTCCGGCTGCCGTCTCCGGCCGGACGCCACTCGATGGCCGGACAGCCGATCTTCAGGCAGGCGCGACAGCCGGTGCATCTTTCCGCATCAACGGCATAGACCGGTCCTTTCTCAAAGACATCCTCCCGCTTGATCAACACGCAGGGCTTGTTGGTAATGATGACGGACGGTTCGGGACGCTCCATCTCCTCGGCTATCACCCGTCTGGTCTCTGCCAGGTCGAGCGGGTTGATGACCCGGATATTTTTGACCCCCAGCGCCTTGCAGAGCAGTGGGATCTGCACGGCATTGGCCGGCTCGTCCATCAGGGTAAAGCCGGAGGCCGGATTATCCTGGCGGCCGGTCATGGCGGTGATACTGTTGTCCAGTATGATCACCGTGGCAGGCGAGTTATTATAGACCATGTCCATCAGACCGTTGATGCCGGTATGCAGGAAGGTGGAATCACCGATCACGGCCACGACCTTCTTCCTTTCTTCCGCTGAAACGACCTTGGTTACACCGGTGGCCATGCCGATGGAGGCCCCCATGCAGACACAGGTATCCATGGCGGAGAGCGGCGGCATGAAGCCGAGCGTGTAGCAGCCGATATCGCCGGTGACATAGGCCTTGAGCTGGTTAAGGGCAAAGAATACCCCGCGGTGCGGACAGCCGGGGCACATATTGGGCGGCCGGCCGGGAAGCTGTTCGGCGGGTATTTCGACGGGCTGGGGCAGGCCAAAGGCGCTGCGCAGGCGGCCCGGTGTCAGCTCGCCGCACAGCGAGATGATCTCCTTGCCGATGACATCTATCCCCAAGGCCTTGACCTGGGTCTCGATAAAGGGATCCAGTTCCTCGACCACGTAGAGCTTGTCAACCTGGGCGGCAAACGCCCTGATCAGGGCCTGGGGCAGCGGATGCACCAAGCCGAGCTTGAGCGTGGAGGCGTGCGGCATGACCTCGCGCACATACTGGTAACAGACGCCGGAGGTGATGATGCCGATGGAGCTGTCGCGCATTTCCAGACGGTTGACAGCCATGGAAGAACCGGCCTCGGAGAGATCGGACAGCCGCCTTTCGACCAGCGGATGCCGTACGCGGGCATTACCCGGCAGCATGACCAGCTTGGAGGGATTTTTTTCCAGTTGCGGCAGCGGCAGGTCGCTGACCCGCTCCCCCAGTCGGACAATGGATTTGCCGTGGGAGATGCGCGTACTACTGCGCAGCATGACCGGCGTATCATACTGCTCCGAGAGCTGGAAGGCCAGCCGGGTGAATTCCTTGCACTCCTGGGAATCGGCAGGTTCCAGCATGGGAACCTTGGCAAACCGGGCATAGTTGCGGCTGTCCTGTTCGTTCTGGGACGAGTGCATCTCCGGGTCATCGGCCACGACCAGCACCAGACCGCCACGCACGCCGGTGTAGGCCAGCGTAAAGAGCGGATCGGCCGCCACGTTGACGCCGACGTGCTTCATGGTGCAGAGCGCCCGCCCCCCTCCGAAGGAGGCGCCGATGGCAACCTCCAGCGCGACCTTTTCATTGGGGGCCCAGGAAGAATCTATCTCTTTGTAGGACAGGGTGTTTTCGAGAATTTCGGTGGAAGGTGTGCCCGGATAGCCACAGGCGACCAGGCAACCTGCCTCGAATGCGCCGCGCGCTATGGCTTCATTGCCGGAAAGAATTTCTTTCATGTAATGTATTCCTGCCCTGAATTGATGGAGACTTGTGGGATTGCAATTGAGGTTTGCACTATACTAAAACATCGTATCTAATGCAATTTCTTTGAAACAGCCGGGAACGCCGGACCGGCATATGCGGATGGCTTTCACAGAGCGGGCGGATCAGCCGCCGCAATCAGACCCTCTAACAGACCATAATCACTCACTTTTAGCACAGTGAAGCCGAAGCGTTCCATGGTCTGAACGGTTATGAGGATCCCGGCGACAATCAGGTCTTCCCGCCCCTTTTCCAGACCGGGAACGGTGATGCGCTCCTCGGGGGAAAGCGGCAACAGCATCGAGTAGATAGATTTGATCTCGTCCAGTGTCAGCAGCGAATTATTAACCTTGCGATAATCGTAGCTATCCATTTTCATATTGATTGCTGCCAGGGTGGTCGCCGTCCCGGCCGTTCCAACCAGCACCGTATCTTCAGTGCAGACGGAGTTGCCTGATTGTTTGATTTCGCCGACCAGCAGATCCAGCTCCTTGCCGATCTTCACACTCATCTCAGCAGGGCTGGTTTTCCCCTCGGTCAACCGCACCACACCCAGCGGAAGGCTTTTGATAAAATCAGCATGGCCCTTATGCGCCAGGGTGTATTCCGTGCTCCCGCCCCCTACATCGAAGACCATCAGGTTGTCATGCTGGCGGTCAAGCCCGGCTATAACGCCAGCCAGCGTCAAGGCGCCTTCCCGTTCTCCATCGATAATACTGAGTGCAATGCCTGTCTGCCGGCGTATTGATTCGAGAAAGGCGGGACCATTCAGCGCGTCCCTGACGGCACTGGTGGCCACAGCCCGTGGATTGGTGATGCCATACTGTTTCAGAATGTTTGAAAAACGCCCCAGACAGCCTGATCCACGTTCCATGGCATCCGCCGACAAACCATGCTCACGGCTGAACCCTCCCCCCATACGGACGATCTCGCGTTCCAGCCGGACGTGTACGAAGCTTCCATCGGGGTGCCGATCCGCCACAAGCAGCCGGGCCGTATTTGTACCAAAATCAATTGCGGCAACCAGATTATTGTTCATTCGATCTCCTGACCTGCATGCCCAGCACATTCCAGCACAACTCGGCAATGCCACTACAAGCAGAGGTCATATCATTGAAGATCATCATTGCCTGTGGCGGGCAGACGCCCGAGCTGATTCTGTCGAAATGGGACTGTTTGACACGTTCGAAACAGTCGCGTGTTGAGTGTTTGATCTGATGGAGGGCATCCGCAGCAATCGGCTGACCATTTCTGACGGCTAGTTCCGTGGAACTCATTACATCAGCAACTGCGCCGAGCAACAGGTGGAAATCATCCATGGCGGCGTCAGAAAAGATGACACCGTCATTCTTGCGGGTGATTATCCCATCCAGCACCTCTTCGCAGCGATCACCGATATGCTCAAGGGCGGTGACCGTTTGAAGGAGACCGGGAATCTCGTAATTTATTTCAGGATTTTTCGTCGAACGTGAAAGCCGCGCTAAAAACGACGTGATCTCATGATTCAGAGAATCCAGGACCTTTTCATGCTGCCGGATGGTTTCGGCCCGGCGGGCGTCGAACTCAAAGACAATTTCACGGACATCGGCAAACATGAATGAGGTAACCGTCATCATTCTGACAATCTCTTTACGGGCCTGCTCAAGTGCGATGGTGGGCGTATTGAGAATCCGCTGATCCAGATATCCGGCACTGGACTGAGCTGCATCTGTTCCGTTGATTTTCGATCCTTCCGACACGGCCAGCAGCCGCGAGATCAGGCCGCTCAGCGCCACGGCACAGAGCGCTGCACACAGACTTGCGCCTGTATATATCCATGAAAGCTGGCTGATCAGGTATGGTTTGGTACCGTTGGTCGCGGAAGTCAGGTTGTAGAGAATTGTATCTGCCAGCAGCGGAGAGATCAGGATGTACAGCAGTGTGACGCAGGTTGTAATCACAAGAAAAACCTGTGCCACCCGGCGGGAAATATACGAACCTCCAACCGAAGCAAGACACCCCATCGCAGAGACCCCCACAAGTCCGCCGGCTGCCATGGAGCCGGACAAAGCCGCGCTGACCTGATGATTATGCAAAAGAGAGGCAATTATTGCTATCGTTGAAGGTGCCGACTGAACCAGAAATGAGACCAGCGCGCCGAATAATGCAGCCAGGGTTGGCACCCGGTAGAATACGCCGTTAAATACCTCGTACAACGGGTGGTGGTTAATTGGCTGGTAACTCCCTTCCAACAGGGTCAGGCCAAGAAACAGCAGACCGATCCCCAGCAGCAGGTCGCCTGCGTTTGCAACCCGACGGCGGCGGGCAAAAAACTTGAGCAGCACTCCAGCGAATATCAGCGGGGTAGCAATCAGGCTGTACGGAATTATCGGGATATGAAGACTGAGAGATGCGCCTATCAGCACACCACCCAGGACACTCATGGCCTGAAAGGTATTCAGGACACCACCGTTGACCAGTCCAATAGTGAACACGACCGCAGCACTGCCGGAATTGACTGTCATAGACATCGCTACCCCAAACAGAAGCGAGTAGAGACGGTTTGATGTAAAAATGGAAAAAATACGCCGGATACGGACATCGGCTACGGTGCGGATACCGTCTGACATCAGACGCATACCCAGCAGAAACAGACCGATACCACCCAGGGCGCCTTCGATCAAACTGAGAGGCATTATACTGCTCCGGAGGTAAACTTCAGATATTTAACGTGGGAACATGGGGTAGAAAAACCGGAGTTATCCGAGAATTCTTTCCTTCAATTCTTTTCCAACCTTGAAAAATGGCAGTTTCTTGGGACTGACCGTTATCGGTTGGCCTGTTTTCGGATTTCTGCCCGTATAGGTGCCATAGTCCTTGACCACAAAACTGCCGAGGCCACGGATTTCGATCCGGCCACCCTCCGTCAGAGCCTCAGTCATAGAACTGAAAACGAGATTTACAATCTCTTCGGCACGCTTGTTGGAAATATTCTTGCTGATTGCCAACTGCTCGATGAGTTCGGATTTGTTCATTACAATTCCTCCGGTGATAGGCATAACAGAATGTATAATAGACAGCTCGCATACATCAGTGCTGACAGGTTCCGAGATACTGCTTGAAGATGTGGGCAGCTTCAGGCCGCCGGTTGCAGGCGATCAGTAATCCGTGCAGTTTTTCTGCCGCCGATCGGACAATAGGCGTATCAAGCAAACTGCCGTACTGCCTGATGGCACCATCCAGGTCACCGGATAGTTCGAAAACCTCACCCCGCATCAAGAGGGCTTGACCGGTAAAAATATCGGCGGCAATCATGGCATCGATCTGGCGGGCCGCATCTCCGAGACGATTCTCGTCCATATACAACAGGGCCAGTCCCAGATGGGGAAGAGGATTATGTACACGTTCGCTGATCGATTCAAGCCAATATGTTTCGGCTTCAGCAACTCTTCCCAGACGGTGAAGGATCTTGCCTTTTTCGTAACAGTAGATGTCGCGATCGGATCCGTCAAACCATTTTTCCAGCAACTGCAGAGCTTCTGTATGCTGATCATGACTGGCAGCGATAAACATATATGCAAATTCTTCTCCCAAACAGGAGTAACGCACATACATCTCTTCGGGCAGCTGATGGATGAGTAGATCATAGTGCTCAAGCGGATCAAGATCTATATCTGTATCAACCACGGCTCCATGAGAATCCGGGGAGCAGGACGAGCAGGAAGAACAGGATGCCGGCGACGCTAATTCTTCTGGATCATTAGTTTTTTCAACTAAATCAGCCAGCATGAGTTCCGCCTTTTCCCGTATTTTTGTATCATGTGTCAGCGTTATTGCCAGTTCAAGGTGCTCCACGGCCTTGTCAACAGCACCTCGATTGAGGGCATGCTGCGCTTCATCGATGTTGAGCGCTGCCAGAGAGCGATTCGCTTCATCGATCTTCACCGCGATACGTGCAATCAGGTCGTCGCATCCGTTCGTGCCTTGACAGCAGCGCAACCCATCCTGGTAGGACGTTCGCGCCTCATAAAAACTACCCGCTGCGAACAGGGTGTCACCCTTGCGTACATAATCGTCCGGGCTGCGCACAAATAATTTTTTCAGGAAATTCATGAAGATCCTCGCTTACTGCTTTTGCAGCAGGGTAACACTCTCGATATGGTAGGTCTGGGGAAACATATCGACCGGAACGCTCTCCTTGACCGAATAGCCGCTTCCGGCCAGCAAGCCGCAATCCCGGGCCAATGTACTGGGGTCACAGGAAATATAGATGATCGTGGCCGGGTCAAGACGACAGATCTCAGGCACCGCATCGACAGCGCCGCTCCGGGGAGGGTCGAGCAGGACCGTGTCGAAGCGCTGACCGGAGCCGGCCAACCGCCTGGTAGCGACGACCGCATCCGCACAGATGAACGCAGCATTGGTTATGCCGTTCTTCGTGCAGTTATCCTGAGCAGCGGCAATGGAACCGGCATATTCCTCGATGCCGGTTACCTGTGAAACCAGTCTGGCAATGGGCAGCGAAAAGTTACCATTGCCGCAGTACAGATCGAGGACGTGTTCGGTGCCATTAAAATTGCCAAAACGTTTGACGATTTCCAGCATCGCTGCATTCTGTTCCCGATTAATCTGGGCAAACCCGCCCGACTGATAGGAGAGCCGACACGTCTCCATTTTCGATGACAAATCCGGCAGGCAGTAGGTCAGCAGGTCATCACCATAGACCTTGTGCAGGCCGGATTTGCGGTCGGATTGCAGGAACAGGCCGGTCAAAGGAAGCAGGGCTTCACGCTGCTCTCTGAAAAACGCCGCCACGGCTGCTGTGTCGCGACCGGTGTAGGTGATCACCGCAATGACACCCTGTTCTGCACAATCAATGCTGATCTGCGAAATTGAACGAACATCGGAAAAGGATTTCAGGACAGACCGGAGTGCTCCGAGTGCTCCATTGATTAGCGGCAGCGCAACCGGGCACCCCTCGGCCGCATCCTCCACCAGGTGGGTACCGGTACGGTAAAAGCCTATCTTCAGATTATTCCCGGACCCATGCAGCTTGAACTGCACCCGGCTGCGATACCCGTACTGCTGGGGCGAAGGCCGGGTTGATGTCACGCACCCCGCAGCCACCCGGGCGCCACGCCAGAGTGTTTCGGCCAGAATCTGTTGTTTTGCCGCCAGTTGCTGTGCATAGCTGACATGCTGCCAGGCGCAGCCGCCGCACGTCCCGAAGATCGGACAGGGGGGCGTGGTCCGCAAGGGCGAAGGGGTGATCAACTCAACGATACGTGCCAGGAGATAGGAACGTTTGTCAGAGGTAATGGCTAGACGTACTTCGTCGCCTGGGCAACTGAAGGGCACAAAACAGACCTTGCCAGCGATGCGGCAGACACCATTTCCGCCAAAGGCCAGTTTATCAATGGTTACTCGAATATCACTCACCATGGATCACCGCGGGTATGTGGGTAGCGACTTGATCTTTTTACGGAATTCGCTGCGCACAAAACCGGGGGCAAAATTATCCCGCAGAAGGTAGGGCAGGACATTGGCATCGAAGTCGGCCATTAATTTCTGCCGCACATCATCGATCTCCGACTCAGGCACCGCCATTTTTTCAAGTATCCGGCTGAAGTTCACCGCCTGCCCCAGCCGAACAACGGCTGCCTCGTAATCCGCGGCAGCGGCGAACGAGGCAGCGCTGACCGGCACATCGGCACTGACCAGTATCCGAACGTGGTAATAGCCGCCGAAATAATGGCGGGTGAGGTCTTTGACAGTGGCCACAACACCGCCACCCAGGACACATGTTTTGAGAAGTTCCCCGGTGCTCAATGCTGCATCCCTTCAAGATCGCTGACCAGTTTCAACAACGAAGCCACCACCAGCGCCTCCAGGCGAGCCCCTTTGCCGGCCGTGGCCTTAGCGGGATCACCCCAGACCCCGCCGGGCCAGTAGCGCCGTTTGTCGCGCACCAGAATGCCGGCCGGAAACGCCGGGAATTCACGGGGTGCGCTCCCCTTGACCAGATGCGGATGGGAGTGGAGTATGCGCGAGGTTTCAATTTCTCCGGCGTGTGCATCCCCGGCGGTCTCGATCAGCCCGCGGCCCTGCTCCCGAGCCAGATCGAATTCGGAAACAACTGCCACGGAAATATCGTCGAAGCGGGCAATCAGCTCTTCTCCGGCATCCTGCAGCGCCATGCGGTGCGCGCCGCCGGCATGTCCGGTCAGCGCCACAAAATTGCGCACTCCCTGTGATCGCAACGCCGTCACGATATCGATGAAGAGCGCCTTCAGTGTGCCGGTGGAGATGGAGATCGTGCCGGGATGACAGGCTGTGGAGCGGCAATTACCGTAATGTACCGGTGGCGCCACGAACAGTGGCGCCTGTAGGGCGGCCTTTTTACAGACCTCGTAGGCTTCCAGGGTATCGGTCGAGAGCGGCAGGTGCGGCCCATGCT
This sequence comes from Deltaproteobacteria bacterium, assembly GCA_021780495.1. Lineage (GTDB taxonomy): Bacteria > Desulfobacterota > Desulfuromonadia > Geobacterales > Pseudopelobacteraceae > CAIPTY01. Next base: position 89,529 of record JAJXYO010000031.1, read on the forward strand.
CCTCGACGGAGCCGAAGGGTATCAGCACCGTTCTGGTGCGGGCAAGTCCGGCCTCGAACTCGGTCATGGTCAACTCTTCTATGATCACAGCGCCCCCAGCATCCTGTGCATCTGCGGGATCACCCGGACATCCGCCAGGCGCGCCGAGGCAGCCTCCTGCAGCCGCAACATGTGCGCCACCGAGATACCGATCCCACCGCCGGCAGCAGATAAGGGCTGCAGGAACAGCGGCGTTGCCGGATCTACCTCTTCAATAATATCGCAGACCTGGTTGATCTCAGCAATACCGGAATCATTGCCGATAACGATCTTGACCGAGGCATTGTGGCCGGCGGACAGCCGTAGAAAATCCCGGTGCAACCCCCACAGATGTTCCGTACATCCTGATGTGGAAGGGAGTTTCATATCCATGCTCACGTAATCCACATGCTGGATAACCTGTCCCAGGGCAATGTGCATGGTGCCGTTGGTTTCGAGATGAATCGGCAGCATCGGACGCAACTGGGGAAACCATTCTCCCAGGCTGTCCGCATACAACAACGGCTCGCCACCGGTTACACTGATCGAATGATGCACCCCCGGCAACAGTTGACACCATTGTCTCACCACGCCGAGGACATACGGCAGCGCCAGAGGCTGGGCTACATAATTGAACGTAGCAGAACCGGGGCTGATCTCTATGCGGCTGGTATCTCGCCTGGCATGGTCGGTATCGCAGTAACTGCAGTCCAGATTGCAATCCGCCAGACGGATAAAGATCTGTCGTCGGCCAGCAAGATAGCCTTCTCCCTGGATGGAAGAAAAGATCTCGCTGATGTAGACCGGCTCACTCATAATAACAAGCAGAGGCATTATCGGATTCCCATACGGCAACCGAATCAACCTTTACGTTCTCGTTGTTGAGTCGTTCGCCAATCCGCTGGTAGAGATAGCGGGCAATATGCTCGGATGATGGCGAAATCTGACTAAAGGCAGGGTTATCATTCAGGTATTTATGGTCCAGTTCCTGGATGACCACGCCGGCTTCGCGCTTCAGCACCTTGAAATCTATGCCCAGGCCGGCCTTATCCAGCTCGCTGGCAGTCACGGTCAATTCAACCTTCCAGTTGTGGCCGTGGAGATTCTCGCAATCGCCCTGATAGTTCATAAGGTTATGCGCTGCGGCAAAGCTTGTGCGAATAGTCAGTTTATACATAGCTGCTCCCGAATGGAAAATATTGATGGTCCCGCCTGATACCGAATACTACACAAAAACAACCGCAACCACAAGTAACGTCACGCGGTTGAGCCTGCAACACTCATTCATCCCCCGAATCCAGGCCAAATTTTGCCAAGCGGTAACGGAACGACCGAAATGACATGCCCAGCAGCTCCGCGGCCTTCTTTTTGACGCCGGCGGTCTTGTCGAGCGCCTTCAGAAGATACCGCTTTTCCAGATCCTCCAGCAGCGGTTCCAGTGCCATGCCGCCATCGGGAATGGTCACCTCGCTGCTCAGGCAATCGGAGCGCATGGCCCGGACCTGCTCGGGAAGGCTGTGTTCGGATATAATCTGGCGATCGAGAATCAGACTGCGCTCGACAATATTTTCCAGTTCCCGGATATTCCCCGGAAAGGCGTAATTCATCAGCAGCTTGAGGGCAGCGGGGGTAATGGTTTCACCCGTATGCTCCTGATCGCAGAATTTATAGAAGAAGTGCTCCACCAGCAACGGAATATCCTCAATCCTGTCCCGCAGGGGCGGCATGACGATCTGTACCACATTGATGCGATAGTAGAGATCCTCCCGGAAACAACCGCTTGCAACCTGTTCCCGCAGATCCCGGTTAGATGCGGCCAGCACACGCACGTCGGTCTTTCTGACGATCGAATCCCCCACCCTTCTGAACTCACGTTCCTGCAGCACCCGCAGGAGCTTGGTCTGCAGCAGCAGCGGCAGTTCGCCGATCTCGTCCAGAAAAAGGGTACCGCCTTCGGCCTGTTCAAACAGACCGGGGCGATCTGCGACCGCACCGGTAAAAGCCCCTTTTTTATGGCCAAACAGCTCACTTTCGATCAGTGTCTCGGGAATGGCCCCGCAGTTGACCGCCACAAAGGGCTTGGACTTGCGCGCGCTTGACACGTGAATGGAACGGGCCGCCAGTTCCTTGCCGGTGCCGCTTTCACCCAGTATCAGCACACTGCTGAGACTTCCGGCCACCTTTTGAATCATGCCGAACAGTTCGCGCATCCGGGCGCTCGTACCGATGATGCCGCAGAAACCGTCCCTGGAGTGCGCCTTCTTTTTGAGGAGGGTGTTTTCCTGTTTAAGGTCGCGCTTTTCCAGGGCATTGCGCACCAACGCCCTGATTTCATCGTTATTGAATGGCTTGGTAAAATAGTGAAAGGCACCCAGCTTGATGGCGTCAACCGCCTGCTCAGCGGTGGCGAAGGCGGTAATCATCAGGACCGGTACCTCTGGCGCAAGCTTCTTGATACGGGCCAGCAGCTCGATCCCATTGAGTCCCGGCATCTGGATATCGGATATAACCAGGTCGAACAGGGAGGTCTCAAAAAACTGCAGGGCCTCTTCGGCATTTTTCGCCTCCACGGCCTCGTATCCCTCCCGCTCCAGCAGGATGGAAAGCATCTCCCGCATACTCCGCTCATCATCGACGACCAGAATTCTGGTTTTCATATTCCGCCCCCTTGCATCCAGCACTGCGTTGTAATCTCATTAATGTATATCAACGGGTCTCAATTACCGTCTCTCATCCCGCCCGCCAGTATTGTCAGATCGTCATCCGATCCGGCGCAGGCCATCGGCGATTCTGATTTTGACAGCCCGTACGGTCGGAAAAATACCGGCCACGATCCCCACCAGCACCCCAAAACCGAGATCCATGTAGATCGTCGATTGTTTGACCTCGAAGGAAGGCAGATAATCCCCCAGCAGATCGCCGAACAAATGGCCGGCCGGAAAGGTAAGCAGGATTCCGCAGATGCATCCGGTAATGCTTATCAACAGAGACTCTCCGAAAACCATCCCGGCGATATGATATCCCTTGAACCCCATAGTCTTGAAGATTGCGTACTGGCCGATCCGTTCCCTGGCGGTCATGGCCATGGTATTGGCCACCACGGCCATAATGATAACGATGACAACATAGGAAACGATCTGGATCGCTACCATAATGGCCCCGGTCATGGAGGCAAAACCAAGCTGAAAGGCCTTTTCCGTCTCGGTCAGGGTTTCCGCCAGGGAATTCTTGAAGAGCCGGTCAACGTCCTGAGATACCTGGGCGGCCTGTTCAGGTTTGTCGATGCCGATGATGTAGAATCCAACCTGGTCGGCCCGCCGGGGAACCGTTTTTTTGAGTGTTTCGTTCAGATAATCCCAGTGAAAGAACAGGACACGCTCCTCGGTGCTCTTCTCGGCCCCGCGAAATATGCCCCGCAGTACAAACTCCCACTGGCCGGGGAAGATGGTCCCTTTCAGGATCAGCTGGTCACCCAGCTTCCAGCCGTAGCGGGAGGCGAGCTTTTTTCCGACAATGCAGCCCTTGCGGTCGTGGATAAAGGCCTGTTTCTGATCATCGGACAGGATGAATTCCGGATACAGCTCCAGAAAGCTCTGCGGCTCGATCGCCTCGTTGGCAAAAAAGTATTTCTCGTCGATATAAACGCCACCGAACCAGTTGCCATAGGATACGCTTTTGACCCCCGGAACCTGGCGGATTCGATCATAGTAGGAGATCGGCAGCGAAAATACCAGCGAGATGGCGTTGCGGGTCACCAGCCGGGTTGCCAGGGAACGCTCTACGCCGATATGCCACAGCCCGGCCACGGTTCTGAGCAGACCAAAGGCGAGAATAGCGATGGTGATCCCCAGTATGGTCAGCCCGGTGCGCAAACGGTGACTCAGGGCGTTGCGGAAGAAGATCTTAAGGATGAACATCGACCATCACGCCTTTTTCAAGATACCGGATGGTATGTGCCTTTTCTGCTGCACGGGGGTCATGGGTAACCATGATAATAGTCTTGCCGAATTCGCTGTTCAGGCGGCCCATCAGCCCGAGGATCTCTCCGGCCGAGATCCGGTCAAGGTCGCCGGTCGGTTCATCGGCCACCAGAATGGATGGATCGGACACAATGGCCCGGGCGATGGCAACCCGCTGCTGCTGGCCGCCCGACAGTTGGGAAGGGTAATGGTCCATACGGTCTTGCAGGCTGACAACCGAGAGCGCCGCCTGCACATGCTCGCGGCGCTCTCGGCGGGACAGCGATGTCAGAAGCAGCGGCAGCTCAACATTCTCAAAGGCTGTCAGCACCGGAATCAGGTTATAGAACTGAAAGATGAAGCCGACGTGGGCTGCCCGCCAGTCTGCCAGTTCGGACTCATCCAGACCGACGATATTGACACCATCAACGATGATCGAACCGGCATCCACGGAGTCAATGCCGGCGATCAGGTTGAGCAGCGTGCTCTTGCCTGACCCGGATGGTCCCATCAATGCCAGAAACTCGCCCCGTTCGATATCCAACGAGATATCTTCGAGTACCGGTACAACCTGGCCCCCGCGCCAATACGATTTGGCGACCCCTTCAATGCTGACGACAGTATGCTGCGGCTGACTGTTATCCATGGCTCATCTCTTCCAGACTATTTCTTATCGGGCAGCGAGATCTTCGCACCGTCTTTCAGCTTTTCAAGCGGATTCAGGGCCAGCTTGTCACCAGAAGCAACACCGCTGACCTCGACCACATCCCCCAGACGTGCCCCGACGGTAACCGGCACAAAAACGACGTGATCAGCCTTGATCAGGTAGACCCCTGCACGGTTCCCTGATTTCACAATGGCCGCCGGATTAACGGCGATGCGGGGCTGTTGGTCCCGCTTGACGGCCGCATGCTCCAGGAATGCAACCCTGGCGCTCATCTCCGGCAGGATGCGGCTATCCGTATCGACAAAACGTATCTTGACCATGACCGAGGCTTTGCTGCGATCTGCGGTTGGAACGACGATATGAACGACCCCGCGGAAACGCACACCGGGCAGGGCATCCAGTATAATCTCGCAGGGCTGCCCTTTCTTGACCTGCGCCAGATTGGACTCGGAGACGTCTGCCTCGACCTGCAGCGAGTTCAGGTCGGCGATCGTCACAACCGCGGCCTTGGCGTTGGCCGCCGCGCCCAGCGGGGTGATAATATCACCCACATCGGCATTTTTTGTCAGCACAACCGCATCAAACGGCGCGCGGATCAGGCTGTACTCCAGATTCACGGAAGCCGCCTGCAGGGACGCCTTGGCCCCTCGCACGCCGGCTTCGGCGCCTTTGACTGCCGCGGCACTGCGCTTGAAACGGGCTTGTGCGGCATCAAAATCGGCCTTTGATACGATGCCCTGCTGAATCAGCTCCTGCTGGCGTTTGTACGACTGCTCGGCGTCGGTCAGATCGGCCCTGGCCTGGTCCAGCGCAGCCCGTGACGAGTTGACACCCGCTTGCTCTTGCAGGACCATGGCCTTGAGATCCTTGTTTTCCAGGCGGGCGATGATCTCACCCGCTTTCACCAGGCTCCCCTCCTCCACTCCGATCCACTCCAGCCGGCCGGTGGTCTTGGAGGCAACCGCCGCCTTGCGCTGGGCCACAACATATCCGCTGGCATTCAACAGGGTAAACGACTGGGTGGGGTATACCTGGCTGACACGGGTTGTCTCAACCGTAATGGCTCTGTTGCGTAAGAACATGATCACAGCGATAACAAGGGCAGCGAGCAGCCCGGCGACTATCAGGTTTTTTCTTGATCGCCACCGGCCCTTCCTGGCCGCGGACGTTGCTGTTCGATGTATGGTGAGTCCGTCGAGGGAATCAGATGACATGGCCAACTCCGTTACGCATATCGTTTGCATACTTACATATCATTATTGTGCGGCAATGTGAAGCCTTGCAACAGCAAGCTTTTTTTTGCCGCTCCGTCTGTATTTTTGAGTTTTTGTGTGGTATACACTCTGGGAACGTTCGGAGACGCGTTCTCCAGCCGTATCCATTCCATGCAAGGGGGCAGTAATGAGTGAGATAGTCGATGTCTATGCGAGAGAGATCCTTGATTCCCGTGGTAATCCCACCCTGGAGGTGGAGGTCTATCTTGAGTCCGGCGCCTTTGGCCGCGCCGCTGTTCCGTCCGGCGCATCCACCGGTGAACGCGAAGCACTGGAGTTGCGTGATGGTGACAAATCCCGCTATCTCGGCAAAGGGGTGCTCAAGGCAGTCGACAATGTAAACAACGAGCTGGCCGATGAGATCATCGGTATGGATGCCGATGACCAGGTTGGCATCGACCAGAAGATGATTGAACTGGACGGCACCGAATACAAGAGTAAATACGGCGCCAACGCCATCCTGGGGATCTCCCTGGCCGTGGCCAAGGCTGCCGCCGAAGAGGCCGGCCTGCCGCTCTACAAGTACATCGGCGGGGCCAACGCCCGCGAACTCCCTTTGCCGATGATGAACATCATCAACGGCGGCGCCCATGCCGACAACAACGTCGATATCCAGGAATTCATGATCATGCCGGCCGGCGCTGGAAGTTTCAAGGAAGCGCTGCGCATGGGCGCCGAGATCTTCCACGCCCTCAAAGGCGTGCTCAAGGGTAAGGGTTACAACACCGCCGTTGGTGATGAAGGCGGCTTCGCACCCAACCTGAAATCCAACGAAGAGGCGCTGGAAGTCATCATGGAAGCCATCGTCAAAGCCGGCTACAAGCCGGGTGAAGATGTGCTGCTGGCCCTGGATGTGGCCTCGTCCGAGTTGTACGACAAGCAAAAGAATGTTTATACCCTGGAAAATGAAGCACAGAAGATCAAGACCCCGGTGGAGCTGGTCGATTTCTACGAAAACCTGGTCAACAAGTACCCGATCATCTCGATCGAGGACGGCATGGCCGAAAACGACTGGGACGGCTGGAAGCTGATGACCGAGCGCCTGGGCAAGCGCATCCAGATCGTGGGGGACGACCTGTTCGTCACCAACCCCAAGATCCTGAAGGAAGGTATCCAGAAAGGGATTGCCAACTCGATCCTGATCAAGCTCAACCAGATCGGCACCCTGACCGAGACCCTGGAGGCCATCGAAATGGCCAAGCGGGCCGGCTACACCACGGTCATATCGCACCGCTCGGGCGAGACCGAGGACACCACCCTGGCCGACCTGGCCGTGGCGGTCAACGCCGGGCAGATCAAGACCGGATCGCTCTGCCGGACCGATCGCGTCGCCAAGTACAACCAGTTGCTGCGTATCGAGGACGAACTGGACAGCACGGCGGTCTTCAAAGGGCACGACGTATTCTATAACGTGAAGAAATAGATCATAACATGCTGATTAAAAAGGCGGGGGCAGCCCCGCCTTTTTTTCATTATAACCTGCTTATACTATTAAGTAACCTCTCTAACTTGTACCGCGTAACACTTTTGATTTCGCATTTTGGTGGGTGTGATAGGCGGCTTCATGCCGTAACACGAAAATTTGCGTTAGACCTTCTGAAATCACACGATAAAATTCATTTTACTTTGAATAGTCTCAGGTATCAGGTCAACAATGCCAAATAAAATAACATCACAACTTCTAGTAATGCTGATTTTGCTATTTAATGCTTCATTTGCGTTGGCTGCGACAAGCACTTTGGCCGGGCTAGGTAATGGAATTTATACTTTCCAGGGCAACAATATGAATGGCATAGCTGGCATCCAACTTAACATTGCATATAATACTTCCTTACTAAAAAACCCAACGGTAACCCAAGGTCAGCTAGTTAGCGGAGCAATATTTGCAGCAAACACAACAATACCTGGAGTAATTATAATTGCGATTGTAAGCCCGAGTACGTTTACTGGTGATGGCCCCATTGCGACCATTACCTTTGGCGATTGGTTGGAAACCAGGGGCATTACATCGGCTACTGTCAGCATGATCGACAGCAATGGCTCGGCGGTTCCCTCTTCTTGCATTATTACCGGCGAAAACCAAAATAGTGACTCGGGATTATCAACTGTTCCAGGATTACCATTCAGCCATATTACCCAGCAGAGTGATATCATTCAGGCAGGCCAAACAAAAACCACTTCTCAGCCGACCTATCTCGGATCAATTTCACTGCCGTTAGATCCTCTGCAACAAGCCAAATCAAAATCTGAAGCACAAACCAGCGCTTCTTCTGATAAGGAAGATTCTGTTGAGGCAACTGTTGCAAAACGGACCCAATATCCCGAGATGCCGGCTGCTGACAAAAAAACCGAACAATCGGAATCACCGCAACAAGCAAAATCAAAATCTGAAGCACAATCTAGCGCTGCTTCTGATCAGGAAGATCCTGTTGAAGCAACAGTTGCAGAACGGACCAAAAATCCCGAGATGCCGGCTGCTGACAAAAGAACCGGACAATCTCTGCATAAAAATCTATATAAGGGCATATTGGATAAATTCAAAGAATATGCCGGCAAAAAAAACCTTGCTAAGATGGTGGCTCTCTTTAAAAAAGAGAATGCCCATGTAATCGAACAGGAACCAACAGTGCTATTGAGTAACGGCAGAAACAAAGCCACACTTAAAGTGAATTTATCTGCTAAATTCAACTCTTCTCCGAGTTTTGCTGTAATGGGCGGTAAGTTAGTCTCTTTTAGGCATGACAAGCAAAATAAAGATAGTTGGACTGTTGTAGTTTGCCCTGATGCTGGGGCTATTAGGACTTACTTGATAATAATTGCCGGAGCGGAAGAATTTGAATTTCCTGTTACCGTTGCCCCGGTGATAAAAACGTCTCTAACTTTGGATGAGCGGGGCTGGAGTGTTTTTACCAAAGAGATCAGGGCAAAAGCACATCCCCTGCATGATTTTAATAATGATGGAGTACGTGATTTTATTGATGAATATATTTTTGTTGCAAACTATGTGTCTAAAAAGCAAGTAAAGGTTCTAAGACATAACAAGGCACTTTGACCGCGCCGCTGAAATGGACAATCAATTTTTGCCATATAATCAGACGCCTTGGAACGCAATATTTACCCCATTGAGGAAGATTGTGGTCTGCAGATGGTTATTGAGCTTTTAGGAGATTGCCCCGCTGTTCTTTTCCCGCCAATTCATGAGTTCCTTGCTGATTCAACTACTCGGATAATTATTATAATTCGTCGATAAACTTTACAAGACGCAGAGACATTCCTTAACTCAAATCGTTTTTTTCTTTTAATTACATATGGTTGAAATCAAGGTACTTTATTTGCATGAAGATATCAGCCTGATAATAATGTTCGCTGAACAGAGATGCCAAACGTCATCTGTGGTCACTCCATGTACTAAGGATATTTCAATGGAAAATAGGAACTTTACCAGAGTTGATTATTGCGAATGCGTTTCAATCAAACATGATGAAGACCAGACATTTTTCGGCGATGTGAAAAACGTGAGCCTGCAAGGTTTATTTATAAAAACGCTCGAAAAAGTACCCATTCGAACCCCTGTTGAAATCACGTTCTTTTTTTCTAACAATTCGTCTATGTACCTGAATGCAAGTGTAGTGCGTTGCGAAGCTGCCGGATTAGGAATCCAGATAAACGGAATGGATATCAATTCCTTTGTTTATCTGAGAAATGTTATGAGTAGGCAATGCAATGACCAGGGTCTCCTTATGCGGGAAACTTTAAAAATCACCAATTGCATTCATTGAAAATATCCCTAACGTCATTTCTGCTTGAATAATTTCATAGGCTGCGGCCATTTTAAAGCGCGTTAACGGCGCTTTTTCCATTTTGTCGGAATACTATACATGTCCAATAGAAAAAATATCAGACTTGCAGGCGACGTCAGTATTCACAAGGCAGTATCTCTGTGACCAATTACCATAGATCCCGGCCAGCGTTATATCGATACCTCCCTTTCGCAGTCTTCGTTGGTTTTATCGCCATTGAAGAGTTCATCCGTTTTCTCTCCGGGCAAGGTCTCTTCAGGCTTGAAACAACAACGCTGTATTATCTCTATCCTGTCAAAGCCGTGACTACCGGTTATCTTCTGTACACGTTTAAAGAACATTATCACGAACTGAAGCTTAAAGATCTTGGCAACTTCCCGGAAACCCTGGCGGCATGCGGAGTCGGCCTGCTGGTATTTGTTCTCTGGATCAACATGGATTGGGCACTTGGCTCATCGACCTTACCGCAGGGGTTTAATCCAACCCTCTTACCGGGACAAAGAATTCAGATCTCAATGGTCATGATCAGGATTGCCGGAGCGGTATTGGTAGTCCCGCTGATGGAAGAGCTGTTCTGGCGCTCATTTCTGATCCGTTCCATCATCGATAAGAATTTCGAAAATGTGCGCGTCGGTACATTTACCCGGGCATCATTCCTTTTTACCGTCGTATTGTTCGGCCTTGAGCACAATTATCTCCTGGCCGGCATCATGGCGGGGGTCTTCTACAATCTGCTCCTCTACAGGAGCCGCAGTATTGCCCAGTGCGTGCTGGCCCATACCGTGACCAACCTAGCGCTGGCCATATATGTTGTTGCTACCGGAAAGTGGCAGTTCTGGTGAGCTATCACCTCGTAACGCAAAGAGTCGGTTTTTTTTACAACTGCTACCCCAATTCTCCTACTTCGGTAAAAGTGCTGCATTATTAGCCACATATAAATTGGCTTGATTTGTGCTAATCAATCTGTAACTACAAACGGGTAAGCAGACCAAACAATTTGTATGCCTAACTTCAACACGGGGATGATTATGAAAAAAACCAATAATATTTTTATCGGAGTAGTCGCTTTATTGCTTGCTTTTTCACTGAACGCATGGGCACTTCCGTACCCTGTCGAACAAGGTTCATCAATTATTATGTACGCTGGGGATCACTCCTCTATAGAATATGAAGGAAATTATCAGGCTAAAAATATAGTAACTGGAGTTACGTTCGGTACTTTTTGTGTTGAGATGAATGAGCATTTTTACAGCGGTCGCAAATATAAGGTTAAAAACATTGTAGATTATGCAGAGAATGGCGGTTTAAGCGGGCAAACACCAGGAACTCATCAAGATCCTCTCAGTAATGCAACCAAATGGCTCTACTACCATTTTTTGAATAAAGATATTCTCGCAGTGACAGGAAAAGCTGAGAATGATTATTCTCTTCAACTGGCTATTTGGATGATTGAAGGTGAACTCTTACCTGGTTTGGCTGAGTATAATCAGTACGCTAATGACTCGATTGCAAAAATCTACTATGACAAGGCTATTAACTCCGGCGATGCCGGCGCCAGTTATAATGTAATGGTGATGAATCTGGTTAATCCGGATGGCAGTGCCGCACAATCACAGCTGGTTGGTGCTGCTCCCGTCCCTGAGCCAGGCACCATGATGTTGTTCGGCATCGGCATGCTTGGCCTTGCTGTCTACGGCAAGCGCCGCATGAACAAAGACGCCAGATAGATACCGGCTACATTTATATCGGGTAGGAGGCGGGATTACTCCCGCCGTCCTCCCACACCACCGTGCGTACGGTTCCGTACACGGCGGTTCACGTTGAATGTTGAAAGTGGTGAAACTGGTTGAGTAGTGAAAGAAGTCCCAGTTTCGTGAAGTAGGATGTGTCAAAGGCTTGATTCATATGCGAGGCCCCTGAATTCCACCAGGGGCCTCGTTTGTTTAGGGCCTGTCAATCCATTTGTGTAAATGGTTTTTTCGGTCTTTTACAATACAGGCATTCTGTCTTCAAAAATTATGCTGAATTGATTCAGTGCTGACTTCCAGTCTCTGATTGGCATCGTCCAC
>JAJXYO010000044.1:0-57707 GCA_021780495.1 Deltaproteobacteria bacterium
TTCATCGGTGAGTACCAGTGGAGCTCGCATTGTTTTTCGTGCCATGATCGCCTCCTCATGTGATTTAGCGCAATCATGGCAAAAACAGCATTATTTGTAAATATATTTATGAATCGTACTACTAGTGCTTGATTTCATGGTGGGTCTCCTTTTGTAATGAAAAGTACAGAAAGCATGATGATCATGTTCTGATACAAGGGTAGGAGGCAACTAACGTGCCAGAGCTGATCAGTGGATCCGTAACGTGTAAGGGTCTGATTGTGCAGGTGAAATGTAATGAGGCCGGTTATCGTACAGCGTCAACCGCCGGCGGAATCCGTCAGGTCTAACATAACCGCCGGATAGTGCGGGCTGTGTTGTGGCGAACAGGCTCCCCATCGATAGGCGCGGGGCAGGACGAAGCTGCGGCCGGTACGGGACTTGCCGCTCCAGCCGCACCGTTTCCGTAGGCCACACGATGCCAGATGTCTGTTACTGGCATCGTTCTAAGCGGTCGTAGACGTCAGCTTTTCGATATTTGCCAAAATGTCTGCGAACATCCGTGTGACGATATCTTTGGAATCGGTCGGCTGCGGACCGCTTTTCATGGACGTGGCGGCTTCCCTGATGGTTGCGGCCACCGTCAGGTTCGATGCGATGATCATTCTGGCTTCTTTTGAGATTTCAAACATGTGCGGACTCCCTTGAGTATGCTGATGCACTCTATTCGCCACCCTTCTCATTCCAGATCGGATTTTTTTTGTCATCGGGGTGCAGTTTTACGAGATCCGCCGGGTCCACATGCCAGAACGACCTGTCAATGGCGCCTCCCGTGTATTCCTGCTTTCTGCCGTGGGCAAACGGGCACCACCAGTTTTCCACTATTTCCACCAGATAGGCGGCGTATCTGAAGAGCGCGACGCTCAACGGGCAATAGAGCTTGCAGTTTAAGACCCAGAAAATCCTGTAGTGAGCAAAATGATACCAGGGGATGACGATGGTGGGCTGCTCGTGATTTTTATAGCGGTGAGATACCCAGTCCGGGACAAAATCCCCGTACGATTTGATCTCCATGGCGCCGACATATTTCAGGTGCGTTTTAACCAGAACAATCCCGATCAGCACAAAGGGCACGGTCGTAAGAATCGGAAGATAAATCAGTGGGACCCCCAGGACTATTTTCCAGAAGGGTTGTTTGACATAGTTGCAGCCGATTTTTACGCGATCCATTTTCTCCCCTTTACTCCTGTAGAATGTGCGTATTCTACCCCATGTTTCCCATCATCACAACAATCCGATGCTTTACCAGCTTACGTTCCAGTGCAATCACAGCACCGACCATACGCTGGCCATCCATCTCCAGCCAGCTGATACCGCACTGGCAGCCGTGCGGATTTTCCACCTGGATGGCGTAGACCGCTTCACCGTGCCGATAGCTGAGACTGAATCCCGGCCACGCGGCGGGGATGACCGGATGCATCCGCAGCTGTTCGCCCCGCACCTGCAGACCAAGCACCTCTTCGATCCAGGCCCGGTACATCCAGGCTGCCGAGCCGGTATACCAGGACCAGCCCCCCTGCCCGACCCGGTCCGGCAACCGGTAAACATCGGCCGCAACCACGTAGGGTTCTACCCCGTACTGCCAGACAGCTTCCGCATCACGGGCATGTTCGATCGGATTGAGCATGCGCAGCAGTTGCACAGCCCGGTCGCCATCACCTTTGCGTGCCATGGCCATCGCCATCCAGAGGGCGGCATGGGTATACTGGCCGCCGTTCTCCCGCACCCCGGGCGGGTAGCCCTTGATATAGCCGGGTGACGGCTGTGAGATGTCAAACGGGGGATCGAACAGCTGCACCAGGCCTTCGTCCTGGCGGACGAGATGCGTCCAGGCCGACTCCAATGCCTGTTCGGCCCGGGCCGGGTCGGCCGCGCCTGACAGCCAGGCCCAGGATTGCGGCAGAGAATCGATCCGGGCCTCCTGATTGGCAGCAGAGCCGAGCGGGCTGCCATCGTCGAAGGTCCCCCGCAGATACCACTCGCCGTCCCAGCCGGCCATCTCGGTGCGCCGGATCAGGGCAGAGCGCTGCTCTTGATAGGTCCGTTCCAGTTCCGGTTGCTGCAGCAGGCTCGCCAGTTCAGACATGCCCTGCAACAGCTCGCACAGGAACCAGGCCAGCCACACGCTCTCGCCTTTTCCCCCGGCCCCCGCCAGGTTCAAGCCGTCGTTCCAATCGCCTGTTCCCATCAGGGGCAGGCCATGGGGGCCGATCGTCAGGCCGCGGCTGACCGCACGACAACAGTGCTCAAAGAGCGTGGCGCGTTCAAAGGTGACCTCCGGTGTGGAAAACAGCTCATGCTGATCGTCTGTCAGCAGGGGGGCAGCGAGGAATGGAATCTCAGCGTGCAGGATGCCGGCATCGCCGGTCGTACGGACGTAGTGAGCAACCACATAGGGGAGCCAGAGCAGGTCGTCCGAGATCCGCGAACGGATACCTGCGCCAGCGGGTGGATGCCACCAATGCTGGACATCCCCCTCGCTGAATTGCCGGCTGGCGGCCAGCAGGATCTGCTGGCGGGCAATCTCCGGGATTGCGTACAGCATTGCCATGACATCCTGCAACTGGTCGCGAAAACCGAAGGCGCCGCCCGACTGGTAAAAGGCAGAGCGGCCCCAGATGCGGCAGCTTAACGTTTGGTACTGCAGCCAGCGGTTGATCATGAGGTCGGCAGACAGTTCGGGGGTATGCACCTCGATCGTGCCGAGCAGTGCATCCCACCAGGCCCTGCTGCGTTGGAGAGCATTCTCCAGGGCCTCATCCTCCCGATAGTCGAGCACCAGTCGCCGGGCATCCGCTTCGGAGCCGGCCTGACCCAGCAGGCAGGCGATGTCACGCACCTCGCCCGGAGCCATTTCAATGAACACCCGGAGTACCCCGCATGGATCCAGGCCGGCGCCGGTTCGTTTGGACAGCCGGGTCAGCTCCATGGCTTCCGGGTGAGCCAGCGAACGGTTGCGGCCGATAAAGGCGCCACGATCACCACCATAGGAGTCCACCTGGGGGGCCATGGCTACGAAAGCGACCCGTTCCCCGTACTCGGGGTGGTAGTGATTGTGCGCAAAAAGGGCCTGGGCTTCTGCATCCCAGTTGGTAATGATATGCATCTGGGAGGTTTCGCGGTTTTCACCGAGGGTCAGTTCCACATAATACGTAACCGAGAGCCGGCGCCTCCGGGAGGAAGCATTGGTGAGCCGCAGACGCTGGAGTTTGACCGGATCGCCACCGTTCTGGTCCACGGGGACGAAGACGGTCAGCTCCTGCTCGATACCGTTGCTGTTATGTTCAAAGATCGTGTAGCCGGCACCGTGCCGTGCCCGATACGCCGTTTCCTCGCGGACCGGCGCCGCGGTGGGCGACCAGAAGAGGCCGCTTTCCTCGTCACGGATGTACAGCGCCTCCGACGCCGGATCCAACACCGGGTCGTTGGACCAGCCGGTCAGACGATTGCGCTGGCTGTTGCCAAACCAGGAAAAACCGGAACCGGATTCACTGACCAGGAAGCCAAAGGCCGGGTTGGCGATGACATTCACCCACGGGGCCGGGGTATTGGTGCCAGGACCCAGATAAATGGCGTATTCGCTGCCATCCTGTGTAAATCCGCCCAGGCTGTTGAAGTAGTTCAACTCCATGAAGGGGAGTGTCGCCGAAGGTTCCCGAGGGGCATGTTTCCGGGCGAGCCGTTCCACGAGTTCGGGTGGTTCCACGGCAACTCCCAATTGCTGGGGAAGTGTACCGCGTTCGGCTACCAGCACAACGCTGGCTGTTGCCTTGAGGAGATTTTGATCCGCTTCCGGGATCTGCGCCGCACTCTTCAGGAAGATGCCGCCCGCCCGATCGGTGGCTGCCGAGACCGTATGGGCCTGAACCAGCTGTTCCAGCCGTTCATGAAGTGGCCGCTCATAGCTGCCGGCCTCCTCATTGAGAATGACCAGATCGGTCGACAAGCCGTGCATCCGCCAATAGGTGTGGGCCTGAAGCATCTGGCGCACCAGGTTGATCCCCCGTGTATCGCCGATGGTAACCAGGGCTATCGGAAGGTCGCCCGAAATGGCGTAGGGCCAGAGTCCTGACTGCCCTTTGCGGTTGCATTCCAGGCGTTCGGCGGGGGCCCGCAACAGATGGCTGGGAAATAAAAGATGGCTGGCCAGTTGCTGGAAGCGGCGCGCTTCGTCGGGCTGGATATGCAGCAGTTGCAACTGCTGCTGGGCCGAGCCCCAGGCGAAATCCATGGCTCGCTCAGTCGCATGGCGGTCGCTGTACTTGTCCAGCAGCAAAACGACCTGTTCACGTGACTCCCCGGCGGCCAGCACCAGGGAAAACCGGGTGCGCTGGCCCGGCTCCAGGACCAGGCTGCGGCGCACGCCCAGCATCGGATCGAGGACAAAGCCCTGGCTGTTGCCGAGTGCTTGCACGGCCCCCATGGGGTTGGCCATGGTTCGTCCGCGTCCGATGAACTGTTTTCGATCGGTTTCAAACTGCCAATCTTGATCCTGGCCGGGAGTATCCTCGCCAGGTTCCTGCGCAAAACAGTGGCCGACAAACAGCGGCGGATCGTCTTCACTCCGTGGCCGCCGGTGCGCGAGCAACGCTTGCTGCCCGGGAAGCGCCTCGGTCTGGATGAACAGTTTGTTGAAGGCCGGATGCTGGCGGTCAGCGTTGTGAGGCGCCATGGAAAGCTCGACATAGCTGGTGAGGTTGAGGCGCCGGGTGCGGGAAGAGTGATTCACCAGGGTAATCAGCCTGACCTCCAGATCGTCTTCCGGGGAGACGATCACCGTGGTCTCCGTGTGGATGCCGCTGTCAACGCGGCGGAATACGGCCCGGTCGATGGCAAAGTCCACGGAATACGTCTTCACCGTCCCGCCGGTCGGGTGCCAGGTGGTGGACCAGATACGATCCTGATCGGCCTCGTGGATGTAGCAGAAGGTTCCATGGCCGTCGCAGGTCGAATCCGCCCTCCAGCGGGTGAGTTCCTGACCGCCCCACTGACTGTACCCGCCGCCGCTATTGGTGACCATCACGCCATAGCGGCCGTTGCTGAGCAAGAGACTCCTGGGCGTAGCCGTATGAGGTGTCGTAAAGGTGATTCCTGCCGGTGCGACCAGGTCTTCGCACTGCAGTACCGGCTCGCTCTTTCGCAGCGGGATCAGCTGCAGTGGCGGCAGGACCGGGATGCGTTCCTGAAGCAGGGCCTCGAAAGCGCGTACCCGTGGATCGCTGTGAAAACGCCGCGTAAACGGATTGCCATGGAGGAAGTTGGTCAGCGCCAGAAACGCCATCCCCTGGTGATGGGCCATATACGCCTCTATGATGACCCCGCGTTTGAGGGCATGGCTCAAGGCTGCCCGCTGGGTCAGCCGGCTGAAATCCATGGCCTCGTAATAGCCGTAATCAGCCAGCATCCCCATGCCGGCCAGTTTTTTCAGATTTCGCACGGCTTCGACCGGGGCCACGTCCAATGCCAGCAGGGTGGCATAGGGGGCGACAACCAGCTGTTGCTGCTGTTCCAGGCCGCGCTTCAGGCCGAGCTCAGGCACGCCGAAGGCCTTGTACTGATAGGTTTTGGCCAGGTCCAGATCGGCAAAGGCCGATTCGGAAATACCCCATGGCACGCAACGTTTACGACCGTAAGCTATCTGCACCGCCACTGCTTCCCGGGTGGCCTTATCCAGCAGCGAATTGCGGTAGGAACACTGAAAGAGCAGCGGCATCAGATATTCGAACATGGTCCCGGTCCAGCTGAGAAGTACCCGCTGCCGGCCGATTGCACCATAGGGGCGGCCCAGTGAGAACCAATGTTCCAGGGGGACGTCGCCCCGGGCAATGGCGAGGAAACTGCCAAGCCGGGCCTCACTGGCCAGAAGGTCATAACTGGAAGCGTCCAATACATTCGTGGATACGTTGAAGCCGATGGCGAACAGTTTGCGCCTGGGATCGTACAAAAACCGCATGTTCATCCCGGCCGACAGGGAGCGAACGGCGGCTATCAGGCGCTCTGCCGCATCCAGTGTCTCGCCGGCCAACCATTGCGAGGTGGAGAACGCCGCTACTACCCGGTCGAGCCATTCAGCCAGTGGAGCGTCGGCGGCGGACAACTCCACCCTGATCCTGGCGAGCAGCGGGATGCAAGCGGTCTGTCCATGGGCCAGGCCGTGCAGCGATGGCGCCCGGGTCAGGTCCTGCTGGATGGCATGCAGCGCTTCGGAGCCGAGCGGGCCAAGCTCCGCCGCGCTCTTTTCGGCCAGGATCTCGACCCAGCTCAGATAGCGTTCTGTGTTCTGAAGCCAGGCCGAAACCTGTTGTTCCAGCTCTGCGCCCCAGGGCGCGGTTTCTGCCGCAGCAACTACGGACCGGATTGTCAGCGCCTCGCTGCGCTGCAGGCACAGGAGTTCAACCAGGCTGGGCGGCGGTGCATGCCACTCCATCAGGAGCTGCTCAAGTGGCTGGCGATAGGGGCAGGCAATCCCTTCTGCTGCCGCGCCCTGTTTCAGGATTTCCCCCGTGTCAGCCAAGCCGGTAAAGGCCTTGGCATCCATGAGAGGCGCGTACAGCAGCTCCTCAAGCCCTTGTTCCAGGGCCCACAGGGCACCCAGCAGATTTCCGCTGTCTACGGTGGATACGTAGCGCGGTTCGAGTGGCGTCAGGTTCTGGATGTCGTACCAGTTCAGCAGATGCCCTTCATGGCGTTCCAGCTGGTCGATGGCCGTCATGCTGGCGGTCAGTCTCTCAATCACCTGAGTAACCGTCAGATAGCCGGAATCATGGGCCCCCAGAACGCTGGTCATCCAGAGGCCGATGTTGGTCGGGCTGGTACGCATGGCCAGGCGGTTTTGATGGGCGATCTGGTAGTTGTCCGGTGGTAGCCAGGACGTACGGACATTGACAAATGACGAAAAGTAACGCCAGGTCCGCCGGGCGACCTGCCTGAGAAAACGGCGGTCCGTCTCCGGCAGCGGGTGTGGCTGCAGCGACTCAACGGGCCGCAGGTTCAGCAACCAGCCGAGCAGCGGGGAGAGAAACCACAAGACGAGCCAGGGGGTGGCCTGCGGCAGGCTGTCCGGCTTGACGAACCAGACCGCCCCGCCCACGCTCGCGCTGAAAAAACTCCCCAGGGCCAGGCTGGCGACGAAGAGTGGCTGGCGGCGGGAGGCGCTCCAATGGGTTGCCTGAGCCGTCCATTCCAGCAGGTTGCGCCGGGAGACCATGCGCCGGTACCAGACCCGGACGATGGCGTCCAGGGACACCGCGGCCTGATGCGGCAGCAAGGCGGCATCGGTTGTGGCCCGTAGCAGATCGTGCAGCAGCTTCGAAGGGGAGAAATACCTCAGTCCCTTGCGTGTGGTGGCCATGGTGAAGGGTTGCGCCAGGGGGTGAAAGAGCAGTTGCATGCCGACAATCAGCGTTGCAATCCCGGAGAGCCTCGGGGACATGAACCAGGACGCGATCAGCAGGGCTATGCTGCCGGCCGGCACCAGGCTGCGACGCAGGTTGTCGAGAATCTTCCAGCGGCTGAACAGGGAGAGCGGGTTGGCGCTGCGACCGCCTGAAACGTGAGGGACCGTAGAAAAAATCCAGCCGGCGATCTGCCAGTCGCCACGAATCCAGCGATGATAGCGGCTGCTGTAACTCTGGTACCCTTGGGGGAATTCATCATACAGTTCGATGTCGCTGGCCAGTCCCACCCGGACATGGGCTCCTTCGATCAGGTCGTGACTCAGTACCCATTCTTCGGGGAACCTGCCCGCCAGAACGCGGCTGAAGGCCCGCACATCGTAGATCCCTTTGCCGTGATACGATCCTTCACCGCTTAGGTCCTGATACACATCGGAGATTGCCTGAGAGTACGGGTCGATGCCGACAGCATCGGCAAAGAGCCGGCTGAAGATCGAGACGCTCGTGCTCGCCAGGGTCGGGCTCACCCGTGGCTGGATCACCGTATAGGATCCGGCCATGACCCTGCCCGAGGCGTCGAAGCGCGGTTGATTGAGGGGGTGTGCCAGGGTCTCGACCATTCTGCGGGCTGTCGAATGCGGCAACTGCGTATCGCTGTCCAGGGTGATGATAAAACGGACATCCATCAGAGCATGGGCGTCGCCTAGATAGACCAGGGGTGCGGCCGTAGCGGAGCGTGTGCCGTCGATCAGGCGGTTCAGTTCCTCCAGTTTGCCCCGTTTGCGTTCCCAGCCGATGAATTTCTGCTCGGTTTCGCTCCAGCTGCGCTCCCGGTGGAACAGGAAAAATCGCTCGCCACCGTGGCGCTGGTTGAGTTCGGTCAGGGACAGGATCGCAACCTGCAGCAACAGGTTGTCGTCCTCGCGCGCAAGCGTGTCGGAATCGGTATAATCCGAGAACAGGCTGAATAAAAGATTTGCTTCCTTGTTGGCCAGATAGCGGATCTCCAGCTTTTCCACCTCGGCTCGTACGGTCTCCGCGTTCGCCAGCATCATCGGCACAACCACCAGGGTGCGGAAGGCATCGGGAATCCCGCTCTCCTCGAAATCCATCTTGGGCAGGGGGCGGGGCGGCAGAAAGCGCGTGACCAGGTAATTGAGCACCTCGATTGCCAGCTGGCTGACCGGTATCAGCAGGAGCACCAGCAGCCCGATCCGGAGTGCGGGTGGCGTGCCGCTCTGGCCGAAGGTGGCAATCACAGCGATAAACAGAACGGAAAAGCCGGCGATGCCGAAGGTATAGCAGCCGGTGTGGTGCCGGTAGATCCATGCCAGAGTGCGTTGCCGTTGTGTCTCACGGCAGGCGAGCCGCCGTACCAGTTCACGCCGTCCCTCCCCGATCAGCCACGTGCCGGCGTGGTGGCGGCGTTCGTCACTGGTTGCATTATGCCCGGCCTGCGTCGCCAGTTTGATGCAGTCCTCGGCAACCTGTTCCTCCGTCTGCCCGCAAGCATGGGCCAATTCTTCAACCGCTCGGCGGCAGCGGTCCCGGGTGGCAAAATCCATCTGGGCATAGATCCCGGATGGATCGCGCCGCAAGGTCTGTTCCACCCGGCTGAGGTGCTCGAAGATTTCCCGCCAGTCCAGGAGAGCCAGTTGGCGCAGGCTGGTGAAGGCATTGCCGCAGGATATCTGCTCTCTGGTCTGCCGGTTCAACTCACGCAGATTGAACTCGTGCAACGGGTTCTTGAGCGTGCGTTCAAGCCAGCTTTTGACCGGCGACAAGGCGGCCTCTTCGTCGTAGAGCAGGCCGATCAGTTGTACGCCGAAAAACGTGCTGGGATTCGCTTCCGTTCTTGCAAGTTCCGCCAGAATTACGAAGAGTTGATTGGGGTCGCGACGATTGGCCGTGATCAGCCGGTTCGCCCAGAAATCGGCCAGCTGGCGTTCGCGCAGGTCCGCCAGGGCGGTGAAGGCCAGGCTTTGGATGCTTTCGATCAGTGCGATGCGCAGCATCTGTGGCATTGCCCAGAGTTCGCCGATTGTCAGCGTGCGCACGGATTGATGGGCCTCGATAAACGTCAGGATATTCTCCCGGTCAAGGCGCAACTCCGTATGGGATACCAGATTCCGGGCCAGGGCGTAGATACAGGGCATGCCCCGGAAGGGGTCGGAAGCCAGGGTGGGTAATTGCCGGTAAAAGCGCCGCGGCAGGTTCAACAGCACATCGCTGGCATTCCCTTCCAGGATGTACTCATTATCCAGGATCCAGTCGGCCGCCGGTGTGGCCTTTTGTTCCAGCCGGCTGGCTGCGGTCAGATCGGCGCAGATCCGGCGTACCCAATAACGGGATTGTTTGAGTCGCTTGAGCAGTTCGGCGGTGTGCTTCGGTTGCGCGTCCACCTGCTGTTCCCTGGCATGACGCTGGGCATGCTCCTGGATCTGCAGCGGTGAGAGTTTTGCCGCCAGGCTGCGTGTTTCCGTACGCCGCTCGCGTTTGGGATGGATGATGAACAAGGCGGGAGGCGGGTCGCCGCTTTCCCTCAGTGAGGCCACTGGCCGCTGTAACGATTCGACGGGGGCCTGGAGAATCAGAACGGATTCGCCGGATACGAGCCAGCGGGCATAATCACGTATGACCCCCGGATCAACGCCATGTCGGGAGCGCCGTAGCCACAGCAAGGTTGTCAGGACCCCGAAGAGGGCGCCCGACATGGAGAACGCCAGGGACGTGGATAACCCCCACAGAGAAAACCGTAGCGGCAGTTGCAGAAACAGAACTGCCATTTGGCCGATTACCCCGAACAGAATGGCAGCCAGGATTGCCATGAAGGCCCGGCGCCGTAGGAATGGAACGGTGTGCCGTACATCTCCGTCCGTGTCTTTCTGCACCAGCGCGGTACGGCTGTAGCCTTGTTGTGCCAGTTCCCGGAGAGCTTTCCGGGCTTCATCGTGCTGTGCAAAATAACCAATAAGAATGCCGTCGTCCACTAAGTGTCCTTTTCTCGCTCCGTAGTCCAATGTTTCTGTCCGACAGATGCATCGGGTTTGCGTTCCAGTTCTGCAATAACCTGGGCGCCCAGGAGCAGGATTATCGCAACGACTTCGATACTGATCAGAGCCACCACGGTCATGGCGATGGAGCCATAGATGATGTTTACCGTGGTGACGGTCGCGTAATACCAGATCAACACGCGCCGCGTTATCTCCCACAACACCGCCGCCGTTACCCCGCCGACCAGCGCGTGACGAAATTTGACCCGTTTCACCGGCATAACCAGATAGATGGACGTAAACATGAGGATCTCGCCGATGATCCCCAGGATATACAGGGAAACCCAGGTGGCGATGCCCGGGTCCAGACTCCAGCCGAAAACTGTCACCTGACTGCTTTCCACCGATTCGATTGCAGCCACAATTACCGAGACCAGCAGAACGGCCAGGCCCATCACAAAAATGTACACATAGGGAATAATGACCGACATGAACAATTTGCGCCGCTGAATCCTGACCTGTTGATAAAAAATCACCGACATGGCGTTCTCAAGCATGGAAAAAGCTGTGGAACTGAAAAACAGCATGCCGAGAAAGCCAATGATACCGACGACCTTGCGGTGCTCAAGGAATGCGGTTGCCTGTGCGGTCAAGGTGGCCGCATAGCCCGGGATCACCATCGCCAGATAGGTTGACAAGGTGAGGATCAGCTGATGCTCGTCGATAAAATTCGTAAGCACAACCAGGGTAATGATTGACAGCGGTACAATAGACAACAGGGTGTAGTAGGCGACAGCGCCGGCCAAAAGCAGCCCCTGGTTGCGCATGAAAGCGCGCATGACCCGCAACGGGAAGTCGAAGCTGCGAAACAACGATCGATAGGTATCCTGGCGCTTTTCCATAGGTGACAGCTGCTACATGACAGCGCCGGACAGTCTGCCGACACCCGCCACCAGGCCGGCTATGCCAACGGCCAGACTTGCGATCGGGATGATACCGTCATTCGCGCCAAGCACCGCCGCGCGCAACCATCCGATCCGGCTGGTTTTGTGGGACTCTCTATGGCTATGTGTCATCTTCAGGGTCTCCTTTCCGGCCATCGGACGCATCAGGGGCAGCGGGTCTTTTGTTGAAGTACCATTAACCCACGTCGCGAATGCCAGACCGTGGCAAGCCAAGCCGCCGTGTCTATCAATGGTACCAATATGTTCCGGGAATTCTGCATAATGCTGATGTGCGTGCACACCGTTCATGGAATCATGCGCTGCTCAAATCACTTTTCGAGGTTACTCTACAACTAACGTGCCACCGAACCTGTGCAGGTGTCGTGAGTATCGAGGCGCTGATTTTGCCGGCTCAGGTCGCAATGGCGTGCGTGAGGTGATCGGAAAGCCTTCGCCGTTATCCGTCACGCCTAACGTAACTGTTATATATGGCGGATTGCTGTTGTGTGGGGAGCGGGGAGTTGTCTTCGTATCGCACTGCCGCGATATGCTCAGATTTACTGCCGTGCGATGCCGTATTTCCTCATCCGGGCGCGCAGGGTGCTGGCATTGAGGCCGAGGAGGAGCGCTGCCCCCTTTTGTCCCTCAACGCGCCAGCCGGTTTTCTGGAGCACCTGCAGGATATGGTCGCATTCCAGTTCGACCAGGGCTTTGACGACCTGCCCGCCCGGTTCGTCATCACCTGTGCCGGCCGTATCAAAGTGGTCCAGGACCTGCAGCGAGGTGCCCTGGCTGATGATGACGGCCCGCTCGATGATACTCTCCAGCTCGCGCACGTTGCCGGGCCAGTGGTATTCCTGCAGGGTGTTCAGGGTATCCTTTGAAACGCTCTCGATCCGCTTGCCGATTTTCTTGTTGAACTTGGCGACAAAATGATTGACGAGCAAGGGGATATCGTCCCGGCGCTGCCTCAGTGGCGGCATCGTGATCGGGAACACATTCAGCCGGTAAAACAGATCCTCGCGGAAGGTGCCCTTCTGGACCTCGGCCTTCAGATCCCGGTTGGTGGCCGCGATAATCCTGACATCGGTCTTGATGGTGCGGGGACTGCCCAGACGTTCGAACTCGCCATCCTGAATCACCCGCAGCAACTTGCTTTGCAGCTCCAGCGGCATCTCGCCGATCTCATCCAGGAAGATGGTGCCGCCGTCGGCCAGCTCAAAGCGTCCGATCTGGCGGGCGTCCGATCCGGTGAACGCACCCCGTTCCCGCCCGAACAGCTCGCTTTCCACCAGGCTGGCCGGCAGGGTCGTGCAGTTGACCGTTATCAGGGGCCGGGCCTTGCGGCTGCTGCTGCTATGGATGGCGCGGGCCACCAGCCCCTTGCCGGTGCCGGTTTCGCCCAGCAGCAGAATGGTAGCGTTCATGGGGGCAACCTGTTCGATCTGCGTAAATACCCGTAAAATCAGAGGGCTTTGGCCGATGATCTCGCCGAAGTTGTCGCGCTGGTCAACCTCCTGCTGCAGGTAGATGTTCTCGGCCTGGAGCCGGTCTTGCAAACCTTTCAACTCGGCACACGTCAGGCTCAGCGCCTCCTCTGCCTTCTTGCGTTCCGCTATTTCCCGGGTGAGCTGCTTGTTCACCCGGGTCAACTCGCTGGTGCGCGCCGTCAGCTCTTTCGTCCGTTCTTGTACGGTCAGCTCCAGGTTGTCATGGGCCTTGAGCAGCTTGTCTTCCAGCTCTTTGCGGACGGTGATGTCAGCGAGTACGGTAAGGATAGATCCTTTCCCGTTTTCGACCGTGACCGGTACGCTCCTGAGTTGGCCATATAACACCGTGCCGTTGCTCCTGGTGAGTTTGATTTCGCATCGCAGCAGGCCCTGTCGCTGCAGAACCAGGCTGAGGTGGCTGAAAAAAACCTCTCTCCCGTCTGCATCGGCAACCAACATGCTGAATGGTCTTCTGAGCAGCATTTCACGTTCAATTCCCATCATGTGCGCAGCGGTAAGATTTGCCTCCAGCACCACTCCGTCTTCATTAAAGGTAAAATAGGCGACGGGGGCAAAGTCATAGAGTTCTAAATATTTATTCCGCGACAGCTCCAGCTCTTTCTGGGCCTGCCGCAACTCATCGTTCTGCATTTCCAGCTCAATTTGGTGAACCTCGAGTTCATGGACGAGTTTCCGGGACTCCTGCATGGCCCGAGGGGCGGGATACACACTCGCTTCTGAGTTGCTGTGTACGTTGTTGTCCGCGGATAACAGGCTTTTGTCTTTGCCGGTTTTCATGTTGAACGCTCTCGTGCCACATCTGACTGCCATGCCGGTGGCATGGCAGATTTCCTGCTGCGAGCAGAGAATGATGAGTGACTTCATAACTTTTAACACACAATCGCTATAAATCCAGTTGCTAACAAATAATGCCGCATTCAGCGCCTAACTCACCACCGCAACATCCGCACAATATGACAGATTGTGCCATACCTGACGGCTTCCGCAGACGGCCTCCCGTTTTTGTTCCACGCGCTTGATTCGTATTGCGCTTTATAATCGAATGGTTACGTTCTCTGTTGCTGCGGAATTTCTCTGGCGCACTATTTGCTCCCTCCCTGTCATTGAGCAAATTGCAGGGCCGGTTATACTGCTACCTCTGAAAGGAAAGGCACTGTTTGATCTGACTACGTTAGATGGTGTCATATGGCTGCCATGAGCTACCGCACAATAGTTTCAGTCATCAACGAACACACCGCATCTACCGTAACCGCCCGCTATGCCATCGCGCTGGCGGCAGCATGCAAGGCCGGGCTTGTGTTGTATGCCGCCGGTGATGATGGCAGTGACGAGGCCAGCCTCCAGCGTACCGCCCGCCATCAGGATCACCTCTACGCTGTGGCCTCCGAGCTGGGGATCCCCGTGGCCAGGATAACCGGGATCGGGAACGTCAGCAAGCTGCTGCCCGAATGGCTGCAGGCGGAAAAAGCCGATCTCGTCCTGTATCCCATGATACCCGATAAACGTTACGGTACCGTCTTGCAGCGACAAACCATTCGCCACATTCTGCGGACAATCAGGACAGACCTGGCCATCATGCGGGTCATCACCATGGCCAAACCGCACCCCGGACATATCCTGGTGCCGCTTGGCAAGGTTATCGACGACAATGGACGCCGCCTGATGTTTATTGCCGAACTGGCCAAGAGTTTCCAATCACAGGTCACATTGTTTCATCTGTCCGCCGAGCGCGATTCAAAGGGGATGCCGGACGATATCATCCAGTTTGGGAAACAGTTGCGGGAGGAGCACGTTACGGTTCTTGAACGACGCGGCAGGGGAGATTTAGGTCGAGCCATAACGGTGGAAGCGATCACTCGCCACAACGATCTAGTCGTGCTGGGTGCGACTGGACGCGGTGCCTTACGAAGACTGCTATTCGGCAATCCGGCAGGCGATATCATGCACAAGCCGCCCTGTAACACCATCCTGTTCCAGGCTGCGCGGTGAATGTCCATGAACGTTCAAAGTCTTTCCCATGATGAAGTCTTCTCAACACTGCTCAGCACTCCTCAGGGGATTACGGCTGAAGAGGCAACGCGACGAGCGGCTGAATATGGTCTCAATGAGATCAAGGAGGTACATGGCCGCCCCATGATTGTGCGTCTGGCGGCCCAATTCACCCATTTCCTGGCTCTGCTGCTCTGGTTTGCCGCCGCCCTCTGCTTTCTGTCGGAATACCTTCACCCCGGCGAAGGTCTGCTGCGTCTCGGCATAGCCATTCTGACCGTTATCTTCATCAACGCCATCTTCACCTTTATTCAGGAATACCGTACCGAAAAGGCGATTGAGGAACTTCGCAAGATGCTGCCCTTCCGGGTTGTCGTGATCAGGAGCGGAACCGAGCTTGACATCGATGCAGTGGAGATTGTACCGGGAGATCTGGTGCTGCTGCGGGAAGGCGACAAGGTGCCCGCCGACGCGCGGGTCGTGGAAACAAGCCGGCTGACCGTCAACAACGCGCTCTTGACCGGTGAATCAGATTCCCATCAGCTCACCGCTGCAGCCTGCGAGGGCGAGCTGCTTGAAAGCGGAAATCTGGTGTTCGCAGGTACGCTTGTGGTGAGCGGCAGCGGCAAGGCCGTTGTCTATGCGACCGGTATGGCGACGGAGTTCGGCAAGATCGCACAGATAACCGGCACGGTCGTGGAGGAGGCCAGTCCGCTCCATATCGAGATCACCAGGGTCAGCCGCATCGTCGCCATCATTGCAGTCTCCTGCGGCGGCTGTTTCTTCCTGATCGGCGGTTTGGTGGGACGCGGATTCTGGGCCAACTTTCTGTTTGCCATTGGCATCATCATCGCCACCGTACCGGAAGGACTGCTACCGACCGTAACCCTTTCGCTGGCCATGGGGAGCAAACGCATGGCCCGGCGGAATGCGCTGGTAAAAAACCTGAATGCTGTGGCGGCGCTCGGCACGGTTGACCTGATCTGCACCGATAAGACCGGCACACTGACTCAAAACCAGATGACCGTCAAGACATCCTGGAGCCCGGATGACAAGGCTGCAATGGCCTGCACGGTTGCCCAACTCTGCAACAATGTAAGCGTGACCCGGGAGGCGGTCAAGGGTGACCCGACCGAGACGGCGCTCTACAGCTATGCGGTCAGTCAGGGCGCCGTAACAGGTGAACGGCTGGGCGAAACCCCGTTCGATGCCGACAGGAAACGGATGGCCACCCTCCACCGGATCGATGGGAAGTTGTTCGTACTGGTCAAAGGGGCAGGTGAAAGCGTGCTGCCGATCTGCACATCGCTCTGCCAGACCGGCTCGACCAGCATTGCGCTGACCGGCGCCACCATGGCAGAACTCCAGGACAGGCTGCAGACCATGGCCTCTGAGGGGCTTCGGGTGATCGCACTGGCGTTTCGGGAATTGAAGGACGTTCCCGCAGGGGAAATCCCGGAAGAGGATCTTACCTTTGCGGGATTTATGGGGTTGCTTGACCCGCCACGTTCTGAAGTGCCGCAGGCCCTGAAGGCGTGCCGCAGCGCAGGGATAAAGGTCATCATGATAACGGGAGATGCCGGACCCACCGCAGCAGCCATCGCCCGGGATATCGGCTTGATAACGGGCGATCCGGTCATCATCGAGGGGCGTGCGTGCGCCGCCATGCCGGATGACCTGTTGCGTGAAGAGCTGAAAAAGGAGAATCTGCTCTTCGTTCGCATGTCGCCCCAGAACAAGATGCATGTCGTCAGTCTGTTGATCGAGGAAGGACATCGGGTCGCTGTTACCGGAGATGGCGTCAATGATGCGCCGGCGCTAAAAAAGGCCCATGTCGGCATTGCCATGGGACTGACTGGGACCAGTGTTGCCCGCGAGGCGGCGGACATTGTGCTTCTTGATGATAATTTTGCCTCCATCGTCAATGCCATAGAGGAAGGGCGCGCAGTCTTCGAGAATATCAGGAGCTTCATCACCTACATCTTCGCCTCCAACATAGCGGAGTTGATCCCTTTTATTGGTTATATCCTGTTTGGTATCCCCCTGCCGCTTACCATCATGCAGATTTTGGCGGTGGACCTCGGTACCGACATGTTTCCGGCGCTGGCCCTCGGTGCGGAGAGACCGTCGCCGGACATCATGCAGCGGCCTCCCCGGCCAAAATCCGAGCATCTTCTCACCACGGGAGTGCTTGTAAGGGGATATCTTTATCTGGGGCTGTGGGAGGCTCTTGCCGGGATGAGTGCCTACTTCTATGTCATGTATGCAGGAGGCTGGCGCTGGGCCCAGCCGCTGGCATCTACGGCTACGCTCTACCTGCAGGCTACCACGGCCTGTCTCGCCGGTATTGTAGCGGCACAGATCGCCAACGCCTTGGCCTGCCGTTCACCCAACGTTTCCGTCTTCAGCCTGGGGCTCTTTTCAAACCGGCTGGTGCTGGCAGGGATTGCCACCGATGTGTTGCTGGCGGCGTTCATCGTCTACACACCGCTTGGCAACTCCCTGTTCGCCTCTGCCCCCATCGGTGTAGATGTATGGCTGCTGCTGATCCCGTTTGCGGTCATGTTGCTGGCCACTGATGAAACACGAAAATACGTTGTTAAACGTGCTAAGGTCCTGACATCGGCTCAACAGCAAGCCATGGGGCAACGACAGGGGGCCAAGCTGTGAAACTGTGCACACAAAGCCGCAAGCTGGAACTCAGGGTGTCTGTGCCGATTGCGAAGCAGCTCCGCCAGGGGCGGGTCAGGGTTCGATACGAATTATGCGGCGGCGATGGTCATTTTGCGGGAATAGTGCGGCTCCCGGAATCGGCATGTGGTCTTCTCCATGGAAAGCTCGATGGCGTTAATCTCCGTTCATTGCGAAAAGATCAATACGCTGTAAGGGCCTATCGTTATTGCGGCGTAGTAGGGCAGGCCGTCATTCTCACCCGGTTCGGCGATGACGTCGCCGCTCGGATGACCTTGGAAATCGTCGCTGTACCCGTGCCAATCGCTGTTTAAGCGGAGCTTCCAGACCCCGGCAGCCGGGAAGCCGATGACATGGCCCTCCTGCGGCTCATGAGAAAAATTGGCAACAACCACGACATCGTCCGCCGGTCCGCCCTTGTCCCAACGGTGAAAGGCGATGACCTTGCGCTCGTCGTTCAGGTGGTAGACCTGGGTGAACTGGCCGCTGAGGCCGCTCGTGAAGCCGTCGTAGTTGAGCCTCAACCGGATGAGGTCGCGGTAGAGCCGGACAATGCCATGAAATTCGTCGCGTTGCTCCCAATCGACAGGAACCGTGTCTCGGAACCAGCCCCCTTCGAGAAACTCCTGGCCCTGAAAAAGCATGGGGATACCCGGCGCGGTAAAGACCATTGCCGCTGCCAGTGTCGAACGTTTTCGCGCGTACCAACCCTTGGGGTCGTCCGGGCTGATCTCTTGCGGCACACGCTGCTTGCCGTTCGCTACCTCATCGTGCGATTCGCTGTAGATAACCCTGTCAAAAGCGTCGTCGTTGTAGCGGTAGCAGATGGCGTCGCGGATGTCACCAAGCGAGCGCTGTTCATCCTGTGGCGTGGTAACCGCCAGGCGGATAGGATGAACGAACATGGCGTCCCACTGTGAGCTGAATCCGGCTCCTCCGGCGCCAACGTCCTTGGTGAGCCACCGGTTGTGTTGAAGATCCTCGGCGATCGTGATGCTAGCGGGGTATTTCTGCGCGATCTGGCTGTTGATCCACTGGAGCAGATTCCACCCATCGGGAAGGTCCGGTGTGCCGACACCGTTGATCGTGCGAATGAATTGGGTGCAGTCGAAACGGATGCCGTCAATGTGGTATTCTTCGAACCACATCAGCACGTTATCGAGCAGGTATTGACGTACCTCACCGCGCCCGTAATCGGGACGGGTGTCGCCCCACGGTGTAACGGCCCGGTCGTCGTTGTAGAAGTAGATGCCCCCGCGGTTGTTTTCGGACCAGCCGTCGAATTGCCACAGATCAAGGTCGCTCGGGCCCAGGTGGTTGTAGACAACGTCCAGGATCACCGCGATGCCCTGTTTATGAGCGTGCTTGATGAACTTTTTGAAGGCCAACGGGCCTCCGTAAGCTGTTTCCACCGAGAAGATATGGGCGGGGTTGTAACCCCACGACCGCTCCCCCGCAAACTCGCCCACCGGCATGATCTGGATGGCATTGATGCCGAGCTTCTGCAGATGTCCCAAACGCGCCGACACCGAGGAAAACTTGCCCGGATGGTCGGTGTCCTCCTGATCGTTGAACGTGCCGACATGCAGCTCGTAAATGACGAGTTTATTCCACGACGCAAGATGGTAGTCGTCGCCTTGCCAATCGAAGCTCGGATCGTGAACGATGGCGTTTCCTATCGAACTGGTCACCTCACGGGCGTAAGGATCAATGCGATCGTACTCACCTTGCGCTGTGGACAAGCGGTACTTGTACTGATCGCCGACATGGGCTTCTGCCACATCTGTGGACCAGTTGCCATTTTCCTCAGCCTGCATGGGGTGTTTGCCGCTGTCCCATCCGTTGAACGATCCGACCACGGACACCCGCTCGGCATGGGGCGCCCACACCCGGAACCCGACTCCCTTGGCGTGGGGGATCGCTCCCATGCCCTTTATCGTTTGTTCAGAGCTCATGGATACCTCCTCCACCATCGGATACCTCTCTGTTATACGCTATCATTTCAATGCCCATTCATCTTGTTGACGTACCGAAATATTTCAACCCTAGCGATGATTTGTGTTCAATGAAATTTGTTAATTCATCATTGAACTTGTCTTTCTCCTCATAAAACAGGGCATGGCCACTGTTTTCAAAACAAATCAACGTTGCACCGCTAATCCCGCCGGCAGTGGGTTCTTCCCCAGCTGATATTGCTTCAATTCCAACCGCCATCGCTTCACCACCCGCCGGCATCGCTTCTGTCGGGGCTGTCATCGTTTTTGCAAGTTCAAACGGACAAATCCGGTCATGCAAACCATGAAAAAGAACGGTAGGCACCTGTACGGATTGCAGGTCATTACGCAGATCTGAATCCCGGAGCGTTACAAGAGCCGCCGCAGTAGCATGAGGCGACGCTTCCATGCCGAGGGTTTGGAGCCAACTCAACAGCGGCGGCGTAACAGCTGTGCTGTCTCTAAACAATGACGTTCCGAAATCAGCATTAAGCTTGGCGCGGTCTGATTGGCACGATTTAATCAGGCTATCTACCACCCCCGGCTCAAGGCCGAAGGGAAAGCCGGCTCTTGACGTAAAACAGGGCGCTGCAGCACTGCAGAGCACCAGATTGTCAACCCTGTCTCCTTTATGACGCGCCATATAGTGAAGGGCTATAGCGCCACCCATGGAAAAGCCGGCCAGGGTGACATTGTTCAGATCCAGTGCCTGAAGAACAGAGAGAAGGTCATCTGCAAAAATATCATAGGTATATTCTCCCCACGGTTGTGAAGATTTGCCAAAACCACGCATGCTGATGCCTATGCAGCGATAGCCGCGTTGCGGCAGTTGTGTGAACTGGTACTCAAACATTTCATGCCCGAATGGCCACCCGGGGATAAAAACGATGGTATGGCCCTTTCCCCAATCACGGATATGGAGAAAAACATTATCGCCAATGTCTATGTATTCGCTCTGGTTCATGGGTGCCGTCCTTGAATAGGTGGTCTCTGCCTGGTTGAAAATGTATCCTCACTACAGGGCAAAACGCAACTAGCATGCCAGAGAGCACGCACGGTTTCATGGTAAGCAATTGCCTGATTGTACGTGTGAAAATCCGATGGATGGATGTCAGCTGCAGGAAAAATCGTCAGAGGGAACTGTTATATCTAACGTAACTGCTATATATGGCGGTTGGCGTGTGTCGAGGCTGACGGGCATGCGAGATAGTACCCGTTACAAATGCGTAAAATCAGGGTGTTACCCCGGTCGAGCACGTTGGCTCATTTCATGCGTTATGCAGGGCAGAGCGTCATATTCGAGGATACATCCATTCCCGGCCTGAACAGACGCTGAAGCAACCAGGAGGCAGCATAATGTCCTTGATCATTTATCTCATCGGTTTTGCTTTTGTCATTGGCGGCATTGCATGGGCCCTTGTTCTGGCGAAAGTGAGTGCCGTGTATGTTATGATAGCCGTCGTCATACTCGTCGGCATTGCGATCTTGAGCGGGGTAACCCGTACCCGCTCCCGTGACTGATCCGGTTTGCTGACCGCAGCCGGCCTGACTCAGGATAGTATCCCGTGGCCTCCGGAATTTACAGGAATGGCTTTGACGGGCGCCTATTCAGGAGGTATGGTTATGGTAGAGCGCGTAGATTCCGGTCCTGTCAGATCTACCCCACGAACGAGGTGCCCCCATGTCAGATACACCCTCAGCAGCCAAAGACACACTCCGCATCCGCGAGATGACCATCGACGATTTTCCCGAGGTGTTCCATATCGGCGAACAGGTCTTTACCGCCGAGTCGTTTCAAAGCCTGTACCGCACCTGGGACGAATACGAGATTACGACCCTCTTCAATTCGGACTCCGAGCTCTGCCTGGTGGCTGAAGCCGGGGACAGGATTCTCGGTTTCGCCCTGGGGACTACGGTCACGAAACACAACTCGCCCTGGAAATACGGCTATCTTGTCTGGGTGGGGGTCCGCCTGGATATCCAGCAGGGCGGCGTGGGGAGCGGGCTGTTCAAGGAGATCAAGCACCGTATGAAGGAACAGGGGGTGCGTATGATGATCATCGACACATCCGCCGACAACCAGCCGGCGATCCGCTTCTTTGAAAAACAGGGTTTCGGCGATGTTCAGGATCATGTCTACATGTCCCTCAACCTGTCGCACAAGAACAGAAAAAAAACGGTCAAGAAACCATGAACTCCCGCCTGGATGCCGTCTGGCGAGCGATCAACCCCGAGCGACTGCGCACAACGTTCCTCGATCTGCTCGATATCTACTCGCCTTCCGGCAAGGAAGAGGATATCCAGCTGTACCTGGAAGAGCTCCTCAACCGGGCCGGTTTTCGTGCCGAGCGGCAGGAAGTGGAAGATGATCGCTATAACCTGCGTGTTAGCATGGGGCCCGGCGAACCGCGCCTCTACCTGGTGGGGCATGTCGATACCGTCCCGGCCTGGGATCTGGATACGTTCGGCCCCCAGGAAGATAACGGCATCATCCGCGGACTGGGGAGCTCCGATATGAAAGGTGGCTGTGCCGCCATGGTTGAGGCCTGGCTGGCTCTGGCCGAGGCTTTGGCGCCTTCCGAGCGACCTTCGGTCGGGCTGCTGCTGGTCGTCGGGGAGGAAGAGAACGGCGACGGCAGTGCGACCTTCCTGCAAACCAGCCAACCACCCTGGGTGGTGATTGGCGAACCGACCAGCCTGGTGGCCAAATTCGCCCATTACGGCTACCTGGAGGCCGGCTTTGTCACGCGCGGTCTGCAAAGCCATTCCTCGCTCCCCGAACTGGGGCATAATGCCGTTGAATCGATGCTGCGGGTTCTGCTGCTGCTGGGAAATGACCCGTTGTTCGATCGGGCGCGATCGGAGATCGTCTATTCAATCAGGGAGATGCGATCATCGCAGGCCGGTTTTGTTGTGCCGGATCGCTGTGAAACCTGGATCGATCTGCACCTGCCCCCTGATCACGCCCCGGTCGTTCTCCAGGATGCGATTCGCCGGATCGTCGCCAACCTTGACCGGATCATTCCCGGCCTCAATCTGGGAGTCAGCTTCGATTTCGCCTCCCCCGGCTACAACCTTGGCACCGATAATCTCCTGGCGCAGGTCTTGCGTGAGGTCTATCAAAAGCTTGATCTGCCGCTGGAGATGGATGCCTTCCGCTCTCATTCCGATGGTAATCTCTTTTTTGCAGCAGGGGTAAAACCGCTTATTCTGGGCCCCGGTTCGCTGGAAACCGCTCACACCCCCGATGAACGGGTGATTTTCGACGAGGTAACGAATGCTGCCCGCATCTATGCGGCACTCTGCCTGGGGGGCTCCTAGCACCCCGCCCGGTGCTTTGCGCATGGATGGCGGTCAGGTGTCTGGGTGGTCTGCGCGGGATGTATGGAACGGTGATGGGAATACATAATCACAACGGAGAAATCAGTATGAATCCGGAAGCACCACCAGAGACGAGATTTTTCGGAAATGAGCGCAGAACCTTTCCACGCCTCCCGCTCAACACCCCGGAGCCGGAACTTCCCGGGGAACAAACCTTCAAGACGACCTGCCAGGAAATCGTTGAGCTCTACAGCATGCTTCGGCATAAATCCATCCCGGGCAACCGGTTGCCTGCATTGGTACAATATCCCGTGATCATGGTGCCCTCTTTTGGAGGAGAACCTCAAAGAAAAATCCTTACCTGAGAGGTCTCAGGCCTCCGGATATGTCCGCTGGGGTATCGGTGTTCCGCTCGCTCTGGCACGGGTTCTCGTGAGCATATTCTTTTATTGATGGATCTCTGCGCCGATGCATGGAAAACAGGATGAACCGCAATCTGAAAAGGTGTTCGGTTCGGCTTCCGGGGGGGCTTGTTTTAGCGCTAGTCTGGCATCATGTTACTCTCATTATTTCGCAGCAAACCACTCTAAATCTCCCTGCATGCCCCAGAGGGCATTTATCAGGGGCGAGCTCTAATCTTCCCCCCTGACAAGGAGGGAAGGTTAGAGGTCCCAGCGTACTGGTTCGGATGTAGCCGCCGCTTCTTACTATGGCACCATCACAACATCAAGGTGTTGCGTTGCGGTCAGAAGTGGCGTTACTTTAATATCGCTCTGCGTTGCGAATCGGACCGGAGTGGCGACGTCTGTGAATGTAAAGAAGTAATCTGAACCAACAGTCTCTTGGAATGAATGTATGCCTGATGAGACCGTAGTAGTGAAGGAATCGATGGTTTTGCCTCCTGCAGAATCCTTTACATCAATCCTCACATTCGCCAAAAACGCACCACCACTATCTTTGACGGTAACGTCTATTTGACCTTTCCCCTGGACAAATTGTTCGGCGCCACCGCCGCACGCACTGATCAATAAGCAAGCGATAATAAGCAGTGACGAAATGGTTGCTATTTTTAACAAATTTTTCATGATATTCTCCTTTGTTTGTGAGGTGACCCGATTTTCCAAGAACACTCGTCAATGCGGGTGTTTTGCCCAAAAGATCGAGGGCACCATACGTGCTAAGCGGCTACTTAAAGCCTACCAGTCAGCAACAAGATGATCAGAATAAGAAAGATTAAACCAAGACCACCACTCGGATAGTAACCCCACTGCCGACTGTGGGGCCACGTGGGCAGTGCACCCACGAGCATCAAGATTACGACGACGATCAAAATTGTTCCTAACATGAGTGTTCTCCTTTTATTCAGTAGCGTTCCACTGGGCGCATGCGTTGAGCGCCATGCCATTTCAACGTCATCATTACAAATTATTTGTAATGATGACTTTCAGAGCGTGTTCCCGCATTGCATTGCCGAAGGTCTTGTATGCCTGCATGATGTCATTCAATTCAAAGTGATGAGTAATCAATTGGTTTGGCTGAACCTTGCCTGACATGACGGTTTTCAAAAGCATCGGGGTTGTCACGGTGTCAACGAGTCGCGTTGTGAGGGTGATATTGTGCGACCAGAGCTTGTCGATATTCAGCTGGACTGGCTTGCCATGCACGCCAATATTTGCAATATGGCCACCTGCCGTCACGATTGCCTGGCAAATGTCGAAACTCAACGGAAGCCCTATGGCTTCAATCGCAACGTCCACACCCCGGTTACCGGTGAGCACCATAACCTTCTCAACCGCTTTGCCATCGTTGTTGTTGATAGTCTTCGTCGCACCGAACTTTTTGGCGATCTCAAGACGGTTGTCGTCTATGTCGATCATGATGATTTCCGCAGGTGAGTAGAATTGGGCTGTCAAAAGAGTCGCCAATCCAATTGGACCTCCGCCGACAATTGCTACCGTGTCGCCGGGCTTGACCTGTCCGCTGAGGACTCCGCATTCGAACCCGGTCGGTAGAATATCGCTCAACATGACGAGTGCTTCTTCGTCAGTTCCAGCCAAAATCGGATACAGACTATTGTCAGCAAATGGTATGCGGACGTATTCGGCTTGAGTCCCGTCAATTAGGTTCCCCAGTACCCAGCCGCCACCGTTTTCGCAATGCGAGTACATCCCTTTTTTACAGTTACTGCACTTCCCGCATGACGAGATGCATGAGATCAGAACGTGATCGCCAACGCTGAAATTAGAAACGTTCGCGCCTATCTTCTCGATGATTCCGACACCTTCGTGTCCCAGTATGCGTCCCTCCGTAACCGTGGGCACATCACCTTTCATGATATGCAAATCCGTTCCACAAATTGTCGTCTTTGTGATCTTGACAATGGCATCTGTTGGGATTTCGATTGTGGGTGCGGGTTTGTCCTCTAATGCAAGTTTGCCGGGACCTCGGAATACGAGCGCTTTCATGGGTGGTTCTCCTTGATAATGTCTTCCCGAAACGGAAAATTGAAGTAAGCATGTCAGTGCTCATGTTCACATAGAAGAGATATCGCAACTAACGTGCCATAGAAGAATTGCAAAGTTTGCGCTCCCAAGAGTCTGATTCTAATGGGTTTAAATAGTGGGAAAGGTTCTGTGTGAAGGCGTAGCCGTCATTGATACCCGTCATATGTGGCAGTTACGTTAAGCATGACGGGTTCAGCACATAAATTCGGCAGTACACTCTACGCTTATTTTCTATTTACCCGTTTACAATCAGACCGTTGCAAATGCAAAGCCCGCATATTTTTTTCTGGCACTCTAGTTGCTGAATCAATGCTTTGAAAGAGTTGCAATTTCAGTGATTAAGGGAGAGTAAACAAATGGACCACGACAAAGAGCCCAACAAAGAACATGACCAAGGAAAAGAGCATCAAAAAGAGAAGGACCCGGGCACCGGTTATAACAAGGGAAAAGATCCCGGTACTGAGCACCTCAAAAACAACACGCCCAAGGATACGGGTAAACATTGAGATCACTCCAATCTTGGAGACTGATTGATTGTTCACCATTTGTCCAAATTGAAATGTAAACTTAAGACGGGCGGCCTCACGGTCTCCCGAAGTATCACTTGAAACTGGACTTATCACATAGAGGAGGCAGTAATGGGTAAGAAGAAAAAAACGGTATTTGCATTGGCAGAGGATTTCCAGGCGGTTATAGCAATGATACCCAGGCTGGAAGTTATTATGAAAGCCCACAAAGAAATCGCAGCCGGCTATCAGAAGTATCGCAAAAATGGCGGTGCGGCGATACCCGGTGTAGAGAAGCATGTGGGTGTCAAGGAACCAATCAGTGCATCACCCATTACAACAAACGAAAAAACAAAATTGATGGTAGTAAAAGCAGCTAAAAAAGGTGTTTCTGTAAAAACTGCTAAAAATAAAATTCAATAATTCCGGTATTTTTTCGAACTATGAACCCGTTTCTGGCAAAGTTAACATATACATACAAAGGAGGTTGTCATGGACAAACGAACAGAATACGTCGAAAACCTCTCCGCGCAGATGGTTGCATGGGATATGCAGATCGACCAGCTCAAGTACAAGGCAGATAGTGACGTAACCGGGGTAAAGGGGGATTATTCCCGTGCAATCGCAGCCTTGCAGGGCAAGCGGGATGAGGCGGCGCTGAAGCTGCAGGGTATATCGGCCGCCAGCGATGATGAATGGGAAGAACTCAAATCTGGGACTGAACATGTCTGGGGTGAGGTCAGGAGTATGTTGCACGATGCTATTACGAAAATATCATAATCAGATCATCACAATCCATATTCAAAGGAGAATCATCATGTCGAAAATCGGCAGGAGTGTACTTGCAGCATTGATAATGGGTATCCTGATAATCGCAGTGAGCGGCTGTGAGAAAAAAGAAGGGCCGATGGAACGAACCGGCAAGGAAATGGATAAGGCTGCAGAAAAAGCCGACCAGCAGATTAACAAAGCTGTCGAAAAAACCGGTGAGAAGATCGAAAAGGCCGGGGACAAGGTTAAGGACTCGGTACGATAATCTGGAAACTACGTTGGGTGAGCAGGGGCCAGTATCGTGAAACATCTCATCCTCAGAACGTTTGGACAAGCCAGGCGTTTGATAATAATAGTGGCCGGTTTCACAATCTTGATAATCGGGGTGGCCATGATCGTGTTGCCGGGGCCGGCGGTGGTTGTCATCCCGCTTGGCCTGGCGATTCTGGCCACTGAATTCATCTGGGCCAGAACGCTCCTCACGACGGTAAAAGAACGTGTCCTGCGCATGAAGAAAATGAAACGGAGCAAGTGAACGATGATTGCGAAGAATGCTGCACAAAACTTTCCCGTTGTCTGCGTGGGCGGTTCGGCCGGCGGACTCGACGCGTATATACGGTTACTTCAACATCTGCCGGCAGATATGGGAGTAGCCATCGTCATTGTCAATCACCTGAGAACCGTGGCTACCATGCTCCACGAAATTCTCCCGCACTACACGGAGATGCCGGTTGAATTGATCACGGAACGATTGGACATTGAACCCAACCATGTCTTCATCATTCCGGAAAAACGTGATCTGCATGTTCTTGATGGAGAGTTTCGTCTCAAGCCGATTTCTAAACCGAGGGGCTGGCCTGACGTGATTACGGTATTTATGCGCTCCCTGACGGAAAACTGGGATGGCAAACTTATCGCAGTGATTGTCTCCGGGTTTGATGGAGATGGAGCAGCAGCGTTGTGTGGCATAAAAGAAGTGGGTGGCATTACCATTGCGCAGAAGCCTGAGACGGCTGGACAGCCGGATATGCCTGAGAGTGCAATAGCAAGCGGGTGTATTGACTATATTCTATCCCCCGAGGATATCGCCAAAGAGATTGTGCGAATTGCCCATGATGAGTCAAACGTGGAGTGACAGTGGGCAGTTGATGGCTCACTTCAATTCGCCGATCATTGTGAAAAAACAGCACGCTGTGGGTGCTGCAGCTTTACTTATTTGTAACTCACACCGCAGAGTTTTCAAGCACAGCTCACTACTTATTTCCTGGTCAAACTCTTAACCACTACCACGATCACCACCAGCACACCGAGCAGTGCCCACATCCACACCCCGCCACCCATCCATCCGTACGCATGATCCATCATAAACATCTCCTTTTATCGAGTGAAACTGTCAGAGCTTCGGGAAGCGTATGCGACTGACCATCAGCGAGCCGGAAAGCGCGAAAACAAGCACCAGCGGATGAAGTGTGAAACCGGCGATGACAACCCTGCCGAACCAGAGTGAATCATGCACTGCGCCCTGCGAGGCAGCCCAGCAGAGCAGAATTACCAGCAGCAGCGAGGTCGGGATCGGTGTCCCTTCGAAGTACTTCACCTTGTTTCCATCACCGGACAGAGCCTCGGCCGTAACATTGTAGCGTGCCAGGCGGGAAACGCCGCAGGCAACAAAACAGGTCAGTACAATCCGGTCGTATAGGCCCTGCATGCCGCAACCGTAGCCGATCACAGCCGGTGCTACACCGAAGGAGATGATATCGGCCAGTGAATCGAGCTCACGCCCCATTATGGAATTCTTTTGCCGCCAGCGGGCAATGCGGCCATCCAGAACATCGAATACCAGGGCAACAAAGACCATTCCTGAGGCAAAATAGACATGCCTGACATCGTTCGTTTGCAGGTAGGTCAGCATGGAAAATATGGCCCCCGTGCCGCAGACCGCGTTAGCCAGC
This sequence comes from Deltaproteobacteria bacterium, assembly GCA_021780495.1. Taxonomy (GTDB): domain Bacteria; phylum Desulfobacterota; class Desulfuromonadia; order Geobacterales; family Pseudopelobacteraceae; genus CAIPTY01. Next base: position 28,610 of record JAJXYO010000044.1, read on the forward strand.
GTAAACCAGTCGGCAAGCTGAAACTCACGGATCATGGCAAAGGGTTTATGCAGTTTTGGTTTCTTCATGACGGACAGGGTCTCCCGTTGCGCTACTGTGATATGAAGTTGGAATTATTCACCTTCTGCCAGATCAGGTTTCGTCGGCAGAGCGCTTTCTTCCTTGTGGCGATCGGTGGAGATCTCGACTGCGATGGCTGCAGCCTGCTCGGCGGGCATGCCTTCAGCCCGGCGCTCATACTCCTCTTCGCCACGGTCGTCGCGTTCCCTGATCTCCACGTCTTGCGCCTGTTCCTGCTGTCCCGGCAGCTCGACGCGCAGTTCTTCTATGAGCATCAGCACGGCAGATGCCACCGGAAGGGCGAGCAGTGCCCCGACGACACCCGACAGTACACTCCCGGCCAACAGAGAGAACATGATGACGGACGACGGGAGGCGCAATACGCGTCCATAGATCCTGGGCACAAGCAGCCGGCTCTCTAATACCTCGTAGGTCAGCATCAGCAGGAGTACTACGATTATGATGTCTGGACCGCGGGGCAGCGCTGCCAACACGGCGGCACCGACTGAAAGCAGGGCTCCGATGTAGGGCAGGACGTCGGCAACGCCGGCGAACACCGCTATGGCAAGGGCATTTGAAACATCACACCCCTTGAGGAGTATGAATACGAAGATGCCCATGAAGGCAGAGGTGATCACCTGACCGCGGATGTAACCGCCGACGATAGTTTCAAGATTCAGCATGATCCTGGAAAGACGGATGTGATGCGAGCGGGGAACCAGCAGGAAGAGTCCTCCGCGCAGCCGGTTCCGGTCGATCATGATGTACAGTGCCAGGAAGATGGAACTGAGTATATAGGCGCAGATTGCAATGGCGCGGGTAGAGTACTCGTAGGCATTCGAGGCGGCCATTCTGACAAGATCACCGGAGTGCACCTTGCGAAGCAGTTCCGCCAGCGGGCTGGTCAAGTGAGAACCCGTCAGCCATTGTACCAGCTTCGCCCGCAGAACGGGTTCCTGGTCCAGAAGGTTCGATGCCTGCTCCAGGAGAGCCGGAATCGTCAGTGTAATTATGAGAGCGGTAGCCACCATGAGCGCGGCGAATACTATTGCTATACCTATGCCCCGGCGCATGCGCCGTTCTTCAAACCACCTGACTGCGGGACTCATCGTGCCGACAAGGACCAGTGCCGTCACAAGTACCAGAACTACCGGCAGCAGCCGATTCAGAACCCAGAGGCCGGCGATCAGGGTCAGCAGCGCGATGATGGTGCCGGGAGAGGGCTCGATGCGAAATACCCGCTGATGGTGAGTATGTGGTGCGGATCCCGCGGATCCCTGGTTTGGCATCAGGTTATCTCCGTTACAGTGTACTCCATGACTCTCAACACCGACCCGTTGCCGAAAAAGGGCACATTGTGATGTGTCCTTTTTCGCAGTTCAAATTGTGCTTTGTCGTAGCGGGCTGACAAAATGCGCGAGCTTGGTAATACGGCGATTGCTCCCTACTGGCAGGTCAAGTATTTCGCCCGTTCACTTAGAAACACCTCAAGCTGGTCATGAGCATTTTGCAGATCTTCCTCCAGTTGCTTGCGCTCGGTAATATCCCGCATTATTCCAATGGCATGCCATTTACCATGTAACTCCAGGGCCGAGATGGAAAGCTCCAGCGATAATTCCGTCCCGTCCATCCGATGGGCTATGACTTCCGTTGGCTTACAGATTACCGACTCGGCCCCATGCTCCCTGGAGTGGGCAATTGCCTGTTGTACGGCATCAAGCAGATGCTTGGAGATGACCGAGCGGTGAAAATACAGGTCGGTTATCTCTGTAGCAGTGCAGCCGAACATATTCTCTGCCGCTGTATTGCAGAACGTAACGGCCCCTCTGTCATCCAGCATGATTATGCCGTCAACGGCCATTTCAGCCAGCCTGTACATCTGCTCTTCACTCTCATGCAGGGCATGTTCAACGTGCTTGCGCTCGCTGATGTCGATCAGGGCGAGACGGTACTCCTGTCCGGAAGCGCTGGCCATAGCTTCGATTTGTACTATTGCCGGTCGAGCGCTCTTGTGCAGGAGTGACAATTCACACGACTCCTTTATTTTGCAGGTAAGGACTCTGCCAAGGAAGTCGCTGAAGGCGTGCCGCTCTGATACGGCTATGAACAGTCTGAAAGTCCGGCCGATTATTGCGGAACGCATATCCCCGAGCAGTGCGGCGCCTGCCAGATTTACCGCAGTGATTACCCCGTTGCCGTCGAGAGTGAAGAATCCTACCGGTGCAAAGTCATAGAGGTCGGTGTACTTTACCAGAGCATGTTCCAGCTCATTTCTGGCTTTCCGGAGTTCACTGTTTTGCATCTCCAATTCTACCTGGTGGACCTGTAGCTCATGATATAGTCGCGAAGTGTCACTGTCAGAATGAAAAAGAGTTGTATCAGCAGCCTTCGATTTCTCTTCTGCTTCCGCTAGACGGCGCAGCTCGGTTCCTGATGGCATCTCCCTGCTTTGGTTAGTTCCCATTTCCGACTCTCTTTTGTCCTGGATTTAGTTCAATGTTTCTTCTGCGTCTGCCCGATTATGCATTTTCGGGGGTCTCTCAGTGCCAGCTTGTCGGCATGTTCGATACACATGCCAGCCATATCATCCATTCTGTTTGATTCCATCATCTGACTATGACGTTTACTGTGCTGTCATGAACATATCCCACATCTCTGAAAAAGCCGATACAGGTATCGTCATGACGGCCAGAGCCAATGCAGCAAAGATTGCCGATTTTATCTGGTCTTGCCTCCTTTGGGATATGTACCAGGAAGCTATAGGGCAACTAACATGCCAGGGGTGACCTGCGGGGGATTTGATGACAACATACCGATTATATAGGATAAAGATAGAGCGCGTCGTGCTGTGGAAAATATACTCCGCATGTGGAATCCGTCACCTGTAACGCTACTGCCATATATTGCGGATTGTAGTGCGGGGCTCGTGTTACTTTGTACAGGTAACATCAGCAGAGAATCCGGTATTTCTGAAATACCGATCTCCTGTGACCGTCGCAGTCGGCTTTCAGCGTAGGCGGCACAGTATCCTGGACAACGGTTCTGAACAAGGAGTCGAGGGCTGTGCGGGATAAGTGAGGGCTTTTGACGAGAAACATCTTGGCCCATGACGCTTGAGCAAGCCAAACGCTTGATCGACATTTGCGTGGGGTTCACTATCCTGGCTGCCGGGGTGGCTACGAGCGTATTTCAGGTGTCGTCTTGCTGTCGTTCAGCCGTCAGCTGTTTGGGTCGCCGAGCCGGCGTTTGGGGAGCACTATCGGAGGGCAGGAGCTGCTGCCTGCCGGAAAGAGAAAGAACATGCGGACGGGAGCAGGCTGTGGGCACGCATTCCTGATTGTCTTAGTGTCCGGGCTATAGCCATCGGCAGTGATCTTGATGGTGTATTCTTCGTTGCCGGGCACTACTATTCTGCGGCTGCCCTGGATATTCGTGACATCACTGAATACCGGTTTTTTCAGCTGATTCGAAACTGAAATGGTTGCGCCGGGTAAAGCGGCATTGGGAAAGCAGCGCTGCTGCACGGAGATGTAAACCTCGCACTCTTGAGCCACGCCGGGCTGCGCCCATGAAGCCAACGCCACTACTAGTGCGAAACGGATAACAATTTTCACGACCAATCCTTTCTCTGTAGCCCTGCCCCGTACTGGCCGGATCGCATCAAAAAACTATTTCAGAATATGGCTGGCCAGCACCTTCTGTACCTCATAGACGTTCAAATCCTTATTGAACTTCTTTTCCAGCGGGATTGCGTCACTGCCGATCCATATCTTCAATTCGGCGTTAAGGTCGAAACTCCCGCCGGTCTGTACACTGAATTTTGTGATTTTGTTGTACGATATCGAGATATATTCTATCTGCTTACCGGAGATCCCCTGGATCTCGACCAGGATCAATCTCTTGTTGGTGAACAGAAGCGTATCCCGGAGAACAACAAAACCAACCTCAATGATTTCACCATCGACAAGCAGTTGTCCATACTCCGAGTGAAATTTCCTGGTTTCCTGCGTTCCCGCGATTTTCGCGGTTCCCGTAAAGATTCCCATACATTCTCCTGTATTCTATAGGTTAAACAGCTGTTACACGGTGTTTGCGGTATGACCGGTCGGCGCGCAGCGCGCAGCTGGCTGTGGTACAGAATCTGCTCTCACTGAGGGCCTGAACCGATAAGTCGTTGGAGCATTTCCTGGTTCGTATGCTCCCGTGTCTTTACTGTGAGGTAGTCCTGCTTGTCCATGTCGCCAAGTTGTCTCCTGTAACGGGTTGTAAGATCGTGCCACTCGCTGATTCTCACGCTGAAACGACGTGCAGCGGGATGGTGTAACGTATTCATAAAGGACTGAATCGCGAGATAGTACCTGACCGCACTGCGCTCCACCGCTCCGCGCGGGCCGCCGATGTAGACCGGGTTGCCGTCGCTGTCCGTTGCGGTTACCGTGAAACCTACCTTGTTTCTGCCGAGTGTCGCAAAATAGATCTTTGACGCCAGTCGCAGAGCAGCACTGTCGTGGTAGGTGTAACTCACGTGCACAAACGTCTTCCCTCCAGCAAGAGGCAGGGCTTCGAACTTCATCCGGTGGTCCCTGGTGCCGAAAGGTCCTTCCTTGGCATCGAGGATGATATCCAGATACGCCGGCTGCTGTTCAACAATCCGAAAACTGGACGTCACCTGGCGTGCGTCTTCGGGAGCCTGATACCCCTTACTGCCGAGGTACATGTTCAAATGCGTTGTCCCGGTCAGTTCCTGGTACGTGCAGGCCTTGACATTGGGGTGGAGCGATACAATTGCACACCAGTTTTCCGGAATCTTGAGGACGTTGACAACGCTGCTGAAATGATAGTCGAAGATGCCGTAAACATCCACATGAACTTTGTCGTTGTGTTCAACAGACTCGACAAAGAGCGGCAAGCCGGGGCTGTTTGTCTCCAATCGCATCTGGATCCGGTGATAGGTGTCGAGCAGCAGATCTGCGCCCGGTCGCGGCCGGGCGATTGCTGAAGTGGCACAGGCAGCTAACAGTATCGCAGACGCGACGATACACAGGAAAATATTTGGCAGTATTTTGGATGTATACATATGACTAACGTGACTTCCTTCAGGCGTTGACACGGTGTTACAGCCAGCGGACAAACAAATTCACAAACCACTCCCTGACCCTGGGTAACAGCGGTCGTTGCTGCCACTCGGCCCAGCGGATCTGCCGGGAATTCGCAAGATCCTTGGAAAACATCTGTTCCATTTCAACGGCAAACTGGTGATTCAGGATAACCGCATTCACCTCGTCATTGCTCATCAAGCTCAGAAAATCCATGTTGGTTGATCCGACTGTGGACCAGACCTGGTCGATCACTGCAGTTTTGGCGTGCAGCAGGTATGACCTTTGCTCATAGAGCTGTACCCCGGCTCGTAACAGCTCGGAGTAATAGTGCCTCTGTGCATGGAATGCCAAGGTGGAATCGGTGATTCCGGGGAGAATGATCTTTACGTCAACTCCCCGCCCGGCGGCATCTGTCAGGGCCTTTACGATCTGGTCATCAGGCATGAAATAGGAATTCGTTATGTGAATCGAGTGTTCCGCGAATGAGATGGCTGATACATACACAATAAACGGGATTCTGTTGGTCTCTCCCGGGGTGCTGCCGACCACACCCACCAGGGCGGTACCCTTTTCTTTCTGAGCAGGGAAATAGTTCCGTTCGGCCGGTTTTGCTCCCTTCTGTTTCATCCAGGTATCAAGAAAGAGTTTCTGGATTTCAGCCACGGCCGGTCCTTCTACCTGAATATCCGTGTCACGCCAGTGAATCGGCGCTTTGTCGCCCAGCTTCCGTTTAAAGGGGTTGCTCGAATACACCTTGCTGATGTTGATGCCCCCGATAATGGCGGTTGTGCCGTCGAGTATCAAAATCTTGCGGTGGTCCCGGTGAGTCAGTCCCCATGTTGCTGTGGTGTTCAGTGGATTGAGCGGATTGAACCCGACAACCTGGATGCCGTTGTCGGTCAGGCGCTGGAAAAAGGAATCGGGGGTCTTGATGCTGCCCAGACTGTCATAGATAAGATTTACCTGAACACCTTCCGCCTGCTTTTGCAGCAACAGATCGGCAAAGGCCCGTCCGGTTTCATCATCCTCGAATATATAGCTTTCGAGGTTGATATGGTCTTTGGCACTCTTGATCGCTTTGAACATTGCGGCATAGGTAGCCTGTCCATCGTCGAGCAGAGTGACTTTGTTGCCCTTTGTCAGCGGGCTCTCAGTCACCGATTCGACCACGGCGGTGTAGCGCTCCACAATGTCCGTCGGGTGGGTTGATCGCTTCAGGCGTTCCATGATAGCGTTGCTTTTTTCCGCTGACAATACCCCTCGCGACGAAACGATTTGATGATGCATCTGTCCCGCCGGCGCCCTGTCAATCATTTCAGAGACATTCGGCAAGCTGGCACACCCGGTACCGAGGCTTAGAATGGATACCGACAGCAGTACTAGGATGAGAGGCGTAATATTTTTCATAAAGTTTTGTCCGTGGTGAGCAGCCCCAACCGCATTTTCTGTGTATTCCAGCGCTGCATTCCTTGAATCCATCAGACACCATACAACCCGATTATGTCCATACCTGTCCCGGTCAGTTGAAAAAGGGCCCACCGAGATGAGCCCTTTCTAAAGCGTATCCGCAAAAAAGATACGACGACTGTCCGTTCCCGAACCGTAGCTACTCGATAATCATCTTATTAATTACTTTTTTAACGCCGTTTACATCGTTGGCGAGCTTGGTGACCAGATCCTTTTCAGCTGTGTTTTTAGCCTTGCCAGTCACGGTGACGATACCCTTCTTGGTTGTGATCGAGGTATTGATAGCACTGGTTGAGCGATGGTAGAGAAGTTCTATTTTGACCAGACTGGTGATGGAAGCGTCATCAATCTTTTTGCCAACCGTCCGTTTCTGTTTAGATACCTTTGCTATAGTCATCTCATTTGTTACGTCTTTAACTCCTTCGACATCCTTGGTGTATTCGGTCGTCAATTCCTTTTGCGCCTGAGTGGCTGCATTGCCTCGTAGCGTTACAAAGCCGTCCTTGACGTTAACTTCGGTTGAGGCGGCACTTACGCTGCGATGGAACAGAAGTGTTGCCTTTACTTTATCTACAAGCCAGGCGTCGGAATTTGCAGAAGGGGCGGCACCTTTGATCTCGAGCCGGTTGTCGATGCTTTTGACACCGGGGAGGCCAGACACGGTCTCCTGAGCCAAAACTTTGTGGGAGTTTACGGAGACAACCCCTGTCAAAGTGACGGCGCCATCTTTGGACATGATCTTGATGTCATCATTTTTGAGGTATGTCTTGAACACATAGGACTTCATTGCCGATGATTCGATGCGGCTATCCATGCTGGCGGCATGCACCTGCACACTGACCGTTAGAAAAAACACCGCTGCCAGCATTATTGATACTGATTGTATTGTTTTCATGTCACGTTCTCCCTTAGTAGCGATATGGTATAAATCTGAATATACTGCATACGTTCACTATGATCCCAAAACCTTATTGATCTGGCCGATCTTGCCCTGAATCTTGCCGACGATCTTTTCACTGGTCCCATCTGCTTCCAATTTTGGATTATCGCTCAATTTTCCGGCGATCTCCTTGACTGAACCCTTCACTTCATGAAACTTGCCTTCTGTTTGATCCTTGGTACTCGATTTCATGGTAGGTCTCCTTGAGATGATGCTGGATTTGCCTGCTGTCAAACGTATAGGATTCTCTCTGCTGTTCTCTGAATTCACTGCCCTTAGTCCAGATACAACGCGATGTTGGCTGATTACAGATCAGTGGTCATGTCTATTACTATTGAGTATAAGGCAACTAACATGCCAGAGGATACCTGTGGAGATTTAGGGTGTAACAATTTGAATTTGCGGAATAAAAGAGCATAGGATTGTGCGGAGTGAATGCAGAGCCGCCAGCAGAAACCGTCAGGTTTGACATAACTGCCATATGTGGCGGATTGTAATGGAGACGACATCTGAGGCCTACAGAGTCTTCATGACGTGATGGCGTCTATGGAGATCTATCAAGCATGCCGGGGCTACTGGTTACATCACAAGGAACGTGTTATTACGCGAGGATATTGTCAGGTCGCTGAAAGGGAACGTCAGAATGATTTGTACCACGCCAGGATCAGGCCGCTGCCCTGCTTGCCGTTACGAACGAATCCGGAATCCCATGAGTAGCCGAGATACACCTCTGAATTCCAGAAAAAACCGCTCCCCAGGCCGACGGTCGTAGCTGCTCCGGTCGAGCTTTTGAACAGAAACTGATTGGCAGCTGTCACAGCAGCCCGGTCTGCCCAGATGAGTGTTTCACGCAGGTGGAGATACATGAAAAAGGTGAGTTCGCGCCGGTATTCCAGGTTCGCCAAGGCATAATTGGATACGAAAACCGTGTTGAACATGGTGCCGGGGTAAATGGGACGGCAGAGGTCATCCGATTCAACGGGCAGAGGCCCGCCGCCGATCGAGATGGCGTTGAAGCGGTCGGCGCTCTTGCGGGGCGTAATGCCTCCATGCAGGCTGACGAAAATCCGGTTCTGGTCCGACAACCCCGGTATTCCGCCGGCAGCCGCAAGATAGCCGTTCAGCTGAAGGTAGTTCCGGGTATCCGACCGGGTAAAGAGCGCATCGGGAACCGTGCCGAAATTAGCCCATTTGTCCCGGTGCATGAAATCCAGATCAAATCCGGCTGCCAGACCCGTATGAGGGAGTTCCAGCAGGTTGCGACGCATGCCGTCATAACGGCCCCGCAACTTGACGCCGTACAGCATGGTCTCGGGCGGCAGCACCAGATTTGGTCCGGTGTCACTCGTGCGCTTGGCATAAAAATAACCGACCTTGCCGAGCAACTGGAGTCTCAGGTCGTTATCGACCTGAAAGGGAGCTACTTTGTAGCGCAGTCCAGGTCCCAGAGAGGCGATCAGCGTGCCCCAGATCGTGTCGGAGGTCTTGATCTCCTGATTGTTTACCACCTCGCGTTGACCGAACGGAATCGTGTTGTTCTCGAAACGCGTGACAAGTTCCAGATTCCCGAAGCTTCTGTCGTACTCCAGGTCATTGACGAAGATACTTATGACGTTACGTGTTCTGGACTCCGCCCACGTCCGCCTCAGATAGAGAGCGCCCATCGGGGTGAAGCTGGAATCGCCCTGTTTAGGCGTGTAGTATAACCCACCCAGCATCAGGGCTGATACCTGGCCACGGTCTCGGGCGGGCACATCTATCGCTTCACCAAGGAAAACGGTGTGTAATGGCTCTCCGGCCAGCGCCGTGAGATGTTCCGCAACACCGGCGGAATCTGCGTCCCCGCTTTTCTCATCGGGCGCAGACGCCACCAGATTTTGCCCGGCAGTGGCCACTCCGCGATTCAGCCAGTCGGGATATATCAGGAAACCAGCCAGGATCAGGAGTGAAATACAAGCATACCCTCTGCCCACTATCCATCCACCCATAACCTGTGTCTCCTCTACAGACCGCATGCTATGGAATGATTGCCGGCGGCGGAAATTCTCCGTATCGCCAGCGCGCTTATGGTTCCTGACGCCCTTCGTGGTGACATGTGACTTCCCTCGCGTTTTCGGTGAGTTCGCGTGTTAGCTGGTAGAAGCCTCACTACGATTAGCGACGATCACCTCGATCTCCGTGACCTCCGCGATCGTGATGTTCTCCGCGGCCGCCACCGTCACGGAATACTTCATCCGGCGGCAGCAGTATACATGCCGACAGGGTCGAGGCTATCAGAAGCAGCAGTGCCAGTCTGACCAAGAGTGTTTTTTTCATATGTCATCCCTCCTTTTTACCTGCCGTGATCCTTCTTCTCGGGACATTATACCACTGATTCAGCCTGCCGTAATGTCCAAGCCTTGCTACGCAAATATGCGCGCTATGACGCATCGTTAAAACCGGTAGCCAACGCCGCCCAGGAATATATCCGTATCGCGGTCATAGGTGGTGATAACCCGGTCCCAGGTTGCCCGTATCAGCCAGTTCTGAGTGATTCGGTAGCTGCCTGTTGTCGAGAAGATGATGGGTACTCGCACCCGCCTGATGTCAACGCGGCGATCAAGGGCGAAATACGGCCCGGCGCCGATGCCGAGTGAGATACGGTCATCCAGAAAAGGTTTTGCCAGCCACAACTGAGAAGTCAATCCGTAGCGGTTGATCAGGGAGCTTTTTCCTTCGTACAGGGCTCCGGCGGTCCACTCCACAAAACGCCAGAGACCGCGCCGGTATTCGAGGGCCGCGGCTCGCGAATGTCCGTCACCGGCGATGTTTACGACCGTTTCGCCCCCCAGCAGCGTCACCTCGTTTTCGGTGTTTCGGTCAAACAGATGGGTTCCTTTTACATCAGGCCCTTTTGAGGGTGGAGCATCGAGCTGATAGCCGATCCCGGCCAGCGCTGTGAGCGTGTCGAAGCTCTTGTCACCCCTGATCCAGTAGCCCTGCACTTGGTAAAATACGCGGCTCTTAGTATACCAGGTTGCCGCCACATTGACCATGGTCCCCCAGCCGTGCAAATCATGTGCGGGTTCTCCGTTGGCCGCCTTTTTGGTGTCGTAATAGAACACGCCGCCGACGCCCGCGCCCAGCGAAAGCTGCCGGTCGAGCAGATTGGTCCTGACCCAGAGATTGGCGGCATTTCCATCACGGTGGTGACTGGCAAAGTGCCCCTGGTTCAGATATGAAAGCGAGTAGGCAAAATAATCGCCAAGCCCCTCCATGTATTGGACTTGCCAGGCGAAGGTCTTTTCCACCGGTTTATCTGTGACCCCATAACCACCGAGCAGGCTGATTTCACCGGCGAAGGCCGGGCACGCCAGAAATAGCGACATAACGGCAATGATACCATATCTCATGAGTGTTCCCTCCCGGGCTTGGATGTACTGCGTGGTGTCCGTTGGACAGCTCACCTGCAACCCCGTGCCTGTCCGCCGTCACAAACGGTGCGATCTGGTATGCCGGGCATCGTCCATAACCGCCGTCTGGTACAGGGCTTCGAGATCGTTACGGGTGTGGTCAATAATTTTCCCTGATATGCCGGGTAGATATATGCCGGTATAGAGTGTATCAGCCCTGCTGAATTTTTCGTGAGCGGCGTCATCGTCGTCCAGAGACAGCAGCCTGAGTCCTGCTAACAGGGTGCTGTAAAATTCGAAGGCATCCACATGGATCATCTGCTGGTTGATGTGTATTCCCTCAGACCCCGTAATCAGGGGATTGAATCCCAATTCCCTGATCAGGAACGATTTGAGAGGACGGGTATAGCGTTCGTCCATTCGCTGCCTGCTGGTTATGCTGGCCGGCTCGTCCCACATGGCACGGCTCAACCGGTCCCACGAGAAGAATAGATCCAGAGGCGAGAGCAGCGAGCAGAAAAAAACCTTGAGCGTTTCGTCGGGCCAGTTGATCGCAACACGTTTCCCCGCGACAGAAATGCTGAAGCGGCCAAAGGTCAGGATTTCCGGCGTGGTGACAGAGGTATCCATATGTCTCCCACTGAATTGATACAACGTTGATTTATTGCAGCAGGTGCGGACAGGCGCCATCTGCTTACACGTTAAATCGCAACTAACATGCCAGAGGATGCCAGCGGGTGCGGGTGGTGTAACCTGCCGGTTATGTGGAATAAAAATGGGAAAAGGCGGCGATGGGAGATGGTAACCGTCAGCAGAACCCGTCATGTTTAACATAACTGCAATATATGAAGGTTCATGGTGCGGGGTCTTACATGTGTGTCTACTTTGTTCTGTAACGCAGCGGCCCGGTCTTCATCCGCTACGTTACGCATTTTCGCCGGCTTTATTGACGGCTGATGCCGTATTTCCGCATTCTGAAGCGAAGTGTGCTGGGATTGAGGCCGAGGAGGAGCGCCGCCCCCCTTTTCCCCTCGATGCGCCAGGCGGTCTTCTGGAGTGTCTGCAGGATCAGGTTGTGTTCCAGCCCGGCCAGGTCTTTGAAATCCTGTACCTCTGATTCCACATTCTCCCTGGATGTATCGAAACGGTCCAGGACCTGCAGCGAGGTGCCCTGGCTGATGATGACGGCCCGCTCGATGATACTCTCCAGCTCGCGCACGTTGCCGGGCCAGTGGTATTCCTGCAGGGTGTTCAGGGTATCCTTTGAAACGGTCTCGATCCGCTTGCCGATTTTCTTGTTGAACTTGGCGACAAAATGATTGACGAGCAAGGGGATATCGTCCCGGCGCTGCCTCAGTGGCGGCATCGTGATCGGGAACACATTCAGCCGGTAAAACAGATCCTCGCGGAAGGTGCCCTTCTGGACCTCGGCCTTCAAATCCCGGTTGGTGGCCGCGATAATCCTGACATCGGTCTTGATGGTGCGGGGACTGCCCAGACGTTCGAACTCGCCATCCTGAATCACCCGCAGCAACTTGCATTGCAGCTCCAGCGGCATCTCACCGATCTCATCCAGGAAGATGGTGCCGCCGTCGGCCAGCTCAAAGCGTCCGATCTGGCGGGCGTCCGATCCGGTGTAAGCACCCCGTTCCCGCCCGAACAGCTCGCTTTCCACCAGGCTGGCCGGCAGGGTCGTGCAGTTGACCGTTATCAAGGGCCGGGCCTTGCGGCTGCTGCTGCTGTGGATGGCGCGGGCCACCACCCCCTTGCCGGTGCCGGTTTCGCCCAGCAGCAGAACGGTTGCGTTCATGGGGGCAACCTGATCCACGCGCAGGAACACATTGGTGAGGGCATTGCTTTGGCCGATGATATCGCCAAAGTTGTAGCGCTGGTCAACCTCCTGCTGCAGGTAGATGTTCTCGGCCTGGAGCCGGTCTTTCAACTGGTTGTTTTCCGCAAAGGCCGCCTGAAGCGACACTTCGGCCTTTTTGCGCTCTTCAATCTCCAGCGTCAGCTGCAGATTCGTCCCGGTCAGTTCTCTCGTCCGCTCGTGTACGGTCTGCTCCAGCTTGTCATGGGCATTCTGCAACTGCTCATTCAGCGATTTGACCCGCAGCAGCATCTTGATCCGGGCCAGCACTTCGGCTTTATCGAACGGTTTGGAGATGAAATCCTCGGCCCCGGCTTCAATCCCGCGGATGCGGTTTTCCATGTCTGCGTAGGAGGTGATCATCACTACCGGGATTGTGCGATGCAGATCATCGGATTTGATCCGGCGACAGACCTCGAAGCCATCCATGCCCGGCATCATCACATCCAGAAGGCAGATATCGATCCGTTCCGCCCGGATCTTCTCCAGTGCCTCCGGGCCATTAACCGCCGCTACCACCGTATAGCCACGGGGGGCGAGCATGGCCTCCAGCAGGCTGAGGTTGAGCGGTTCGTCATCCACACACAGGATGCGCGCCATATTGTTATTCATACGTGTCCTTCCTCCAGCCATTGTTTTACCAGATTGGGCAGTTCCCGGGTGCTGATCGGTTTGGAAAGGTACCCGTCGAATCCGGCCGCCATGAATTTTTCCTGGTCGCCCCGCATGGCAAAAGAGGTCAGGGCGACGATCTTCAGTCCACAGGTCGCCGGATCCCCCTTGAGGATGCCGCCGGCGGTCATGCCGTCCATTCCCGGCATCTGTATGTCCATCAGGATCAGGTCCGGCGCCAGCTCCCGGGCCAGGGCCACCCCTTCCCGTCCGTCGGCAGCTACCTCTACCTGGTAGCCGTGAAATCTCAGAATGTCGCGAAAAAGGCAGCGGTTATTCTCGTTGTCTTCAACGATCAGTATTTTGTGTGACATCGTGCTCATCTCCCGGTCTTACTGTGGGCCAACGGCGCTTTCCACCAGACTCAAAAATTCATGGGTTGACAGGCTTCCCTTGCCCTCGATCCGCCAGACCTTTCCGGCCAACCGCTCCCGGTTGGCAGCCGACAGGTCCATTGAGGTCAATACCAGGATCGGTATATTCGCGGCTATTTTCTCGTTTACCAAGCGGTCGGCGACGTCAAAACCGTTCATGACCGGCATCACCAGGTCAAGGACGATCAGGTCGGGAGAATCCCGTTGGGCCATCTCGACACCCTGCATGCCGTTGCTCGCCCGCAGCGCTCGATAGCCTTTGCGCAGCAGGGCATTTTCCAGAGTAGCCAGCGTCAGCGGGTCGTCCTCGATGACCAGAACGGTATTGCCACTGCCGGGGACAACATCCGCACGCTTCGCGGGCGGCTGATTGCCGGCATCCTGTGAGAGCGGAATAGTGAAGCTGAACCTGCTGCCCGTGCCGAACGTGCTTTCCATCCAGATGCGGCCGCCGTGCAGTTCCACCAGCTGTCTGGTCAACGCCAGGCCGAGTCCGGTTCCTTCGAAGCCCTTGGTGTACACCGATTCCAGTTGGGTGAATGCCTGGAAGAGCTTGGGAATGTCATCTTCCCGGATGCCGATGCCGGTGTCCGCCACACTGATTTCGATAAAATCGCCGTCCCGCACAGCACTCACCTGTATCGTTCCATTCTTGGGGGTGAACTTGACCGCGTTTGAGATCAGGTTGAACAGGATCTGTTTCATTTTTCTCAGGTCTGCCGACAGGTGTACATCGGCTTCCGCAGCCAGATTCAGATGAAGTCCTACCCCGCCTTTCAGGGCTTTTTCCTTGAGCATCATCACGGAAGCGTCCAGTGATTCCCGCAGCAGGAACGAGCTCAGTTCCAGTTCCATCTTGCCCGATTCCACCTTGGAGAGGTCGAGGATGTCGTTGATCAGGGAGAGCAGGTGTCTGCCGCTGGTCAGTATATTATTGACGTATTCCTGTTGCTTTTCGTTGATCTGGCCGAACATCTGGTCTTGCAGCACCTCGGAAAAACCGATGACCGCATTGAGCGGGGTACGCAGTTCGTGGCTCATGTTGGCCAGAAAGTCGGATTTTGTGAGGTTGGTTTTTTCCGCCACCACCCGGGCGTTTTCCAGTTCGACGTTCTTTTCCTGCAGTACCTGATCCAGGCGCTTGCGCTCGGTAACGTCGCGCGCCGCAGCAAACACGCCCTGCAGTTTCCTGTCCCGGTCGTAGAAGGTGGTGGCATTGAAGGATACCACCGTTTCTTTGCCATCTCTGGCGCGAGCGGTGAGTTCGTAGTTGGTGACCTTTTTCTCCCGCAGCACCTGTTTGATGCTCGTCTCGGCCTGAACCGGATCGGTGAAGTAGTTCTTGAAGGGCGCGCCGATCAGTTCATCGCGCGTACAGTCGGTCAGCACCTCCATCTGCTTGTTGACATCGGTGATGATGCCGGCAGGATCGGTGGTCATGATCGCGTCGATGTTGGATTCGAACAGGGAGCGGGTATAGAACTGATGGTCGCGCAGCCGCTGGCTGAGCAGTTCCTGCTCCGCTTCGATCTGCTTGCGCGCCGTGTTGTCGGTGCCGATCAGCAGATAGCCGATGATGGCTTCCTGCTCGTCGCGCAGGGCCGTGACGGAGACGACCGCCGGGAAGCGGCTGCCGTCCTTGCGGATGTAGGTCAGTTCGTAGATGTCCTCGATGCCGCGCGAGGCCTTGAAGACCAGCGCCTCGAAACCGGGCGTGATCGGGGTTTCAAGCTCGATACTCAACTCTTGCGCGCGGGCAATGACCTCCTGCGGGTCGGAGATATCGGCCGGTGTGATCTGGTTCATGACCTCGGCGGCTGTGTAGCCCAGCATGCGTTCGGCGCCGACGTTGAAGATCTGGATGACCCCCTTGGCGTCGGTGGCGATGCTGGAGAAGTTGGCGCTGTTGAAGATCGCGCTCTGCAGTGCCCCGGCCTGGAGCAGGGCCTCTTCGGCCTGCTTGCGCGCCGTGTTGTCGGTGCCGATCAGCAGATAGCCGATGATGGCCTCCTGCTCGTCGCGCAGGGCCGTGACGGAGACGACCGCCGGGAAGCGGCTGCCGTCCTTGCGGATGTAGGTCAGTTCGTAGATATCCTCGATGCCGCGCGAGGCCTTGAAGACCAGTGCCTCGAAACCGGGCGTGATCGGGGTGCCGAGTTCGATGCTCAACTCTTGCGCGCGGGCAATGACCTCCTGCGGGTCGGAGATATCGGCCGGTGTGATCTGGTTCATGACCTCGGCGGCCGTGTAGCCCAGCATGCGTTCGGCGCCGACGTTGAAGATCTGGATGACCCCCTTGGCGTCGGTGGCGATACTGGAGAAGTTGGCGCTGTTAAAGATCGCGCTCTGCAGTGCCCCGGCCTGGAGCAGGGCGGCTTCGCTCCGGACCTCGGGTGTGGCGTTCCCCGGAGTGGTGGCGGGTGTGATCTGGTTCCTGTTCTTCTTGATTTCCATTGGTACCCGTTTCTTGAACTGGATTTATGTAGAAATTCGTCTGCGAAGCCGCGCATTCACCTCAGGTGGTGTCAGCGATGCGGTCAATAGGAATGGGAAGAACTCGTGGGGTGGAAGAGGGCGGCTTTCTGTTCTACATCGGCATGATCTTTATCGCTGTGCGTGTTTTCAGTTTTAATTAACACAGATATACCATTTTTTAATTAATTGCGCCAACGCTATTATGTCGGGCAGGTGGGTATTGGGCTACTTCCGGCGCTAACAGGGCGCTAACGCCCGTAAGATTTTTTTTCGTGCAGCCACCACAATGTATCAGTCCGGGCCGCAATAACCGGTGGTTTCCGCGGTAACCTGAGGGCATCCCCGTCATTTCCGACAGCTTGGTCTCAGGGCCAATCTGCGCAACAAGCTGTTTTCGTGTAATAATACACGATTGTCGTTGCTCCGCGGCTGTTGGCAGGCAACTTGCGTTTAATGAAATAGCTGAACAGCTCACTCAAAATCGATTTCCAGCTTTTTTGAGAAGAGGATAGCGGGAACCACATGGCACGATCAATTCAATGAAAGGGTAAAACAAGAGCAGGATTGTTGGAGAGGCCGGCACTAAAATCATTATTATTTCACGTTCAAAAGGGGATGTTATGAAAAGGTTCAAGACACCAAAAGCGTATCTGGTCTTTATGTTGATTATGGGCGTTGTTATCAGCAGTTCAATCGTCTACGGGAGTTCGGACAGTCACAACAGAAAGACAAAACCGCCGGTTTCATCAACGCCGAATGCGCTTGGTTCGGCTGCACAGTTTGCCGTGTTTGGTGGTGGCGCCGGGATAACCAACCAGGGCATTTATACCATCATTAACGGAAATATCGGCACGACGGCAGCTTCTACCCTGGTCACCGGATTCCACGATAAGGGTGCCACCTATACGGAAACGACGCTCAATATCGGAAAAGTGAACGGAACGGTATATACCGCTACCGCTCCTGCCGGTTCTGTTCCAAACGTGATCGCCTCCGCAGCCGCACTCGACGCACAAAAGGCTTTTGACAGCCTGTCGCCAGCCGCGCGTCCCGGCGGCATCGATGTTTCCTCATTGGGCGGCGGCGCCGGTCAACTCGGTAACCGTACCCTGGCCCCCGGCGTCTATACATCCGCACCAGGCACCTATGCCATTCAAGGCGGGGATCTCACCCTGGATGGCCGCGGTGATCCGAATGCCATCTGGATCTTTCAGATGGCAACAACCCTGACTGTCGGCGGCCCGGGAGCAGCATTCCCCCAGAGTGTCCATCTTGTTAACGGCGCTCAGGCCAAAAACGTGTTCTGGCAGGTCGGCAGCGCCGCCACGATCAACGCAGCAGGCGGCGGTACCATGGCCGGAACTATCATTGCATCTTCAGGGGTTACGTTCTCTACTGCCGGAAACGTTGCAGCCGTTACTCTGAACGGCCGGGCATTGGCCCTGCATGCTTCGGTTACCATGGTGAACACCCACATCAACGTTCCGGCGCCGTAAGGCAAGTAGGCTGTTTTGAACGCAGGGGTATCAGTGGAGGCAGGCCGGTTTCTCGAAATTGCGCCTGTCTTCTTTTCTATCGGTATCAATTAATCAAGGGGATACGTCATGGTAATCTACAGGGCAGGTGCAGTGGTACATTTACGGGGAAACCTGACGCACGCGGGCGTGACTCACAATATTATCAATTCATTGGCGGCTTCGTTGCCGCAGATCGCATCGGGTGGCGAGAAGAAGCTCCGCATCGATTGCAAAAGGATACGCAACGCTGACAGCAGCGGGTTGCAACTGCTGTACGTATGGATGCAGTGTGCCAGGTTCTGGGGGGTGGAGCCACAACTGGTCAATCTGACAAACCGTTTAAAGCTGATCATACAAAGGGCCTGGGGCGGGAATTCCGTTTGCTACCGGTGACAGATCCCCTCCGGAAACGCTGACTGTGTGTCCGGATGGACGAAGTGTCTGTTCCGGAAGATCGATGCATCATAATTGAAATAGCACTTACTGCCGTGCGATGCCGTATTTCCTCATCCGGGCGCGCAGGGTGCTGGCGTTGAGGCCGAGGAGGAGCGCCGCCCCGTTTTTTCCTTCGATGCGCCAGCCGGTTTTCTGAAGCACCTGGAGAACGTGGTCGCGTTCCAGTTCGACCAGGGCTTTAACCTCCTGCCCGGCCGGTTCGTCATCACCGCTGCCGGCCGTATCGAAGTGGTCCAGGACCTGCAGCGAGGTGCCCGGGGTGATGATGACGGCCCGCTCGATGATACTCTCCAGTTCGCGCACGTTGCCGGGCCAGTGGTATTCCTGCAGGGTGTTCAGCGTATCCTTTGAAACGGTCTCGATCCGCTTGCCGATTTTCTTGTTGAACTTGGCGACAAAATGATTGACCAGCAGCGGGATATCGTCCCGGCGCAGCCTCAGTGGCGGCATCGTGATCGGGAACACATTCAGCCGGTAAAACAGATCCTCGCGGAAGGTGCCCTTCTGGACCTCGGCCTTCAGATCCCGGTTGGTGGCCGCGATGATCCTGACATCGGTCTTGATGGTGCGGGGACTGCCCAGGCGTTCGAACTCGCCATCCTGAATCACCCGCAACAACTTGCATTGCAGCTCCAATGGCATCTCGCCGATCTCATCCAGGAAGATGGTGCCGCCGTCGGCCAGCTCAAAGCGTCCGATCTGGCGGGCGTCCGATCCGGTGAACGCACCCCGTTCCCGCCCGAACAGCTCGCTTTCCACTAGGCTGGCCGGCAGGGTCGTGCAGTTGACCGTTATCAGGGGCCGGGCCTTGCGGCTGCTGCTGCTGTGGATGGCGCGGGCCACCACCCCCTTGCCGGTGCCGGTTTCGCCCAGCAGCAGAACGGTCGCGTTCATGGGGGCAACCTGCTCGACCTGGGAAAATACCTGCGAGAGGAGCTTGCTGTGGCCGATGACCTCGCCGAAGTTGTAGCGCTGGTCAACCTCCTGCTGCAGGTAGATGTTCTCGGCCTGGAGGCGGTCTTTCAACAGTTTTATTTCCGCATAGGTACTCTGGAGGGATGTCTCTGCCTTCGTGCGTTCCGCTATCTCCTGGGTAAGCCGCATATTGGTTGCAAGCAGCTCTCCCGAACGTTGCTGTACGGTCTGCTCCAGCTGATTGTTGTAGCTTTCAAGTGTCTTGTACAGCAGCCGTGTTTCCAGATTGTTGCGGATACGCAGCTTGACCTCGGCCAGATCAAACGGCTTGCTGACGAAATCTCTCGCGCCGGCTTGCAGTGCGCGCAGTTTGTGACCGGGCTGGGCCGTGATCACGAGGACCGGCAGGTAGTCGTTCGTTTCGCCCGCCTTGAGCCCTTCCATTACCTGGAAGCCGTCCAGGCCGGGCATCTGCAGGTCGAGCAGGATCAGGTCGTAGCAGTTTTTATGGTGCAGCGCGCAGACCTCCTCCGGATTCGTCGTTGAGGCTACGGAGGTGTAGCCGGCTTCACGCAGCATCTGCTCAAGCAGGGTGACATTGGTCTCCTGATCGTCAACGATCAGGATCGAGGCGTTAGAAATCTCGGTCGTGGTAATTATCATGGTTGTCCCTTGTTCGCTTTCGTTTTTGCGTAGTTCAGTGTCATGTCCAGCGTCGTCAGGAATTCATCGACCTTGATCGGCTTGGTGAGATAACGGAAGAATCCGGCCTCCAACCCCTTCTCGATATCGCGTGGTATGGCATTGGCACTGAGGGCAACGATCGGGATGTGCGCCGTCAGCGGGTCTTCGGACAAGATCTTCAGCGCATCTATGCCACTGATGCCGGGCAGATTGATGTCCATCAGGATCATATCCGGCTGGGAGGACCGGGCAACCTCGATGCCGCGGACGGCGTTGCGCGCTCCCAGAAAGCGGATATCGGGACGGCGGGCAATCAGATCCTCGACCAGCATCATATTGGCCGGATTGTCCTCAACGTAGAGCACCGAGTACAGCTGCTTGACAGTGCTGTCCTGCACATCGGCGGCCGCCGTGATACCATTTGTCTGAGCGTTGATCTGCGGTTCGGCCGTCTGTTTCAGTTCGATCCAGAACACACTGCCTTCCCCGACCGTGCTTGACATGCCGATGCTGCCCTGCATCAACTCGATCAAGCGCTTGCATACCACCAGGCCGATGCCGGTGCCTTCTTCGGTGGTGCCCTTTTGTCCGAGACGGTTGAACGGTTGGAACAACTGCGTCAGCTGGTCGGGCGCCAGCCCCGCGCCGGAATCCCGAACGCTGATGCGAACCGAATCCGGTGCGCTCAGAGCACAGGACACGACCACCGTTCCGCCCAGCCTGTTGTATTTTATCGCATTGGACAGCAGGTTGAGGATAACCTGCTTCACCCGTGTCCGGTCGGCGTTGACAAAGCGGGGCGTTTCAAAAGGGGTAAAGGTGACACTGATATCGCGCTGCTGGGCCTGGGGCTCAACCATGGTCTCGCACTCTTGCATGACCTCAGCCAGCGATACCGGTTCCAGCGACAGCGACAGCTTGCCGGACTCGATCAGCGCCAGGTCGAGGATTTCGTTGATCAGCTCCAGCAGATACCAGCCGGCCTTGAGAATCTGATCGATACTGCGTTTCTGGGAGGGCACCGGTTGAGGAACGCCGGATTCCAGGAGTTGGGCAAAACCGAGGATCGCGCCGAGCGGCGTGCGCAGTTCATGGCTCATGCTGGAGAGGAAATCCGATTTGGCGAGGTTGGCCTTATCCGCCAGGAGCATGGCGCTCTCCAGTTCGGCGTTCTTGTCCTGCAGGATCTGATCGAGGCGTGCCCGCTCGGCATCGACCTGTTTGCGCGCCGTGTTGTCGGTGCCGATCAGCAGATAGCCGATGATGGCATTCTGGTCGTCGCGCAGGGCGGTGACCGACACGACCGCCGGGAAGCGGCTGCCGTCCTTGCGGATATAGGTCAGCTCGTAAATATCCTCGATCCCGCGCCGGGCCTTGAATACCAGGGCGTCAAATCCCGGTGTGATCCGGGTTTCGAGCTCGTCGCTGAGCGCCTTGGCCCGCGCAATCACCTCCACCGGATCGGAAATGTCGGCCGGCGTGATCAGGTTCATGACCTCGGCGGCGCTATATCCCAGCATCCGTTCCGCGCCGACGTTGAAGATCTGGATGACGCCATTGGCATCAGTGGCAATACTGGAGAAGTTGGCACTGTTGAAAATCGCCCGCTGCAGCGCTCCAGACTTGAGCAGCTCCTCTTCAGCCTTCTTGCGGTCGGTAATATCCTCCATGGCCAGCAGGATGATGTGTGAGCCGACCTTTTCCCGGAAAATCTGGCGGGCGTTGAGCAGAATAATCTTGCGGCCGATACCGGGAAAATGGTGATCGACCTCGTAACTGTTGAGCACGGTATCGTGGGGCAGGATGTTCTCAATGAGTACCCGCAGCTGGGGAATGTCCCATTGCCGGTTACCGATTTCGTAGATGTACTGCCCGATGGTCTCTTGGGACGCGGCCTTGAAGGTGTCGTAGAAACTGTGGTTGGCGGTCAGGATTCTCAGGTCGGAATCCAGCACCACCAGCGGCTTGCGCACGGTTTCCACGATGTTCTCGGCATATTCCCGGGCATCCTGGATTTCCGTTCGCGAAAATTCAAGCTCAGCCTGAACCCGCACCAGTTCTTCGTTTTGCATCTCCAGCTCGACCTGCTGATTCTCAAGCTCTTCCTGAGCCCGGCGCAGCTCGTTATTCTGCACCTCCATCTCGATCTGGTACAGCTCTAGTTCGTGGACGAGCCTCTGGGTCGCTTCCTTGGTTCGGGGTGGCGATGATGCCGGGGCTGTCACCTGCAGGCGTTCTTCCGCCAGGCGGTGCAGTTCGAGTGCAGATTGGATCAGGTCGGATTGTTTGTCTTCTTGCATGCAGAGCTCTTCTCTTGTGCCGGATTTGGTGAAAATAGGTGCGAAGATCGGTGTGCTAACCTTTACCCCCAAGCAGGGCTTTCAGCCGTGAAATC
The DNA here is from genome assembly GCA_021780495.1 of Deltaproteobacteria bacterium. Lineage (GTDB taxonomy): Bacteria > Desulfobacterota > Desulfuromonadia > Geobacterales > Pseudopelobacteraceae > CAIPTY01. The sequence goes on from JAJXYO010000044.1 coordinate 50,926, forward strand.
TCCTCGTGCTGTTCCAGCTCGACGCGCTTGAAGGTGGTGATGTTGGTAAAGGTGATGACGACTCCGCCGATGACGTCGTCAATGGTGCGGTAGGGCATGATGCGGACCGAATACCAACTCCCGCCTTTGGCAGCAACCTGTTTTTCCGAAAAGACCAGGGTCCGCACAACCTCCTGAGCGGCGTCTGCCAAATCGGGATACAGCAGGTCGGTCACGATCTCGGAAAGCGGACGCCCCACATCACCCTGTCTCAGCTTGAACAGTTTGTCGGCCCCGCTGGTGAAGCGCCGGATATGGAGATCGTTGTCGAGGAACACGGTGACTATTTCCGTGCTGTTGAGCAGGTTCCGCATGTCGTTGTTCATCCGTGACAGATCGTTCATCTTGGATTGCTGCTCGGCGTTCACCGTCTGCAACTCTTCGTTGAGGGACTGCATCTCTTCCCGGGAGGTGGTCAGCTCTTCGTTGGTGGATTGCAGCTCCTCGTTGGTGGACTGCAACTCTTCATTAGTGGATTTGAGCTCTTCCTGTGAGGATTGCATCTCCTCGCGGGTCGTCTGGAGTTCTTCACGATACTGGCGCAGCTCCTGTTCCAGCGCCTGGGACTTGGCGCTGCCGGTTGCCGCGCCCTTGGAGCGTCCCGCTGTATTCTGTCCCGGAGGCGCTGTCACGTCGGTGAAGACGATCAGCACCATGCCCTGCAAGGCCTCCGGCTCGTCGATCGGCCGGACCGTGATGTCGACCGTTTGTGCGCCGTCGGCCGTTCCGATCGGGAGGCCTTTGACGATAACCGTTTCTTTGTGGCGGAGCGCTTTCTGGAAGGCGCTCCCCAGGTCGAAGCGGAGCCCTTCGCGGGCCATGGAGAATATACTCCAGTTGGCCTTGCCGGCTGCCGGCTCCAGATATTTACCGGTCCGTCCGTTGATATAGAGGATATCACCCTTGTCGTTGACCAGTACGGCCGGCGGTGAAAAGTGTTGCAGCAGCAGCTGGTCCGCGAGCGACTGGAGATTGACGGCGGGTTTCATGGTCGGTAACTCCTTGGTGCCCCATGACATGGCGGGGATAAACGTGGGTGGAAAAGCTATCGGTTCAGGCAGGGTCATGGCTTCGCGCCGCAGGAAGAGCCGGGACTTGACGCTCAGCGGAGCGAAGAGCGCGGTGAAGGAACCGATGGACTCTGCGCTCCCCAAAAACAGGACACCGCCGGGGTTCAGGCTGTAGTGAAACAGCGGCATGAGCTTTTTCTGAAGGTCCGGCGTCAGATAGATCAGGAGGTTGCGACAGATGAGGATGTCCAGCTTGGTAAAGGGGGGGTCCATGATCAGGTTCTGGGTGGCAAAGGTCACCATCTCCCGGATCTCCTTGCCGACCCGGTACTGCTCATCTTCCTTGATAAAAAAACGCCGCAGCCGTTCGGGTGACACGTCAGCGGCAATGTTGGCCGGATAGACACCCTGGCGGGCCCGGTCGATAGCATCACGGTCCAGGTCGGTAGCAAAGATCTGCAGCGAAAAACTCGCGTTGGGACGTGCCTGCTCCAGCATTTCCTTGAAGGACATGGCCAGCGAATACGCCTCTTCGCCGGTCGAGCAACCGGCCGACCAGGCCCGGATAATTCCACCGGCCGTCCGTTTTTTCAGAAGGGCTGCAATGGCCTGTCGTTGCAGTTGTTCCCACGCCTCGGGATCGCGAAAAAAACTGGTAACGCCGATCAGGAGTTCTTTGAAGAGCAGTTCCACCTCCTGGGGATTCTCCTGCAAAAAACGGACATAGGAGGCGATCCTGTCGATCTGGTGAATGCTCATGCGACGTTCGATCCGGCGATAGACGGTGTTCTTCTTGTAGAGGGAGAAATCCTGGCCGGTGCGGGCGCGCAACAGGATCAGAATCTTTTCCAGTGCGCTTTGGTCCTTCTCCAGCAAGGTGAGCTCGGTTGTGGCGCTGGTGCGCGCGTGCAGCAGGAAGCCGACGATTTTTGCGGGCAGCTGCTCGGCCGGGGCGATCAAGTCGGCCAGCCCGGCCTCGATCGCGCTTCTGGGCATGCTGTCATATTTGGCCGAGGCCGGCTCCTGCACCAGCGCCACTCCCATCTTTTCCTTGATGGCCCGCAGTCCCATGGTGCCGTCCGAGCCCATACCCGAGAGGATGACACCGATACTGAGCTCTTTCCGGTCCTCAGCCAGGGAACGGAGGAAAAAATCGATCGGCAGGCGCAGGCCGCGGGGGGCCGTCGGATCGAACAGGTGCAGTACGCCGTGCAGAATGGACATGTCCTTGTTGGGAGGGATCACGTAGACACAGTTCGGCTTGACCCGCATCCGGTCCCTGACCTGAAAGACCTCCAGCCCGGTGACCCGTCGGAGCAGTTCCGGCATGATCCCCTTGTGGGTAGGATCCAGGTGCTGGACGATGACAAAGGCCATGCCGCACGCTTCAGGCACATGCCGCAGAAACTGTTCCAGTGCTTCCAGTCCGCCTGCGGAGGCGCCTATGCCCACAATGGGGAAGGGCCGGCTCTCCCGTAGTGGCGGTATGTCCTTCTGCGCCGCGTTGGCCGGTTTTCTAGAACTTTTTGCCGGTTTTGTCTCTCTGGTCATACGTATAGATATATCAGTATTTCATTAAATCTACTAAAAGTATTTTGGCAGCGAAAGTTACGGCTTCGGATGAGGCCTGAGGTTCCAAGAGCGCACAAATCTGTTTTTTGTGTACCCATGGACTGTCCGGCTGAAGTGGCATGAGCCGGATTTGCCCACCATTATCCACCAGCCCCCCCGTACCATATGGAAGTTCCACCACATGCTGAGGTCGAACGAATCCTCTCGTACTTTTCCGCATCCTCTTCTTGCGACCTAATGTAGCGTTAATTAACGAATAATTGGCGATATCCGAATTTATCTGTTCTTGGCCGGTTCCTTGCCTATAAAGACGGGTCCGGGTCAACTCACCCCCCATCGCAGGGTCGCATCAGGAATAGGGACGAGGGATAGAGCGTATGAATGCTGCTGAATATATTTCTAATGAAGTGGGCAGCCGAAGTGAAATGTAGTCGTGAGATTGCACGTAATTATCGTGGTGTAACCAATTATCGAAAGGAGGATTTATGAAAAGATTTGAGGGTCTGAAAGCATGTTTTGTAAGTATGTTGATTCTGTCTGTTGTTGTCCTGCAGGGCTGCGGCGGAGGTGGTGGTGGCTCCTGGAGAGAGCCGGCGGCTGCGGTGAGCGCATTTTCACTGGCCGGTTCCAGCGGGGTTGTCAATGAACCTGCACATGCTGTCGCGGTGATCGTGCCGTTCGGCACAAACGTAACGGCAATGGTTGCAACCTATACAACCACTGCAAAAAGCGTAAAGGTTGGAAATGTAGTCCAGACAAGTGGAGTAACAGCTAATGATTTCACCTCACCGGTAACATATACGATGACCAAAGCAGACGGAACGGTTGAGACCTATACCGTTACCGTGACGGTGGCCCCGAACTTTGCCAAGGCCATTACCGCTTTTTCAATTGTTGAGTATCCCACAGCCGTTGTCGCAATCAGCGAAGGAACAACGCCAAAAACCATTGCTGTAATCCTGCCGTACGGGGCGTCCGTAACCGCTCTGACGGCGAACTACACGACCACAGGTAACAGTGTGAAGGTTGGAACGGTAACCCAGATCAGCGGAACAACAACGAATGATTTTACCTCGCAGCAAACCTATACGGTCACCGCTGCCGACACAACCACGGCTAACTACAACGTTTCCGTGACCGTGGCCCTGAACCCCGCCAAGGCCATTACCGCCTTTTCGTTTACCGGTTTTCCCGCCGCGCCGGTCAGCATTGCCGAGGGGACAACACCAAAGACCATTGCAGTGACCCTGCCTTACGGAACGCCCGTAACCGCACTCACAGCCAACTACACAACCACGGGCAGCAGCGTAAAGGTCGGTACTGTATCGCAGACAAGCGGAACAACACCGAACAGCTTCGCAAGCACGGTAGCATACACCGTCACTGCGGCAGATGCTTCAACGGCGACCTATAATGTAACCGTGACCGTAGCCCAGAACCCGGCCAAGATCATGACCGCGTTTTCGTTTCTTGGTTTTGCCGGTAACGCCGGCGTAATCAGCGAAGGAACAACACCAAAAACCATCGTGGTGAATCTGCCGTTCGGGACAAACGTAACATCATTGAATGCGGTGTTTACGAGCACCGGTGCCAGCGTAAAACTGAACAATGTTGTGGAGACAAGCGGCGGCGCACTGCATGACTTCTCCGCTCTGCAGACTTACACGGTTATTGCTTCTGACTTAACCACAGCGGACTACGAAGTGACGGTAAATGTCGCAACTGTCGCGTCGGTAGACATTGGTACAGCCGTCGATTTTGCGATATTGGCAAAAACAGGTGTTTCAACCGTCCCGGGGTCGATGGTTACCGGCAATGTCGGATTGAGTCCTGCAGCCAGAGGGTTCCTGACCGGTTGGTCAGAGACAGCTGCTCCTGACGCATCGGATGTCTATTCGACATCAACTCAAGTGGCCTCACCTTACAGACTCTACGCATCCGACTATGCGGTGCCGACACCCAACAATCTGCTCATAGCCGTTGGGAACATGGAAACCACCTACACGGATCTCGCCGGACGAACGGCCACGTCAGCAGCAACCACCAACGTGGGGGCTGGAACACTGAGCGGCTTAACCCTCGCCCCCGGAGTTTACGAATGGGGTACTGCTGTTACTATTCCGACAAGTCTTACTCTTAACGGTTCTGCAACAGATATCTGGATCTTCAAGATAGCGGGAACACTTGATATGGCCGGTCCGAAGGTCATACTCAGTGGCGGCGCACTGGCCAAGAACGTCTTCTGGCAGGCATCCGGTAATGTAACAATAGGTACCGGCACACACTTTGAAGGCATCATATACGGTAAGACAAAGATCGAACTGAAGACTGGTGCGTCCATCAATGGTCGATTGCTGGCGCAGACCGCAGTCGTTCTTGATGCAAATGTCGTCACACAACCGGCACCGTAAGGCCGGCAGAAGGGGGGCAGGCTGCAAAGTAATCCGGCCTGTCTCCCTTTCCATTCAGCAGCATAGAGGGTGTAGCCGTATATTGAAAGCGATACTACAACGTATGTACCGATAAAAGGAGGAAGTAGATGAAAAATAAATATTCAATGGGTTCCGTCGTGAAAAAGATGGCGCCGGTGTTGTTGGCCTCTGTATTTATGCTGCCCCTGGCTGCCCGCGCCGAGGTAAAGGCCGGCAGCGTCGAGCTGACCCCCTTTGCGGGGTACAATTTCTTCCAGAAACAACAGAATCTGCAGGACCAGCCCTTGGTTGGCGGTCGGATTGGTTACAACTTCACCGAACATGTGGGCATCGAAGGTACCTGGGACTTTATGCGCAGCTACGTTGATGACAAATCTCCAAAGCCTTACCGGCAGGGCCAGTTCGCATCTCCCATGAACAGGGTCAGTATTACCCAGTTCAATCTCGGGCTGATCTACCACTTTATGCCCGAGGGTGTTTTTAACCCCTATATCGTTGCCGGTTACGGGATCAACCACTATGCTCCCCAGATCAACAACAAGAATATGTCGGTTGCCGATCTCGGCGTAGGCGCGAAATACTGGGTAGCCGAGCATGTGGCGCTCAGAGGCGATGTCAGGGATAACATGATTTTCGACGAGCACATCCACAATATCGAAACCTCCCTGGGAGTCGTCCTGGCGTTCGGCGGGGAGACAAAAACCTCCGCCCCGCTGGACAGCGATAACGATGGTGTGCTCGATCCGTCCGATAAATGCCCCAACACCCCGGCCGGCGTAGCCGTTGACACCGATGGCTGCCCGCTCGACTCCGACAAGGACGGCGTACCCAACTATCTCGACAAATGTCCCGATACACCGGCCGGCGTTACCGTTAACAAGGATGGCTGCCCGCTCGATTCCGATCAGGACGGCGTTACCGATCACCTCGATAAATGCCCCAACACCCCGGCCGGCGTAGCCGTTGACACCGATGGCTGTCCGCTCGACTCCGACAGGGACGGCGTAGCCGATTACCTCGACAAATGCCCCGCTACACCGGCCGGCGTCAGCGTTGGCAAGGATGGTTGTCCGCTTGATTCCGACGGTGACGGCGTACCCGATTACCTCGATAAATGTCCCGGCACACCCGCCGGCGTAACGGTTGACAGGTATGGCTGCCAGCTTGATTCCGACAAGGACGGCGTCCCGGACTATCGCGATAAATGTCCCGGCACCCCCATCGGCGTACGGGTTAACGCGGATGGCTGCCCGGCCGTAGTGGCCGTGCCCGCCCAAGTGAAAGCCGCCGCTGCCAAGCGATTTTGCAGCAAACCGGCCGTGCTGGCGATCAATTTCGCCTCCGACAAGTCAGACATCAAGCCCGAATACCATGACGAGCTGAAGACCGTTGGCGATTTCCTGTCGTATTTCCCCAACGCCAAGGGAGAGATCTCCGGCTACACCGACAGTACCGCCAGTAACGCACATAATCTGAAACTCTCCCAGCGCCGTGCTGAGAGCGTCGAGAGATACATCAGCAAGACCTTCGGGATCAATCCCGGCCGTATCGGCACCAGAGGGTACGGCGAAACCAAACCGGTCGCCAGCAACAAGACCAAGGCCGGCCGGGCTAAAAACCGCCGGATCGTGGCAAACTTTACCTGCGAGTAGTATGACCCGGCAGCAAGCTGCAGGCATTTGAGCAACAACGCCCTTCCGCAAGATTCCGGAAGGGCGTTGTTGCGTTG
>JAJXYO010000044.1:57717-99902 GCA_021780495.1 Deltaproteobacteria bacterium
CCGGCCGGGCTAAAAACCGCCGGATCGTGGCAAACTTTACCTGCGAGTAGTATGACCCGGCAGCAAGCTGCAGGCATTTGAGCAACAACGCCCTTCCGCAAGATTCCGGAAGGGCGTTGTTGCGTTGCAGGCATCGACCTGTTCATTGATAGGTGCCCCTTTGCCGGTCTTTCTCACAAGCCCACCCTATAGTGTCCCTCAGTATATTGAGGTTCTATCAAATGCTGAGGCCGCATGATGCGTGCTGTTCGCTTCATCATCTTCGCCCGTTGCCCTAATCCACTGTTATTGCATGGCTAAATCACTTTATTTGCAACTGCCGGTTATTGGCAGGCCACTTGCTCTTACTGATTGAGATCCTGGTCATCGTATCCCTCGCTGGCGTTCGTATGATTACAGGGAAGGGGGAGCCAGCTGAACGATGGCAATAATCGAAATTTTAATGAGGTGCAAGAAGAGGGCACGCAGTCGAGGGCACACAGGAAACAATCGCATGTTACCAATTACACAAGGAGGCAGTATGAAGAGATTTGAGGCGCATAAAATGTACATTTTTCTTATGGTCATTATGGGGGTTTTTGTCAGCTTGTTGTCAGCATGTGGCGGAGGTGGCGGAGGATCATGGACTCAACCCGGCGCAGCAACCCCCGCCGTCGCAGCCCCAGCTGTGACAGTCGTATCACCGCTTAATGGAGCTGTGGGTGTCTTTATCGACGCGCCGATTCGCGCTACGTTTAGTGAAACGATGGATCCCGCAACGATCAGCGCAGCAACCTTTACTGTACAGGCAAGCGGTCCCCCGTTGGGGACAGCAGTTGGAGGTGCATTCTCCTTTAACCCGGCAATCAATACGGTGACCTTTAAGCCTGCAGCCAATCTTGCCGCAGACACTGTGTATACCGCCACGATTACTACCGGTGCCAAGAACCCGGCTGGCAAAGCACTGGCACAGAACCATGTGTGGACCTTTACAACCGGTCTGACCGTAAACAATAGCCCACCTACGGTGACAAACATTTTCCCCGCTGATGCGTCTACTGGCGTCTTGATCACCACGAAATCGATCTACGCAGAATTCAGCAAGGATATGGACCAAGCAACGATCAACCTGACAACCTTTACGGTGCAGGCGCTCCCTGATACAGCCTTAATAGGCGGGACAATTGCCTATGATGCAATAGCCAACAGGGCGACGTTCTCCCCAACAGCCAGTCTTACACCCGATACACAGTATACGGTGACGGTGACTGCCGGGGCTAAAGACCTGTCAGGTGCTGCACTGGCAGTGCCGGCAGCGGCCGGGCTGCCGAAGAACCCATGGACATTCAGAACCGCTGCTGCTGTTGTCCCGCCCGCGAGCGCCCTTGCCATAAATCTTGGCAAAGCCGCTTCTTTCGGGATCGCCTCGCGTGCCGGACTGACCTCAACTGGTGTTACCGTGGTTAACGGGGATATAGCGTTGTCACCACTTGCAACGTGTTCGGATGCCACCGGTAACGCCGGTGCATCCCAGAGCTGTTTATCCAAAATCTATTCAAGCCCGACAGGGATGTCCGTCAACGGTTCAATATTCTACGCTGGCGATCCCTTCGACAATGGCGTAACGGCAGCAGCTGTTACGACAGACCTGACTGCCGCATGGAACGAAGGTATGGCCAAGGTGAATACCCAGCCTGCAATAGCCGCTGGCGAAATCGGCGGGAAAACCTTTGTCCCGGGTATCTATGAAAATGCGAACCTTACGCTGGCGGCCGGTGCGACCGCCACTCTGGATGCCCAGAACGATCCGAATGCGGTCTTTATCTTCAAGACTACGCTCGGTGGTGATTTTGTTGACTCGGGTACGCTCCTGCTTAAGAGCCGGATTGTCCTGCTCAACCAGGCACAGGCCAAAAATGTCTGGTTCGTGATCGGCCGGGATGCGACCATCGGATCAGGGACAACCTGGAATGGAAACATATTGGCTAATCGAACCGTGACGCTCAAAGACGGCTCAACGGTTCTTGGCAGGGTGTTAGGTGGTGCTGGCGGTGCCGGCGCAATTACGTTAACCGGAGCCGCCGGACCATCCGTTACTACCATTACCGTGCCATAGAAATAGACGTGGCATTGTGTGTGAATGCTGGCAGGAAAGGGGACAGACTTTATCGTGTGATCCAGGATGTCCTCTTATTCCTTCCGGCTGTGACAAATGAGAAAGTTCAGCAAATGAAATATAAATGGATTGTTCGACTAATAAAAAGGAGGAAGTAGATGAAAAATAAATATTCAATGGGTTCCGTCGTGAAAAAGATGGCGCCGGTGTTGTTGGCCTCTGTATTTATGCTGCCCCTGGCTGCCCGCGCCGAGGTAAAGGCCGGCAGCGTCGAGCTGACCCCCTTTGCGGGGTACAATTTCTTCCAGAAACAACAGAATCTGCAGGACCAGCCCTTGGTTGGCGGTCGGATTGGTTACAACTTCACCGAACATGTGGGCATCGAAGGTACCTGGGACTTTATGCGCAGCTACGTTGATGACAAATCTCCAAAGCCTTACCGGCAGGGCCAGTTCGCATCTCCCATGAACAGGGTCAGTATTACCCAGTTCAATCTCGGGCTGATCTACCACTTTATGCCCGAGGGTGTTTTTAACCCCTATATCGTTGCCGGTTACGGGATCAACCACTATGCTCCCCAGATCAACAACAAGAATATGTCGGTTGCCGATCTCGGCGTAGGCGCGAAATACTGGGTAGCCGAGCATGTGGCGCTCAGAGGCGATGTCAGGGATAACATGATTTTCGACGAGCACATCCACAATATCGAAACCTCCCTGGGAGTCGTCCTGGCGTTCGGCGGGGAGACAAAAACCTCCGCCCCGCTGGACAGCGATAACGATGGTGTGCTCGATCCGTCCGATAAATGCCCCAACACCCCGGCCGGCGTAGCCGTTGACACCGATGGCTGCCCGCTCGACTCCGACAAGGACGGCGTACCCAACTATCTCGACAAATGTCCCGATACACCGGCCGGCGTTACCGTTAACAAGGATGGCTGCCCGCTCGATTCCGATCAGGACGGCGTTACCGATCACCTCGATAAATGCCCCAACACCCCGGCCGGCGTAGCCGTTGACACCGATGGCTGTCCGCTCGACTCCGACAGGGACGGCGTAGCCGATTACCTCGACAAATGCCCCGCTACACCGGCCGGCGTCAGCGTTGGCAAGGATGGTTGTCCGCTTGATTCCGACGGTGACGGCGTACCCGATTACCTCGATAAATGTCCCGGCACACCCGCCGGCGTAACGGTTGACAGGTATGGCTGCCAGCTTGATTCCGACAAGGACGGCGTCCCGGACTATCGCGATAAATGTCCCGGCACCCCCATCGGCGTACGGGTTAACGCGGATGGCTGCCCGGCCGTAGTGGCCGTGCCCGCCCAAGTGAAAGCCGCCGCTGCCAAGCGATTTTGCAGCAAACCGGCCGTGCTGGCGATCAATTTCGCCTCCGACAAGTCAGACATCAAGCCCGAATACCATGACGAGCTGAAGACCGTTGGCGATTTCCTGTCGTATTTCCCCAACGCCAAGGGAGAGATCTCCGGCTACACCGACAGTACCGCCAGTAACGCACATAATCTGAAACTCTCCCAGCGCCGTGCTGAGAGCGTCGAGAGATACATCAGCAAGACCTTCGGGATCAATCCCGGCCGTATCGGCACCAGAGGGTACGGCGAAACCAAACCGGTCGCCAGCAACAAGACCAAGGCCGGCCGGGCTAAAAACCGCCGGATCGTGGCAAACTTTACCTGCGAGTAGTATGACCCGGCAGCAAGCTGCAGGCATTTGAGCAACAACGCCCTTCCGCAAGATTCCGGAAGGGCGTTGTTGCGTTGTTGTTGCGTTGCAATGGTCAGCACCCTTCGTTGTTGCCCGCAATATGTGATGGCTTTGCCACATACGACGGTTAAGGATGATGGCTTTATTCGATTTATTGTCGTACACTCTTTTATATTCAATGTAATCAGTGTGTTATGCTCATGTGTGCGTAAAAAACTCTCGGCATGATAGTTGTAGTTACTTCCTCCAGGTGCTTCCGAGTACCTCCTTCTTGTGATTGCCGGGCGGTTCGCCGCCTGGCCCTTTTATAGGCACGCATGACAATCTCGGCTGCTGACGCAGACGGTGTATTCTCGAGGCGGCTAGCGTTACAAAGCCGAAGAGAATGAGGTCGTTTAAGCGAAAAGTATGTTATAAGGAGTAGTTAGGTTGTATTTTTGCCTGCATGGACATTCAGGCGCGGTGCGGTGTACATGGTTGCGGGCACAGGCAACCCCGCGCTGTGACATCGTCCCAGCGGACAATGTATTGGAAAATACATCAGTTGAGAAAAGGAGACGTAATGCGAAAAAGATCTATACTGAGCTTGCTGATATTGACAGCGGCTGTCAGCAGCTTTGGCCTGAATCAAGCCCAGGCCGGGTTTCCCGTGCCGCCCGGCTTTCCTCCCCCGCCCCAGGTAAATGTCCGCATCAGTGGATTTCTGCCGCCACCGCCGGGGGTCTACATTCAGATGGATGCCGGGCGTCCCTACTATGTCGAAAGAGATCGCCGGGTGTATATAGAAAGAGAACGACCCGCCAAGCACCACAAAAAGTATAAGAAACACCATGAAGACAGGGGTCGCGGGCACGGGCATGGACGTGACTAGATCCTGACAGAACGAACTGAGTGGTTTTGCTCCGTGATCCACGCGTGGAACAGGGCAGTGCGCGTGTCATGCAGAGTTTTAAATTCCATGGAAGGAGAAAAAAATGAAAAAAATTCGATACGGTTTGATGGTCGCTGGTCTTCTGTTGTGCCTGGTACATTCCGCCGCAGCAGAGCTGAGTATCGGTATCGGTCTGCCCAACGTGAGCATCGGCATCAACCTGCCGATCTTTCCGGATCTCGTCCGGGTGCCGGGCTATCCGGTCTACTACGCTCCCCGGATGGATGCCAACTATTTCTTTTATGACGGCATGTACTGGGTCTACCAGGACGATAACTGGTATGCCAGTTCCTGGTACAACGGGCCCTGGGGCATTGTGGGGCCGGAGGTTGTGCCGCTGTATATCCTGCGGATTCCCGTTCGCTATTATCGTCAGCCGCCGGTGTACTTCCGCGGGTGGCAGTCCAATGCGCCGCCCCGCTGGGGCCAGCACTGGGGTCGTGGCTGGGAGCAGCAACGTCGAGGTTGGGACCGCTGGAACCGTAGAGCCGCTCCGGCGCCCGCACCGCTACCGGTTTATCAGCGCCGGTATGCCGGTGACCGCTATCCCCGGCTAGAGCAGCAGCGTGCGCTACGTAACCAGCAATACCATTACCAGCCGCGCGACAAGGTCGTCCGTCAGCATTTCAAACAGCAGGCGGTGCATGCCACCCCGGCACCCGCCCAACGGGGCAGACAGCAGGAGCCGGCCAACAGAGGGCAGAGACGGCCTGATATGCAGCGTCCTGAGCCTCGCCAGCAGGGTCCGTATTCCCCGCCGCAGCAACGTGGTGGAGAACGGATGCAGCAGCATGTCCCGGCCCAGCCCGTTCCCCAGCAGCGCCGGCCGGCGGTGCAAGAACAGGGGCGGCAGCAACCGGCCCCGCAGCAGTCGCCACGGCCGCAACCCGGTGCAGCGCGGCCACAACAACAGGCGCCACGCCAGCAGGACAGAGGTGCGGCGCAGAGAGGCCGCGGCCAAGAGCAAGGCCAGAAGAACGATGAGGACCGTGGCCAGGGGCGCAACAGATAACCCCGGACGCAACCATCTAATCTGGAACTCGTCATGTCTGCTCAGGCAGGTATGACGAGTTTTTTTGGGATGTCAGGCGCTAGCGCGTACGGATTGTTGGCATGACAGATTCCCGTTGGACTAAGAACGACCGAAAGAGCAGCCATGCAGACATTGATCGACCTTTTTCACACATTTGATGCGCTGGGAGATACCACCGTCTTTGTGAACCGCACCGGCATACGCCGGCAGGTGGTTTCCTACCGGGAACTCCACGATCTTGCATTGAAGATGTCCAGCCTTCTGGCGCACAAGGGTGTGGGCGCCGGGGACAGGGTGCTGCTCTGGGGGCCCAACTCCTCCTGGTGGGCGGTAGCCTATTGGGGCATCATTATCCGTGGTGCTGTCGCCGTCCCGGTGGACTTCATGTCCGACCTGGCGCGGGCGGAATCCATCCGCAGCCTCACGGCAGCCACGTGTGTGCTGCAGAGCCGCTTCAAACCTGAGCGGATGGCCGCCGGCGCGTCGATGCTGCTGGAAGAGCTGCAGTACCTGCTGGAAGACGTTCAGCCGATTGGGGCGATTGCATCAGTCAAACCGGATGACACGGCGCAACTCATCTACACCTCCGGTACTACCGGCAATCCCAAAGGGGTCATCCTGACCCATAAAAACCTGATTGCCAACATGACCCAGATAAATCGGCAGGTGCCGATTATCACCACTGATTTCAATTTCCTCTCCCTGTTGCCGCTATCCCACATGTTCGAGCAGATGGGCGGCTTTTTTACCCCGCTCTACCGGGGCGCCGCAGTCGTCTATCTGCGCACCCTCAAGCCCTCCGCGATTATGGCAGCGTTGCGCGAGGAGAATATCTACGTCATCATGTCCGTTCCTCGTCTCATGCTGCTGCTGAAAACAACCATCGAGCGCGAGTTGCAGGAAAAGCACCTCTCTGGTCCGTTCCGGGGCCTGATGCGTCTGGCAGCAGGGTTCCCGCGCGCTCTGCGACGGTTTGTCTTCTTGCCGGTACAGCATAAATTCGGCCGCAACTTTACCGTTTTCGTGTCAGGCGGCGCGCCCCTGGATCCGGATGTTTTCACGTTTTGGAGCAGCATGGGATTCACGGTTCTGGAAGGGTATGGACTCACCGAAACAGCGCCCGTGCTCTGCGTCAATACCATGGAGCGCCAGGTGGCTGGTTCGGTTGGCCCGCCTCTGCCCGGGGTCGAGTTGCGGATCGCGGAAAAGGAAGTCCTGGCGCGCGGTGACAATGTCTTTCCCGGCTACTACGAGAACGAACAGGCCAGTCGTGATGCCTTCACGGCTGACGGCTGGTTCCGGACCGGTGACCTGGGTGAGATCGGACCGGACGGCTGGCTGGTCATCAAGGGCAGAGAAAAGGAACTGATCGTCACCGGTTCGGGGGTCAACGTCTATCCCGACGAACTGGAAGCGGTGCTGAACAAAATCGCCGGGGTGAAGGAGGCGTGCGTGATCGGCATCGATAAGGGCGCGGGGGAAGAGGTGCACGCCGTGCTGATTCTGGACAACAGCGGTGCAACCCCCGAAGCGATCCTCGTCCAGGCAAACAGCCAGCTGGATGCGATGCACCGGATCACGGGCTACACCCTGTGGAAGGAACCGGAATTTCCCAAGACCACGACACTCAAGATCAAAAAGTTCACGGTCAAGGAGGAGGTCGAGAAGGGGCCGCAGGAAGGTGCTGCAGCCTCCAGTCAGGATCGCCTGCTCAACCTGATCTCCACGGTCACCGGAACCAGCGTCTCTGAAATCCGTGAAGAATCGCTGCTGGCGACCGATCTGGGTCTTACTTCCATCGGCAGGGTCGAGCTGGTCAGTTTCCTGGAACAGGAATATCGCCTGGATATCGAGGATTCCCGGTTGGGGCCGCAGACACGGGTCTCGGACCTGCGCCAGATCATCGCAAAACGTGAAAAGCCGAGCAGGCATGACCATTTCCGCTTCTGGACCAATGCACCCCTCGCCAGAGGCCTGCGCATGGTCTGGGACGCTCTGTTTCACGGTCCCTTGTTTCGGCGTTTCGTCACGCTCAAGGTGCAGGGCGTGGATGGGCTGAAACAGCTTGCTGGGCCGGTGATTTACGTGGCCAATCATCTCAGTTACCTGGACCAGCCGGCCGTCATGTTCGCACTCCCGGCCGATATCCGTTACAACTGCGCTACGGCCGCCTGGGAAGAGTTCTTCTTCGGCCAGCACACCGGATTCAGCCGCCTCTGGCGGCGTTTGTCCTACGAGTACGCCAGTGTCCTGTTCAACCTCTTTCCCCTGCCACAATCACGTGGGTTCAGCGGTTCGCTGGCATTTATGGGAAAGCTGGCCGATGCCGGTGTCAACATCCTGATCTTCCCTGAGGGGGGGCACGCCCGGAATGGCAGCATGCAACCTTTCCAGCTGGGGCTGGGGATCATGGTCAAGGAGCTGGGGCTGCCGGTTGTGCCGATAAAGATCAGTGGTACCGATCAGGTCCTGCCGCATGATGTGAGCTTTCCCAAACAAGGCGACGTGACGGTGACCTTTGGCAAGCCGCTACGGTTTCGTTTCGAGGAGCCGGCCGAGATCGTGGCGAAGACCCGTCAGGCAGTGGAAAGGCTCTGATGCGGTCAGCTCTTTTTATGGCCGCCTCCACCCGTAGGGGTCGGGGACATTATAATCGTTGCTGAATCGTGGAGGAAACACCGTATGGATGCCGGGCCACTGCCATTTTCTTACCGCCGCTACGCACTGGGACTCCTGTTGGCGGTGAACCTGCTTAACTACATCGACCGGCAGGTGCTCTTCGCGGTATTCCCGCTGATCAAGATCGACCTGAAACTCAGTGATACGGCACTGGGGTTTTTGGGCAGCGCTTTCATGCTCAGTTACCTGCTCTTTGCGCCGCTCTTCGGCTGGCTTGGCGATCACTGGAGCCGGACCAGGCTGGCTTCCGGAGGTTTGGTCGTCTGGAGTCTGGCCACGGCCCTGGCCGGTTATTCCACCGGGTACCGGACGCTGCTGGCTGCGCGTGCCACGGTCGGGGTCGGTGAGGCCAGTTTCGGCACGGTATCGCCCGGGCTTATCGCCGATTTCTTTCCCAAGGAGCGCCGTGGACAGATCCTGTCCTGGTTCTATGTCGCCATTCCGGTTGGCAGTGCGCTGGGCTATCTGCTGGGAGGTGTGCTGGGACAGAGATACGGCTGGCATGCCGCTTTCCTGCTGGTGGGGGTGCCGGGGCTGCTGTTGGCGATTCCCATCGCACTGTTGCGAACGCCACCTCGCGGCGGCGACGTCCCTCATCCGGGGGGCGCGGGGCATGGAGCACTCACGGGTTACGCCGCCCTGTTCAAAAACCGCTCGTTTGTGTGTAATACCCTCGCCATGGCGGCCATGACCTTCGCCATCGGCGGCTTGGCCCAGTGGATTCCCTCGTTCCTGTTCCGCGTCCATTCTCTCGATGTGGCCAAAGGGAATACGCTGTTCGGTGCGACCACCGTGATAGCCGGTATTCTCGGCACCATGGCCGGTGGCTGGCTTGGTGACCGCTGGCAAAAAAGGAGCGGCAAGGGCTATCTGCTGGTCTCCGGCTGGGGTTTCCTGATCGGCGCGCCCTTTGCCGCCTGGGCCATCCTGGCTCCCGGCCTGACCGGCTGCATGACGGCGATTTTTATGGCCGAGTTTTTTCTGTTTCTCAACACCGGGCCGCTCAACACCGTCATCATCAACGTCACCAATCCGGCGGTCCGCGCGATGGCCTTTGCGGTCAACATCTTTTTCATCCACGCCCTGGGTGACGCCGTTTCTCCCTCACTGCTCGGCTGGCTGTCCGACCGGTGGGACCTGCGCAGCGCACTGCTGGTCACCCCCTTTGTCATGCTGCTGGCCGGCGTGTTGTGTTTCGCCTGCGGTAGATTTGTGGTCCAGGATGTGGCCGTGGCGGAGGGATGATTGCTGCAGCTCGGGTACGTAAAACCTACTAATGAATTAGAGGAGTCCTGTCATGAAATGTGCGCACCTGTTGATCCTCACCGGCGGTTTTTTTCTGCTCTGCTCCTGCAGCCTGTTCTACGCCAAGCAACCGGCCTCGGCCCCGGTGGCGGCACAGCCTAAACCTCTGGCCGTGCCGCTCGGAAAACACTGGCAGGTAATTGAGGAAGCTCCCAAAATAAGCGACGAGCGGGGCCGCCTGCCTTTCCAGACCCCGAAGTCTGTTCAGCCCGAGGGTGATCAGAATGGGTCGCCTGACGATAACCGTACGATCGAAGTGCCGCACTGACCGTCGGTTCAGCAGGTGGTTGCCGGGTAAGGGGGCATTCGACATCCCTGCCCGTGACCTGGTTGCGGGCAGGCCGGATGAATGGGAAGGGATGGAGATCTGTTGATAGCGTTGTTTAGAAGGGGAATCGTCATGATTACGGTTAAAATAGTGCTGATAGCCTGTCTCGTTCTGTTGCCCATGCCAAGTTTTGCGGCGGATGGCGGTTACGGCTACCCGATTCCCGGAACCTATGAAGCCACCATCATGGGGACCCCGGCCGCCCTCATGCCCACGTTGCCCGCACATGTGCGTACCCGGCAGCTGGTGCTTGACGTCTTCCCGGACCGGGAAAAACCGCCGGTATTCTTTTATGACGAGGGGCTGCACTGCACCTTCGCCTACCAGACGCACAAGGCGCCGCTGGTTTTTCTGATAGGCGGCGCAGGCGCCAGCGACCAGGCCGACCGGCTCATCACCATGATGAAAGCCCTGTACCAGGCCGGCTTCCATGTGATTACCCTGCCGTCGCCGACCCATGCCAATTTTATCATCTCCGCTTCCAAAAGCAGTATCCCCGGCGATCTGACCGAGGATGCGAATGATCTGTACCGGGCCATGGAGACCGCCTGGAATAAGGTTAAAGGTGATATCGAGGTCTCTGAATTCGAACTGGGCGGCTACAGTCTGGGAGCCAGCCAAGCTGCCTTCGTGGCCAAGCTGGACGAAGATCGCCGGGTCTTCAACTTCCGCAAGGTACTCATGATCAACCCCCCGGTCAGCCTCTACGGTTCGGCCAACAGAATCGAGGGTCTGTTGACGCAGATCCCCGGAGGCGCCAAGAAACAAGGCATCTTTTTCAACAGGATGTTGTCCAAGTTCAGCCAGTTCTACCGCTATGGCAATTTTGTCTCCATCAACGAGGATTTTTTGTACTCGGTCTATCTGGAGAAACTGTTCACCCGTCAGGAAACCGCCGGATTGATCGGGGTTTCCTATCGCCTCGGTCTGGCCGGCATGATCTTCGCCTCAGATGTGATGACCAACAGCGGCTATGTCGTTCCGAAGAACCGGGTACTGAGTCCTACCGATTCGCTTTTTGACTATTTCCTGGTCTCCACCCACCTGAGTTTCTATGACTATTACAACGAATATTTCTATCCCTACTTCCTGAAGCAGCATCCCGGGCTCACCAAGCAGGAGCTGATCGAATCGGAGAGCCTCAGGAGCATCGAAGGATACCTGAGGTCGTCGACCAAATTCGGCATGATGACCAACGAAAATGACTTCATTCTCAGCAAGGATGATCTTGAATACCTGAAGCAGCTTTTCGGCGAGCGGGCCAAGATTTACCCGCGCGGCGGCCATCTGGGTAACCTGGAGTACAAGGACAACCTGGCCTACATGGTGAATTTCTTTAAATTATAAGGAGGGTGCCGCAATGAGTTTCAGCAGATGTAATGCCCGTTTAACAATCCTGGCCATGATGCTGGCGCTGTCTCTTTGCGGGTGTGCTGCTACTATGGTTACTTCCCCGGCAGAGGCGGAGGTGCCGGCGAGGCACTCCATCAGCGAGTTCAGGGACCAGGATTTTGCAGTTGTAGCCGATCCCTGGGAAGGCTTCAACCGGAGCATGTACCGCTTCAATTTCTATCTGGATAAATACCTTCTTCTTCCCGTAGTGAAGAGCTACGAATTCGTCACTCCCACCTTTCTGCAGGCGCGTGTTTCCGGATTCTACAGCAATCTCGGGGAGGTCCGCAATCTGACCAACAGCATGTTCCAGCTCAAGGGAAAGGAGTCCGCGACAACGCTGGGCCGCTTTGTGACGAACAGTACCGTAGGTCTTGGAGGCCTGTTCGATCCGGCCACCAGTTTCGGTCTGGCACGGCACGATCAGGATTTCGGTAAAACGCTTGGCTACTGGGGGGCAGGTTCCGGCCCCTACCTGATACTGCCGTTCTTTGGGCCTTCGTCGCTGCGCGACACCAGTGGGCTGGCTGTTGACTCGGGCATCAATTACGCCATCTATACAGCGATCGATCCATTCGGAAACACCGGCAACAGTTTTGCCATCAACACCGGGATAATGACACTGGAAGGCATCGATGCACGGCATCGGCAGAGTTTCCGCTACTATGAGAGTGGTTATCCCTTCGAATACTACATGGTTCGATTCATCTATCATGAGAAGCGCGAAATAGAGTCCGGCAGGCCTCTTCCCGTGGAATGACCCGCGAAGAGGCCAATGGCTGGGAACCGCCAAAATTCTGAGAACCGTTGCAGCCGGAATAATTGCGATTCATTGCCCGGGATGTGCAATGACGGCCGGTACAGTATCGAGTTTCGGCTATGGGCTCACGGAATAGGAAAAAACAGGTGTGAGATATGACGGTTGTGCTCATGTGTGGAGCGTGAATAACATCGGCACGTATTCGTTTCGTAAACACTATTGATGAGATGCCTCCATTACGCCGGTTACCGCAACTTCGTAGTCATCAAGCCGGTAGATGCTTTTCCAGGATAATCCGCAGCGCTGGCAAGCGTGTTGCTGGGTAATCGATCCTTTGGCGACCGACAGGTGTGCTGCGCTGATATCCCTGGTTGCGCATTTCGGGCATCTTTCGCCGGACTGGCGGATAAACGTCTCACGAGTTACAAATGCCGGTTTATCCGTACCGGCTGCCTTGACCGCAGCCGCTCCGAACGCCGCGCCTTCGACCGTAGCGCTGGCTTCCGCCGCAGTAACCCCCTCGACCAGTATCTGCGGAGGAGTGGCATCCCGGTACTGCAGATCCACGGTATAACCTTTTCCCGTACGCTGTATGCGGATCCCGAATGTAGTATTCTTGAGCGGACCCATGTTGAGTTCCGTGCATCTGGCCCGCAGTGATTTTTCAGTTACTTTTGACATCCGCTCTCCTTGATCAACGTATTCCTGAACCCATTCGCAAATAAAACTGACCGGATTTCTCCCGCAGACACCATTGTGTGATGGCAACGTTACCACTTGTGCCGTAGCAAAAGTTACAGCAACTAAAAAAGACCCCCAAAATGTTTTGGGAGTCTTCTTTTAAAATACCAAACAATATCAAGGTGTTTAAGTGGTGCCCAGGGACGGAATCGAACCGCCGACACGAGGATTTTCAATCCTCTGCTCTACCGACTGAGCTACCTGGGCAAAAGGATTTTTCTTATACCTTGGAAATCGTCACTCTGTCAAGGGTAAAGTTGCACCTCATTCAGGTTTTTGCTGGATGCGAATCGGGACATAGTTGCAAAAGGGTTCTTCTTCCATGTAGTCGCCGTGTACTGCATCCGCCCTGGCCCTGCATCCGCCGCAGACGTTGATGTATTCGCATTGACCGCATTTCCCTTTATAGGACTTGAAATCCCGCAGATTACGGAATATTTCCGAATTCTCCCAGATTTCGCGGAAAGGTGTCTGTTTGACGTTGCCGGCCGTGCGGTGGAAATAGGAGCAGGGCTTGACATTGCCAAAGCAGTCGATCAGGCAGATGGTTTGCGCAGCTATGCACCCCTTGCCGCCCCCGGTGGAGAATGTCAGTGAGCGGCGTTCGAATTTGACCCCTTCGGCTTTGGCCTTTTGCGGAACAATCCGGTAATAATGGGGGGCGCAGGTGGGGCGCATCAGGATGTCATCTTCCAGTTTTTCCTGCTGGTAGTGCCATTCGAGGATGTCCTCATAATCTTCTTTGGAAATCAGTTCGCTCATGATGTCTTCGCCACGGCCGGTGGGGACAATCATGAACATGTACCAGGCGGTTGCACCGAGCCCTTTTGCCGTTTTGAAGGTGTTGGCGATGTCATGCTGGTTTCGTTTTGTAAATGAAGAGTTAATCAGGAATTTCTGGCCGTTTTGTCTGAAAAGTTCTGCGGCTCTTACAACGCCGTCAAATGAACCGGGACATTGCCGGAAGTTGTCGTGCACCTCTGCCGTTGATCCATCCAGAGAGAGCGACACCATCTTGATGTCGGCCTGCTTCATCTTTTTGCAGATCTCATCCGTGACCAGGGCCCCGTTTGTGGCCATGCACATACGCAGGCCCAGTGATGTGCCGTAGCCGGCCAACTCGAA
Organism: Deltaproteobacteria bacterium; assembly: GCA_021780495.1. Classification (GTDB taxonomy): domain Bacteria; phylum Desulfobacterota; class Desulfuromonadia; order Geobacterales; family Pseudopelobacteraceae; genus CAIPTY01. The sequence continues at coordinate 71,831 of JAJXYO010000044.1, forward strand.
GATATCCTGTCGCAGGAGTGGTTCGCCGCCTGAAAGAACGACGACCGGTTTTGAAAAGTCGGAAATCTCTTTAAGGAGCTGTTTCCCTTCTTCAGTCGTAAAATCGCCCTCTGATGAATTCATTTCTGAGGAGCATCGGCAATGTACGCAGCGCAGATTGCATTTTTGAGTGGTTTCCCAAGCAATCCATTTGGGAATGAATTCAGTTTGCATATGGCTCCAATCGATAAGGTTGCCGGATGATAGATTCAGTGCGATACCTTTGTGAAAGCCTACCCGAAAGGCTGGATAAACTCAAGAATATTTCCGAAATATCGAGATACCTGTCGTTATCGGTAATTTAATAAGCTTGAAACGATAGATCGATTCTGATATATAAAGCCGATGCAGTGATTCCCCTTAATTTGTCGGCTGTTTTTAATTCGTCAGGGCTAGGAGAGTAACATGTCCAATCCGCAGATGGTCATGTACGAAGAAGAATTCCAGGAAATAAACATAGTGATCGAGCGGCTTCTTCAAGAAGCCAATGCAAAGGTCATCTTCCTGGTTGACAAAAACGGGCAGCTAATCTCAGGCGTAGGCGATACCGAGCGCTTTGACACAACATCGCTTGCATCGCTGACAGCTGGCAATATTGCCGCTACCGGCGGGTTAGCCAAGCTCATCGGAGAAAAAGAATTCTCGATTCTTTTTCATGAAGGTGAAAAGGATAACCTGCACATTTCCATCGTCGGTGGCAGGGTTATCTTGGTTGTCCTGTTCGATAGTCGATCTTCTCTCGGTCTTGTCCGCCTGAGGGTGAAAAAATCGTCAGATGAGCTCTCATCCATTTTTGATAAATTGCTTAAAAAGGCCGAGGATAAGGAAAAACGGGGTACATCTGACTTCCCCTTTGCCGAGATTACTGACGACGATATTGATAATCTCTTCAGCTAGTGACCACGGGGTAAGCCAACGATGTCATTTATCAACTACGCCTCTCGCGAAATAAACTGCAAGATTGTGTATTATGGTCCGGGACTGTGCGGTAAGACCACCAATCTCCAGTATGTCTACCAGAAAACCGCTCCGGATGCCAAAGGCAAGATGATCAGTCTCGCGACCGAGACGGAGCGCACACTGTTCTTTGATTTCCTTCCGCTTGCGTTGGGCGAGATCAGAGGGTTCAAGACCCGCTTCCATCTCTATACGGTCCCTGGCCAGGTCTTTTATGACGCATCCCGTAAACTTATTCTGAAAGGGGTTGATGGTGTCGTTTTTGTGGCCGATTCCCAGGAGGAACGGATAGACGCCAATATCGAATCCCTCGATAACCTGAGATTCAATCTCAAGGAGCAGGGCTACGATCTGGATAAGCTGCCATACGTGGTTCAGTATAATAAACGGGATCTGCCCAGCGCCATGCCGATTGAAGAGATGCGGCGCGACCTGAACCCAACAAATGTTGTCGAGTACGAGGCCTGTGCCACAACCGGCGAAGGGGTGTTTGAAACACTCAAGGCAATAGCCAAGCTGATTCTCATCGATCTGAAAAAAGGGAAATAAATTCTCGTAATGCTTCCTTGTCACTGGTTGCCGGGAGTGTAGCGAATTGAAAGGAAGTATGTGTGGCTGACCTCATTGACGTCCCTCAAGGGATGAAGGTTATGAAATCCGTCGTCGTAAAGAGGTTGCAGAGCGGCTTCTTTGCCGAGGTTTTTCTTGTCCTGCATAATGGTCAATACGAAGCTGCCATATTTCTCAACGACAAATTCAAGCCTGGGCCCCCGGTTCCCTATCCACTCGATACCCCTACAGAATTGCATTCTCATTGGATGGGGGTTCGTCCGAGCATTGGTCTTACTCCTGAAGAGGCCGAACTGATTCTGAACGAGGTCGAATGTGAAAACGCTCTTCATCGTCAGAAGCTGAATGATCGTTGGGGAAAAGCCCAGGACGAATGATGTTGAAGTTGTTCCGGTGATTTTTTTGGTTTGATTTATTATGGTATGCGTGCTAAGTAGAGAACCCTGCTTATTTTGAGGGTAGGTTAAGATCCGGAGAGATGGCCGAGTAGGTCGAAGGCGCTCGCCTGCTAAGCGAGTATACTGGGAAACCGGTATCGAGGGTTCGAATCCCTCTCTCTCCGCCACTTAATCCACAGCGGATATGTTATTGAAGAAAATGATCTCCCCACAAAATGTATTGCTGGTCCCCCTGCTTGCTGTGCTCCTGCTCATGGGATGCCAGCAGGAACCGTACCCCCCCCCTAAAGCAGAAATCTCACACTCTCATATCAACAATAACGAAACCACGATCATAGTCCCACCCGGTGTTACCGACCGATGGAAATCGGTCAGGATTGCCGTGGTAGATAAATCGAGTGTTTCTCAGAAGCTGTATACCATTCCTATCGGTGGCCAGCTGGCCATACCCTCTTCAAACGTGGTTATTAAGGTTGAGACGTTTCTACCGGCTTTCATAATAGAAGGTTCGATCATCACTTCATCGTCGAATGATTTGAAAAATCCTGGGGTGAAGGTGCGGATAACCGAAAACGGCGTTGTGATATTCAAAGGTTGGCTTTTCTCGATGTTTCCTAAAACACATGCCTTCTTGCATCCCAAGTTTGGCTTTAACCTGGTTGATGCCGTGCCGGTCCATCACTGAACAAAACAGCGCCCATTTACACGATCCTCATCTTTTGGGAAGCGCTTCACGTGCCAGTTGGTCGCATCGCTCGTTTTCCGGATGGCCGGCATGACCGCGGACCCATTTCCAGTCGATGGTGTGGCGCTGCGACTGTTCCAGCAGTGATTCCCACAGGTCCCGGTTAAGTACCGCTTCCTTCTTACTGTTCTTCCACCCCCTGCGCTGCCAACCCTGTACCCATTCGGTCATCCCTTTTACCACATATTGCGAATCGGTCGTAATGCAGACCCGACAGGGGCGTGTCAATTGTCGCAGCGCCTCGATGACGGCGGTCATTTCCATGCGGTTGTTGGTCGTATCAGGGGCTCCTCCGCTGATTTCTTTTTCATTGCCGCCATAGCGCAATATGGCCCCATAGCCGCCAGGGCCTGGGTTCCCGCTACAGGCGCCATCGCAGAAGATTTCAACGAGCGTGTTTTCTGCTTTAATCGACATAGGCTCCCTCGTGCTTCAGCAGGTCGGCAATAGCCTGCATGACTCGATCTACGATTAAATGGTGGGTTTCTTTGTTGTCTTCCAGCGCATAGAGATCACCGAAATCCAGCGGCCTGCCGAATACCGCCGTAGCCGATTGTCCGAATCCGGGAAATTTCCACGTGTTGAAGCCTATCAGGGCGGTCGGTATCACCGTTGGTCGTGTATCGTAGATGATTTTACCAACCCCCCGGTTACCAGGCCCAAGTTTGCCGTCTTTGTGGCGGGTGCCTTCGGGGAAGATCATCACTTTCTGATCCTGTAACAGGGTGCTTATCGTTTTGTTGGCCTTGACGTCCCGCTTGCGCCTGACCGGGAAGGCGCCCCATGAGGAGTAGAGCAGGCGTTGCACGGTGTTTTCAAAAAGCTCCTCCTTGGCTGGCGCCCAGAGCATTTGCAGTGGGTGGTGTCTGATGACCGCCCAGGGCAGGAAGATGGTTTCATACGCAGATATGTGATTGGAGGCCAGCAGAACTCCGCCACTGCCAGGGATGTTTTCTGCGCCCTTGGTCACGAAGCGATTGAGGGTCGAGGCGTAGAAACCAACCACATAGCAGGAAAATGTAACCCAGAGGCGTTGCAACAGAGAGACACGCACGGTTTTGCCATCCTTGTAAGCTGCCTGACCGCAGCCGGGTTTTGATACACAGCGGATATTTATAGCACTTCAATCCGCCTACGGCAACCGGGAAGAGCCGTCTAATAGTCGTTGGAAAAGCTGGCGGGTATTGCTATAGTGAGAATTCAACACAGCTGCTGAATGGTTGCACACCCATTGCGATCAAGGATTTTGCCGATGATATCGCACAATCACAAAATAGTCTTTTCGGGCCTGCTCATCAATATCGAGCAGATGGAGGTGGAGATCGGCGAGCACGGCCGGCACGCCTATCAGGTCATCCGTCATCCCGGAGGGGCGGCCGTGCTGCCGGTCCACCAGGATGGAACCGTCTCCCTGATCCGCCAGCTGCGTCCGGCGGTGGGCGCCGTTCTGCTGGAGATCCCGGCCGGACGCTTGAATCCGGCCGAGCTGCCGTCTGAATGCGCAGGCCGTGAATTGTGCGAGGAGACCGGCATCACGGCTGCAACCTTGATCCCGCTGGGGACGCTGTACTCCTCTCCGGGGGTCTTCGATGAAATCATCCACCTGTTTGCCGCTACCGGTCTGTCGCAGGGTAGGGCGCAGCCCGAAGCCGATGAAGAGATCGAGCTGCTGCGTCTGCCGCTGGCTGATGTGCTGCAGATGGCGGCAGACGGCCGCATCAGCGATGGTAAAACCATGGCTGCGCTCTTGCGCTGGGAGCTGCTGAGCCGTTCCGGGAACGACTGTCATGCCTGATTTTGCCGTCAGTGAGGAAAAAAACCGCTGGTTGCAGCGCAAGATGGCTGAGCTCAAGGTGCGGGAGCAAGACCTGGAGGAGAGCTTCGTGCGCTCTTCGGGCAACGGTGGCCAGCATGTCAATAAGACCTCCAGCTGCGTCCAGCTGCGCCATATCCCCAGCGGCATCTGTGTCAGCGCGTCGCGCGAGCGGAGCCAGTCGATCAACCGTTTCCTGGCGCGGCGGGAGTTGCTGGAGCGGATCGCGGCCCAGAGCGGCGTATTGACGCCGGAGATGAAGCGCATCGAGCGCATGCGCAAACAGAAAGACCGTCGCCGCAGAAGGACGGTTAAGAAGGAACCATGATCACCTCTGAAACCCTGAAACGACTCGAATTCGATAAGATACTGACTGAGATCGCCACCCGCGTCCACAGCCCGGTCACACGTCAGCGGCTGCTGGCGACCATGCCGCAGGGCGATCTGGCATCAATTAGCCTGATCTCGGGGCGGGTGGCCGAGATCCGCAGACTGGTGGGGCTCGGCATCGGCCTGCGTCTGGGGTCATTCGAGGATATCCGCCCGCTGCTGGAGATCCTCAGGCCGGCCGGCGCCTTTCTGGCCCCCCAGGAGCTGTTGTTCTTTATCCCGGTGCTGCGGATCTGCAGTGATGTCGCCCGCCAGTTCGCGCCGCGCGACGATATCCCGCTGCTGCTGTCCTTGGAGCCCCGCCTGAGGTCCTTCGCCGATATCCTGGAGCCGCTGGCGGCCTCTATCGACGGAGACGGCAGCATCATGGACAGTGCCTCTTCACAGCTCAAGGAGATCCGCCGGGGCAAGCGTTCCCTGGCCGCCCGCATCCGCAAGAAGATCGAAGAGATCGTGCGCGACAACAATATCGAGACCTTCCTCCAGGACGATTTCATCACCCAGCGTTCCGGGCGCTGGGTGATTCCGGTACGCATGGACTCCAAGGGGATGGTCAGGGGGGTGGTGCACGATGTCTCTTCATCGGGCGAGACCGCCTTCATGGAGCCGCTGGAGATCATCCCCTTCGTCAATGAGCTGGAGAATCTGAGTGCCGAGGAAAAGGCCGAAGAGATCCGCATCCTGCGCCAGCTCTCGGCCTGGATCCGCGAGGATGCGGCCGAAATCGGGGCCTGCTTCGAAACCCTGCTGGTCCTGGATATGCTCAATGGCTACGCCCGCTTCGCTGAACAGTACGGTCTGGAAGCAGCAAGCATGAATGACCGTGGCGAGCTGCGGCTGGTGGAGGCGCGTCACCCGCTGCTGTTGATGATGCTGTCCCGCGTGGAGCCGCTTGATCTGCAGCTGGGGGAGGGTGGGCGCGTGATGGTCATCACCGGCCCCAACGCCGGCGGCAAGACCATTGCCCTCAAGACCGCCGGGGTGCTGGCGCTGATGGCGCTGTGCGGCATCCCGCTGCCGGCTAACGGCGCCCGTTCGACCTTCCCGCTGCTGGACACCCTGCTGGTGGATATCGGTGACGAACAGTCGATCGAACAGAGCCTCTCCACCTTCTCGGCCCACGTAGCCCGGATCGCCGCCATTCTCCGGCAGGCCGGACCACGCACCCTGGTGCTGCTGGATGAGCTGGGGGCCGGTACCGAGCCGCAGCAGGGGGCGGCCATCGCCTGCGGTGTGCTGCGCGATCTGCAGGAGCGTGGGGCTGCGGTGATCGCCACCACCCATCTGTCGGAGATCATCGCATTCGTGCACCGTAGCGGCGGGATGATCAATGCCGGCATGGAGTACGACGCCGAGACCTTCACACCGCTCTATCGCCTGATCAGCGGCGAGCCGGGCTATTCCCACGCCATCGAGATCGCCCAGCGTTTCGGCATGCCGGAGCGGGTGATCGGTTTTGCCCGCGCGATGCTGGGTACGGCCGGCGCCGAATTTACCTCGCTGCTGGCCGAACTGCGCGGCAAACGTGAGGAGCTGGAGGCGGCCCACCGCCAGGTGGACCATCAGCAGGAACAGCTGCTGGCTACCCAACGTGAGCTGGACGCCCGTGCGGCTGCCATGGAGCAGGCCCGGCGGGAGGTCAAGGAAAAGGCCTGGAGTGAAGCCCGGGAGATGATCTCGGCCAGCCGCCGCCGCATGAACGAGCTGCTGGAGGAATACAAACGCGAAAAGCGGAGCGAGATCATCGACAAGCTGCGGCGCAGCGAAGAAGAGCTTACCGAACAGCTCAAGCCGCTGGCCGCTGATGCGGACCTAGGCCTGCCCCTGCGGGAAGTCAGTGCGGGCGACCGGGTGCATGTCCGCTCGCTGGGACACAACGGGGTCGTGGTTCAGGCCGTTCCGAAACAGGGCAAGGTGCGGATCCGGGCCGGCAGCATCGAGCTGGATGTTGCGGTGACGGATCTGTACTCACCACACGGCCAGGGCGCGGAACGGCCTCAAAAACCGGTCAAAGGCGGGTGGCAGATCGCGGCCGCCGAGGGTGAGGAACGGGAGTTGAAGCTGATCGGCCTGCGGGTCGATGAAGCCCTGGACCTGCTGGAGCCATTCCTCAACCACGCCTCGCTGGGCGGTCAGCGCGAGGTGCGGGTCATCCACGGTCTCGGCACCGGCCGGTTGCGGGATGCGGTGCGGGAGTTTCTGGCGCGCCATCCGCTGGTTGATGAATTCCGGGCGGGTGAGCCGCATGAGGGCCGGGACGGGGCCACGGTCGTGACGTTGCGCAGTTGAAAGGGGAAAATCCCCTCTCCCACGGGGAGAGGGCTAGGGTGAGGGAGTTCAGCTAGTCCCCCCCTCATCCGGCCTTCGGCCACCTTCTCCCAGAGGGAGAAGGAACTGATAAGGAAAGAGAGTTATGGAGCATTATGTCGTCGATGTCAGTGAGCAGGAGATCAAGCGCGAACGGGACAAATCCCGCGAACTCAGGCGCAGCCGCTGGTGGCAGAACCGGCTGGCGCTGGGGCGTTGCCACTGGTGCGGCGGCCGGTTCCCCCCGGAGGAACTGACCATGGACCATGTCATCCCCCTGGCGCGGGGCGGCAAGGCCTCCCGCAACAATGTCGTGCCCTCCTGCAAGGAGTGCAATTCGCGCAAGAAGTACCTGCTGCCCATGGAGTGGGAAGACTACCTGAACAACCTCGGAACAACGGAGTAACGAACCTGGTGAAATCTATCGAAAGCCGCTACAAACTGATCATCTACGACTGCGACGGGGTCATGCTGGATACCCTCGAATCCAATTACATCTTCTACAACAGCGTCATGGGATACCTGGGACGTCCGCAGCTGGACCGCACCGACCTGCAGGCCCGCAATGTCCTGCACACCTATTCGTTCGACCATGTCATGGAGTATTTCTTTGCCGGCGACGATCGCAGGGATGATGCCTGGGCCTTTGCCAAGACCATCCACTATCAGGACCTGGCCCCCTTTATGCGGATGGAGGACGGGCTGATCGAGACCCTGGAGCGCTTGAAAGGGAGTGTGGCGCTGGCGGTTTGCACCAATCGGGCCACCTCCATGGAGATGATCATCGAGGACTTTGGCCTCTCCGGCTACTTCTCCTGCGTCATGACCGCCTCGCAGGTCACCAACCCCAAGCCGCACCCGGAACCGCTGCTCAGGGTGCTCGATCACTTCGGCCTGGAGCCGGGCGAGGCGCTTTTTGTGGGGGATGGCGAGGTGGACATGCTCGCGGCGCGCGATGCCGGGGTGCCCTTCATTGCCTACAAGTCCCACCTGCCGGCGCTGGCCCGTCTGCAGCGGCACACGGATATCTTCCAGCATCTCTGATCAATCGGCCCTGGGTGCCCATGCTGATGGCCACCTGCGGCAGATGAAGTCAAACAGGCTATATCTTTTGACTTTTCCGGCTATGCTGTGTTATAAATATCCACTTTTTTTGGTGTGTTTAGTAAGTTAGAATTGTTTTCTGATTTTTTGAAAACAATTCGTTAACGCACTTATTCTGCGGAGCAGGGCAGTAAGTTAGAATTGTTTTCTGAGTTTTTCAGAAAACAATTCGTTAACGCACTTATCCTGTTGATCAGGGTACGCCTTTTGAAGCCCGGAGTCTGACATGAAACAACACGTGCATATTGCAGTGCTAATCGTTCGGGTACAGGTCAACAAGATGTAGGCCTTCATCGATCATGCCGGCGGGGAGGTCATCGCACCCCAGGTTGAAGCTGCCGGTAATTATCATGAAGGCCTGGCCACAGTGCGACCGGATGACCGCTGGGGTTGTGTCGGCCAGAGCGGAACAACGGTTGTGGAGCCCAGGTACACGGCAACGCATACACATTTTATCTGACAAATTCAAACTGACATACAGGAGGTAGGTACCATGTTTAAAGGAAGCATAGTTGCAATCGTAACCCCATTCAAAAGCGGAGCAGTGGACGAACAGAAACTGCGCGAACTGGTGGATTTCCAGATCGAGAATGGCACCGACGCCATCGTGGCCTGCGGGACCACCGGTGAATCCTCCACCCTGGATTATGAAGAACATATGGACGTGATCCGGATCGTCTTCGAGCAGGCCAAGGGCCGCGTGCCGGTGATTGCCGGTACCGGTTCCAATTCGACCGCCGAAGCCATCGAGTTGAGCCAGAAGGCCAAAGAGCTGGGCGTAGCCGGGGTGTTGCTGGTGACCCCCTACTACAACAAGCCGACCCAGGAAGGGCTCTATCGTCACTACACCGCCATCGCCGATGCGGTCGATATCCCCCAGATCCTCTACAACGTACCGGGACGCACCGGTGTCAACATGCTGCCCGAAACCGTGGCCCGTCTGGCCAGGCACAAGAATATCGTCGCCATCAAAGAGGCCACCGGCTCGCTGCAGCAGGCCTCGGAGATCATCGCCCTGTGCGGGGACCAGATCGACGTCTTCTCCGGCGACGACTTCATCACCTTCCCGATGATGGCCTGCGGCGCGGTCGGGATCATCTCGGTGCTGGCCAACATCATGCCCAAAGAGGTCGGCGACCTGACTGACGCCTTCTTTGCCGGCGACCTGGAAAAGGCCCGCCAGCTGCACCTCAAGACCCTCAAGATCGGCAATGCCATGTTCATGGAGAGCAACCCGATCCCGGTCAAGACCGCCCTGGGGTTGATGGGCAAGTGCGCGGACGAGGTCCGTTTGCCGTTGTGCGAGATGAGCGCAGGCAATAAGGAAAGACTGGCCGCTATCATGAAAGAGTACAAACTCATATAAATTCAAAACCCACCACGGAGACACAGAGACACGGAGAACTTCAAGACTGAAATCGAGTGGTAAGACAAAGCTAAAGGCTTTAGGGTTAAACCACAGAAAGTTTTTCAGCCTATGTACCCATTTGCAGCTCTTTGATTTTCTTCCGATTTTCTCCGTGCCTTCGTGTCTCGGTGGTGGATGTGAAAGGTTATACCATGACTAAAATAGCCGTTTGCGGCGCTGCTGGCAGGATGGGACAGCGTATCATCGTTGCAGCAAAGGAAGCAGGATGCACGATCTCCGGCGCCCTGGAGCGTCCGGGGCACGAACTGATCGGCCAGGATGCCGGCCTGATTGCCGGTTGCGGCAAGCTGGACGTTGCCATCAGCGACGACCTGAATGCCGTGGTGGCCGGCTGTGACGTGCTGATCGACTTCACCACCCCCAAGGTGTCGCTCAAGAACCTGGAGGTCTGCGCCCTCAAGCGGAAGTCGATCGTGATCGGCTCCACCGGCTTTACCCCCGAGGAACGCGCCTTTGCCGCCGAGCTGGGCAAGGATATCCCTTTTGTGCTGGCTCCCAACATGTCGGTGGGTGTCAATGTCTGCCTGAAGGTGCTCAAGGATGTGGCCCGGACCCTGGGCGACGACTTCGATGTGGAGATCGTCGAGCTGCACCACAACAAGAAAAAAGACTCACCGTCAGGCACTGCCGTGCGCATGGGCGAGGTCGTGGCCGAGGCCCTGGGGCGCGACTACAACAAGGTGGCCAACTATCACCGCGAGGGGATCTGCGGCGAGCGCACGAAAGAAGAGATCGGCATGCAGACCGTCCGCGGCGGCGACATCGTCGGCGAGCACACGGTCTACTTCATCGGCCAGGGCGAGCGCATCGAGATCTCCCACCGCGCCATGACGAGAGACATGTTCTCGCGCGGCTCTGTCAGGGCCGCCAAGTGGGTGGTGTCGCAGAAACCGGGACTGTACGACATGCAGGATGTCTTAGGGCTGAAGTAACCCTAAAATCTGAATAGCGTTAAACTCCCTCCAAAAACATTAAATTGTTAGTCCCCCTTTGACAAAGGGGGATTGAGGGGGATTTGACTAAGACGGTACAAACAAAATCCCCCCTGACCCCCCTTTTCCAAAGGGGGGGACTCTGTGCGGTGATTGACGAAATAGGTTATTCAATTACTTTCTGGAGGATTAATCCGTAATGGCAAAGATCAACGACAACTATCTGAAGCTGAAAGCCGGTTACCTGTTTCCCGAGATCGGCCGCCGCGTGCGCGCCTTTGCCGAAGCCAACCCGGCTGCCAAGGTCATCCGCCTGGGGATCGGCGATGTCACCCGACCGCTGGCGCCGGCTGTCCTCAAGGCCTTCCACGCAGCCGTGGATGATCTGGGTACGGTGGAAAACTTCGCCGGCTATGGCCCGGAGCAGGGCTATGACTGGCTGATCAACGCCATCATCGAGAAATCCTACCAGCCCTTGGGCGTTTCCCTCAAGACCGAAGAGATGTTCATCTCCGACGGTTCCAAGTGCGACTGCGCCAACATCCTGGATATCTTTGCCATGGACAACATCGTGGCCATCGGCGACCCGGTCTATCCGGTCTACAACGACACCAACGTGATGATCGGCCGCACCGGCGATGCTGACGCAAAGGGGTATTACAAGGGCGTCGTCTACATGCCGTGCAACGAGGCCAACGGCTTCATCCCGGCGCTGCCGACCGAGAAGGTGGACATCATCTATCTCTGCTTCCCCAACAACCCGACCGGTGTGGTGGCCAGCAAGGCCGAGCTGAAGAAGTGGGTCGATTACGCCAACGCCAACGACGCGGTGATCTTCTTCGACGCCGCCTACGAGGCCTTCATCACCGACCCGTCCATCCCGCATTCCATCTACGAGATCGAAGGGGCCAAGCGGTGCGCCATCGAGTTCCGTTCGTTCTCCAAGACCGCCGGTTTCACTGGCGTCCGCTGCGGCCTGGTGGTCGTGCCGGAAGAGGTGATGGGCACCACCGCCAGCGGCGAGAAATACAGTTTCAACAAGCTCTGGCTGCGCCGCACCACCACCAAGTTCAACGGCGCCTCCTACCCGGTGCAGAAGGCCGCTGCCGCGGTTTACAGTGACGAAGGGTGGAAGCAGACCAAGGAAATCATCGATTATTACATGGAGAACGCCCGCATCATCCGTGAAGGCCTGAAGGAAGTCGGCGTCACCTGTTTCGGCGGCGTCAATGCCCCGTATATCTGGCTCAAGACACCGGCCGGTTTGACCAGTTGGGACTTCTTCGACAAGCTGCTGACCGAGTGTAACGTGGTCGGGACGCCCGGTTCGGGTTTCGGTCCGAGCGGGGAAGGGTACTTCCGGTTGTCGGCATTTGGGAATCGGGATAATGTGATTGAGGCGGTGGAACGCATCAAGAAAAACCTGAAGTAGATAGAAAGGGCGCCCATCGCGGTGCCCTTTTGCTTTAGGGGAAGTCATGTCGCCAACGCTACTGATCGAAAATGGATTCAAGTTTTTCTTCTATGCCAACGAGCATCTCCCGCGACACATCCATGTTGTTAAGGGTGATGATTATGCTACAATCGATCTCACATCGCTAACCGTTCGCGAAAGTTGCATGAAACGATCTGATCTGAAAGCCGCTTTGGTGCTGGTTTCGACACACAGGGAACAGTTTGAGAGGAAATGGGATGAATTCTTTAAAAGGTAAAGCGGTCCATATCGATGAGCGGTATCTTCACGTCGAGTTGAAAGACGGCAGGATGATTTCCACGCCGATGAACTGGTACCCGGAGTTGAACAACGCCACCTTGGCCCAGTTGGCCGATTACCGCTTCATTTGTCGCGGCACCGGTATCGAGTGGCCGGAACTGGATTATCACCTGAGCATTGAGGCGATGCTTACCGAAACCCGGCTGGCGAAGGCGGCGTGAGGGAAAATGGTTATGAAGAAAACCGATGAACTGAGACCGGAATACGACCTGACACAACTCAAGGGTGGTGTGCGCGGCAAATATGCCGAACGGGCACAACGGGGGAGTAATATCATTCTTCTGGACAAGGATGTTGCCGATGTGTTCAGGGACGACAAGGCGGTCAACGAAGCCTTGAGGACATTGATCTGGCTGAATCCCAAGAGAGAGCGGCTGGCGGCATAAGAAAATCAGGTTCAGGGGCACCCGTTGCGGTGCCCTTTTTCATTCCATGCATTGACAATCCTGCATCTGCTCTATAAAATGTCTATACTAATATAGACATTTATTGGAGGTCGAAATGAACGCTTCAATTCTCGATCTGCGTTACAAAACAAGTGACATTCTGGCCGCGCTGGAAAAGCGTGAGTCGGTCACTATTCTCTACCACGGCAAGCCGAAGGGCACCATTATCCCGCTGGAAGATTCCACTGCCGGCAAGGTTTGCGAACACGAGTTTTTCAATATGTATGCCGGTGAAACCGAAGCGGTAGATGAGGTTATGGAGCGTCTGCGGGGCGGGCGTCATGATCTTTGATACCGATATCTTTATCTGGGTGCAGCGGGGTAACATAAAGGCCGCCGCGTTGATCGACGGCACAAAGGATCGTTTCCTGTCGGTTCAGACCTACATGGAACTGCTCCAGTGCGCCAAAGACAAACAGCAACTTCGCCTGGTGAAGCGCTTTATCTCGGATTTCCGCTTTTCGGTCCTGCCGCTGACGGAGAACATTGGCCACCGGGCGTTGGTCTATGTCGAGGAATACGGTCTGTCATCAGGGATGCGGGCGGCAGATGCCATCATTGCCGCAACCGCGTCGGAGAACGGCATGTCGCTGGCGACCGGTAATCCAAAGCACTTCAAGGTAGTCAAAGAGTTGGAGTTGAAGGTTTTTAAGCCGTAGGCAACGTAAGTGTTTTACGTGGTACGGACAGTTTGAGCAGAATGAATCAGTATCTGCTCAATCTGCAAAATGGACTGATACGTTAGCAATGAGGCAAGACGGGAGCAAGGTTATGGCAGAAAATAATGATAATACGATGATCAGGTTGATCGGCCTGGTGCTGCTGGTCGGTGGCGCCGGCTTCGCGTACTGGGGCTACCAGATGTCCCACTCGTTTGCCTCGAATATCTCACGGGCGTTTACCGGGTCACTCCCCGACGCGGTGATGTACCGTTATATCGGCGGTGCGATCAGCGGCGTTGCCGGGCTATTCTTGTTGGCGAAGAAATAACCCGCGACACCTTGAAACGGGGATGAATAGGATGCACACAGATGTTTTTAGAACCAGCCTGAACGGCAAACTCGAATAATCGAAAACATGTTACTCTCACGGAGTCACGGAGGCACAAAGAAAAACCAGGATATATGCTTGATAAACATCAAAGGCTCTTGGTTTTTACTTTCTCCGTGCCTTTGTGCCTCTGTGAGAGATAGTTTTTGACTCTACGCGGTGTGTGGGGAATGGTTGGTTGACTTTTTGTGTGCTTTTTAATACTGTTGCGGCGGGCGCTGACGTGATCTTTTCTTTCTTCGACAAATCTTTCAACGAATGCAACGTGGTCGGCACCTCCGGCAGCGGCTTCGGTCCGAGCGTGGAAGGGTGCTTTCGGCTGTCGGCCTTCGGCCATCGCGAGAATGTGATTGAGGCGGTGGAAAGGATAAAGAAGAATTTGAAGTAGGTTGAACGAATAAAGGCGGCCGATTTGGCCGCCTTTATTTATGTCTGTGTGCTTCTGGTGATTTTAAAGTCATTTTCGTCCATTAGCGATAATATAGTCAAAAAGTTCATACACATTCGTAGATGGATTCCCGTTAAGTTTACCTTCATCCTTTCTTCTAGTGCAAATGGTTAATGCTCTTTCCTTGGCAATTTGATAATTATTTTTCATTTGATTGTAGTCAAATAAGGGATTATGAGTATGATGATAATTCGGCATTTCTTTGTGCAGTAACTGTTGAAGCTTATGTCTATGTATGTGGGCATCTTGCAGTTTTAAATGCAGCAATCCCCAGATCTCAAAGCAAGGATTGGAAATTAAGAATTTAATCTTATTTGAATCCGCTAGACTTTTAGCTTCTCCAACATTTGGGTGTTCATCAATGTCAATAACACACCAAACACTGAATGACATATCAAAGCTATCTTTAGATTTTCGGGCGTCACGTAAAAGTTGTGTCTTTAATTCGACTGCTTTTTGAGATACAGTTAGCGGGACACCAACGCCGGGTATTGGCTGGACAATAACTTTGTCATTAGCGTGTTGTTTTGCAAATTGGCTGATATATGCAGGTTCTGTTACTTTTCCTTCACAAAGGACATAAATTTTAGCCTTTGGTTGTTTATGATAAAATTTTCTCTTTAGTGTTGAATCTTTTGGGAACCTGCTCATTCTTGTCCCCCACAACCAAAAAGATCGTCAATATTACCAAGAAATGGAATCCCTCCGTATCTCCCTTGTAGATACCCCTTCTCAAAGTTATCAGATTGTCTTGATTTTATATCTGCCAATGAATAAATTTCAGTAGCACCGTCTGACTTCTTTTCGGTAAACCATATTTCATCTCTCCTTAGAACTTCTCGAGATAATATACTTGTATCGTGCGTAGTGAATATAAGCTGTGAGCAGTTTTGGTTTGTAGAACAATTATTAAATAGACTAACTATTTTACGTGATAAAAGGGAATGCATACTAGTATCTAATTCGTCAATTATTATGGTTTTGCCACTTGATAAACTATCAAATACTGGACCAAGCATCTTGATTAGAGCAATTGTACCCCTGCTTTCAGAGTTAATATTTAAAAATACATCTTCACCATTAATCCCTGTGTGTGCAAATGAGATTTTCTTCTTTTCTACTGCTGATTCAATATCAATTTTGTTGTCACCCAAATGCTCAGAAAGTAAGTTGTTGAGCTTATTTGTAAAGCCCTTCATCGTGTCAGGAACTTCAATTTCATCAATTTTAACAGCAGAAATACCAGTGTCAGCATGTTGTATAAAAGATATAATTTTGTCCTTGAAATCATTATTAAGAAAATATTCACTAGACCTGCTAACTGGGCCAAAGTTGTTGAAGCTGAATATAAAATTATCCTTAAAATATTTGTACAAGTCTAAGAGCTGCTCATTGTTGTTTTGCGCTGCAACAGAAAAATATAAACTATTAATTCTTGTCAGTGATTCAAGCACACGGTTTTTGCCCTTCAAAAATTTGCCAAAATACATTTCTTTCTCATCGTGTTTTCGGTGGTACCAAACTTGCCTTGTGCCATGTGGATATGCGTAAAGCCACTCTTCTACTATGCATTCATTATCAACTAAATATCCGAAGTGATACCTAATATTATTGTGGATAAAGTCACAGTCAAACTTGGAAGGTTTGTCTTTACAGCTTTGATTAAGTTTAAAATAACTTCTTGATATTCCGCCCTCCACTCGTCCGCTTTGATGAGAGTAGAGTATGCCGTTGATCAGGAATCTTAACGCTTTTAACATGTTTGTTTTGCCAGACGCGTTTGCACCATAAATCCCAATTACTGGTAAAACTTTCTCTCGAAAGCCGCTCACCTCACATAAATGGCTCGGAGTGTCTTTCAATGGTGTCGCTATCATTGATAATTCTTGGTACTCATTTATTGATAAAAAATTTGATACGCCAAAACGTAAGAGCATAGCTCCCCCTGTTAAATAATAAGTCCTTTTGAAGATAAATTTGCAGTAAAACTACAAATTGTCAAGCTAAAATGACGGTTGGTGCTATTTTGAACTGCGAAATTATGTGTGAATTCCAGATGAAGGGAGTTCCGGGGACAGGATATTTAATTCAAAAGCGTCGAATTCTGGGGACAGTTTACTTAAATTTAAAAGGCGGCCAATAGGTCGCCTTTGTTGTCTCGGGGGAATTCCGGGGACACCATACCGAATTCAAAAGGCGGCCAATCGACCGCCATTCTTGATTTGTGGATCGGATAACTAGGGACACTCCCCATATTTTATAAATTGTGAAGGCGGCCAATTGGCCGCCTTTACTGCTACTGCAAAGAATTTCTTGCCGCCTGCTATCGCCTGTGGCACAGTATTAAGTACTTAATTGAGTATGTAAAGGAGTGCCTAAATGAATACTATCCCTGCCCAGGAACTGAAACGGCGCGGTCTTGCAGCGGTTGACGGGCTAATATCACAGGGTGACGTTCATGTCATCCGTAACAACCGGCCCGAGTACGTCGTGCTGACCGAGGCGCGTTACCAGGAACTGGTGGCCGAGGCCGAGGAGGCGTATGTGGCCCGGGTGAAGGCATCGCTGGAGGATGTGAAGGCCGGCCGCGTACGGAGGTTCGCTTCTGCCGACGAGCTTTTACAGTCACTCGACCTTGACGGAAAGTAAGCGTGTTCAGCGTAACCACTTCTGATCAGTTCCTCCGGCAGGCACGTAAGTTCTTCAAAAAACATCCTGACCTGAAATCCCCCTTCGCCGTGCTCTTCGAGGCTCTGAAGCAGGATCCGTTTCAACCGGGCCTCGGACTGCATCAACTCGCCGGCAAGCTTGCCGGCTGCCATGCCGTCAGACTGACCTACAGTTACCGCATTACCCTGACCCTGCTGATCACCGAAAAGGAAATAATCCTCCTCGACATCGGCAGTCATGACGAGGTCTACCGCTAGGGAAACCCTATGGGGAGGTCGTATGAAGTTAGAGAGCAAACCAGCAGCAAACATGCTGCTGTATGTAGTCATTATCGTTATCGGCTTTCTCCTGATGTATCTGGCCAGGGATTTCAGCCATGCTGGCACCAATGTCCTGTGCGGTTTCCTGTTGGGTGGCATGCTTTCCGGTATCGGCATCATGGCGATGGTAGCCGGAGAGTCGCGCACGGTTGAGCTGGACGAACGACGTGACAGGATCGTACTGGATGTCAGGCGGCGGTTCGGCGGTGGACGGCAGATCATCATACCGTTTAGCGATATCAAGGGCTTCGGGATTGGGGTGCAGGGTAAGGACAGCGCCGGGTCGCGCTTTTATGATGTGGTGGTCAGGTTGAACAATGGTAAGGAGATCTATCTCTTCGGTGGCTGCGTGTTCGAGGGGCGGATGAGCCGGGAGTGGGTCGAGGGGATCAGGGGTAAATTCGAGTCGACACTGGGCCGGTGCCAACGTTCATAGTTATAGCGAAAACCTATGGGGTCTAGAAATATAAGTTTTTGGTGTTATAGTCCCTTCCCCGGTGTTGTCTATCACGTTACCCCTCGCGGCAACGCATGGGCGGACATCTTCGCAGGTGACAACGACCGCCAGCTCTTCCTCTCCATCCTCGGCAGACGCTACAACGCTTCAACTGGCTCTGTCTCGCCTACTGCCTGATGGGCAATCACTATCATCTTCTCATCGAAACCCCGGAAGGAAACCTTTCTGCCGAAACCTACCGGGACAGGTCTTGAAATATAGGTTTCCCTTGACTAACCGGGACTTGAGGAGACGCAGTTGATTAGTTTTCAGGTTTCGGGCACGCGCAAGAATCAAAATCTTCATTCAAGCACTCTTTGCAGACCCCACTACCTCGGCGCGCCGCTTCTATGGTTGCAATGTCGATCTTTTTCATCTGCATCATGGCATCGAAGGCCCGCTTGGCGGCAGCGGGGTCGGGATCGGATATCGCCTGGATCAGGGCAACCGGCGTAATCTGCCACGACAGGCCCCATTTGTCCCGGCACCAGCCGCAGTTACTCTCTTCTCCACCATTGCCGACAATGGCGTTCCAGTAACGATCCGTTTCTTCCTGGTCAGCGGTTGCAATCTGAAACGAGAATGCCCAGTTGTGCGTGACCCCCGGGCCGCCATTCAGCCCGAGGCAGGGAATCCCCATCACGGTAAACTCGACCGTCAACACATCCCCTTGCTTGCCGGCCGGGTAGTCCCCTGGTGCCAGGTGTACAGCGTCAACGGATGAATCGGGAAAGGTTGCAGCATAAAAGCGCGCCGCCTGCTCGGCGTCGCGGTCGTACCAAAGGCAAATGGTGTTTTTTGCATGCGTTGCCATGTCACTTCTCCTTCGTGATGCGCCGCTCGGAAATAAGTTTCGGTACTAAGCGGTCAGAGTGCCGGACCCGTAACGTTTTCTCAGTCATCTCTATTTTACTGCTCTTTGACGAAGATATTAATATAAAGTTTTTCCGGAAGGGGGCGGCGGGGTCAGGTCATGAAATGTACTGAATCGGCCGCCTTTATTATTTCAAGGTGCTTTCCGTGGCACCGCTCGCGTTTTGCCAGCGCAAGTACTACAATTAATCATGACGTCATAGATACGGGAGGTGTTAAATATGGCAGACATTCTTCATCGAATCGGGATCAAGGCCCCTACGAAGCAGGTCTATAACGCTTTGACAACCCTGGATGGTCTGGCCCACTGGTGGACCGAGGATGTTAAGGGAGATGCCCGGGTCGGAGGCAAGATTGAATTTCGCTTCCTAACGAAGACGGGCGAACTGTTGGGCGGAATGGTCATGGAGGTGCAGGGACTGGGCGAAAATAAGGATGTGCGCTGGCGCTGTGTAGAGGGACCGGCTGAATGGGTTGGGACTGACATCACCTTTGAACTGTCGGAGCAGGATGGTCAGACGATTGTCCTCTTTGGACACCGGAACTGGCGCGAGGCCACGGAGTCTACCTATCACTGCAGCATGAAGTGGGCCACGTTCCTGTTGAGCCTGCGTGAGTATGTGGAAACGGGCACCGGGAAGCCCTCACCCCATGATCTGAAGATCGATAACTGGAATTAGCATTTCCCCTTCAGTTATCGCTGGGACAATACGGTAGTCACTCTGGAAATCAGGTTATGCAGGTCGGCCAACAGGGCGTGCTTGCCGACGCTGACCCGCCGCGCCGAACTGTGCAAGGATCGCATCGTAGAGGCCGTTTTGCTTGATGCTGCCGCCGCCGTAGGCCAGCAGCACCATGCGCCTTGTTGATGGTCTCGCCGAGGATGTTGATGTGTCCCTTGCCGAAGTAAACCGTGGTCGGAATGCTGAAGATGAAGTTGTTCATCTCAATCTCCTGTCAGGTTGTTTTAAGTTGCAGAATAATCCTCGTATTGTGCTCAGCGACCCGTCATTTGCTCCAGTTTTTCCGGGTACCGTGCGCCTTGCACTGCAATCTGTGCGGCAGCGGCATCAATCTTCCCGAGATCGTACGGGGTGAGTTCGATGGCAACAGCACCAATATTTTCGTCAAGACGATCCAGCTTGGTGGTGCCCGGAATGGGTACGATCCACGGCTTTTGTGCCAGGAGCCAGGCCAGGGCGATCTGGGCCGGAGTTGCCTTTTTCTCTGCCGCGATGCTGGCAAGCAGATCCACCAGGGCTTGATTCGCCTTCAGTGCCTCCGGGGTGAAGCGCGGCAAGGTGCTGCGGAAGTCGCTGCTGTCAAAGGTGGTTTTTTCATTCATTGCGCCGGTGAGGAAGCCCTTGCCGAGCGGGCTGTAGGGCACAAGGCCGATGCCGAGTTCTTCGAGGGTTTGCAGCAGCCCCTCTTCAGGCCGCCTGAACCACAACGAGTACTCGTTCTGTACCGCAGCCACCGGCTGGACGGCATGGGCGCGGCGGACGGTTTGAATTCCCGCCTCCGACAGGCCGAAGTGCCTGACCTTCCCCGCCTGGATCAGCTCTTTCACCGCTCCGGCCACATCCTCAATCGGCACGTCCGGATCGACACGGTGCTGATATAACAGATCAATGACATCGGTCCTGAGCCGTTTGAGCGAAGCCTCGGCCACCTGTTTGATGTGCTCCGGCCGGCTGTTCAGGACCGGCCCGCTGCCCTTCATGGCCCGGGGATCGACACCGGTATCGAAGCCGAACTTGGTGGCGATCACCACCTGGTCGCGCAAGGGAGCCAGTGCCTCGCCGACCAGTTCCTCGTTGGTGAACGGACCATAGACCTCGGCCGTATCGAAGAAGGTGACGCCGCGTTCCACGGCGGTCCGGATGAGTGCGATCATCTCCTGCTTGTCCTTGGGCGGACCGTACGAAAAGCTCATGCCCATGCAGCCGAGCCCCAGGGCCGAAACCTCCAGACCACTTTTCCCCATTATACGTTTTTGCATTGTGTTCTCCTTTGCACTGTTTGGTTCTGATATGTCACATTTCATAACTCCCCCGCTCCCCCTTATCTTAAGAGGAGAGAACCGCTGAATTCCGCGTCGCTCCCCTTCGGTTAAGGGGAGGGCAGGAGGGGGTACTGTCGTGACTTTGTAGATTTAGCAGTACTTCCCTGTTGCTGGTTATACCGTACTCCACGGAAACCTCTGACCGGTAGACCAATCCTGTTTATTTTTTGCCTAATAGTCCGGGGCCTCGGATCATGGTTGTAACGCGAATGGGGGATGGGTAGCAATTAAGCAGGAGGAAACGACGGTGAAAGAGGCAACTATGCAGAATAGTGACAACAATGGTTTGGAAGCCGCGGTCGATGCCTTGGGAACAAGCATTGCCCGATTAATCGAAAATGGCGCGTTACACACAACCGCCCTCAGCCCGTTGCAGTTCCAGTAGCCGGAAGCCCGGCGTCTGATGCTGGCGGAACGCATGGAGCCGCCACCGCAAGCTTTCAGGTCGGCTACGAGAGCCCTTCCCAGTTCAGTCCTGAATACAACCGGTTGTTTGGGGCACCGCCTTACGGGACATCACGAACTTGCGGCAGATGGCTGCTGATGGGAGGGGGAGTTCAGGGTAAACAGTGTCTACTGAGACAGCCAGGGCGGCCAATCGGCCACCTTTTGATCATTGAACCTATCGCTCATAACAATCAAAATGCAAATTTGCTGGTTTCGTTTTCAAGTACCACGATTTCCATCTCTTTTCCCGATACCTTCAGCAGGTGTTTTCCGACGACAACCTTTTGGGTCAAGGGTGTCTTGCCGATATCCTTGCCATCCAAAAGCACCGGAGTTCCCGGGAAGGCAGATGAAACGACAATCGTCCCCCCGTCCGGGATCGGCTCGGAAATCGACTCAACCGCCCCCTTTTTGACGACGATTTCCCGCTCTTTCGATTTGTAAAAACCGGGCTGCTCGATATACATCCTATGTTTCCCGGCCGGCACGTTAGTAAAGACAAAGGGGGCCGTACCGATCATTTTTCCATCCAGGTAGACATCGGCCGCATCATTGGTAACCAGTTCCAGCGAGCCGTTTCCGTGGGATAGCTGCATGACCAGAACCGCGATAACGGCCATCACAGCCATGGCAACAGCGCAGACCCCCAGCAGCGCCCGCCGGTTTATGCCGGAGAGTTCAGCATCGGCAGCCTTCAGAAGTTGTGTCGCTTCAGGATGTTCAGGGTGTTCAGTCAACGCCATCTGGGAAAGCTTCACACAATTGGTCAGAAGCCGCTTCTTTTCCGTGGTGGACGCCTTACGCGCCTTTTCCAGCTCGGCCCTGGCCTCTTGCAGATAGGCCTGACCACGGCCGGGCGACAGGAGCGCATCGATCGCCTGCTTGAACTCGGCTGCTGTTCGATAGCGTTCGCCGGGTAAGCGGGCCAGGGCCTTCAGCACAACGCCTTCCAACTCCGGCGAGATCATCGGGTTCAGGGTTGAAGGTGGCGCCGGTTCACGGGTCAGCCTCATGGCAGCAGTGCTGGCGCTATCCTCGCCGACAAAGGGGAGTTTGCCGGTCAGCAGCAGGTAGAGCGTCACCCCGACGGCGTATAGGTCGGCACGGCCATCGACAGGTGCGCCGGTGAGTTGCTCGGGAGATATGTACGACGGCGTACCGGCCCAGAAATCCGCCTGGGTATCCGTGCCCGTGACTTCAGAGCCGATAATGGAAGCGATGCCGAAATCCCCGAGTTTGACCTGATGATCAGTGGTAAGGAAAATATTCCCCGGTTTCACATCCCGGTGAATGATAGTGCGTTCATGGGCATAGGAGAGTCCATCCAGGACTCCCGAGATAATCCGCATGACCTCTTCAAGAGGCAACCGCCCGCGCTCCGCCAATACTTCATCCAACGGCTTCCCTTCAATAAACTCCATGAACAGCGTCAATTTCTCACTGCTGTAGTCGATTACCTGAACTATGTTGGGGTGATTGAGCCGCCCGAGAAACATGGCCTCTTCTTCAAACCTGCTGCGCACTTCCGCATCGGTCGCCAGGTGCGGCTTGAGACGCTTGGCCGCAATGCGGCGTTGCACGGAGGGCTGCCAGGCCTCATAGACATCAGCCATGCCCCCCTTGTCCGAGATCAGACGGATGATTTCGATGCCATGATATTTAAGTTCTGCCTCAATCTCCGCAGCACTCAGGATCTGTGTCGTTTCAGGTTTGTTGTCGCTCATCTCGTGCCCGCTCAACAGGGTTGGTTATTTAAACTGCCTCAACGCTTCAGCAAATTGATGCTTGTATTTTCCATAACCGGCCGGAAGTGAAATCGCCCGGTCAAAGCGCAGTGCATTCTGGAAGCTGGCAATCCCCTTCAGATGGAGGGTTTTGGCCTCTATGACTTGGGCGGGGTTGATTCGCGCCAGGGTCGTGATACCCAGATACACATACGCCATCGCAATATGTTTATAGCCGCGAGTTCTGGTTAGTTTTTCAAAGATACCGGTTGCGTCATGAAATTTTCCGCGCTCAAGCAGGGCCTGTCCCTTTTTCATCAGAGCGTCAGTTGATTCCGCCGGCTCCTTCCGTTTCTCTTCCCTGACCTCTTCACGTTTCTTTACCATCGCTTCTTTAGCTTCTTTTTCGACACGTCGTGCTGCCGTATCGGCACGGCGCCAGTACAGGGCTAACAGATCCCGAAGCTGCTGTTCTTTGAATTCGACAGACACAATCTGTACAAGCCGGTTACGAAACGCGTCCTGCTGTCCGCTCGACAGCGCCTGTTCAGCCTGGAGCACCAAGGGGTTAAGCTGCCGCGCGCTGAGTTCCGTCAGTCTCGTTTCCACGTGAGACAGCTCGACATCGGACGGAAACGGCTCCTTCAAGCGTCGCGCCGCAGTCAGGGCCGCGACAGGCTCCTTGTTCTCCAGCGAGGAGATATAATTCATCTGGAGCTGGTAATAGGCGCGGCTGGTTTCATCCGGCTGCAACTCTGAATAGGCCAGCACGGGATGTGCGCCGACAAAGCCCTGCTTGTTTAGTTCTGCCATACGCCGCAAGGATGAGCGATCACCGCGGGCAACGCCGACACCGTACCAGTGAAGAGCGGCAGAGACATCTTTCGGGACACCTTCGCCGGCAAAGTAGATATCACCCAGCAAACGCGCAGCAGGAACAAAGCCCTTCTCCGCCGCCTGGGTGAGCCAGCTCCGGGCATGCGCAATGGAGCTGGGAACGCCCGCCCCCTCACGGCTCATCCAGCCGAGATTGTACATGGCCCGCAGCTCCCCTTGAGCCGCTTCACGGCGGTTATGGTTCAGCTGCGCGACAAACTCGCTTTTCGCCTTTCCGGCCACGAACAGACCACCCAACAGGACCTGGGCGCGGCTGTCCCCTTTTTCCGCGGCAGCAAACAACAACCGTACCGTCATGCTCTCGTTTTCAGGAACGGCTGTCCCGGCAAGATACATCCCGGCCAGGCCATAGGCCGCCTTCGGATTCCCGAGAGCGATGCTTTTTGAATACCACATCGCTGCTGCCTTGCTGTCACGTGCCACCCCGGCCCCCTCCTCCAGAAGCTGAGCCAGATACAGCTGGGCCTGGGCATCCCCCTGTTCGGCCTGACCGGTAATTGTTGACAGCGGATCGGAGAAAATTGGTCCGACAGGGTGGGCGCAGGCCGCCAGCAGCATGGTAAACAGCAGCAGCAACAACACATGTCGTATACCAGACCAGATATTCAAGACATCACCTGTCAGCCAAGGAGATTTGATTGCTTCTTACGAACTTTTATTCCTGCAGATATACACCAAAAACCACGTGAAATATAGCGTTAATCAAAGCAAGAGGTCGCCTGAAATGACCACTGTGCCATCACAATCTCGATGGACTCACCTGCTCGAAAGATGCGGGTGACGGTACATCGCATGCTATTATTTCCACCTTGTCACATTCACAAGCAATCCCCCCTCGATCCCCATTCTAAAGGGTGAGGCTCTAAAGCTCCCACCTTTCTAAAGAGGGCGGTTGTAAAGTTCCCCCCTTTATAAAAGGGGGGGGTAGGGGGGATTTGCCGTTACAAGGGGTAATCTGGCAAAGCAGGACCACGAAGATCAAAAAAATTGACGCCCGCAATATCGAGATGTTATCGTCCGTCACCGCACTGAGGGGCTTACTGCATGCACACCGATTCTTCCGGATATTCCGATAAAGGCCTGGTCAGGGAGGGCAACGAGGACAGTTTTGTTGTCGCGCCCGAGATGGGGTTCTTTGCCGTGGCAGACGGAATGGGTGGACATAATGCCGGTGAGGTCGCCAGCCGGATGGCGATTGATGCCCTGCGTGCGTACCTTGAACAGACAGCCGCCGGCGGCAGCATGCCGGGCAACGGCAAAAGGCCCGCTTATTCGGCTGCGGCCAACCATCTCGCCTCCGGAATACGACACGCCAACCGGGTTATTTATGAGTCAACCCGGCATAATCCCGCCTGGCGGGACATGGGGACCACCATCGTTGCAGCTGTTCTGAACGAAAACCTCCTGAGCATCGCCCATGTGGGGGACAGCCGCGCCTATCTGCTGCGAGGAGGCGGGATCATAGCCCTTACGGAGGATCACTCCCTGGTGGCGGAACAGCTCCGCTCGGGGCAGATCTCGCGCGCAACCGCCGAAATATCCAGCGAGCGCAACGTTATCACCAGGGCACTTGGCCTTGAAGTGGAACCCGAGGTCGATCTGTGCGATCTTCTGCTGGCACCGGAGGACCGGATTCTGCTCTGCAGTGACGGTCTTACCACCATGGTGACCGAAGCAAAGATCCGCTCAATCGTACTCGGCAGCAGAGACCCGAACGAAATCTGCCGGCTCCTGGTGGAAGAAGCCAACATCAATGGCGGCAAGGACAATATTACCGTGGCAGTCATCCTCGTCCGCGGCGGGGCATTATCGGGATTGTCACGTATATATAATTGGGCAAGGGGTATCTAATGGCAACACTGTATCTGAAATTCAAGGAGTCCGTGCTCAAGGAATTCCCTCTCAAGGACGGTATCACCACTATCGGCCGGGCAGAAAGCAACAACATCCCCATCGACAATCTGGCGGTATCCGGGAACCACGCGCGGATCATCGGTGAAGCGCATACCTTCATCATTGAGGACCTGGGCAGTACCAACGGGACCTATATCGATGACAGACGTATTACCCGGCAAAAACTGCTTCATAATACGATCATTGCCATCGGCAAGCATTCCCTGGTCTTTGTTGATCCTGACACGATTCTTGCCGACGACAGCGACCGGACCGTGGTCAAGAAACGGCCGGCCGGTAGCGCGCCGGCGACTGCCGCGGCTTCACCACGGCAGCAGCCATCAGTGGAGCGGACAATCATCAGGGGAGCGGTGCTTCAGCAGCCGCTCACCGCTCCGGCCGAGAACATCGGGATACTGACGGTACTGGAGGGCTCCGCCAAAGATACCGTTATTCTTCTGGACAAGCGCCTGGTAAGCATTGGAAAATCAGCTGAGGCAGGGATACGGCTCGATGGTTTTTTTGCTCCGCGGGTTGCCGCTTTGATCAACAAAAGCCGTGAAGGGTACTTCATCACGCCGGCATCGAGATGGAGAAAACTGCTGGTCAACGGCACGCAGATATCCGCAGCTCACCCACTCAAACCGTCTGATGTGGTGCAAATCGCCTCGTTCCGGGCGCGGTTTTCGTTCTTGGAAGGATAGGCCCCTCACCCGGCCTTTGGCCGCTTCCTCACAGAGGGAGAGGGATGAGTGAGGGGGGGATCAGGCGGGAAGAATCCTCAGACGGGTCTCACCAACCGTAATCAGGTCGTTCGGAGCCAGGGGCAGTATGGTTATCGACATGCCGTTCACCTGTGTGCCGTTCGTGCTCATCAAATCCTCGATCACCAATATCTGATCAACAAATTTGAGCTCCGCATGGCGGCGTGATACCTCGTTATCGCTCAGGACCAGGTCGCAATCCTTGCGTCCGATCAGACAGGGAGGTGTTACGGTGTGGCTTTCTCCCTGCTGTGGGCCTGACTCGACACGCAGCGTAAAACTCGCCGGATCGGGCTGCTGCCGAAAGGCCCCGGCCGGATCGGTGATTGATGGTGGCGCAAGCTCGGCATCGGCCCGGAACGTTTTACCGCCGGATAACAGCGTCAGGAGCATGTCCCGGTCAAACTGCCAGGCATCATCCGCCTCGGCAACAACCATATCGCCAAAAACGCACGCCTCCACCTGAGATCCCGGTTGGTATGCATAGCAATGCAGCTCTTCTTCCAGGGGCACCCCTTCAGGCCGTTCAAAATCCCTGTCGGCATAGTGTGCCAGAGCGGCTTTGCCATCCCTGAAAAAGAAAAAGTTGCAGGTAGCATTCCGGCACAGCGCAATCATCGCCGTGACCTTTCCTGCACCGAATTGCCGGGCAATGACATCCAGGTCAACCAGATCTGCCGGGGCTTTGACAAACGGTTTTTTGTGCAGCAGCAGCAACATGTTTTTAAAGAGAACCGGATCGGTTTCGCTGAAGGTGAGGGTCATGGTGTCAACATCGGCAGATTGCAGATGTTGACCAAGCTCGCCAATGGTAAAGCCGGCCGGCTTGCCGTTCACATATTCGCCGGCGGCGTAGGGTGCACCGTTAAAGAAGAACAGGAAATAATGGGAAACAGCGGAATCGGAAAGCCTGAGGTACCCGGTGAGCGGGGCAGACATGGTGAACACCTTTTCAAGCAAACCACGCAGCAGCTTACGTGAAAACGGCTGGCTTTTGCAAAGCACATTCTGTTCCGGGAACTGACAAATATCCATTAAGGTTGTATATCAGGCCGCTATATGGTTGTCAAATCAATGAATAGAAGATTGTGCCGGCGAGGAGACAGGGGTATCAGAACGCGGGCCATCGATTGGTTGAAGGTCAATTTTCCCCTCAGCCGTTGAGTATCGAGGACATCGCCGCGCAAGCAGACCTTCACTAATTGGTTTGACTTGTTCGCGTGACTTCGCGTAAATTTGCTCAATACCAAATTGAATACGCAGTGTCGGATGAAATCAATACCCAGAATCATGCAGGGTTTCCAGAGCACAGCCGGATTGCCGGGTTACAGCGTAACCGGTACCGGTTTTTTTACGTCCTCCGTTTCCCCTGCACTTACGATGTCATGTCGTACCTAGTAGTTAGTTTCATAAATAGCATTACATATCAGGCCAGTTCCAGATCGAATTTTTTCCAACGAAATGGAACTGGTGCTTCATTGATTTCAGCAATTCCTTTAAGTATCCGCTCTTTCAGCTCTT
>JAJXYO010000058.1 GCA_021780495.1 Deltaproteobacteria bacterium
GTTCAAGTTCACGGAGAATATCTGGTTCACAGTGCAGCGGCTTAGCAATTCTTGGCATAGACACCTCCATCGTGAATAGTGATGGAGGTAGTATAATACTAATAATTATTTATGCAACTAAACACTAGCATTCACAACAGTTAAAAACTTCTACAACAGTCCGCAATACGCCGTATTGCGGACTGTTGTGCCTTCATATAGGGCTATTTTTTATCAATCTTCTTGATGACGTCGTCGGTGACATCCTGTGCCTCAACTCCGTTGTCAAGATACAGCAGTTCCCGTTTGATCACCACAAGAGCAAGGCCTTTTGCTTTGGCCACCTCGGCGCTGGCCTGCTCTACCGCCTTAAAGAGCTTGTCACTGAATGCTTCCTGCTTGGCCTCAAATTCCTTTTTGGCTTCCATGCCAAATTTCTGGTATTCTTCGACCTTTTTCTGAAATTCCTTGGACTTGGCTTCCCGTTGTGCCGGAGTGAGCGATGGTAGCTTAGCCTCTATGCCGGCTTTATATTTTTCCAGTTGTTTTTGCTTGGCCTCAATGCTTGCCCGCAGCCTCTTCTCCAGCTTGGCCAGCTCTGCCTGGCCGGCTTTTCCCGCTTCCGACTCGGTACCAATCCGCATAATATCCACGTGCCCCAATCGCATATGTTGCTGTACCGATGTAGGGCCGGATGGTTTTTGAAGCGGTGCGGACGCTGCCTGAGGCGCGGTTGGCACTGGGGCGGGCTTGCTGGCAGCGGATTCTGCTGCGCCGGCCGAGGCCGCAAGCGAACAGGTCAAAAGGGTGAGCAAAATCAGTCTAAAGGGTTGTTTCATCGTCAGTAACCTCGTTTGTCAGAGATATCGCCGGTTGGCGTGGATACGGAATAAAGATAGATTGTTTCTGATTACGAAACAAGCCTTCTTTTGGCCGGCTGGGAGGGACATGAGGTTTGGCAAACAGAAATCAGGCGGCCCAACAATAAAACAGCTTGACTTTATCCGATCGATTTTTCTACACTGACATACAATTTCAAAGGCTGTGAAGAGGAGTAGTAGTCGTTTCGGGCTTTTCAGAGAGCCGGTGGGTGGTGCGAACCGGTAAGCACGGATGGTGAACTCGCCTTGGAGCCGTTCCGGTGAACAGAGTAGCCGGAGCCGCCCTCCCGCGTTAAGGGTGTAATAAGGCCTGACAAAATACCGTCAGGCGAAAAGGGTGGTACCGCGAACGCATTCATGCCTTCGCCCCTGTTTGGGGCGGAGGCATTTTTTTATTCTGGATCACAGCACGAAAGGAGTGCAAAACATGGCAAAGGCACCGGTTAAAAAGCAGACAGACAAACAGATCATCACGATTTTCGATACGACCCTGCGGGACGGCGAACAGGCCCCCGGCAACAGCATGAACATCGAGGAAAAGCTGCGCATTGCCAAACAGCTGCAGAAAATGAACGTCGATGTGATCGAAGCCGGCTTTCCGATCGCTTCGGAGGGGGACTTTGAGGCGGTCAAACTGATCGCACAGTCGATAAAAGGCCCGCAGATTGCCGGCCTGTGCCGCTCCAGCGAAAAGGACATCGACCGGGCCTGGGAGGCCCTGAAATACGCCGGCGAAAAAGGGCGTATCCACACCTTTATCGCCACCTCCGACATCCACATGAAGTACAAGCTGCAGATGGAGCCGGCCAAGGTGCTGGCCTCGGCGGTCAAGGCGGTCAAGCGGGCGGCTTCCTACACTCCCAATGTCGAATTTTCATGCGAGGATGCCGTACGTACCCGTCTGCCGTTCCTGGCCGAGGTCGTCGAGGCGGTCATCGCCGCCGGGGCAACCACGGTCAACATCCCGGATACGGTCGGCTACACCATCCCCTTCGAGTACTTCAACATCATCAAGTACCTGAAGGACAATGTGCCCAACATCGACCAGGCCATCATCTCGGTCCACTGCCATAACGACCTGGGACTTTCCGTAGCCAATTCCATCGCCGCCATTCAGGCCGGCGCACGCCAGGTGGAGTGCACCATCAACGGCATCGGCGAGCGGGCCGGCAACTGTTCGCTGGAAGAGTTCGTCATGATCCTCAAGACCCGCGGTGACATCCTGCCGTTTTACACAAATGTCGCGACGGAACAGCTGACCCCCTCCAGCCGT
Organism: Deltaproteobacteria bacterium; assembly: GCA_021780495.1. Lineage (GTDB taxonomy): Bacteria > Desulfobacterota > Desulfuromonadia > Geobacterales > Pseudopelobacteraceae > CAIPTY01. The sequence continues at coordinate 2,134 of JAJXYO010000058.1, forward strand.
CTGCTCTCCACCATCACCGGCATCGGGGTACAGCCCAACAAGTCCATCGTGGGCGCCAACGCCTTTGCCCACGAGGCCGGCATCCATCAGCACGGCATGATGATGGACAAGTCCACCTACGAGATCATGACACCCGAGTCGGTGGGTCTGGCAGCCAGCGCCCTGGTGCTGGGCAAGCATTCCGGCCGGCATGCCTTCAAGAAACGTCTGGAGGAACTGGGCTATGACCTGGACGATGAAAAGATCAACCGGGCCTTTGATCGCTTCAAGACCCTGGCCGACCTGAAGAAGGAGGTCTTCGACGAGGACCTGGATGCGATCGTGGCCGACGAATCCCGCGAGGACGAGAAATTCAAGCTGGGCTATATCACCGTGACCTGCGGCTCATTCGCCGTGGCCACCGCCACGGTCCAACTGGAGATCGACGGCACCCCGGTCCGCACCGCCGAACTGGGCGATGGTCCGGTTGACGCGACACTCAAGGCCATCAAGAAACTGACCAAAACCAAGGCCAATTTGATGCAGTATAATGTGGGATCCATCACCGGCGGCACCGATGCCCAGGGCGAGGTAACCGTGCGCGTAGCCGAGGGTGACCATGTCGTGGTGGGCAAAGGCTCTTCCACTGACATCATCGAGGCATCAGCCAAGGCCTACGTCCACGCCCTCAACCGCCTCAATACCAAACAGAAACGGGTTAGCGAGAGCGTGTAACGGTTTTTGCACCGTAGTTTTGTACATTCGAAATTTTGAATATTGGCTCGAAACCAAATCGGTTTCGGGCCTTTATTTTGTTCCACCATTTGCGCGTCTTATCTATCCAGTAAAGTTTACGATCATGTCGTAACGGGATGATTGTGTCATTTCATCCCGTTTTCTGCTATGTAAGCACATATAATTTCTTCAGGTATGATGATTACGAATCACATCCAATAAAGATCGGAACCCATGTTCGAGCAAGCCTTCAAAAACATAGATGATGCCCTCCGGAAAGAAGCCGGTTGTGCTAGCGAGTTGGACTACGCGGAGCAGACTTCGTGGCTGTTGTTCCTGAAGTACCTTGACGGTCTGGAGCAGGACAAGGCGATGGAAGCCGAACTTGAGGGGAAACATTACAGCTTCATTCTCGATGAATTGTACCGTTGGGACAACTGGGCGGCGCCCAAGTGCGCCGATGGCAAGCTGGATCATAGCAAGGCTTTGGTAGGCGACGATTTGCGCGATTTTGTAGATCGCAAGCTGTTCCCCTATCTGCACGGATTCAAACAGAAGGCCAGCGGTCCGAACACCATCGAATACAAGATCGGTGAGATATTCGGCGAGATCAAGAACAAGATTCACAGCGGCTACAATCTGCGCGAGATCATCGACCATATTGACGAACTGCGCTTCCGCTCCCAGACCGAGAAGCACGAACTGTCCCATCTCTACGAAGCCAAAATCAAGAACATGGGCAATGCAGGGAGGAACGGCGGCGAGTATTACACCTCGCGTCCATTGATCCGTGCCATCGTACAGGTGGTCAAGCCGGAAATCGGCCAGCGCATCTATGACGGCGCAGTCGGTTCGGCAGGCTTTTTGTGTGAGGCGTTCGACTACCTCAAAGCTCAGCCCAACCTGACCACCGGCGATTTGAAGACGTTGCTGGAGAACACCTTCTTCGGCAAGGAAAAGAAGTCACTGGCTTACGTCATTGCCATCATGAACATGATCCTGCACGGTATTGAGACGCCCAACATCATCCATACCAACACCCTGGCTGAGAACCTTGCCGATGTTCAAGAGAAAGACCGCTACGACATCATACTGGCGAATCCCCCCTTCGGCGGCAAGGAGCGCAAGGAGGTTCAACAGAACTTCCTGATCCGCACCGGCGAAACGGCTTTTCTATTTCTTCAGCATTTCATCAAGATGCTCAAGGCCGGCGGCCGGGCGGGTGTCGTTATCAAGAACACCTTCCTCTCCAATACGGACAACGCCTCGGTCAGTCTACGGAAACTGCTGCTGGAAAGCTGCAACCTGCATACAGTCCTTGATTGTCCTGGTGGTACGTTTCAAGGAGCTGGTGTCAAAACGGTGGTACTGTTCTTCGAGAAGGGCGCACCCACCCGCAAGGTCTGGTATTACTCGCTTGACGTTGGCCGCAACATGGGCAAGACCAACCCGCTCAACGATGCTGACATGGTAGAGTTCATCAAATTACAGAAGAGCTTTGCCGATTCGCCAAAGAGCTGGAGCGTGGACATTGCCGGTATTGATCAGACGACCTTTGATCTCTCGGTGAAGAATCCCGACGGTGGAGAGGAAGTTGTTCATCGCAGCCCGTTGGATATTATGGATGAGATTGCTTTGTTGGATAGCCAGAGTGCAACGGTGTTGGCAAAGATTCGGGAGCTGTTGTGAGCAAGATTATTGATGGGAAAAATTGGAATCATGAGAGTAATGGGAAAGCGGTTCCCCATAGTTCCCAGACCTCCCATGATTCCCATTCCTCAATTTTACCTCCCAGGGGTGACTATCAGACCCTGCTCTCCTACCAGAAATCCGAGGTCGTCTACCAGATAACCTACCGGTTCTGCCAGCGCTTTCTTAAAAAGGGCGACCGCACGGTCGATCAAATGATACAGGCGGCCCGCTCCGGCAAACAGAACATCGTTGAGGGAAGCAAGGCTGCGACCACTTCAAAAGAGATAGAGATCAAACTGACCAACGTGGCGCGGGCCAGCCTGGAGGAGTTGCTGGAGGATTACCGGGACTTTCTGAAGGTGCGGGATTTTGCGATATGGGACAAGGATTCGCCGGAAGCGCAGTATGTGCGCAAGCTCAGCCGTGGGAGTGATGTGAGTTATGAGACGTATAGGAATTTTGTCGATACCCGCCCTGCCGAGGTGATTGCCAATATCTCAATTTGTTTGATCCACCAGGCCAACTATCTGCTGGATCAGCAACTGAAGCGGTTGGAAAAGGATTTTCTGAAAGATGGCGGTTTGCGGGAGCGCATGACCAAAGCTCGCTTGCAGGCGCGGGATCAGCAGCAGCGGAATGGACGGGGGAAGGTATGAAGGCGGGGTGGGAAAGAAAAAAACTTGGTGATGTGGCTACGTTGCAAAGAGGTTTTGACTTGCCCACGCAAGATAGAGTGGCAGGGGATTTTCCGATTGTCAGTTCTAGTGGTGTAATTGATACGCATCATAAAAGTGCTGTTCGTGGTACTGGGGTCGTCACTGGCCGAAGCGGTAGTATTGGCAACGTATTTTTCATCGAAGAAGACTACTGGCCACTCAATACCGTTCTTTATGTGAAGGATTTCCACGGCGGTCGTTGTCAAGGGAGTTGTCGCCTTTGTCCCGAATGCTAAGCCGCTTTTTTCAACTCCAGGATCGCATGATCTTTGCTGTTTCTGGAATGGTTGAGAGTGACTACAGCAGGACGATCCCAGT
>JAJXYO010000051.1 GCA_021780495.1 Deltaproteobacteria bacterium
AACAACCTAGCGGCAATACTTGCTCTGAATTCTTCGGAATAATGAGTCATAATCTTCCCCTTTCTGACGCCCCGAGATTAACACAAAATTTCGGAAGGGAAGCGACAACTATCCTGACACAGGGGGTTAACCCCACAAACAAAAAAACCGCCCAACCGGTATTATTCCCGGTTCAGCGGCCATTATTTATAGTCTGGCTGTCCCATCCTTTTTGCATCTCCACCACATAGCATATTCCCGATTAACAGAATACAATTCGTTAACGAACTAAAATATGCCCCACCCTACCCCACCACCGCCCGCCTGTCAAAGGAAACCCCGTACAAATACCGGACAATAGTAAACCGACACTCGTTTCACCGCTGAGTACGCAGTGTAACACAGAGGATACCCATATCCACTCAGCCACCAGCGCAACTGGCACGAATCTCCAATCGTCGCCTGAAGCTGCCAGCCTTTATCAATTACCTGGTTGATATGCTTACAATTTAATGTTATAAGCTGAAACCTAAATTGAGACCTGCATGGTCGAAAACAGACAGAGGCAAGGGCTGTTTGGCAGAAGAGTGTATCGGATAACGTATTGTTTTATAAGCTGTCCGAGTTAATCAGGTGTACGGCAACGTACCCAAGGGTTTGAATCCGCACCTCTGCGCCACTAAAATCAAAGGGTTACAGCTTTTTTGCTGTAACCCTTTTATTGCATATATGATAGTGCACTTGACACCCTGTCACACTGTCACCGGCATTCGCCGTAGAAACAAATCAACGCTACGATGGTACAGGAACGTACATGACGACAGAGGAAATAAATAAATTCTTTGCAGGTGCACTGAACTTTGCGATACATCAGCTTGTCAGCGATGGCACACTGCCGGCAACGGCGGTGTTAATGACCAGGGGCGGGCAATACGCCGGTTGCACATTGCGATTTACCGGTGCAAAAAGCAAGTCTGAGGCGATAGCCCGATTTGTATCGGAACTGAAAGAACAAAAACCGCCGTGTGCCGTGGTTGTTGTACCGATATCCACGGGCGCCGGCCGGGGCAGAAAGCGTAAAACGTCCTTGTGTGTTGCATTCCAGTCATATCATAATAAATTCGTGAGCATGGTTGACTACGAGCATACGAAAAATGGCGAGTTCGTTTTTGAGACGCCATATTTTTGCGACGATAACGAGATTATCCTATGCGGCCATGAATACTTCGGAGATGCTTTCGATTGAGAAAAAAACCCTGTATGCCTGCCATAAAGAACTACCCTATGAATCATTACGATAACCCCTAACAATCAATCCAGGAGATTACAGTGAATAGTTACAACCGATCAATTCTGATAATGAGTCTGGTACTGATGTCCGCAGGTTCTCTTCAGGCGGAAGTCAGCCATCATGTCGATTCAACCGAGGGCAATTTTATTTTTCCTGCTTCAAAGGGTGACGTTGTGTTTAATCATAAAAATCATCAGAACTACATGAAATCAGAGGGCTGTATCCCATGTCACCGCTCGAACGATCCTACGCCAGAATCGATACGCACCCGATTTGATGAAAGAATAGCTCATTATTTCTGTAAAGGATGCCATCGTGAAAAAGGCAGGGGACCAATAGAGTGCCCTCAATGCCATACGATAAAACATTGAGCCGGCCACGCCCGATGAAACGAACCGTTTTCCCGGATTGATTCGGAACGGGCAGATTGCAAAGGCCGCACAAGGGTTTAAAAGGGCTGTAAACCAGGATGCGACTAAGGTCGCAGAGTTTTGGCGCATGAAAAGAAGGCTGCACCCGCTGGTGCAGCCTTCTTTGTTAATCTTCATGGAGCACGAAATGGGGAACAGATTTCCTCAGGGCCGTGACTCCATCAGGAGCAGCGTTTCTCCCGGCCTGGCGGATTCTTCCGATTCAACCGGAGAACTGCATGCCTCTCCGAGCGGTTCAGCCGTTTGCCAGAGTTTGATAGCCAATTGATGCAAGCAAAGGAAGAATCGTAGCCGGTTGCCGGGCAGCCACCGAGAGGTGGCGTGAGGTTTCGAGAACCGGATCGGCGCTGAAGTACAGGGTGACCGATGTGGAAACGACGATGCCGCTGACGCCAATCCTGCCGAAAACCAGGTCATGCAGGCGCGGGGGGGCTGTCGTAATCGGCCATGGCAACGACAGCACAGTTAATACCGGCAACCATATGACGAATAGCCATCTTGGTCCGACCCCAGCATTAAATTCCCCTCAAAAAAAAAAAAAACGAATGCACCAGGTTTCAGCGGCACAGTTTCAGGTGGGTGTCACAGAAACCGCCTTGACAATATACTTCTATTTGTGTATATGAATAGTTATATATTTAATGCAAAAAAAATCCGCTGTCTTCAGTAAAAACAATGCAGCATGCCGTTCCGGCACGTTCCACGCAAAAAAAACCTAGTTGTATTCGTTCCGGCTGGCCTCATCTCATGGAGCATAGCCACTACCTGTCCTCGCAGCTCACATCAGGCCGAATGACAAAGGAGAAGAAAATGAATTACATCTATATGTTGCTGGGCACCCTCTTCACAGTGACTCTCGTCGCACAACTGATGGCATATGCAGCATCCACAAGAAAATCGAAGGTCAATGCGGCAAGGTCACTCGATAAACAGGATTGATGAAAGCAGCCCATTGCTCACGGTCTCAGCTTTGTCTGCGCATGTGACAGGGCAGAGCGGTCCCCGGCCTCCAGCCGGTCGCGGCATTCACCGTGAGGTATTTTGTCCGCAGCGGACCGATACACCAAGGCACACTGCCGATAGCCGTTGTTTGTAAAATTCAGATGCTGAGCGTCAAGACTTCCCGCGTTACCGCTATCAACCACAGACAAGAACCTTGTTAATTGTATGTTCAGCTTGAGCGGCAATATCGTGAACATAATCTTGGCTGATCCATTACTCCCGCAGGTTTTGAAGGTATTTACTTCAAAATAAAATCCACCGCCAGGCCACAAGTGGCCTGGCACGCTGGAACAGCTAAATCCCCCCTATGCTGCGTTAACACTCATTGGGCTTGCCTTACGGTGCTTGCGATCACTGTAACCGCCGCCTGTGCCAAGGCCCTGCCACTCAGCGCTGCGGCGGCATTCATTGAGATAACAAATCACAACTCTTTAAAGGCTCAAGGCTATTCCACGACGCAATTCGATCAGACAACCTACAGCGGCAGTCAGCGAAGAAATTCACATTTGCGCTTCCATAGATCCCGTAGTTACGATACATTGAAAAAGGTATTTACGCTTAATTTACCGCAAAATATCTTGGGCAGGTTTTTTCAAGGTTACAACAACATGGCAGAGATCATATGCGAGCAGTATAATGATATCGTTATCCTCCGAGTAAACGGAGGGGCGACGTTTACCGAGATTTCCGAGGCGCTAAAGGAGCACTTTCCCAAAGTGACACGGCATCTGATCTGGGATTATACCAACGGCAACCTAACCAATGTAACCGCCGAGGATTTTCGAAGAGTACCGGAAATGTCGGCACAATATTTTACCAACCGCAAGCAGGGCAGAACGGCATTTGCCTGTCCCAGCGATTATATCTATGGCATGTTCCGCATGTACACGGCGTTTGCTGATATCAAAAACATGCCGTACGAGTATGAAGTTCACCGAAGTTTTGAAGATGCGCTCAATTGGGTGACAGCGGCTAAGCCTTCCTGATTGCATCACCTATTCTTGCTCCCACCTGCAACCATCTAAAGACAAAGCGTCAACACGAACTATCCGAATCCCTCTATCGGTACCAGGCAAGCAATCCCCCGAACTCCCGCGTAACAGAATCCGGTTGAACGTATTTCTAAAAGACATATACGTCTAAAACTGACATAATTTGATTGAGGAAAAGAAGGTGGCTCTATGCAGGAACGGCATTCTGTCAGGTATGATACGCAAATATTACCGAAAAGCCTGCGTACGGTGACGGTTACGTGGGGAAGCGATACTGCTGTTGAAGCTGATGTGGCGAATTTCTGTACCCACGGCATGAAGGTCATAATCCCCCCCGTGCCGCCTCCGGCTGATATTCCGAAAAAACATGACACCATCAAGGTTAAATTGCCGGTTTTCCCGGTATGGGTGACCGGAAAGTGCACGTATGTCGCTGTTGAAGAGGATGGTTCGGTCTCTCTGGGGATATGTTACTTTGTGCCGATAGAACAAAACGTTCTCAACGAATTTCTGAGCAAAACCATGGAGGGTCCGCTTCAAACATGTTCCACTGTCTGCCATCAGTGGCGAGAGCTTGTTGGCAAACGATACACACCAGCCCCCCCGCAGCTACCATGACCATGACCATGACCATGACCATGACCATGAGCGGGAGAATGTCAAGGCACTGATTTACCGTCATAAAGCCATGGTTCAAACCACACCCTCAGCGAAATGCCACCCCAACAGCAGATCATCAAAACCGCTAGCCCGCCTGTCATCCCACAAACCCTGACCAGGCAGTACCGCAATGACACATCCCGCTCCGCCGGGAATTCGCCGTTAAATAACGTGCAATGACCGTCATGTGAGGATGACGATCATCTGCACACTCATCTCCCCGGACAGCACAGCACAGAACCATGTGTACTTACAGTCAGTTACCAATTTTGCTGCAATCCGCTTAAATATTTAAATTAATTTAACAGATGGCAACAACCTTGCATATTAAATATTATTAGTTATTGGCACAGGTATTGTCGAATGACTCATGCCGTGAAGCGAGGGTTGCTCTCATGCCACTATTTAGCTGGAGACCAGAATATTCCGTAAATGACCCGGCACTCGACATCCACCACCGGAAGTTGTTCGATATCCTCAACGCGGTCTACGAAAACGTTATGAACTCTCTCGAAGTGGATAATGTGCTTCCGGCAATTAACGAGCTATCGGCATATACGAAATATCATCTCATGGCGGAAGAACGGTACATGCGAGAAAAGGGGTTTCAAGGTATTGATGCTCACATCGCTGAGCACAGGCTGTTTACACATAAAATTGAGATGCTGAAGACGAATTATCACGGCAACAACATGGAGGTCACCCAGGAGTTGATTGTACTGCTGGGCGAATGGCTGCTGCAACACGTCATCAGAGAGGACAGGAAGTATTAGACCTCTTCTCAGCCTGTAACCATGCTGGTCCCGGCAAGCAGCGCAGAGACACCTTGCTGAGCTCTTGCATTCCATTCCATTACAAGCTCCCGAGCAACACTCCATCGGCAGCAGCCCAAGCACACCCTCAACAGACAATCCCCCAGACCGCCAGCGGCAGTGCTACAGGTAACGCACACGTACAGCAGCATGATCCTGGTGGCGGGCTGCACCGGAAGTCCGGCTGTGTGGCTGCCGGCGGCATTTCCCAAGCGTCCGGCCGCCTCCCGTCACCTTGCAATCCACACGTCACTTGCTATACTTGTGTACGCGCCGTATCCGTGCAGCCGCTTGTTACCGCGGCGCAAGGCATGAAAAGCGGCTCCCCCCTGCTGCAATCCGAAGGACTCACGAAAGGAGACGAAGCGATGGACCTCAAATTGAAATATCTATGTGCCCTGGTGTCCGGATCAGCCAAAGGGATCGGGTTGGCCATTGCTACCGAATTGGCCGCTGAAGGCGCCCGGATCATCGTCACCGGCCGTTCAGAGGCATCGGTGGCCGCAGCTCACGCCAAAATCAGGCAGCATGTTCCTGATGCCAGGCTGGAGGGTTTCGCAGGTGACCTGTCAGGTGCCGCCGCAACAGCGGAACTGGTGGCACGCTTTCCGACCATGGACATCCTGGTCAACAACCTCGGCATCTACGAGCCGAAACCATTCGAGGAGATCCCCGACAAGGATTGGCTTCATTTTTTTGACGTCAATGTCATGAGCGGTGTGCGGCTGGCCCGGGCCTACCTGCCGCAGATGAAAGAGCGCAATTGGGGCCGCATCGTCTTTATCAGCAGTGAAAGCGGCATACAGATCCCCACCGAGATGATCCATTACGGCATGACCAAGACGGCGCAACTCGCCATCTCCCGCGGACTGGCCGAAACCTGCGCCGGCACGGGTGTTACGGTGAATGCGGTCCTGCCCGGACCGACGCGCTCGGATGGGGTTGAGGCCTTCGTGGCAAAATTGAGCGCCGGCAAATCCTTCGCGGAATTCGAACGTGAATTTTTCAAGAAGGTGCGTCCAACATCGCTGCTGCAACGCTTTGCCGCCCCGGATGAGGTGGCGAGCCTGGTGACCTACCTGTGCAGCCCACTCTCTTCCGCTATCAACGGTGCCGCCCTGCGGGTCGATGGCGGTGTGGTCAAATCGTGTTTCTAGCCGTTATCCGCCGGCTGTAGCAGGCACGGCACGGGCACGTCCCCGGCCGCTGTGGACATGCGCCGCCTACCCGGCGGCCGTGGTTCCGCCCGCCGGGTGGATGATGGCACCGGTCAGCGCATCTGCCGTAAAGCTGCTGATCCAGTCTATGTCCTCATCTCTGCCCTCACTGCCCCGGTAATGGACAAGGAATTGAAAGCGATCTCCGGGAACCGGTTTGATACCCTTGAGCAGCAGACTGAAATGGCACACATCGCCCTCTCGCGTCTGCTGCGGCATGGGAAAGGTGGTTTCCCGGGCAATGATTTTTTCATCCTTACCCTGCACGAATACCGTCAACTCCACGCTGCCGACATAGGGATAGCGCACATTTTTCATGATGCCGTCGATGACAATGCCCTGCTCCGTCCGGGCAACATTCCAGGCATACCTGTAATCAAAACCGGCAAAGCGGTACGGATAATCGCTACGATCGATCTGTCTCACATACGGTTGCAGACCGCATCCCGACATAACCACCACTGCGGCCAGCATTGCAATTGCTTTCAATAGAGATGCCACCTCACGCCTCCTTGTTTTTTCCGTCAGGGCACCGCACAAGGGAAGCCGCGCTACTTCGAGTGTTGCGCTCCCCCCTCTTCAATTGTCATAATACCATACCTGCCCGGTGAATTACAGCACCGCCCACCGCAGCAGTACCGGAGAAAACAGCATCGGCATCATCACCGCCCCCCCATAGGCTGGAACATCTAAATCTCCCCCCCATCAGTCCCATCCTGCCTGGGGGAACGCCTTGAAATCTCCCCTGATAAGGGGGGGTATCTAGAGTGGTTTGCAGCAAAATCATACGAGTAACATGGTACAAGCGGCCTGCTGCTACTATTTCCGCCCGCACACACCAGCGCAAAAAAGGGCGGGACGACTTGCGCCATCCCGCCCTTTCTCACGGTCTCACGAGTACTGCAGCATCATTTAATCTGGATGTTATGCACCACCCGTTTGCCCTCGATCCTCGGTATGTTGATTTCCAGGACACCGTCATTAAAGGTGGCCTTCACGTGTTCGCTGTCCAATCCTTCCGGCAACCGTATGATCCTGCTGAACTTACCATAGGAGCGTTCGACCTTCAGGTAATCCCTCCGATCGATCTTCTCTTCGGTTTTTTTCTCACCCGTGATCTCCAGGGTATTCTCGACCAGTTTGACCTCGATATCCTTGCGGGTCAGACCGGGCAAATCAGCCTTCACGACAATCGACCCTCCTTCTTCAAAGACATCGACCGCGGGCGACATGCCGATGGTTCCAAGATCACTCAGTAATCCACCTCCAGGCATTGCGCCGAAGCCCCCAAATGGCCGACGGACAAACTCACCCATCATGCGTTCCATATCGTCCAGCAGAGCCGGCAATCGTGTGCTTTCAAGCCAACTGCCCCTCGTTTCCGGTGACTTCTCAGACGTTGTCACCGGTACATCACCATGTTTGCCAATATCCAGAACAGACTTGAGATGTGATGCGCCTCTCATGACCAACCATCTCCTTTATCCCGTATTTGACTCCCGGTACATTAAATATATCAAATCATGTACAGAATAGCAACCCCTGACAGCAAGATTTCAGCTTTAAACCGAAGAACAACCCGAATGCCAGCGCACAGCCCGCATACCGATCCGCCAGGGACGGTTGCGTGTCAGGCGCGGCCGCTCTTCTCCAGAAACATCTTGATCAGGTCGATCGGCACCGGGAAGATGATGGTGGAGTTCTTTTCAGAGGCGATCTCCGCCAGGGTCTGCAGATAACGGAGCTGCAGGGCAGTCGGTTCCACGGCCAGGACCTTTGCGGCCTGGGCCAGTTTTTCCGAGGCCTGCAACTCGCCTTCGGCATGGATCACCTTGGCGCGCCGTTCCCGCTCCGCTTCGGCCTGCTTGGCGATGGCCCGCTGCATCTCCTGCGGCAGGTCGATGTTCTTAACCTCCACATTGGCGACCTTCACCCCCCACGGCCCGGTATGGCGATCGAGTATCTCCTGCAGCTCCCGGTTGATCTTCTCCCGGTTGGAGAGCAGCTCGTCCAGATCGACCTGGCCGAGTACGCTCCGCAGGGTGGTCTGGGAAAGCTGGCTGGTCGCATACAGGTAATCCTGCACCTCGATGATCGCCTTCTGTGGTTCCATAACCCGGAAATAGATCACCGCCGAGACCTTGACCGTGACGTTGTCGTGGGTAATCACGTCCTGGGGCGGCACCTCGAAGGCCACGGTCTGCAGGGTGACCTTTATCAGACGATCAACGCCGGGGATAATCAGGAACAAGCCCGGCCCCCGCACACCCACCAGACGCCCCAGGCGCAAGAGCACGCCCCGTTCATACTCCGGCAGGATCCGCACCGCGCTGCTCAGGAACATGATGATCAGGGCCAGGAGAAAAAGAACCGGTATGTAGTTGAATACATCAAACATGCTAACCCCCCTTCTGTTCGTAACAGGACGGCAACATCCCGCCCCTATGAAATCCTTTTCACCCGGAGACGCATACCGTCCACATCCAGCGCCTGGACCCGGCTGCCGGCAGCGATCGGTTCATCACTCCAGGCCGCCCAATATTCTCCGCGAATAAACACCGTCCCTTCCTGATTAATACAGCTTTCGGCCACCCCCTCCTGCCCGATCAGCCCATCCCTGCCGGTCGTCGGACGCTGGCGATGGACCGACAGTACCTTGGCAACGACCACACTGAAGAACAGGGTGGTCGTCAGAACCGTTATCAGGATTACGCCCCAGGATATACGCAGATAGGGGTCCGGCGACTCGAACAGCATCAGCGACCCGAGCACCATCGCGGTCATCCCGGCGACCGTCAGCATGCCATGGGATACGATCTTGATCTCGGCAATCAGCAGCAGCACCCCCAGCAGGATCAGCAGGACCCCGGCGTAGTTGACCGGCAGGGCCTGGAAGGCAAAAAAAGCCAGGATCAGAGAGATGCCGCCGATAGCGCCCGGCAGGATCACACCGGGGTTGGAGAGTTCGAAATACAGCCCCATCACCCCCAGCAACATGAGCACATAGGCCACGTTGGGATTACTGATCGCATTTAGTACGCTTTCGAAGGGACCCATCTCACTCGTCACCAGCTCGGCGCCCTTCAGACTCAGGATATAGTCTCGGCCATGGCGGCTGTAGCGCCGCCCCTCCAGCTGCTGCAACAGGCCACTGCGGTCGCGGGCGATCAGATCGATCAGGTGGCCTTCCAGCGCCTTTTCGGCGCTCAGGGAGAGACTGTCGCGCACCATGCGGCGCGCCAGCGTCTCGTCACGGCCCCGTTGGTGGGCTATCCCCTCGGCATAGGCTTCGGCATCGTTGACCAGCTTGAACTCCATGGTTCTGTCGCTGGTACCCCCCATGGACACCGGGTGGGCCGCACCGATATTGGTACCGGGCGCCATGGCGCACACATCCGCAGCCAGGGCGATAATGGCCCCGGCCGAGGCAGCACGGGCGCCGGACGGCGCCACATACACCACCACCGGAGCCGGGCTGGCCAGGACATCCTTGACGATCGTGCGCATGGTTGTATCCAGGCCGCCCAGGGTGTCCATTTCGATCAGCACCAGGCGATCACCATTGCGGGCTGCCGCCTGCAGTTTGCGGTGCAGAAACTGGGCAACCACCGGGGTAATCGGGCCATGGATCCCGACCAGCCGGATGTTCTCCGGTGCGGCAGACAGCAGAGCGGCACTGACACTCAAAGCTATGACCATGACGATACTGATACCGATGCGCATTACATATCACCCCTTCCGGTTACTATCAGTATACCCCCTAATCCCAGTTTGGCCACGCACCAATCCCCCGGCACCTTCTGAATGTGCGTATCACCCCCTGCTTCGCTCCAGACTCTCCCGGGCCTGCCTCACCAACTGTTGCGGTCCCGCTGTGCAGCAGGATTGCATCAGATTCAAGACCCTGCTCTACCGGTAGAGCTTTGTGGTAACATGAATGTAGATCGTGATCAGGACGGAGAGAACACTCTTTATCTCCGGAAAGGTGGTGTTGTTGATGGCACGTTTTTATGATACCGCCAACGAAACCGATCTGAAACGGGTTGAAGTATTGCTGAAAGAAAATGGCATAGTCTACACGTTGCGAACGTTGAACAATGAAGCGGTCTTGCTGCATGAATTCGAAGTAGCGGAAGAAGATATCGCCGCGGCCGAAAAGACGTTATGCCAGACCTGTATGCCTGCCTGAGCAACAGCATCACAGACATGCTCCGGCCGGATATTTCAGCGGGGTGTTTGTGATATAATAGGCTCAAAAGGGGGTGTTCATCATGTTGGACACAACATTGAAGCCTGGAGTAACAAGGGATCGGGACGATTTTTGCGATGTCCGGATATGGAGCGGTGATTGCAAACACTCGACCTACCAGTACAGTGGCGACGAGTATCTCTGCGATGTATGCGGATCTGTCCCGGGACTGGACCATGAGGTCCGTCCGGCGGCACTGCCGTATGTCAGCGGCGACTACGACAGTCTGAGCTGAGATGAACGGCGCAGCGCCCCTGGCGAATCTGAGTGATCAGAGGGGTGGCAGTGCTGAATGCACAGGTTATTGAGACGAGTCATTCCAGAATGATGCCTCTGTTCAGGTGCGCTGAAAAGGATTAGTATATAACTGCGAGACAACAAAAGTGTCACGAAGAAGGGGGTGAACGTCATGTCAGGCATAAACCCGAAAGTATGTGAAACAACCGACTCCCGGCTGCTCGGAAAACTGACCAGTGAAGCCGAATTCAGCTGTGCCAGATGCGGCGCCAGGGCTCATGACAGTGTCAGCGTCTGCGAGCCTGTGCCGCTTGAGCCGGATCATTAACAAACCAGGCGGCATGGCGGGTACAGATCAGTAGCCACCATGGCAGGCAGGCGTTGCAAGCAATCCGTTGCACACGATAAAAGGGTTACAGTGATGAGCTGTAACCCTTTTATCGTCATTTATCGTGCTAACTACGTATGGTCCTTGAAAGGTACAGCTTCCCTGCGCTGCCACCTGCACCTGTCTGATCGTACTGTTTACATCATCATCCCGCTGCTTCCCATCTGTACGGTCGCTGTAGCTGATTTCGTCGGATCAGCCACACTGGTCGCTTTTATAAGAAACATCCCCTGGGCATTGGGACCTGTATAGAGTCCGCCGGATGTTATACTGCCGCCGTTCGCGGTTACCACCGACCAGGTCACGGGAATATTGGCCGTAAACTGCTGCTGTGCGTTCATCTGCATTTTAACGACAGTGGGGGATATGGTTACGCCACTAGCTACCGGAGTAGCAGATGGCGTAACGATATTTCCCGGCATCATCGTGCCGGCCGACATATTAGCCAGCGGACCTGAATATACGGATGTACCATTTGCATACATCATGGAAACAGTGCCGCTGGCATCGATAGCCATTTTCACGTCATCGAACATTCTATCCATGCCCTTTCCGATAACGATCGGTCCCGTAATCGGGTCAACCGTGGCACCCCCATAGGCGTTCAAAAGCGGCGCCATGGTTTGTTGCATATGCAGCCGGGCCGCGGCAATCTTCCCGGAAATGGTATTCATGGTCGTGCCATTCGGATTATTGAAGAAAGCATTCATGGATGACATGTCCGTGAAACCTCCCGCATCCGCCACCATCAGGTGCGTCAGTGGGTTGATATTGGCCGTCCCCGGACCGCTGCTCATTGAATAGAGCGTGCCGGATCTGAGCAGGTAGGGAGCGGTCTTGCCCATCACATTGAAGCTGAAAGCGCCGGTTTGAGGATTGATCGTCGTACTCATTTCGAGATTGTTGGCAGAATCCCGCAGATATACCGTGCCGGTCATGGGCGCTCCGCTCGTTGCAACCCCCGAAAGCGTTGAAGTAGAGGCAGAAGAGCCTCCTCCACAGCCGCTTAGCACAAAGACAGCCACTGCCACGATAAGATAGATAATTCCCGCGTTCCTGTTTGTTTTCATTACATTCTCCTTTTGTCGGGTTACGGTTAAGACGAGACACCGTCAATAATTCCAATTCCGGATAAGAGCTGCATCAATCCATAAAACCGTCAACAAACACCTACGCCCCCTTGTTATGATTACCCGGCTCTGGCAACACCCGTGATCTTCAATAGGCCCAGTACGGCCCGGTTCCCAGGTTGGAGCTCGTACCGGCAAGCCCCACCGCCACGTTTCGTCCCAGAAAAAACGGCAGCCCCCAGTCGAACGTACCGCTGTTGATGTTCCCGAATAAATTCCCCCCCATGTTTGAAAAGACCTGGTTGGATGTGGCCAGCAGGCTGTTGAAGTTTGCAATCTGGAAACTTACCGCACCGCTCGGGCTCCCACTGGCCGAACTGTTGGTCGCGGATAAGGTCGTGGTGGCCGGCGGGCAGTAGAACTGGCCATTTGGCGCCGGGCACGCCGGCAGACTCGCCGGGGCGTTGTCAAAAAAGAGCATGTTCGAGCCGGTGTCGATGAAGCTGTGTGACTGGGTGACACCGTTGAAGACGGTTGTAAACTCCCCGGCCGGGTTGGTGGCATAGGTAGTCACCCCCGAGAGGGTATTATTGGTTTGGGTACCGATCCCCAACAGCATGGTCCCATTGAGAAAGGACGCCCCGCTGGGCGGAACGGCGGGCAGTCGTATGATCACGCCATTGTTGTCGGTGGGGAGCAGTGCCACCGGATTTCGAACCTGACTGGCAAGTGAAACCGTTGATCCGCTGCAGCTCGCACCGGTACAGGCAAAGTAAATCCCTATGTCAGAGTTCTTTACGCAGGCCGATCCGCAATCCTGATCAAGCACCCCAACCCCGAGAATACCGTTGATGCCGGCCGCCTGTGGACTTGTTCCTGCATTGGAGCAGGCCGCGGGAGGGGTGCCGAAGGTAGCGTCGATGACCTGGACCGGAACCTGGACTGCGGGTTCCCCGCCCAGAACAACGCCTGCCGTCTGGACCGGTCCCCATAACGAAGAACCATCGCCAAACTGGATGCATTCGGCTACTGAAACACCGGAGCTGTTGGTGACCTGGGTAAGCGGGATGTTTGTCAGCGCCTGTTTGAATATGCGCAGCCCGTAGCTGCCGGTGTCCAGCAGAATACCGTCGATGGTCTGGCAGTTCGAGGTTCCGGGGGAACAGATGGTGACACTGGCACAGGGTTTGTTGCTGTAGGAGTTGTTCAGGCATGAGGTGCCGTTTACGGTAATGGCAAGCTCGTTGTGTGCTGCCGGGGCCGGAGGCGGGGTCGCGGGAGGCGGGGCGGAGCTGCTGCTGCCGCCGGACGATCCGCCGCAGCCGCACAGCAGGAGCGGTACGGCGAGGGCACACAGGTATCTATTTAATATCTTCACGGCTCACCCCCGCAGGCAGCAGGCTCGGGTCATAGGCCCGACCCTGAAGATTCCGCATGTGCCCCCATTTTTCAACCACCAGCCGCCCGGTTTTCACCTGATGCCGTCTGCTGCCGGGCCTGAGCGGGGACTGTTTCAGGGCCTGGGAATATCCTCCCGCGTAGGCGCCCAGCAGCTTGGCGAGATCCGGATGTACATAGCCGTTCCAGGCAATGGCGAACACGATGCCGGAGGGGGCGATGTATTCCCGCACGGTATTCGCATCGGACTGGACCACCTTGACCGTATAACCGCTGTATGCCGTCGTGCTGCCTTGAACCGCCGCAAGCGCCTTGCTGTCAGCCGCAACCGAGTCCGCCGGTTCACCGAGGGTAGCCAGCGCAAGGGTGGGACTCAGCACCAGCCCTCCAAGCATAACGAATGCAGACACAAAGGACATGATCTTTTTCATCGCTCGTGGCCTCCTGGTTTACATACTCAGATCGTCACACCCTTTGGTAGAGCGCGGCCTGTATCAGTCAAGAAATTTTACCATAAAAAAAACAATGCGGGGGATTTGTTTGCAGATCTGGTGGGTGGGGCGCGGCCGGGTCGTCGTGCCGATGCGGCGGCGGCCGGTGCGGGGTGTCATCCGTCCGATTCAACTGGCCGGTTCTGCCGGATCGTGCACGACCGTTCGGCGGAGTTCAGGCCGGATGTACTCAATTCTGCAGGTTAGCGAAGTTTTTCAGTACAGCCACAAGCGCCGCAGGCTGCACCGGCTTTTCAAAATAGTGAACCACACCCAGTGCGCGGACTTTGGTCTCAATTTTATTGCTACTGCAACCGGTGGCAATAATCATAAGTGTCGTGGGATGCTCCTTCCGGAGAACCCGCAGAAACTCCAGCCCATCTTCGTTTTCCGTTCCGGCCAGACGCACATCTGCAACCACGGCCGTATAATGGAGATTATTGACACGCCGCACGGCGTCAACAATACAACTGCTGGTATCGACGCACATCCCCTCCTTTTCAAACAGCTTTCGGTAGGCAAACAGGATGGCCGGTTCGTCATCGACGATCAGTATGCGATGCCTGTCGGCTACCTGCCCGGTTTCCGGCGTGTATGCTGGCTGGTGAGATCTGGATATCATGTTGAAATTCAATACAAAAAACATGCCGCGCATGCAGTTAATTAATTACCGTTGTAAATCGGACAGATAATAGATCGGGCGCTGTTTTCTCATCTCATTATGAGACAATCGAGAGCGCATGAGACAGCAGCCATGGGGCAGGAAAGACCGGTGTAACTTCAGAAATCCGGGCGCATGCGCCGAAAACTGGCAGGCGCCTGACCATTAAAGTGGTAGGCGGGGGTATATTCAGGCACCAGATATTGCAGCCCCTCGATGATGCCGACAATGTCATTATTGCGGGCGGCGGAGAGCAAATTTTCAACCCCGGTTTCGCAGAAGCGGGCATCGAGCTCAGCTGCCGCCAGGACCTTGATCTTTTCATGGGAAGTCGCCAGAACATTCTCCCCCGCAACCAGCAGTTCTTCATACATCTTCTCGCCCGGGCGAAGACCGGAAAAGGTGATGTCAATATCCTCGTACGGCACAAGACCGGAAAGCCGGATCAACTCCTCGGCCAGCTCCAGAATCAACATCGGTTCGCCCATGTCCAGCAGGAAAATATCCCCTCCCTGCCCCAGACAGCCAGCCTGCAGCACCAGCTGGCTGGCCTCCGGAATAGTCATGAAATAGCGCTCCACCGCCGGATCTGTCACTGTTACCGGTCCGCCGTTTTTGATCTGTTCCTTGAACATCGGGATCACACTGCCGTTACTTCCCAACACGTTACCGAACCTGACCGTCGTAAATTTGGTGGAACTATGCCGGGAAATAGACTGGATATAGCATTCGGCAGACCTTTTACTGGCCCCCATTACATTGGTCGGATTAACGGCCTTGTCGGTGGAAATCATCACAAAATTATGGGTTCCGTAGAGATTGGCCAGATCAGCCAGGTTTTTGCTGCCGCCGATATTGTTGCTGACCGCCTCGATCGGGTTGTATTCCATCATAGGGACATGCTTGTAGGCCGCGGCATGAAACACCACCTCCGGCATGAACTCTTCGAACAGGCATTCCAATCGTTCCCGGTCACGTACATCCGCCAGCACCGGCACCAGCATCAGATCCGGACAGGCAGCGGACAACTCGCGCTCGATATGAAACAGGGGGGTTTCGGCAGAATCCAGCAGGACAATCTTGTGCGGCGCATAGCGGGCGACCTGACGGCATATCTCGCTGCCGATGCTGCCACCGGCGCCGGTCACCAACACCCGTTTTCCGGCCAGATAGCCACTGATGGCCTTGTCATCCAGCCGTGCCGGCTCACGTCCCAACAGGTCATCGATCTCCACATTCTTGATATGGGAAACCTCAACCTTGCCGCTGATCAGATCCGATAGTCCCGGCAGAATCTTGAACTGCACATTGGCCATTATACAGCGCCGTATGATGGTTCGTACATCCCGGCCCCGGGCAGACGGGATCGCAATGATCACCTTCTCGACCCCCAGGTCCCTGGCAAGTTGCGACAGCTGCCGGGTATCGCCCAGCACCCTGATCCCTCCCATGCGCATGCCGACCTTGTTACAATCGTCATCCACAAAACCGACAACATTGTAGTTGGCTTTGTGGCTCTTCCGGATTTCCTGCAGGAGTTGGTAGCCGGCCTCCCCCGCGCCAACGATCAGGGTCCTGGGTCCGCTTTTCATGCGTGGCAGCACATATGTCTCGCGGTACACACGCCACAGCAGGCGACTGGCAACCATCAGGGCAAGCAGGATGCCCCAGTCCAGGACAAAGATGGATCGCGAAAAATCGATATTTTCACGCAGCATCATGATCGTAAACAGGGAAAACACCGAAGCCAGGGACACGGTCTTAACAATCTCCAGCATATCCGGCAACGAGGCATACTTCCACATGCTGCGGTACAAGCGGGAGAAATAAAACACGACGCCCTTGCTTGCCAGCAGGATCAGCAGGATCCGTAGATGGTGTTCCATCTCCGGCAGGACCTTGAAATCGTAACGCAAGGCAAACGCCAGCATATAGGAAACGGCAATCAGACACAGGTCCAGCAGGAATACCAGATAACGACGTGAAACAGCGTGCATACATTCCTTTGGTCTCGGGGCGGGCGCTGGAATAAACAGTGAAATAATGCGTGCTTAGTACGAAGGTGTCAAGTGTCTTGAAACATTTTTCCCGAAAACCGTTGGCAGCCCGCCGGCAAACGGCGTTAAACGGGCCGGCCCGGCAGTCAGGCGTACCTGCCACGGCCAGCGCCCGGAGGGCAGAGACCGGCCTGAGGCAGTGGCCCTTTCCGGTCGGGAAATGGACAACCACATGCCGACATTAGAAGGATTGTTTTATTCCATCCGGTATGGTATTTTTCAAAATTCAAAGAAGATTACCACGGGTACATAGCATCGCCGTACCGCATGTACATCAAACTGCTTATGAGGCGCATCGTGAAAATGTCACTTAGCCACCTGGGACTGCTGGTCACCCTCTGTATCGCCTGTCTGCCGATCTGCGGCCTGGCCGCCGACGTGCCGGCTCTGCCCGGAACCGGACACCCCGCCCTGCATTCACCGGACAAGATCAAACTGAGCACCGAAGAGACGACACCCGTCATCGTCAGGGGGCCTGCGACAGAGGCCGCAGCGCCGTCAGCGATAGAACGGCTGATCAGCAGCGACGAGATCATGACAGCCTCCGGGGTTTCGGAAGAGAATCCGACCCGGACCCTGACCCAGTTCGGCTACAACTATTTCCGGAACCTGTCCCTGTTGCCGCAGATCGATATCCAGGTCAGCCCGGACTACCTGATCGGACCGGGCGATTCCATCGTCGTCACGGTGTGGGGCAGCATCGAGGGGAGCTACGATCTGGTCGTCAGCAGCGGCGGTGAGGTGATCCTGCCCAAGGTCGGCCCGGTCAAGGTGGCCGGCCTGCCTTTCGGCAAACTGGCCGGCGTGTTCCGTACGCATCTGGCCACGGTCTTCCGCGATTTCGACCTGGCGGTCAATATGGGCAAACTGCGCACCAATAAAATCACGGTCATCGGAGAAGTGGCCGCCCCCGGCGACTATACGATCAGCTCCCTGGCCACCGTCCTGAACGCCCTGGCAGCAGCCGGCGGACCGACCAGGAACGGCAGTCTCAGGAACATCACGATCCGCCGTTCCGGCAAACCCGAGGAAACCATCGACCTGTACGATTTTTTCCTGACCGGCGACAAAAGCAAGGATGTCCGGCTTTCAGCCGGCGACACCATCTTCGTGCCGGTCATCGGGCGCATCGCCGCGGTCGCGGGAATGGTAAAACGCCCGGCCATCTACGAGCTCAAGAACGAGACCAACCTGAAACAGCTGATCGATCTGGCCGAGGGGGTCACCGCCACCGGCTACCTCCAGCGGGTGCAGATCTCACGAGTCATCCCCAATCAAAAGAAGCAGGTCATCGACCTGAACCTGGATCCGGGTCAGACCGGCAAATCCTTTGACGAGCTGGCCGCCGCCATCCCCATCCAGGACATGGATATCGTCAAGGTCTTCCCGATCAACCGCCTGCTGCGCAACCACTTCCGGCTGGAAGGGCATCTGGTCCGGCCGGGTTTTTACGCCCTGAAACCGGGGATCAGGATCAGTTCCGTGCTGAACTACCACCAGCTGCTCCCCGAATATGCCCCCACCATCGAGGTCACCCGGCTGTACCCACCCAACATGGAACCGCGCATCATCCTGCTGGACCTGGAAAAGGCCCTGGCGGGAGACCCGGCCCAGGACATGGAAATCAAGGAGTTCGACACGATCCGGATTTTCAGCAAATGGAAACTGCAGGAAAGGATGCACGTACAGATCAGCGGCGAGGTGCAGGCCCCGGGAGAGTACCCGCTGCTCTCGGGTATGACGGTGCGCGACCTGCTGCTTCAGGCCGGCAACCCCACGGCAGCGGCCTATCTCAAGGACGCAGAAATCAGCCGCATGAGCATCCATGACGGCAAAGCCCGGCCGCAGCCGATCACCATCAACCTGGCCGAGGCCCTGAAGGACAACCCGAAGGATAATATCGCGCTGCAGCCCTTCGACAAACTGCTGGTGCGCCGGATCCCCAACTGGTCGGAATCCAAGGACAGCACCATCACGCTTTCCGGTGAGTTTGTCTTCCCCGGTGTCTACCCGATCTACAAGGGTGAGCGGCTCAGCACCGTGATCGCACGGGCCGGCGGATTTACCGGCAAGGCCTTCCCCAGGGGCGCCAAATTCACCCGCGAGACCTTGCGCGCACTCCAGCAACAGCGGATGGACGAGGCCCTGGAGCGCGCCCAGAATGAAATCATCAGCAAGAAGTCGGCCGCCATTTCGGCAGCTGCTTCCAAAGAGGAACTGGAGGCCACCAAGTCTTCCCTGGATGCGCTGGAACGTTCCATCGCGGTTCTCAAAACGAAAAAGGCCGAAGGGCGGCTGATCATCTCGCTGTCCAGCGCGGATAAACTGGCCGGCACCCCTTCCGACGTCGAGCTTGCCGCAGGCGATAAGCTCTATATCCCGGCCGATCCGGACAGCGTCAATGTGCTTGGCAATGTCTACAACCCGACCGCCGCACTGTACGAGCCCTCGCGCACGGTCGGATATTATCTCGACAAGGTTGGCGGCCCGAACAACGAAGCCGATACCGATGACATGTACCTGGTAAAAGCCGACGGTTCGGTTCTCAGCAAGTCTCAGACCGGTTCATTCCTCTTTTATAACGGCTTCCGAGCAAGCCCGGTTGAATCGGGCGATACCATCGTTGTCCCCCAGAAACTGGAAAAGACCGCCTGGCTGCGTGACATCAAGGACATCACCACCATTATTTCCCAGATTGCGCTTTCGGCCGGCACGGTATTTCTGGGTCTGAGGTAAGGGTTGTCGTGCGGGTATCTTTTCAAGGCGCAGAGCACCGTTACGGCATTTGTTTCCGTTGATCAACAGAGAAGCAGATACGACTATCACACGAAAAGAGGTACACACTATACTCCATCCAAGTGTGACCTGAATCGGTCTGAGGCAGAGGAGAACGTTGAAGGCGACAACTCAATCAGATGATAAAAGCCTTGCTGCCGTTGATGCTGTTTCCGGAACGATCCGGCAGTTGTCTGACGTGCTTGGCAGGTTCGTCGGCCTTGAGTTGGCGATCCTGGTCGGAAGCCGGGCAACCGGTACGGCCACACCGGACAGCGACTGGGATCTTGCTATCCAGTGGGACCGTGGAATGGATTTTATGGAGCAGCTCGCCGCCACTGAACAGCTCCGCAGAACCCTGGCAGCGAAACTGGGGGTATCTGAGCAGGCTGTTGACCTGATTGATCTCCCGACTGCCCGGCTTGCCATGCGGGCGGTCGTCGCTGAAGAGGGAATCCCGCTGAAGGGGGCTGGCAATCTGGCTTGGCATCATTTTTTACAGCGCACCTGGCGGGAGCTTGAAGAGCAGTACTGGGAGAAGACCTATGCGGCTTGACCTGTACCAGGCTGAAACCGCCCTCACCGCTCAGGAGCAGACCGCTCTACTGGACGAGGCCCGTGAAACCATGCTCGCAGGGGGTACGCTGTCCCGTCTTGAGCAAAACGGCGTACTGCATGCGATCCAGGTGCTGCTGGAAAATGCGATCGGCAAGGCCAAGCAGCTGCTCAAGGCGGCAGGCAAGCAGGTGCCGTTGTCTGCCTATGACAGTTTTCTCGGGCTGGCAGCGCTGGGTGCTGTGAAAAGCAGCGACTTGACCGCCTGGAATGCCGCCATCGGTCTGCGCAACCGGATTGTCCACGATTACATGAATATCGACATGCCGCGGGTGCTGGATCTGGTAAAAAACAGGCAGTACCATTTCATTACCGATTTCCTGCTTACGCCGATAGCTGACGACACGCTCTGACTTATGTTACGACACCACCCCCTGCCCCCTCCTTATAGGGAAGGAGGGGGGGGGTAAGTGCAAAAAACAATCGGACAACACGGATCTGTCCCCAGGGCTTTCCGTTTTGCGGCAGGTAGCGGATTAAATTCCAAGTTGCTTTCAAGTTTAACGCTACAAACCGCGGAGGTTTCTCCGAGAACACCTGTCAGCTTGATTGCAAAAGTGAATAATTTAACTTTTTCTGGAGTGTTTTTGATGCAGCAACCCGATACGACTTCTTCTCTCAATCAGCAAACCACCGGCCCGGCCCCGTTGCCGCAACCGGTAGCCCTGATCGATTACCTGCTCGTCATTGCCCGTTACAAAAAGATGATCCTGATCATCACTCTCGGGGCGGCATTTCTGACGGCCGGCATCGCCCTGCTCAAGCCGAATATCTATACCGCCACCACCCTGATTCTGGCCAACGAGGACGACAAGGGTGGCTTAGGCGCCATGTTGTCCCAGCTGGGCGGGCTGGCTGCTGTCGCCGGCGGTCGGGGCTTTGGCGGCCCGACCAAGACCGATCTGTATATCTCCATGCTCAAGAGCGAAACCGTCCGGGACCCGATCATTGATCGATTCAAATTGATGGATGTGTACAAGGCAAAATTCCGGAGCGATGCCTATCAAGCGCTTAATGCCAATGCAACAATTGATGCCGGCAAAAAGGACGGCATTATAACGATCGCGGTATCGGACAAGGATCCGAAACGGGCCGCTGCCATGGCGAACAGCTATGTGGAAGAGTTGGGCAAGGTTGCCGCCGGGCTCAGCATGAGTGGCGCAGCTAAAGACCGCCAGTTTCTGGAGGAACGCCTGGCAAGCGCCAAGGCCGATTCGGAACGGGCCGGAGATGCCTTGAAGGCCTTCCAGGCCAAAAACAAGATGGTAAACGTCACGGAACAGGCCAAGGCCTCCATAGAAGGGGTGGCTCAACTCCGCGGCCAGCTGGCCGTGCAGGAGGTTCAGCTGGCCTCCCTGCAGCGCCAGTTTACCGATTCCAGCCAGGAAGTAAAGCGGGCCAAGGTCAGCGTACATAATTTGAGAGGACAGATTGCTCGGCTTGAAGGAGGAGGAGGCAACAGTTCCATCCCATCGGTCGGGTCGGTACCGCAACTGGACCAGGATTATCTGCGGCTGATGCGGGAGGCCAAGATCAAAGAGACCATGGTTGAACTGCTGACAAAGCAATATGAGATTGCCAGGCTCTCGGAATCAAAGGATCTCTCCCCCTTTCAGGTGTTGCAGAAGGCCAAAGTGCCCGAAAGAAAGAGCAAGCCGGCCCGGGCAAAGATGGTCATCATGGCAACCTTTGCGGCATTCTTTTTTTCGCTCTTGCTGGCCTTTATACGGGAGAATTTAGAACGCATGAGCCAAGTAGACCGCCAGCGTTGGAAGGCGTTGCTGAGCAGGAAGCCAATATGAAAACGACAGATATCGTTTACAAAACTAGTGTTTAGTTGCATAAATAATTATTAGTATTATACTACCTCCATCACTATTCACGATGGAGGTGTCTATGCCAAGAATTGCTAAGCCGCTGCACTGTGAACCCGATATTCTCCGTGAACTTGAATGTTTGAGCCGCAGTCGAACTACAGAAGCCCGTATCGTAGAGAGGGTCCAAATTGTTCTGGCCTGCCTCTCTGGCAAGCGCAACGACGAGGTTGCTAATGAGCGAGGCACCCTGCCAGGGACTGTTGCTG
>JAJXYO010000030.1 GCA_021780495.1 Deltaproteobacteria bacterium
CAACGCGGGAAGAAGGTACAACGGCTCGTTTTTTACATTCACCCATTTGGTGAACCTCCTGATCTGAGATTGCAGCACAATATCAGGAGGTTGGAGCAAAATCAAAGACTCAACTGCTTTTTATAGGTTTATTGATATGTATTCAAAACTGCTTTCAGTTGACCGTTTCAAACCTTCACGGCTTCTTCCGGGATACATACTGTCTTAATTGCAAAAGTGAGTTTGAGATACGTTGAAATGACTAAGCCTCTTAGATTTTTGTACATATTTTGTACAGAAATCTAAGAGGCTTGTACGATTGCTAGCAAACTACGCTTGATTGAAAATGGCTGGGGCGCCAGGGATCGAACCTGGGAATGCCGGAATCAAAATCCGGTGCCTTACCGCTTGGCGACGCCCCATCAGAGTTGTGAAGCAAACAGAAAAACTTGATACAGTCTAAGTATGTTGAGATTTCTACAGGGTCTCAGCAATCGCCGCAAACCAGCCGGTGTTGCTGCTTAACGTCTTCCGCGCCTGCTCGGCAGCATCTCTGTTCTGATATAGACCAAAGACAGTCGGTCCGCTTCCCGACATCATTGACCCCAGTGCACCAAGTTGCATCATCGCATTCTTTATCTCGGCAATGACAGGGAAGGCCGGAATGGTTACCGATTCAAGATCATTTGCAAAGATTGAACAGATATCTTTTACATCATGATAAGAATCAGGAAGTTTATTCAGCTCCTTCCTATTTGTCAACTGTAAATTTTTGTAGACCCAAGCCGTGGAGACATGTACGCCCGGGTTCACAAGCAGCACCCATACCGTTGGCATGAGTGGCATGGCGGACAGCGCCTCACCGATTCCTTCGGCCAGAGCGGTTTTCTTGAAAATAAAAAAGGGAACATCGGCACCCAGCGTGACACCAATTTCCATCAGACGTTGGTCGGATAGTCCCAGATGCAGCAGCTCATTCATGCCCATCAGCACTGCGGCTGCGTCACTACTGCCGCCGCCCAGGCCCGCTGCGACCGGAATGTTTTTGGTGATTGAAATCGTAACACCCTGCGGTGTTCCCGCCAGTTCAAGTAAAGAGTTGGCTGCTTTCCAGGCAATATTGCCCGGGCCGTCGGGGACACCGTTCTTTTCGCACGTAACAGAGATTCCCGGAGCCCTGGTCAGGGACAAGGTGATCTCATCACACAGGTTGACCCGCTGCATTACCATGCGAAGATCATGATAACCATCTGACCGCCGGCGGATGACGTCAAGGAGGTAATTGACCTTGGCGGGTGCCTTCAGAGTTATGCTGTTCACGATACTCCCTCACAGTTTGGGTTGTATGACAGATGGAAAGTTGTTTTCTAATGCAAGCAGGAGTATAAATCAAGGCAAAACTTCAGTTGTGAAAAGAGTGGGCCATGGATAACTTGCACCAGTCGTGAGCAACCGTTATACTTTTCGACGATGTACCGCACTATATTTCTGTGCAATGTGATGAGGCCCGAGAGAAATAAGACGAATTGATCAACGTAAGGAGAATTACATGAACCCCAGACTTCCTGCCGAATGGGAGGCACAGGACGGCGTCCTGATGGCTTGGCCGCATGATGGCACCGATTGGGCCTACATGCTTGATGACGTCCGTCCGGTATTTGTAGAAATAATCAGACACATCATCCGATTTGAACGAGTGCTGCTGACGGCGCCAAACGCTGCCGATGCAAAGGAGTTGCTGGCAGCAGCCGGGATTGATCTGTCAAAGATTGCTATCTGTGAACTGCCGAACAATGATACGTGGGCACGAGATTTTGGACCGATCACGGTGATCTACAACAACAAACCGGTATTGCTGGATTTTGGTTTCAATGGCTGGGGGCTCAAGTTTCCGGCCAATCACGACAATCTGATCAGTAAACGCTTGAAAGAGCAGGGCGCTTTTGTTCCCAACCTCAAGACCATTGGCCTTGTTATTGAGGCTGGCAGCATAGAAAGCGATGGTCTTGGCACGATTCTGACGACATCCGCATGTCTGCTTTCACCTAATCGCAACCCACAGTTGGATAAAAGCGAAATCGAACAGGCCTTGGCCTCACTACTGGGGGCTCGAAGGGTGCTCTGGCTTAATCACGGTTGGCTGGCGGGAGATGACACCGATTCCCATGTCGATACCCTGGCCCGGATCTGCCCTGACAACACCATCGTCTATCAGGCCTGCGATAACCCGCTAGACGAACATTTTCAGGAACTGAGGCTGATGGAAGATGAGCTGAAGACGTTCAAGGCACCGGACGGGTCACCCTATCGTCTCATCGCATTGCCCTGGCCTAAAGCCCGATTTGATGATCAGGCTCATCGCCTGCCGGCTACCTATGCAAATTTTTTGATAATTAACGGTGCCGTGTTGGTTCCTACCTACCGGGATAATAGTGATTCGAATGCGGTGGAGTGCCTCAGAAAAGCCTTCCCCGGCCGTGAGGTTATCGGTATAGACTGTCTGCCACTGATCGAGCAACATGGTTCATTGCACTGCGTGACCATGCAACTGCCCGTAGGAGTCATGCCATGACAATCCTGGCTTCGACAAACGGGATAAGCACGTTAACGGAATCACCTTCTGCAGAAGAAGTGCAGAATAAAACTTCCAACATACTCAAGGTCGCGCTTGTTCAACAGACCTGCTCTCAAAATAAACAGGAGAATATCGATAAAACTGCTGAGATGATCAGACGTGCTGCCGCATCCGGAGCGGGGCTGGTTGTGATGCAGGAACTGCACGCCGGCCCTTACTTCTGTCAGGTTGAAGACCCGGCCCTGTTTGACCTTGCTGAGCCGATACCTGGAGATACTTCCCGGTTTTTTTCCGGTCTGGCCCGGGAATTGGGTGTGGTTGTCGTCGTTTCGCTTTTCGAGCGTCGCGCACCGGGTCTTTACCATAATACTGCCGTGGTATTTGAAAAGAATGGCTGGCAGGCTGGAACCTACCGCAAGATGCACATACCAGATGACCCCGGATTCTATGAGAAGTTTTATTTTGCCCCGGGTGATCTCGGCTTTACCCCGATACAGACCACGGTCGGTACCCTGGGAGTGTTGGTCTGCTGGGATCAGTGGTATCCCGAAGCCGCCCGGATGATGGCATTGGCGGGTGCTGATCTGCTGATATATCCAACTGCCATTGGCTGGGACCCTGCTGATACAGTGGCTGAAAAGGAACGGCAGAGGGACGCCTGGATGACAGTGCAACGCGGCCATGCGGTTGCCAATGGCTTGCCGGTTCTGGCGGTTAATCGTGTCGGTTTCGAGCTGTCACCGCAGAATACGGAAAGTGGCATCCAGTTTTGGGGTAGCAGCTTTGTGGCTGGAGCGCAGGGTGAAATTCTGGCTGAGGCGTCTCAGGATAAAGAGGAAATTCTGCTGGTTGATGTGGATATGGCCCGTAGCGAAGCTGTGCGGCGTGTCTGGCCCTTTCTGCGGGACCGGCGCATTGATGCCTATGGTGATATTACAAGACGTTACCGGGACTGACTCATGATGCTACTCGATAAGGAAACCCTGGGAGCACTCTCCAGTTCCCGCATCCTGACCTCCATGATTACACCTGCGGTGTTGATATCTGCATGCGGTACACTGGTGTTTTCGACCTCGGCCCGCCTGGGGAGGATATTTGACAGGGTTAATCTTATGAAGGGTGAGGTAGAGGCGGTGGTGACGGGCAAGATCCCGTTCCCGGTCGAACGGCTGGTGTTCCTGCAGGGACAACTTGCGCTGGCAAAGAGGCGTGCTATCCTGATACAGAAGGCCATGGCAGCGCTGTACTCTGCTACAGCATTATTTGTTGCATCCAGTCTTGGTATTGCTGCCAATGTGGCATTTGGCAGTCTGGAGCAGGCATGGATTCCTACGCTGATAGCGCTATCCGGGGATGTTTTCTTGTTTGTAGCATCGGCGCTATTGCTCTATGAAAGCCGCTTCAACCTGAAGTTTGTAACCCGCAATATCGAGTTCATTGAATTTCTTGAGGAAAAAGCAGCAACGCGGGATATACCAGAGAGGTCTGCTAGCTGACCCGGTCGCATCCCAGCAAACAGTAAAAAAGGAGATCACGATGAAAAGATTTAAGGCATGGATTGCAGGAGGGTTGCTGATTCTTGCTCTGACGCCTGGCGCCGCTTCTGCTACGGGGATCGAGTTGGCGGTCGGAGTGTGGAACCAGACGCCAAAGGGAGAGATTTCGTATAAGCCCATTACGGGGTTGGATAACCTGAGTATCAAGGACAATTTGAAATACCGTGACGAAAACAGGGTGTTCGGCCGGGTAAAAATCGACACTCCGTTGCTCTTTCCCAACATCTACCTCATGGCAACACCGATGGAATTCAGCGAGACCGGCAGCAAGAACACCACATTCCAGTTCGGAAACAAAACATTTGCCGCCAATGTTCCCTTTACCTCGGAACTTATACTTGACCACTATGACCTTGGTTTGTATTACGGGCTTCCGGGTCTCAAAACAGCTACCGCTGGAATGCTGAACGTGGACCTGGGGCTTGATGGGAGGGTCATCGACTTCAAGGCGCGTTTAACCGGACAGGAGTCGGTCAGCAGCTTGACGGTTACAGCGTCGAAAGCCGTGATCATCCCGCTGCCGATGCTCTATCTCGGCTTTCAAATAAAGCCGGTCAATTGGTTAGCGGCTGAGGGTGAGGCGCGCGGTCTTGCCTATGGGGGGAATCACTACTATGACCTCATTGGGCGAGTTAAGGTCAAGCCGTTCGGGCCGATCTTCGCTGCCGCCGGTTACCGGTATGAAAAGGTCAAAATCGACATAGATGATGTCAAGGCCGATGTCAGTTTCGGCGGCCCGTTCGGCGAGGTCGGGGTTGAATTCTAGGCGTCAAACGTAAAAAAATGGGCACGGATGGATTCTCGACCATCCGTGCCCATCCTGTCCGATTCACTGCTTGATTGCCGCTGTGTTAACCCTTCAGCCCCATCTCTGCGGCCAGTGCTCTCCAGGCCGGAATACTTCGTTCTATCATCTCTTTGTCAACACAATATGCTATCCTGAAGAAACCGGGTGCACCGAAGCCGGCGCCGGGTACCAATAGGATATGGTGCTTCTGGGCCAGTTTGACAAACTCCACATCATCGGCCAATGGCGATTTGGGAAAAAGGTAAAAAGCGCCGTCCGGCTTGACCATCTCAAAGCCCATACCGGTCAGCTCACGTAGCAGCAGGTCGCGTTTGATCTGGTAGTCGGCGATATTCACCGATTCATCCTGCAGTTTGGCCACCAGTCGCTGCATGAGGGCCGGAGCATTGACAAAACCCAGCACGCGGTTGCTGAATACGGCTCCCTCCATGAACTGCATGGCGGTAACCATGCGGGGATTGGCAGCCAGATAGCCGATGCGCTCGCCCGGCAGGGCCAGATCCTTACTGTGTGACGTGACGATGATGGAACTCTCTATCAGCGGGAAGATGTTGGGAACGTGTTTGCCGTCAAAGGCGATACGGGCGTAGGGTTCATCGGAGATAACGTAGATCAGGTGCCCGTTGTCCTTGTGTATCTTCTTGAGGACATCTCCCAATTTTCGCAGACTTTCTTCGGGATAGATCACGCCGGTCGGGTTATTGGGGGAACAGATCAGGATAGCTCGTGTTTTAGGGGTGATGGCCTTCGAAATTGCGTCGATATCCAGCTGGAATGTCTTGCGGTTTGTCCAGACCTCCACCGGCACGCCGCCGTGGTTGTCTATGTAGAATTTGTACTCCACGAAAAACGGAGCCAGGATGATGACCTCTTCACCTGGATTGAGTATGGTTTTGAGAACCACGTTGAGCGCCCCGCCGGCGCCGCAGGTCATAATGACGTGTCCGGCGGTCACGTCCAGGCCGGAATCCTTAGATAGCTTGGCGGCAACGGCCGTTCGGGTTTCGGTATAACCGGCATTGTTCATGTAACGGTGCATGCCGGGCAGCGGATTCTGGGCCAGTTTCAGGAGTTCCCGCTGAAAGGCCTCGGGTGGCTCAATATCCGGATTTCCCAGGGTAAAATCATAGATGCTGTCGGTGCCAAATTCCAGACGGAGGCGTTCTCCTTCTTCGAACATCTTGCGGATCCAGGATGATTTGGAAATATGACCGGCGATTTTCATGGCGATTGCCATTGCTGTTTCCTCCGTTTGATAATTTCTGGTAGGATGGTGCCTCGAAATACTACAAACAAATTGTGGAGAACTCAATGGATATTCCTGTCTGGCCAGCTTCCCGGCCGTTAGACATACGCGATAAGCCGGATTTTGACAACATCTTTGAGCAGATGCAGCCACGTGCATCCGAGTTGACCTTTGCCGGTTTGTATCTGTTTCGCACGGCACATGAATATTGTCTTTCCCTGGCCGGTGATTCCATTGTGGTGCGGGGAAAGGGGTATGACGGTACCTGTTACTGCCTGCCGCCGCTGGGTGGTGATGTGGCTGGTGCCTGCGATCTGTTGTTGGATGCCGGTCTGAAACTGTATGGCGTTGAAGAAGCTTTTGCAGCCCAGTTACAGCAAAACGTCACGTTTGAGCTTGTTGAAAATCGCGAATCCTTTGATTACCTGTATCTGCGAGAGGAAATGGCGACGCTGCCGGGTAACCGTTTCCATAAAAAAAAGAACCGGATCAATTATTTTACGTCGCGTCATTCCTACGAGGTTCAAATCTATTCGGCGCAGTATCTGTGTGGATGCCTACAGTTGCTGGATGAATGGGGGCGCGTGGCGGAGGTCGAGGGCAACCGTTCCTTTGGAATGGAGATGGATGCTGCGGCCGAGGCTTTGTCCCGGGCGGGTGCTCTGGGTTTGAAAGGTATTGTGGTAGTGGTTGGAGGGGTTGTCCGGGCCTTTGCACTTGGTGAACTCCTCAACCGGGAAACAGCGGTGTGCCATTTCGAAAAGGCCGATCATTTCATGGAAGGGCTCTCGCAACTGGTTAACCGCGAGTTTGCCCGACTGCTCTTCACTGACAGGAGATATATCAATCGTGAGCAGGATCTGGGCGAGCCCGGGCTGCGGATTGCCAAGCTTTCATACCATCCCGTGGAGTTGGTGAAGAAATTCTGGGTGCGGCGGAAGCAATAAAATGATTGCACTTGTTAGAGAAGTGTAGTACAAAACTCGTTCGTTAAAAACGGCCCAGTGCCGTATCTCCTTGCTCCGGGTAGGACCGGGGCTCGTAAACCCGTGAGGAGGCATTATTATGAGGAAGTACGAAACTATTATCATCCTCCAACCCGACCTTGGTGAAGACGACATAAAAGTCGTCACAGCAAAGGTATCGGACGTTATTACGTCCTTTAAGGGTGAGTTGCACCGGATGGATGATTGGGGTATCAGGAAACTGGCCTACTCCATCAAGAAATGTGCACGTGGACGCTATTATTATGTCCGCTATGACGGCGTCGCAGAGATGATTGCCGAACTAGAGCGCCGCATCAGGCTGGATGAGAAGGTGCTTCGCTATCAGACGGTCAACATTACCGATGAACCCGAAAAGGTGGTGCCCGAGAAAAAGGCACCAATGGTTGAGTCCGAGTCGGATGAGACTGCTGAAGTGGAAGAGGCCCCCGTCGAGACGGCAACTGAATAATTTCCTGGAGGATAGAATATCATGAGTGATGAAAGACCAACCAGCACCTATCAGCGCCCTTCTTCCGGACCTGGCCAACGCCCTTCAAGCGGCCCTGGCGGACCGCGCAAGAAACGTCCTTTTCAGCGTCGGAAGGTATGCCGTTTCTGTGCCGAGAAGAATCTGGCGATCGATTACAAAGAACCGCGCACCCTCCGTTACTTTATTTCGGAGCGTGGCAAGATTGTTCCGCGCCGTATCTCAGGAAACTGCGCCAGGCATCAACGTGAGATCACTGAAGCGATCAAGCGTGCTCGTAATATTGCGCTGCTACCGGTGGCATCAAACCACGTGCTTCCCTGATTGACCAATTGATGAGCCTTAGCCTTACCGACAAAGCCGGGCGTGTCGTTAGTTCCCGCATTGTAGCGGCACTGATTGGCATGGTCGGCTCGTTCATTCTGTTCGCGACCTATCTGGTGATACCGCCGGTGGGGATTGTTTCCGGGGTGCTGACACCGTTTCCGATCGCATTCGTTAGGTTTCGACACGGTCGATGGATTTCGGTGATCTGTATTCTTGGTGGTACAGCCGCTATGGCCAGTGTATTTGGTCTTACCGCTGGTGCTTTCTATCTGGGCCAGTGCGGTCTGGTTGCCTTGCTGATGCCGGAACTACTATTGCGTGGGGTCGGTGGAGCACGATCGATTGTCTGGACGACCGCAGCCAACATGGCCCTATTGACCAGTGCGGTGGTTTTTTTCAGTATGACCAGTGGTCAGGACATCCATCAACTGATTGTCGCTGAAATTCAGAAAAGTGTTGCCCAAGCTGTTGCTATCTATGAAAAGAGCGGTGTCAAGGGCGACGAGCTTCTTGTGTTGAAGCAAACCATGGCCACGGCAGCTGACCTGGTCATCAAGATATATCCGGCTTTGATGACAGTAATGCTGATTGTCATGGCGGGATGTAATCTGGCATTGTTGAAACGTTGTTCTTTTTTCAGGGAAAAAAGCTTGAATGCCGGTGAGTTCAGAGATTTCAGGAATCCCGATATTCTTGTATGGCTGCTTATCGCAGCGGGTTTTTCAATGCTGGCCGGTAACAATATCATCACGATACCGGCACTTAATATCCTTACAATTGTTATACTTCTTTATTTTTTGCAGGGAATGGCGGTTTTGTTCACTGTTATAGCCCGTCAAAGTATTGCAACTGTTCTTCGTGTGGGACTGTATATCCTGCTGGTGCTGCAACCATATTTGGCAGCGCTGGTTGCTGCGATTGGAATATTTGACCTGTGGGGTGATTTTCGCACCCCCAGAAAACAGGAAAACCTGTAAAACAGGCTTGAAAGGAGAGTGTTATGAAGTTGATTTTGAAAGAAAACATCGAGCATCTCGGACACATCGGAGATTTTGTGAAGGTTGCTCCCGGCTATGCCCGTAACTACCTGATCCCAAAGGGGCTGGCTGTTGAAGCCACCGAAAAGAACGCAAAGTCCCTCGAACATGTCAAGCGACAGATGGCATACAAGAAGGATAAAGCTCTGGAGTCTGCCAGGATCTTGGCTGTCAAATTGTCTGAAACGCCGATCGATCTTTTGCATAAGGCCGGCGAAGAAGGCAAGCTGTTTGGATCGGTTACCAATATGGAAATTGCTGCTTTCCTTAAGGAAAAAGGTTTCGATATTGACCGTAAGGCGATTCAGGTGGCGGAACCCATCAAGCAGGTGGGTGCATATGACGTCTTGGTTAAGATCCACCCTGAAGTTGTTGCATCGCTTAAGGTTACGGTTGCTGCAGCGTAACCTCCTTCAAATAGTCATAGAATATCGAAGGGCCTGCCGGATAAATCCGGCAGGCCCTTCGATATTTTGCCGGTTATAAAATTACTTGTTAACACACCATCTTGCTTATCGCTGGCGGAATCAGCTTCAGGTGCGTGATTGGTTGACTTTCACTGATTCTGGAGTAAAAATGATCTACGCTGATTCAGGAGGTGCGGGTGGATACTGTTTTAATAGAGGTGTTGGTAATCTGTCTGATGATTGTTCTGAATGGATTCTTTGCCTGTTCCGAATTTGCTATCATTTCAGTTCGTAAAAGCCTGATTGCGCAGCTGGTTGCCGATGGAGATGAACGGGCTATACTTATCGAAGAGTTGCAAAAGGATCCGCATCGTCTGCTGGCCTTGGTACAGATCGGTGTTACCGTAACAGCTGCCACCGCATCAACGATGGGTGGAATTATTGCTGTGGATTACCTGCGACCCTGGTTACAGCGTGTCAATATTGACATGATCGGACATGCTGCAGAACCGGTCGCTGTGACGAGCATGGTTGTATTCATTTCCTATCTCCTGCTTGTGTTGGGTGAGCTGGCTCCTAAGACTATCGGTCTACAATACGCTGATATCATTGCACTTAATGTTGCTCGACCGATCAGCCGGCTATCCCGTGCAGGTACTATAGTCGTCAGTATCCTGACTGTTTCAAGCAAGGCGGTCATGAGGCTTTTGGGCATTCGAGCAGATCGTGAAGTATTCATTACACGTGAAGAGGTACAGCACATCGTGGCCGAAGGTCATGACAGCGGCGTGTTCAGTGAATCAGAACATGAATACATTCTTAATGTTTTCGAGTTTACCCACACGTGTGTACGTGAAGTGATGGTGCCACGCACCCGTATTGTTGCTCTGGACCTTTCAGCGACACGTGAAGATGCGGTCAAGATAGTACTTGAGAATATGTACTCACGCTATCCTGTCTGCCGAGAAACTATCGAAGATGTTGTTGGTGTTGTGCATGGCAAGGATTTGCTGGGACGGCTGGTTGCCGGAGAGACATTCGATTTGAGCGCCATCATGTTACCGCCGGTTTTTGTTCCCGAGGGTAAGAAGGTAAACGATCTTCTCAAAGAGATGCAGCGGTCTCGTAACCAGATGGCGCTTGTGGTTGATGAGTATGGTGGGTTGAGTGGTCTGGTTACCACAGAAGATTTGATAGAGGAGCTGGTAGGAGAAATAATGGATGAGCATGATGCCGGAGAGGCGGTGCATTTCCA
The DNA here is from genome assembly GCA_021780495.1 of Deltaproteobacteria bacterium. Lineage (GTDB taxonomy): Bacteria > Desulfobacterota > Desulfuromonadia > Geobacterales > Pseudopelobacteraceae > CAIPTY01. The sequence goes on from JAJXYO010000030.1 coordinate 10,664, forward strand.
GCGGCTTGCGGATGGCAGCCAGATGGTGGATGGCTTGCTTTCAATTTTCGATTTTGCCGATGCCATTGATGTTAAAATTGTAGATGATGTGCCCTACGAAACGGTTGCCGGACTGATACTTCATGAACTTGGACGGTTTCCATTGCGCGGTGAATCGGTAGTCTGGCATGACTACTGTCTTATCTGTGAAGAGGTGACACATACATCTATCCTTAAGGTGCGCATCGTCAAGCAGGCGCTTGAAAATTCTCCTCAAGGCGGCAGTAACGGCAGATGCAATTAACGTGGCCTGTATAGCAATTTGTCCCCAACAACACTACGTACTTCAAGGTACTCACATTCTCGATGCAGAAACGTACTTACATAAAATTCTCCGGGATACTTTTACTGATTGCCGTATCTTTCATTATCGGTATTGCAGTTTTCCTGCCGCGGCTGCTGGATGTCAACGCCTACCGTGATGAAATCCTCGCCACGCTACAACAGTCCCTCAACCGTAAAGTATTCTTCAAAAGCGGCACATTTGCCTGGCACTTCGGGCCTTCCTTTGTCTTTACTGATGTCACTGTAAAAGAACCAGATGGTAGCGATGATTTTCTTACAGCCGACCGGATCACCGTAAAGCTGGCACTTTTGCCACTTCTGCAAAAGCACGTCGAGTTGCAGGATGTAATTGCAGACGGTGCGGATATTCATATCAACCGGAACAAGGAAGGCATGCTGAACATCGATGATCTGCTCAAGCCGTCAAAGGATTCGGTGCCGGTTCACTTTAAAATGGTACAGCTCAGACGAAGTACGTTGCAATGGCGTGACATGAAGATCCGGAAGGGAGCGTTTCAGTATGTAGCACGGAATATTTCCTTGGATCTTGACCATCTGGCACGCGGTCACAAGGGGGATATCAAGTTGTCTTGTGAACTACCGGCACTTTCGGGGCCAGCGGGGGAGCTTACGGTTTCGGGCTCGATTAAATTGCCTGTGGAGGGACATTCGCTGGCAGAGGTAGAGCTGGACGGCGGTGTGGACGTTAAACAGTTTGAGATCGGCCGCTTCTGGCCGTATTATGAACGTTTCATTCCTTTTGCCAACTCGGGTGGAAGACTGGATGTGGCTTCCCGTTTCAAGGGACGTCCTACGGACTTTGTCGCCAGGGGTAAGATCCGGGTGAGCGGCGCTTCCGTGGTCTGGCCAAAGATATTCCACTTTACCGTTGCTCCCCGTTCTGTCCAGCTGAACTATGACCTCCGGTTATCCGGCTCAATGATCGATATCCCTTCTCTGGAGCTGGTAACAGATGGTATCCGCGTCGCGGGTAGTTTCCAGATGCGAGACTATGCCGGCAAAGATCCGCATATAGTTGCCAAGGCCAGCACGCCAGGCACCTTCCGCTACGAGGATGTCAGAGCCTATGTTCCCTACGGCATCATACCTGCTGATACTTCGGACTATATCGAGCATAAAATCAAGTCTGGAGTTTTCAAGCTCGAGACAGGTATTCTGGATGGACGTATCAGCCAGATTACCCATATGGATCAGGGTGAAAACTATAAAACACTTTATATTCGCGCACCGGTCGAGAAAGCAATACTGAGTTATGGTCCCAAGGCCCCGTTCTTTTCCAATATCAAAGGGATAATGGAGCTGAAGGATAAAAATTTTAATCTGATCGGTATGACAGCGCTTTTTGGGGAGTCACCGCTCAAACTAAATGGCTCGATCACTGAATACAACACTGATAAGCCGTCTGATTATCCGGTTCGCATGGACATTGTTCCGCACCCATCAGAAGTAGCCTGGTTGGCCCGAATAGTTGGGGCGAACAGGTTGGAGTTTGGAGGTTCCTCACCCCTTGTCCTGAACGGAAGTGGTCATTACTCGGCTTATCGGCTGAATGGCTACTGGGACCTTCAACAGGCATCATATTCCTTTCCCGGAGCAATCCGCAAACCACCAGGAATGACCAACCGCCTCACCTTTACCTCCGTCATCAGTGCGAAAGAAATCAAGCTGACCAGCCTGTCATATTATCTGCCCCCTCTGTTTCTTTCTGCGACAGCCCTCTTGAAATATGGCGTTCAATCAAACCTGGGGTTTGAGCTGCAGTCCAATCCGTTTATCATGGCTGAGAGTCTCCCCATCATGCCTGTTTGGCAGAAGTACCGACCCCGTGGCAGGGTTCAGGTCCACCTTTCCGGAAACGGTAATCCGAAAGATTTTTCTGCCATGGATTATACCGGCAGTGTTGCCCTCAACTCATTTTCTCTCCAGCCGGGCGACAAGTTCAAGGTAATTAGCGGTATCAACGGTAGCGTTGTATTTAAGGGCAACGGCCTGGAAACCTCCCAAATCTCGGCCCGTTATGGTGATTCGCAGTTGAATGTCAAGGGTCAGGTCAAAAGCCTGAAAAACGGTGAGGCAGAGGTCACGTTTTCCTCACCCCGTTTTTATCTGCGGGATATGAATCTAACCCCCCTCAAAGGCGATGCATCAATTCAACGCATGAACGGTAGTTTTTCCGTCCATGACGGCAGATATGCGATCAAGAGCTTTTCCGGGTTGCTGAATAGCTCCAATTTCAATATCAGTGGTGTGTACGTCGGCGGGAGTACCCCTGAAGCGACTTTTGCAGTGACATCAACCAATCTGGATGTGGATGATCTGTTGCAACTTGCCAAGTTGGGAGAGCAGGGTGGTACGTCGGATTCGGGTGTTTTAAAACCGGATTTAAAGCTTAAGTTGGTTGCCGAAACAGGAAAATATGGCAGCATTCCATTTTCTCATCTGAAAGTTACTGCTCATCAGGACGCGGGCATTCTCTATCTGCAGGATTTAGAGGCTGGAGTTTTCGGCGGCAGGCTTGCTGCCAAGGGCAGAGTCGCACCTGGTGGGGAACTGGGTAGCCGTTATGATCTCAATTGCAGCCTCGAACGCGTTGATGCCGATAGATTGCTGCAGACATTGGATATCACCCGTAAAGTGACCGGTTCATTAAACCTCCATGGCAATATAACCGCACGCGGTGAGACCATGGCTGACATTAAAAAGACTGCTCTCGGCAATATGCGCCTGCGCCTGGAGCATGGCACGCTGCACAAGTTCAATGTGCTCTCCAAGATGTTTTCGATACTCAATGTGTCACAGTTGCTCAAGTTTCAATTGCCCGATATGGTTGCGGACGGTATGCCATACAAAGAAATTAAAGGGAGCTTTGCCATAAGTGATGGCGGCATTGTCACCAACGACCTGTTTATAGCGAGCGATGCCATTAACATCTCACTGATCGGAAAAGCTGATATTGTCAAAGAGGATTTGAATTTTACCGTCGGTGTTCAGCCGCTACAGACCGTGGACAAGATTGTTAACCGCATTCCGGTAGTCGGGTGGTTGTTGACCGGTAAGGGCAAAGATTTTGTAACTGTTTTTTTTGAGGCGAAAGGAAAATGGTCAGATCCACAGGTGGTCGCGATCCCTGCAAAATCTATGGCCAAGGGAGCCTTGAATATTTTCAGGCGAATATTCGAATTGCCGGTGCGTTTGTTTACGGATACGGGAGAGGTTATTCTGGGAAAATAATGAGCTGGCAGATCGGTTTTTGCATTATGGCCAATTGCTTCGGCTGGCCATAATGGCAAGGTAACGAGGTGCTGCTGCACCACTGTATCGATGGATTACCGGCTTTTAGGGAGTGCTGATGCTGTTGTCGCGGTTTTCGATCACCAGCGGCTATTTATCGGTAGAAATCAGTAGATTGAATAGTTCGAAGGATCGGAAAAGAGTTCTTTCAGCAGCAGGTTGTTGAGATGGTGGCCGGTCTTGTGAGCCTCCACCTTGCCCATGATGCGGTAGCCGCTGGTGTAGAGGTCGCCGATCAGATCCAGTATCTTGTGGTTTACCAGCTCCTTGCGGTAGCGCAGGCCTTGTGGATTAACAATGTCGTCCATACCGATCACAACCGCGTTGTCCAGTGACCCCCCCTTTGCCAAGCCAGCCTTCTTGATGGCCTCAATCTCTTCCAGCAGGGTAAATGTTCGTGAGTTGATGATCGCGAAGGCATTTTCCACATCCGAGACCCGTTTTTTCTGTTTGCCCACCGGTTGACGAAATTCGATGGTCATGGTGATATCCAGGGTGTTGTGCGGCTTGATGCGCACCCAGGCGTCGTTGAGTGTGACCTCAACCTGACGCTGCACTTTCAGATAGACGCCGTTCTCGGGAAACTCGTAAACGCCGGCTTTCCACATGCCTTGGTAAAATTCCCAGGCCGACCCGTCCAGGATCGGCACCTCCGGTCCGTCGATATATACGAGACAGTTGGTGATGCCCGAAAAATAGAAGGCCGCCATTAGATGCTCAACAGTTGAAACCGAAGCCCCTTCGCTGGCGATCAAGGTTGAAAGGCGTGTATCGGCAACCATGTCGTAACGGGCCGGGATGGTGACGCCTTTGAAGACAAAGGCGATGCCGAATTCACGACGCGGAAGAAATTCAAGGGTAACCGGCTGACCAGTATGCAGGCCGATGCCGGTGATCTTAAAGATGCGGTTGATTGTTGTCTGGCGCTTGATCATTGTTTACCCATCCAGCCGTTTCTTCAATAGATCATGTTCCTTTGCCAAAGAATCATATTTCCGTTCCAGTTCACGAATCTGGTCAAACAGACACGAAATTGCCTTGGCCTCCGGATCGGGCAGCTGCCCATGTTGAAGGTCTGCCCTGCCGACATCCTTTTTCTCCTGCTCCATGACCATTCTGCCGGGAATACCGACCACTGTGGCGTTCTCGGGAACCTCCTTGACAACCACCGAGTTTGAACCGATTTTGGCTCCTTTGCCGACGGTGAACGGCCCCAGAATCTTAGCCCCCGATCCGATTACGACGTTGTCTGCCAGAGTGGGGTGTCGCTTGACCTTGTCCCAGGTCACACCGCCCAAGGTAACGCCATGATAGAGGGTTACATTGTCACCGATCTCCGCCGTCTCACCGATCACTACGCCCATGCCATGGTCGATGAAAAACTTGCGGCCGATTTTAGCACCGGGATGGATTTCGATCCCGGTCAGAAACCGTCCGATGTGGGATGTGAAGCGTCCCAGGAAATAGAATTTGTTGATCCAAAACCAGTGCGCGACCCGATATATCCACAGGGCGTGCAGACCGGGATAGCAAAAAATGATCTCCAGCACGTTTCGGGCAGCCGGGTCGCGCTCGAAGACGGAATTGATATCCTCAAGGATGTTTTTGAACATTGAAATAACCTCAAATGTACTGTGGCTGAGAGTATTTTCATACCTATCATATCCCTAGTAAACCTGTCAAATTTAATCCTTTTTTATGGGGTAACTTACCTCTCGACAAACAGCCAAATATTAACTAGTATGCCCAAACCGTATACACTATCTCGGTCTCTTGAGGCCCATTTGAACGTAACGAAAGGAGAATCACCCATGTCCACCAAACCCTTTGTTTATCAGGAGCCATTTCCACTCGGCAAGGATGAGACCAGCTACCGCAAGATCGAGGGTTCCGAGAAATATATTTTGGTAGAGAAGTTTGCCGACAAGGAGGTCGTCCGGGTCTGCCCCGAGGCACTTACGATTTTGGCAAACGAGGCCATGAAGGATGTCTCCTTCCTGCTGCGTCCGGCTCATAATGAACAGGTTGCCAAGATTCTGAGCGATCCTGAAGCTTCCATGAACGACAAAGGTGTTGCTCTGGCCTTCCTGCGGAATGCCGAGATCGCAGCCCAGTTTGACCTCCCGGTCTGCCAGGATACCGGCACTGCTACCGTTGCCGCCAAAAAAGGGCAGCAGATCTGGACCGGTGTCAAGGATGAGGAATGGCTCTCCAAAGGAATCTACAAGACCTATACCGAAGAAAATCTGCGCTACTCCCAGACGGTGGCTCTGGATATGTATGAAGAGATTAACACCGGAACCAACCTGCCTGCCCAGATCGATATCCTGGCCACGGACGGCGACTACTACAAGTTCCTCTTTATGGCCAAGGGGGGCGGTTCTGCCAACAAAACCATGCTCTATCAGGAGACCAAGGCACTTCTGACACCGGAAAAGCTCTATAAATTCCTGGTGGAAAAGATGAAATACCTGGGTACTGCCGCCTGTCCCCCCTATCACATCGCCTTTGTCATTGGCGGTACGTCGGCCGATGCCTGCATGAAGACGGTTAAGCTGGCTACTGCCAAGGAGCTGGACGGCTTGCCGACAGTTGGCAATGAGCACGGCCAGGCATTCCGTGATGTAGAATTGGAGAATAAACTCCTCGAAGCCGCTCAGAAACTTGGTATCGGTGCCCAGTTCGGCGGCAAATACTTTGCCCACGACGTGCGTGTTATCCGCTTGCCCCGTCATGGTGCCTCATGTCCGGTTGGTATGGCGGTTTCCTGCTCGGCGGACCGCAACATCAAGGCCAAAATTACCAAAGATGGTCTGTTTGTTGAGGAGATGGACCGCAATCCCGGTCGCCTGATCCCTGACCAATTTCGCGGCAAACATGAACACGGCGTCAAGATCGACCTTAACAAACCTATGAAGGAAATTCTGGCTGAGTTGACCAAGCATCCGGTGTCTACACCACTTTTGCTTACCGGTACCATTGTGGTCGGCCGCGATATCGCTCATGCCAAATTCAAGGAGATCATGGACAACGGAAAACCGCTGCCAGAGTACCTGCTCAACCATCCGATCTACTACGCCGGTCCGGCCAAGACTCCCAAAGGCAAGGCATCCGGTTCTTTCGGCCCGACGACCGCCGGACGCATGGACTCTTACGTGGATGAACTCCAGTCCAAAGGTGGTTCACTGATCATGATCGCCAAGGGCAATCGTAGTCAGCAGGTTACCGATGCCTGCAAAAAGTTTGGCGGATTCTATCTCGGTTCCATCGGCGGTCCGGCGGCCGTGCTGGCGGAGGAGAACATCAAGAAGGTCGAGTGCATCGATTTCCCTGAACTGGGGATGGAAGCGGTCTGGCGGATCGAAGTGGAGAACTTCCCGGCCTTTATCCTGGTGGACGACAAGGGCAATGATTTCTTTAAACAACTTGGTCTGTAATCTGGGCTGATGTGCAGATAATAAGCCCTCGGTTGCGTTTGCTGCCGAGGGCTTTGTCTTTTTGAGTAGAGGCGAGGCCGGAAAGCGTTATTTTGTTTCGGCAGTACCAAGCGTCTTCAGATACAGAACCATTGAGGCAAGTTCCGGGGAACCGCTGGCAAGTGCTTTGCCTTTAAGCGCTTTTTCTATACATGTATTGACGGTCTTCTCCAGCGCTTCTTCATCGGATGCGGCAACATCTTCCAGACCCTTGCCACCTGGATGGCAAACGGAACAACTCTTTCCATTTGTCCCCAGTGAGGTACTGCTGAACAATGTCTTGCCCTGCTCGATGGACGGGTTGCCCGCAGCTATTGCCGCCACAGCAAAAGCTGCAACTACGACAAATGCAGTTAATATTCCAATACGTTTGTTCATAGTGATCCTCCTTAAAGTTTGATAACTCTGTTAAGTATGTTACTACGTAACATGGGAAGGTCAAGCTGGTTTAGTCAGACGTAACAAATAGATCACATGGCAGACGCACTTACTGGATGTATTGTAAGGTCGAACCTGTCATGACATGAATAAAATTTTATCTTTATAAGGTGGACACGTATTGAATTATGTACGCCGGTTGTCACAGCTCCGAAAAAAAATGTCCGCTTGACACATCGAACTCAAAGATAATAACGTACGACCATTGAACTAATTTGATTGGAGTTATACTACCATGGTTAACGACGACAATTTCGACGAAGAAAAAAATGGCGAGAGTTTCGCCGAGCTGTTTGAACAGAGCGCCAAGCAGGATGCCTGGCTGGAGCCGGGGCAGAAGGTGGCGGCGCGGATATTGAAAGTCAGTGCCGAGTGGATTTTTATCGACATCGGCCAGAAGGGCGAGGGGATCGTCGACTGCAAAGAGTTTCTTGACCTGGATGGTCGCGTGACTGTTAAGGATGGAGATATCATCTCCGCCTATTTTCTTTCATCGAGCCATGGAGAAATGCGTTTTACATCCAAACTCGGCGGTGGCACCTCCGGCAACGCGCAATTGGAAGATGCCTGGCGATCCGGCATTCCGGTTGAGGGGCAGGTAGAGAAAGAGATTAAGGGTGGCTACGAGATCAGATTGGGGGGTACCGCCCGTGCCTTTTGCCCTTTTTCACAGATCGCTCTGCGTCGTATAGACAATCCGGAGTCGCTCATCGGCACCCGCCTGGCGTTCCGCATTACGGACTATGCTGAAAATGGCCGCAACATCGTTGTCTCCCGTCGTGCGTTACTTGAAGAAGAACAACGCCGGCTCAGGGAGGAGGCCCAAGCAGGCATCAGCGAGGGGATGACGGTCACCGGCACTGTCACTTCGTTGCAGGATTTTGGAGCCTTTGTCGATATCGGCGGACTGGAAGGTCTGCTTCCGATCTCCGAAATCGGCTGGACCCGGGTGAATGACGTTCGCGAGGCGCTGAGCATTGGCCAACAGGTGCAGGTGGTGATCAAGATGATCGACCGCGAGAAGGAGCGCATTTCTCTGAGTCTCAAGGATACCTTGGCCGATCCATGGGATCGCGTGCTAGAGAAATATCCTGAGGGCTCGTTTCATACCGGTAACGTGTCGCGCCTGGCACCCTTCGGCGCTTTCGTTACTCTGGGGGATGGCATAGATGGTCTGATCCATATTTCCAAGCTGGGAGCAGGCAAACGTATCAACAATCCGCGCGAGGTTCTTAAGGAAGGTGAGGCTGTCGAGGTCCGGGTTGAAGGTGTCAACCGCGCTGAACGTCGTATTTCACTGGCCTTGGCTGGTGTGGCCCGTGCTGCCGAAGAAGAAGAGGCAACCCTGGCGGAGTTTCGTCGTCAGGCGGCCGAGTCTCCCAAGGGGATGGGAACGTTGGGTGACTTGCTGCAGGCCAGAATGAAAAACAGAAAATAACGGTCTTTGATGTTGTCGCATGATGACTATTTGATATACCGATCGCATAACTTTCGGGCGATATTGTTTGTTAAGGAGATCTGAATGTCACTACCTGCGTTGCTCTACGATCAATTAGGTACTACTCAAGAGATTCTCGTCAAACAGGTTCTCAAGGATGTTCAGGAAGTCTTCACCACCATGGTGGGGGTCGAGGATCTGCTTTCTCTGCCCCTGCAGGTGGATCCCAAGACCCATTTTAGCAACTGTATTACGGCAATGGTCGGTTTTGCCGGCCTTTACAACGGGTTGCTGAGTCTGCACGTGCCGCAAAAGCTGGCGCTCGTATTCACATCGAGCATGCTTGGAATGAAAGTCAGCGAAATTAATGATGATGTCAGCGATGCTTTGGGTGAAATCGCCAATATGATTGCGGGATCATTCAAGCACCACCTATCCAAGGATGGCCACGAAGTCAGGCTTTCAACCCCCTCGGTGGTCAGCGGCAAGGAATATATGATCTCATCGGGCGCTCTGGCGAATACCCTTACGTTGCTTTTCGATTCCAACGATGAATGGTTCATGATAAGTGTTGTGGTTGAGATGGACTGAAAAGTTCCACGAAGTACAGGCTTTTGCAACATACCATGTCACTGGTCGCCACTCCTGGAGGGCAGTGACTTTTTTTGTACACTAGTTTTAATGAGATTGCAGTCGGCCATCATGCCGAAATACTCTAAACACGAGAAAGAGAACCAATGTTCAACTTGAAGCCAGAGATCGTTGCCCAGCTTGAGAGAGTACTCAGTTCAGTAGAGATGTTGCTTCCCAAAGCCGTTGCCCCTATCGACTGGGCAGCCTGCCATGCCGCCAACTGGCGCCGGCATTCGTTTTCCGGATATCTTGAACCGGTCAGGGTGACGGACACCACGACCCTTGCCGAACTGCTCGGCGTCGAGGAACAAAAAGAAATCATGGTGAGCAACACCCGCCAGTTTCTGGCTGGTTTGCCGGCCAATAATGCCCTGTTGTGGGGTTCGCGTGGCTCGGGTAAATCGTCGTTGGTAAAGGCCCTGCTCAATGAATTTGGACCAAAGGGTTTGCGTTTCATCCAGGTTGAAAAGGAAGACCTGATCTATCTGTCTGAGATATTTACTGCCGTCGAGAACCAGCCCTATCGTTTTATCCTGTTGTGTGACGACCTGACCTTCGAGGTCGGGGAGTTGAGCTACAAGATGCTCAAAAGCGCTCTGGACGGTTCGGTCTACTCAGCACCGGAGAATGTATTGATCTATGTGACCTCCAATCGACGACATCTGCTGCCTGAATATGACAGCGATAACATTGGAGGGAAATTTGTCAGGGGAGAGTTGCAGCAGAGTGAGGCGATGGAGGAAAAAGTGTCGTTATCCGACCGCTTCGGCATCTGGGTGGCATTTTACGCCTTCTCGCAGGATCGCTATCTGGATGCGGTGCGGCTTTCGGTCGAGCGCGAAGCACGTCAACGTCAGCTGTCGATTCCCTGGACCAAGGAACTGGAGCGGGATGCGATTCAATGGTCCCATGATAAAAGTAAACGCTGTGGTCGTACTGCTTTCCAGTTTGCCAAACACTGGGTGGGGCGCTATCTGCTGACTGCACAAAAGGCTTGAGCCGGATGCTGTTTTTAACGGTCTCCTGTTTACTCCTGTTTCCGCGTTAATAAAGCCGCTACTTCGATTGCTGGTAGCGGCTTTATTAGGGGGGGACGTCGCTTTAGAACTTGAACTTAAAGCCAACCATGACGTTGTGGCTTTCGAGCCGCAAATTGCTCGTAATGAAATCGCCATCAAGTTTTGCCCTGTCTGTGATGAAATAGCGATAGCCAACATCCAGTGAACAACGTCTGTTAATCGCTATATCCATCCCGGCACCGACCTGGGATGCAAAGACGGTATCGCTGCTGTCATCGTATAAAAACAGTTTTCCAGAATTGTCGAAAGCGGTGGTGTCGCTCAGGTGCAGGGTGGCAACCCCTATTCCGCCACCCACATACGGTGTTATGCGGGAAGCGTTATGCAGATCAAGGAAGGCGTTGAACATGGTTGCAAAGGCGCCCAGATTGCCGTCGACGCTACGGTAACGGAAACCGGATGAATCAGTGGCCGTATCTATGGGGGCGTCCCGGTAGGAGAGCTCGCCCTCCAACCGCAGGAAACCGAAATCATAGCCTGCCGTACCACCGACATAGATGCCGGGGTCAAACGTGACCCGATCGTCGAATGGGTTGTTGGCTGAGTCGAATCCCGATACGTTTTGATCCCGTGCGACACTGGTACCCATAAAAACGGAAATATAGGGGCCCGGACGACCGGCAGCGGCTACGCTCAGTGAGGGTATTGAGCAGGTGACGAGGGTGGCAAGGGCGATCAGATACGTTTTCATAATGAACCTCCGCATGTGAGAAGAATTTACCGGTGCTGCCATCATGTCTGATGTTCAACACAATTCGTTATATGCAAGAAAGTATACCAGCAAATGCGGCAACATCAAATATTACACGGTATATTTTATCGCAAGTTGGCTGACATTTTTTCTCCGCTGTGCTATGAGAATATGTGCTGTAGGACAGAATACAAATAATAGAAGGAGGATACACGAATGCACATCAGAAAAAGCCTGGTGGTAGTGGCTGTATTGACAGCAATAGGCAGTGTTTCGGCAATGGCTGCGCCGGAAAAAGCCGTAGCCAAGCATAAGGTAGCTGCCTCAAAGATTGTAACTACCGCCTCGGGTCTGAAGTACATCGATGTCAAGATTGGCAGCGGTGCGTCGCCGGTCAGGGGTAAGCAGGTCAAGGTTCATTACACCGGAACCTTGGAGAACGGCAAGACGTTCGACAGCTCGGTAGGAAGAGCGCCCTTTTCCTTCGTTATCGGGGTGGGGCAGGTTATTGCAGGTTGGGATGAGGGCGTTATGGGCATGAAGGTTGGTGGCAAACGCAAGCTGATCATTCCTGCAAAGCTTGGCTATGGCGCGTCAGGTGCGGGTGGTGGGTTGATTCCGCCGAATGCAACGCTCCTCTTTGATGTAGAATTGCTGGATGTAGCGAAATAAGAAGTCAGCGAAACCTTCTGACAATAAAACGGGAAAAAGCCGTATGGCCTTTTCCCGTTTTTATTTATTCAGATGGTGAGTCCTAAAGGCTAGAGCGCTCCCAGAACCTTGAGCAGATGTGGTATCATCTGTTTCTTGCGCGACATGACCCCCTTCAGTTCGTAGAGGTGCGGCTCCAGTTGGGTGTACCCCATGACGTGGGCCAATTCATTTTTTCCTTCCACCAGGAAGAGCGATGTCTCAGAGTAGATGTCGGTCACCATCAACCCTGCCAGCGCCAGCCGGTCCTGTTCTTTGACCCTCTTCAGCGCTTCACGCAGACTCTCCTTGATTTCGTAAAATTCGTCGAATCCGACCACCTCAACCTGGCCGACCCCGAAGAGTGTCTCCGCAGCATTGAATTGCTTAAAGTCGGACCGGACAGCCTTTTCCGGCGAGCCATAGGCGCTGAAACCGCTGCAGGATGAAAATATCTCCGCGCCGAAGGTGGCATGGTCCAGTCCAGATCTGTTTTCCAGCCAGGCAACAATTTCCCTGTCGCGAATGGTCGTTGTCGGGGATTTGAGAATGACGGTGTCGGAGAGGATACCGGACAGAAGCAGTGCGGCAATCTTTTGTTCAGGTTCTATGCCGCGTTCACGATACAAGCTTGCGACCAGTGTGCAGGTGCTGCCGACCGGAGCGGCCATGAAGGTGATCGGTTGATCGGTGGGCGGATTGCCGAGTTTGTGGTGGTCGATGACTTCAAGGATATCAACGGATTCTGCCCCCGGGACCGCCTGACTCAATTCATTGTGATCCATCAGAATCAGTGCATACGGGATCGGGGCCAGCAGAGACGACTTGGTCGCTATCCCGGCGATACTGCCATCTTCTTCCACCGCAATGACCGCCGGTTCTCCTGAATGGAGCAGCTTCAGCCGCAGGTGTTCAAGCGGTTCAGATACGCCGACTTTTTCGAACTTTGGATCTATGAAGCAAGAAAGCGGGGTGGAAAGCCGTGCCAGCCATGCGGCGGTCGCCGTATCGTGGGTGGTGGAGATGATGGTGGTGCCTGTTAAGCGGGCTGCGGCCAGTAGGTTGTCGTTGACGGAGAACCCGCCGGTGATGACCAGAATCCGCACGCCCTTATCAATGGCGGCCTGCTGGATAGAGGGGCGGTCGCCGGTCATGACCAGAAGCGTTGCCGGATCATACCTTTCGATTCGCTTGGAGAATGAGTCTTCAATCATGGCCCCTATGAAGAGGTGCAGGTGTTCCACATTGTCGGCTGGCTTCCCGGTCAGAAAGACACCACCCAGGCACTCTGCCAGGGAGCGTTGCGAGGTGTCCACGCCTCGCTTTCGATCGGTGCCGGCGACCAGGTATTTCTCTGAAAGCTTGAGCAGGGAGACGAGACCGAGGGGGATCATATCCTGGTCCACCACAGGCAGTACCCGAATGGTGTGCTTGTGGAACAGTTCCAGCACCTCCTTGAGCGGCATGGCGGCAGAGGCGGTGACCGGCAGCCGTTTGAGAATATCCCGAACCTTGGGGTGAACATCCGCCAAATGCTGCGGCGTCTCAATGCATAGTCGATCAAGGATGTAGCGGGTCTGGGGATTCGGTTCTCCGGCCATGGCCGCATGGACATTGGACCGGCCCTGCAGTTTCTTCAGTTCTGCATACGCAATCGCTGAAGCTATTGAATCGGTATCGGGATTCTTGTGCCCGATGATATAAATTTTCCTGTTCATGACTGCTCCGAATGTAATGAAGTGACGGAAAGTATAGTGACGGCTTGACAAGAAGTCAAACAGACACAAAAAAGGACCGGCGCATTGCCGGTCCTTGCTGAAAATCTATACCACACTTGTGTTGCTTAACGTGCCCGTGGTGCCCGCTGTGGATGTCGTGCCGCCGGAGCAGATGAGGGTTGGGCGGGCTTTCCGGCCTGTGATTGCGGTCTGCCCGTCGAGGGTGATTTTGGTGCGCCCGGTCTTCCTGGAGTCGCATGTGTCGCATCTCTTTTTGCCGGTTTTTTGTGGTTTTGTGGTGGCCGAGGCGGACGGGCGAATTCACTGTCCTTGTGGGGAGCAGGAACGCTGTAATCGAAGCCTTCGATCGTACGCCGTTCAATCTGGGCGTTCAGCCTCTTCTCGATAGTCCGCACCATACCCGTATCCTCTGATGTCACCAGGGTAAAGGCATCGCCGCTACGCGCCGCCCGGCCGGTTCGTCCGATGCGATGAATATAGGCCTCAGGGGTGTCGGGGATATCGTAGTTAACCACGTGTGAAACCTGGGAGACGTCGATGCCCCGGGCAGCTATGTCGGTTGCTACCAGAATCTGATAACTACCGTCTCTGAATCCATCCAGGGCTGCCTGGCGGCGGTTCTGGGAAAGGTTGCCCTGCAGCGAGGCCGCCGTGTACCCGGCTTTTTCCAGCTGTTCCCCCAGTCGTTTGGCGCGGTGTTTGGTGCGGGTGAAGATCAACACTGATTCGGTATCGGTGTGACACAGCAGTTCAAGCAACAGTGCGGTTTTAAGGTGCTGTTCAACCGGATATATGGCGTGGGACACGGTGACTGGCGGAGCGGTGTTGCCGACCTGAATCGTCACCGGTTTTGACAGGATATCGCTGGCCAGCCGGCGGATATCATCCGGCATGGTGGCTGAGAACAACAGCGACTGACGCTTTTCGGGGATATGTTTGAGGATCTTCCGAATGTCCGGCAGAAACCCCATGTCGAACATCTGGTCGGCCTCGTCCAGCACCAGTACTTCCAGGCGAGAAAGGTTGATGGTGCCCTGTCCGATGTGGTCGAGCAGACGTCCGGGGCAAGCCACCACGATATCCACTCCCTGCTTGAGTTTATCTATCTGCGGATTGACTGCCACACCACCGTAAATCGTAATGCTTTTCAGGCGGGTCTGTTTTCCCAGCAGGTTGATGGCCTCGTTGATCTGCTCTGCCAGTTCACGGGTCGGGGCAACTATCAGGGCGCGTACTTTGCCCCGCTCGCCATTCATCAGGCGATGCAGGATCGGTAGTGCGAATGCTGCGGTTTTCCCTGTGCCGGTCTGGGCCAGCCCCATAACGTCCAAGCCCTGCATGACAGGAGGAATACCCTGGTCCTGTATTGGCGTCGGTGTGATGTAGCCGGCGGCAGTTATGCCCGCGGCTACCTGAGGGTGAAAATTGAAATCGGTAAAATTCATGAAACTCCTTCTGTGTAGTGAGATAGGAGCATCTTCTGCGTGGTTATGGCAGAATTAACTCCGTTAGCTCGCTTATCCTGTTTATCAGGGCGGGGTGAATGAAAAAAAGCCCCAGAGTAATTCCGGGGCTTACGGTGACGTTGTTTTCCGGTACAAGCAATTTACTGTGGTTACAGTAACAGTTTCTCTCTTTGCATGTCAAGAGGTTACGGTTACTTATCGAATTGCGGTAATCGAGTTGACGGCGTATGTCATGGGCGGTGTCATACGCCGTTGCCCTGAGGCCGGCATGAATTACCTACAGGCGTTATGATCTTCTGGCCGCCATCACCCCATATGTATCGGCAGATCATTGTGCGAATTAATCTGTTGACAATGTGCCAGGGTGTGATTATATTGAAAATCAAATTCAACAAGGCGGGTGCATGATTCACGAAAAGAAAAGAACATTCAACGAATTTGCTGCCAGCAAAGGACTGCGCTCCACGCGTCAGCGGGATATTATCCTGGATGTGTTCCTCTCCACTCATCAACATGTCAGCGTCGAAGAGTTGTACCTGAAGGTCAAGGCCAGTAACCCAGGTGTTGGGCAGGCGACGGTGTACCGTACCCTGAAGCTGTTTGTCGAGGCCGGCCTGGCCCGTGAGGTTCTGCTGCATGATGGGCAGACACGCTTCGAACATGTCATGGCGGGTGAACATCATGATCATCTGGTCTGCACCGGTTGCAATGCCATCATAGAGTTTGAAAATGAAACCATAGAAAAACTTCAGGACGAAATCGCAACACGGCACGGATTTAAGATCAGGAGTCACAAGCTCGAAATTTACGGCCTGTGTGCCAGCTGTAAAGGGTAATTCCTCCCCTCATACCCCTCGTTTACAACGAGGGGAGTTTTTTTGCCGGTAAAATGAAAATGATTATCAAAAGCAGGAAAGGGTGGTTGTATGGCAACATGTTGTGATAAACGGTCTGAAATTCCACATAACAGCGATAACATCAAGCGGGTAGCTCTGGTGGGCAATCCCAATGTAGGCAAGAGCGTACTCTTCAATGCCCTGACCGGCGCCTATGTGACCGTATCCAATTACCCGGGGACCTCGGTCGAGGTTTCCCGCGGCAACGCAAGCATTGATGGCGAGACGTGGCAGGTGATCGATACCCCCGGCATGTACTCGATCCATACCATTACCGAGGAGGAACGGGTTGCCCGTGAAATCCTGCTGAACGAGTCGCCCGATGTGGTGCTGCACGTGCTCGACGCCCGCAACCTGGAGCGGATGCTGGCCATGACAATCCAGTTGATCGAAGCCGGCCTGCCGGTCGTTCTGGTCGTTAACATCATGGATGAGGCTGAACGGATGGGGCTTACGATCGATCTGGATCTGTTGCAGCAGCGGCTGGGGATTCCGGTAATCGGAGCTGCCACGGCCCGTAAGCGGGGCCTGGATGAGATTCGCAGGGCAGTGCTTGACTATCGTCGCGGAACCCCGGGCCATTTCGCCTACAGCCGCCTGTTGGAGAAGGATATTGCGCTGGTCACGCAGCATATGAGCGGCTCCTACATCCTGTCACGCAAATCTCTGGCGCTGTTGCTGTTGCAGCAGGATGAAGAAATCACCGCCTTGTTCAAACAGTGGGATCGTGAAGGGTATGCGGAACTGGCCGAAAAGGTGCGCGAGATCGCCTTTGAACGCCGCGAATCGTTTCACCTCGACCTGTCGCTGGAGCGGAAAGATATTGTTCGAAAGCTGATCAAGGATGTGATCGTTGCACCGGAAAAACGGGTAATTACCTGGGCTGAACGGGTCTCAACCTTGGCGGTGCGACCTGTGACAGGCATACCGCTGCTGCTGATTGTGCTCTACTTCGGTCTTTACAAGTTCGTGGGCCAGTTTGGCGCCGGTACGGTGGTCGATTTTCTGGAAAAACGGCTCTTCGAGGCGCTCTTCAACCCCTGGATTACCGGCGTCGTCAAAGCGATCATCCCCTGGGCGATCATCCAGGAGCTGTTTGTCGGCGAATACGGGATTATTACCCTGGGTATCCGCTATGCGGTCGGCATCATACTGCCGATCGTGGCCACCTTCTTCATCTTCTTCTCCTTCCTGGAAGACACCGGCTATTTTCCGCGCCTGGCATTGCTGGTCGATCGCCTGTTCAAATATATCGGACTGACAGGCAGGGCGGTCATCCCGATGGTGCTCGGTTTCGGTTGCGACACCATGGCGACCATGGTGACCCGTACCCTGGAGACAACCCGCGAGCGGATCATCGCCACGTTGCTGTTGGCGCTGGCGATTCCCTGTTCAGCACAGCTGGGCGTCATCCTGGGGCTGCTTTCAAAGGCGCCTGGTGCGCTGATGGTCTGGGGAGTGTGCATGCTGCTGCTCTTCATTGTGGTTGGCCTGCTGGCCTCAAAGATCATGCCGGGTGAGTCCCCCATGTTCTACATGGAGCTGCCGCCCATGCGCATGCCGCAGCTCGGTAACGTTCTGACCAAGACCTATACCCGTATGCAGTGGTATTTCATGGAGATCCTGCCATTGTTCATCCTGGCCTCGGTGCTGCTCTGGCTGGGCAAGGTAACCGGTTTCTTTGAGAAGATGATCGAAGCCATGACCCCGGTGATGGCGTCGATAGGTCTGCCGAAGGAAACAGCGGTAGCCTTCATCTTCGGCTTTTTTCGTCGCGATTATGGGGCGGCCGGTCTCTATGACCTGCAGTCCAAAGGACTGATGAATGCCCGCCAACTGACGGTGGCAGCAGTGACCCTGACCCTGTTTATCCCCTGTATCGCTCAGTTCATGGTGATGAAGAACGAACGCGGCTGGAAGACGGCCAGTGCTATCGGCGTTTTCGTGAGCCTGTTTGCCTACGGTAGCGGTTTTCTGCTCAACAAGTTGCTGTTGCTGACGGGAATGCTGGCGTGAGTGACGTAGGCTTTGACTCCGCTCAGCCGACTCCTTTACTCCTCTGTCCTGGTTCCCTGAGCGGAGTCGAAGGGGATATACGGAAAGGGAGGTACCCATGAAATGCGGATTCTGCGGACATGAGTTTGGCGAGGGAGATGGCAAAAAGAGCTGCGGCGGTTGTCCCGGCGGTTGTCACAGTATCCATTGTCCTCGCTGCAACTACAAGAACCCGTTGGAGCCGGGACTGATTAAATCCATCAAAAAGCTGTTGGTTAAGAATGACATCCATACCGATAAAGGGGATACATAATGAAATTATCCGAAAAAGCGGAAGAGATTCTGGAGGCGCTCTGGGTGGCGGTGGAAGAGGAGGGGCAGGCCTTTCTGGATCCCGATACAATGGGGTTCCCGGTCGATGATCCGTCCTATCGGGAACTGACCGGGCATGCCTTTATTGAGGTCCGCCAGGGTATGGTATATTTGCGCACCGAAGGACGCGAAGAGGGGAAAAATACCATCCGTCGCCACCGCTTGGCGGAACGCCTGATGATGGATGTGCTCAACATCCGTGGCGAGGATGGTGACCACCGGGCCTGTCAGTTCGAGCACCTGTTGAACGAAGGTGTCGACGCCAAGGTCTGCACCATGCTCAATCACCCCACCACCTGTCCCCACGGTAAACCGATTCCGCCAGGGGTTTGCTGCGATGAGGCGCGGGCTAAGGGGGATCTGGGGATCGTGCCGCTGACCGAGTTCAAATCCGGGCAGGAGGGCGAGATCGCCTACATCCAGACCGAGGATAACAAAAAGATGCAGAAGCTGATGGCCATGGGGGTCCTGCCGGGCAACAAGATCACCCTGGTGCAGTCGTTCCCCTCCTACATCTTCCGGGTGGGATATTCCGAGTTTGCCATCGACACGAACCTGGCCAAGGAGATCTTTGTCAGGAAATAACCTTCAGCAGAGCCTGGAAGGTTGACAAGCTAGTGATTCGGAATCTAATATGTTCGAATCATTTTGTGACATGAAAGGCTTTTATGAAGATCATCATTCTCCTCGGCGACGGTATGTCGGACGTGACATACAGCGAGTTAGACAATAAATCACCACTGCAGGCCGCAAAAACCCCAAACATGGATTTCATGGCGCAGCACGGCAAGGTCGGCCTGGCCAATACCGTGCCTGACGGTCTGCCGCCCGGCAGCGATGTCGCCAACCTCTCGGTCTTCGGTTATGATCCACGCAGCTGCTATACCGGCCGCTCGCCGCTGGAGGCGATCAGTATGGGTGTCGCGCTCGGTCCTGATGACGTAGCCTTCCGCATGAACCTTGTCACCATCAAAGCCCACGGCAGCAAGCTCTACATGGAGGACTTCTCCGCCGGCCACATCTCCACGGAAGAGGCGCGCGAGCTGGTTGAGACACTACAGAAGGAGCTGGGCAGCGCCGAGATCGAATTCCACCCCGGTGTCGGCTATCGTCACCTGATGGTCTGGCGAAACGGCAAGGACGGCATGCGTTCCACGCCACCGCACGATATCACTGCCAAGGCCATACTGGAACACCTGCCCAAGGGGGATGGGGCCGACAGGCTTATCAATATCATGAATTCCTGCCAGATGGTGCTGCATGATCACCCCGTCAATCGAAAACGCAAGGAAGCCGGCCTGTTGCCGGCCAATTCGGCCTGGCTGTGGGGTCACGGTAAAACCCCGAACATTGTCACCTACCGGGAAAAATTTGGTCTGAGCGGTGCAGTCATTTCGGCTGTCGACCTGATCAAGGGGATCGGCGTGTGTGCCGGACTGGATATCATCAACGTCGAGGGTGCCACCGGATACATCGACACGAATTATCTCGGCAAGGCTCAGGCCGCTCTGACTGCTTTGGAGGATCACGATTTCGTCTACGTACATGTCGAGGCACCTGATGAGGCTTCGCATGCCGGCCGGATGGATCACAAGATCCAGGCCATCGAGGACTTTGACCGGCTGGTGGCCGGTACGGTACTGGAGGGAATCAAGAAGTTTGGCGAGTATGCTGTCCTTTGTACCCCGGATCATCCAACCCCCGTTCACCTGATGACCCATACCTCTGAGCCGGTACCGTTTATCATCTATCGCGGCGGTGAAGATCAGGGTAACGGCGCATCATCTTACGACGAGCAGCAGGCCAAGGCGGCTGGCCTGGTCGTTGAGGGGCATCTGTTGATGGGGATGTTGTTGAAATAGCCCGGCAAAGATATGGTTCAACAAAAAGGCATCCGATTCGGATGCCTTTTTGTTGAACGTAGTTACCTGCGTTCTTTTTCCGTATGTTCCTTTGCCCTGTCGCCCGCTTTATCCGGCGTTGTCACCTTCCAGATCTTTTTCTGTTTGATCTCTTTGGGCGCACGCTCTCCACGCTGGGGTGTTGTTTCAGAGGGGGCCATGCCGGGCGTGTTCCCTCGTTTTGGCCGCTCCGGGCGCTGTGGTGCGTTGCCGGGGACAGCGGGAAGCGGTTGAGGTTCCGGTCGCTGTGCTACGGGTGGCTGCACGTATCCATCGCGTTTTGCCGGAATATCATGACGCCGGGCGCCAGGATCGGTTCTGATGCCATGCGGCAGAACAGCCGGATAGCCAGGGCGTTTTTCCTGGACTGGCGGTGGCATAATCGGCACGGAGGTCGCCGGTGTTGTTTGCGGCCGGCGGAATACCGGGTTTGATTCAGGCGCTATCCGCGGGAACCGGTTGCGTAATTCACGGCTGTCACGATACTCGATGCGGGGCGGGACCACTCTGGTAGGAGGCTGCCTGGTTACAGGCATGCGTGTTTCCCGCAATGGCTTGAAATGCGGGCTGCCGATAGAGACAGATACTGAAAACGACGTCGTGCGGGTCGGCCGCTGAATGACGGTTCTCCCTCTCAGAAAATCGTTTTGCCGTACAACGGATAGCCCCCCAGGGGTGTACCGGTTCCGGTAGACAACTGTTGCGGGGTTGACGTTCACGTTGTTGATGGTTGCACTGTTCCGGCCATAGTTTCTATGACCATAGAATATCTCTCCGGGGGCCAAGGGGGTCCAGCCGACGAGGTTGCCGGTAGTGTACCATCCCACGTAGCCAGGTCCCCAATATACATCTCCACGGGCTGGCGGTACCCAACACCATCCAATACCCGCTACAACTGCCCAGCGGCCATAGTGATACGGTACCCAACCCCAGTTTTCATCGGAAACCCACACGTAATCGTCACCTTTCCAGATCCAGTGCCCGCTGCGATAGGGAGCCCAATCGTCAGACAGGATTACGGTTGGCCGCCAGACCATGCCGTATTCCGGAACACGTACCCAGGTGCCGTTTGTATCAAGATCTGCTGCCTGACCGCGCAACTCATCGGGAAGATAGTAATCGCTCCTGGCAGATCGTAACTGGGCGCGATCCCGTTCCATATTCCATATTTCCCAGCTGTCCTCCGGATAGAGTGGCAGGATTTCACTCTGCCCCTCATCAAGCGTAATTTGTTCGCCGGCGTGTACGTTTGTGCGGTTGCCATTGCCTTCCACGTAGGCCGTCCCTTCGAATATGGCAACATCCTCTTGACTGTCTGGGAGCATGTCTATCCCAAGCCGGGTGCGTGCAGCCGGAAGTACGCTGGTGTCGTTGGCATCTATCTGCAGAGAGTCAATGCCGCTCGCCTGGGACGCCATCAGGTATAGCCTTCCGCTTGCCAGGTGCAGATGGGTGAAGCCATCCGCATTGGCAAGCAGGTCAAGCTGCGAACCGCCATCCAGACGTACCACGGTACCATCCGGAAATTGAATCTCTACCCTGCTGTCATCGGGACACCAAACCGAATCACCTTCGTCAACAGGGGTGTTGACGGAAGCGTACAGCCACTCAGCATCGTCAGGCGTTCGGAACATGACATTGCCATCCACGAATCGGATATTGGCTGGTCCGATGATGCCGGCCTGCGACAGCGTAGGAGCTGCGAACAGCACCGCCAGGCAAATCCAGATTATTCGTTTCATTGTTTTCCTCCTCGGCCAGTGGGGGCACTCTCTGGTTCTCTCTTCCGCAACAAACATGCCGCTAATGAGCTCCAGGTATATCAAGCGGTTGCGGTGAGGTTGCCTGCTATTATGCCGCAAATGAGGTACCAGGTATGCTATTTGAAGTTGTCGATGATCCAACGTGCAATGCTGCGCTTGCCCGGAAGCAAAGGTAGCTCGTCTGAGCGGAACCAGCGCGCATCCTCAAGCTCGTTCAAATCAACGCAGATATCTCCAGCCTCGTAATCGGCTACAAAACCAGCCATGAGCTGCGCCGGGAACGGCCAGTTCTGGCTCCCGACGTAGCGCACATTGCATACCTCAATGCCGGTCTCTTCTCTGATCTCCCGGATGGCACATTCCTCAAGCGATTCGCCAAAATCGAGGAAACCTGCCACCAGACTGTATCTGCCCGCAACCCATTCAGCTTTGCGGGTTAACAACAGTTCGTCGCCGCGCTTGACCAGCACGATGGCGCAGGGGTGGATATGTGGATAATGTTCGACGTTGCAGACGTTGCAGTGTCTGCCCCAGGTGCCGGGAATAGTTTCCGTAAACGCGCCGCAACGTGAGCAGTGCCGGCTTTGCCGGTCCCAGTGCAGAATCTGTTTTGCCATCCCTGCCAGCGTCAGGGTTTGGATGTCCATGGATTCATCGCTGGCGTTGAAATCTTTGCATACGAAAGGCGGGGGTGGTGTCAGGTTACTGTCGGCAGAGACAACCCGCAACGGTTTTCCGCGCCATGAACCGATACAGATCGAAGGGTGCTTTGCAACCAGCCAATCTGGTAATGAGCCGTGCGGGAGTTTCAGTCCGGTGTGTGTCTCTTCGAGAATCGTAGCGGTACCCTGGATGATGACCCAATAGCATTCTGCCGTTTGGAGCTCTGAAGCAGGAGCGCGAAATTCAAATTCGGCTTTTACCGAAGAAAAGTTGAATGGTAGATTGACGGCTTCCGGGTATGCTACTTCTTGGCACGCTGGTTCTATTCCGGTTGTCATGGTCGTCCTCATCTCTGGGGAAAGTTTGGGATAGTTGATAGCATAACACAAAATCAAGCTGTGTTGCTTCCTAGACTTGACTCGTGGTCAGTTTATCAACATAATGTCTCAATGTTTTCCCGACACGTTTCCCCGAAAGCCATTTTCACGACCGTAGTCCGAATTCTATTGGCCCTGCTGCTGGTGTGGTATCTCATCTGCCTTTTTGTTCCTCCGGGAGATGGTTCCAAGGTGCGGGTAATTTCATTCCCTTCTGGTAGCGGTATCCGAAAACTAGCCAATGAACTCAAGGCCGGCGGTATTATTCGCAGCAGCTGGCACTTTATTCTGGTTACGCGCTTACGTGGCCAGGCCCATCGCCTGAAAGCCGGCGATTACCGTTTCAACGATGCCATGACGCCGGCCATGATCCTTCGAAAACTGGTTGCCGGGGATGTTGATTTTCGCAGATTTGCCCTGCCGGAAGGGTATTCTATCTATCAGGCTGCAGAGCTTTTGGACCAGAAGGGCTATTTCAATAAGACGAGCTTCTTGGAGAAATGCCGGGATACGGCACTGTTGCGCCGCCTTGGTTTGCATGAGCCTACGGCGGAAGGGTATCTCTATCCGGCCACCTATAATCTGGCGCGTAATGGAAATGAAGAACAGTTGATTGGCCAGATGGTTGCCCAGTTTAAAAAAAAGTATGCCGAATTGACGCGCGGGACTGGCGGGGTGAGTGGCCTGTCCCGTCATCAGATTGTTACGATGGCATCGCTGATTGAAAAAGAAGCGGTCTCGCCCGAAGAAAAACCGCTTATTGCGTCGGTTTTTTACAACCGGTTACGAATCGGCATGCCGTTGCAAAGTGATCCCACGGCAGTCTATGGTGTGCGCGCTTTTGGCGGGAAGGTCAGTAAGGCTGATATTGAACGGCGTTCTCCCTACAACACCTACCTGATCAAAGGACTCCCGCCCGGCCCCATTGGCAACCCCGGCATTGAAGCCATTCAGGCGGCCCTGCACCCCGCCTGCACCCCGTATCTGTATTTCGTTGCCCGCCAGGATGGGACCCACCAGTTTTCTTGCTCTCTGGAAGAACACAACCGGGCAGTGTCGAGATACCTCAAGCATTAAATTGCACGGATTTTGTACGAAAAACCGGGTCCTGTAAGGTTCAGGACCCGGCGCAATTTCCGGATACAGGATTCATCCTGGTCACATATCCTCAAGCTCTCCGGCATCCTCTATAACGATCTCCAATTCCGCCAAGGTAATCTCCTTTACTCCCAACGCCTGGACTTCTGGACAGGATATCAGCGAAATCTCCGAATGCATGATGATATCTTTACCGACTTTTCTGCATGCTTCGTTGGCAAGACGAACCACGGTCAAAAGTATATTTCCGGTATCAAAATCTGCTTTGTGGTGTTGAATGGAGATATTTGCATACGTTTCCGGCAGACTCCATGAACGCATCAGGTTGTATCCAACCTCTTCGTGCATGGAGATGAGGATCTCATCGATCAGAGGCTTGGTCAGGGTGATGCGGCTTTCTCCACTGCGGATGATATCATCCATGACCTTGAGCAGCGCCAGTTTGCCGATGTCATGCAGCAGTCCGCCCATGAACGCCTGTGATGCGATGTCGGGATAACCTGCCTTGCGGGCCAGCCACTTGGCTCCGACAGCACAGGAAAAGGCGTGACTCCATAGTGTCTGCATATGTGTATTGAGAATTTCGTTCGACGACTGGTAGCTTTCAAGTTGTGAAGCCATCATGGCTACGTTTGCGATTTCCTGGGCGCCAAGCCTGACGATGGCCTCTTTAATGGTTGCAACTTTAGAAAGCCCGGCATAATAGGATGAGTTGGCCACCATGAGAACCTTGCCGGCCAGGGACTGATCCTCGCTGATCAATTCCAGTATCTCCTCGATGGTAAAATCTCGCTTGGCAAGGGTTTGCTGAAGGCGTACCGCAACGGAATGGAATACGGGCAGATCTGACAAGTCCCCGGAGAGATGTTCTTGTACCAGTGCAATTAAAGGCTTTTCGCTGCTCATTCGTTTACCCCCAGAATTCTGTGCAATTCGCTCAATGGTCGCGGTTTGCCCAGTTTGGGTAGATCTGTAATGATCTCCTTGACGGAGACCTGACCTTGTGCGGCTTTGACCAGACCATCCTCGAAAAGTGTGACCAGTCCCGCGGTTTCAATGCTCAACTTCCTGATTTCCAGGGAACTTTTCCCCAGCAAAATAGCTTCACTCAGGTTTTCATTCATAATCAGTGTTTCGAAGATTCCCACCCGTCCTTTATATCCGCTGAATCGGCAGGCTTTACAGCCGCGTCCCTGTTTGAATTTAGCGCCGGCAATGTCCTTGGAGGTAACAAACATGCGACTCAAATCGAGAGGAGACGGGGTATACGGTTCAGCACAGGCAGGACAGATCCTGCGCATCAGTCTCTGGGCAACAATGCAGGTAATCGTTGACGCAATCAGGAACGGCTCTACCTGCATGGTGAGCAGGCGGGTCAGGGCTCCGATACTATCCTCGGTATGGAAGGTGGTGAAAACCTTGTGTCCGGTGAGGGCCGCTTCTATGGCCGTTTCGGCCGAAAACTTGTCGCGCACCTCGCCCAGGACGATAATGTCAGGATCCTGACGGACGATATGTCGCAGGGTCTCTTCAAAGGTCACACCGATCTTGGGGTTGATGGAACACTGGCAGACACCGTCCAGTACGATCTCTACCGGGTCTTCAGCCGTGATAATGCTGGTATGGATATCATTGACAAAATTGATGCAACTATAGAGGGTGCTGGTCTTGCCGCTTCCGGTGGGGCCGGTGATGATAACCACCCCGGTAGGTGTTTCAACGGCATTGTAGATGAAGTTCTCCAACATACGCGGAGCCATGCCGATTTCCTTGATATCGAGCAGCGATGCTTTGTTGCTGAGCAGTCTCAGAACGATCTTTTCACCGTAGATGGTGACAAAGATGGAAACCCTCAGATCCAGGTTTACGCCGTGTTTGCGGCTTTTAAACAAGATGCGTGCATCCTGGTGTCGTCGCTTCTCGGCGATATCAGCCTGGCCCAACACCTTGATGCGGGTCGATAGTTGGGGGGCCATGCTGCGAGGGAAATCTTTGTAATGCTGCATGACACCATCGCGGCGGAAGCGGATTCGCAGGCGGTTATCCATCGGTTCTATATGGATATCACTGGCATTCTCATCGATGGCATCATCTAAAATGGTGTTGATGATGCCGATAATCGTATTTTCATCGGCCGCAACATAAGCTTGGGCCGACGTTTGCTCAAGGGCTGAGAGCGCTTCCAATACCGTGGACTTGGAGGTGATGGCTGGTTTGAAATTTTTGCCGAGTAACCGTTCTGCCGTTTGCAGGGCCTGTTGGTCGAGCGGATCGCCAAAGGCTACAACGATGTTGTCGCCGTCCTTCTCGATGGGCAGCAGGCATAATTCTTTGCAGACATTGTGCGGGATCAGATTTGCGAGGACCTTGTCGAGTTTTCCGAAGTCGATGGTGACAACCGGGAAACCCAATTGATACGAGAGCGTTTCCAGCAGTCTGCGTTCCTCAATAAAGCCGCCCTCGATCAGAATCTCTCCGATCCGCTTCTTCCCGCCTGAATCCTTTTGCAGCCCAAGCGCCTGTCGCAGGTCTGCATCAGTCAGATAGCCGAGTTCGACGAGCAGATCGCCAAGTCGTATATTTATCTGACTGTTACGGAGCGATTCTTTAACCTGGTCACGCTCCACGTAGCCGAGCTCAATGAGCGTGTCCAGCATTGTCTGCGGAGTGGCGATCTTTTTACGTACCCGCAGGGCATAGTTGAGCTGCTTCTCAGTGATTATGCCCTGATTGAGCAGCAGTGCTGCCAAAACGCCAGCTTCCTGCTCAAGGGGCACTAAATCTAACGGAGTAACTTCCTGCTGCTTGTGTAATGCGGGGTTCTGAGCTGTCATGAGGTCTCTCCCTGAACGGCATATAATAATTGCAGGCACTCTGAAATGCAAGTTCTTGATGAGGGCAGGTTGTTGCTGCGGATGAGCATGTTTCAAATGATATCAAAGGCTGTCAAAAAGCTCGTGGGAGGAAATCAGGAAGATAAACCTACATGTTCCTTGACACCGCCAAAGGTCAGACGGTGAATGGGGCAGGGACCGAGCCGGCGGATCGCTTGCAGATGCAGGGCGCTACCATAACCTTTGTGACCGCTAAAACCGTAGCCGGGATGGATCTGGTCCAGTTTGCGCATGAGTCTGTCACGGGTGACCTTGGCTATAATGGAGGCAGCCGCGATGGAAAGGCTGAGTGCATCCCCTTTTTTGATGATTTTCTGAGATAGGGGAGAGTCGATGGTACTGATACCATCGATCAGGATGTAATCAGGTTGTGGGGCGAGTTGTCCAACAGCTTCAAGCATGGCGAAGCGTGTGGCCTGAAGGATGTTAATCTCATCGATCAGTTCTGGTGATCCCATGCCGATTCCTACGGAGAGGGCTTGATCCATTATAACGTCAAACAGTCGCTCGCGTTTGTCCGGTGAGAGCTTTTTGGAGTCATTGACCCCGTTAAGTCGTAAGCCCGCGGGAAGGATTACCGCTGCGGCTACAACCGGACCGGCTAGTGGGCCTCGGCCGGCCTCGTCTACACCGGCGATCAGTCGATAACCATTACGGATGCCTTGCCGCTCGAAAGAGAGCAGGTCCAGTGGTGAGCTATTGAAGAGTTCGGTCTGAATCATGTGCCGATCCTGATATGCAAAAAGCCCCGCAGAGCGGGGCTTTTTGTATCGTTACGTTAAGCAGCTTTGACGTACTTGCGCTCGCGGATGCGGGCGGCTTTGCCGCGCAGGTTACGCAGGTAGTAAAGTTTGGCACGGCGAACATGCCCACGGGTAATTACCTCGATCTTCTCAAGGATGGGTGAGTGGAGAGGGAACACCCTCTCAACACCGATACCGTTGGAAATTTTACGTACGGTAAACGACTCACGAATACCGCCGTTCTGGCGACCAATAACAACGCCCTGAAAAACCTGGATACGGTGTTTGTCACCCTCTACGATTTTTACGTGCACTTTGACTGTATCACCAACCTTGAAAGGGGTGATGTTCTTCTTCATCTGTTCAAATTCCAGAAAATCGATGGTATTCATTGGTTTGATTCCTCCTCTATGTCTCTCTTTGTTACGAATATATGTTTCTACTGCATTCCTGTCAGTCGGTCGAGCATAATGGCAGCCGCCGAACGGACCGACAGGTGATTGTATCTGCCAGCACCGGCAATAGGCTCAAGGATAAGATCGGCCGTTTCAAAGCACTCTTCCGTGAGTCCCCATCCGGTTCCCAAAAGTAGTAAGTACGGTTTTTCTGCATTGCCGAGCAACTGTTTGAAATTCTGACAGGTGATGCTTCCCGGACGGTTACCGGCACTTGTAATAACCGTCTTGACCGGTTCAGCAAACCCTGTCTGAAAATCGCTCACAGCACACCCCAAGCTGTCAACTACCCTGATGATTTCGAGCGCTTCTTTACGGTCCGGATTGTAGGTTGCTCCCCAACCGGTCTGCCAGTGGCCCGTTATCCGAAGAGCCAGTGCCTGCTGGTCTTTCGACGGGGTTACGATATAGAATCGGTCCAATCCAAACGTTCGGGACGAACGGGCAATATCATGCAGATCCAGATTGGTCAGTGCTGTTGTAACCACCTCGTGGAGCTTGTTGTACACCGGGTAGTGCACAAGTGCTATGGCCAGATTAGCAGCAGGAGGAAGAAGCATCATCCCGCTCCAGTTCGGCAAGCAATTTCCGGTCTTCCTTTGTCAATGCCAGTTCTGCCATGAGATCAGGGCGAAGCGCAATTGTACTGCGTAATGACTCGCGTCGCCGCCATTTCCGGATTAATTCATGATTACCGGACAGCAGAACTCTGGGAACAGTCAGCCCTCTGAACTCAGGAGGGCGTGTGTAGTGCGGATACTCCAGCAGTCCGTCACCGAATGAGTCGCTTTCTGCCGATTCATCATTGCCAAGGACGTCCGGTATGAGACGTGTCACGGCGTCAACGATAGCCATGGCAGCGATCTCGCCTCCCGACAGGACCACGTCGCCGATGGAGATGTCATCCTGAATGCAGAGAGTACGCACGCGCTCGTCGATCCCTTCGTAGCGGCCGCAAACGATGATCAGGCCCTCCCGTTCGGCCAGTTCCGTTGCTACCTGATGGGTAAGCCGGCGTCCTCGGGGAGAGGTTAATACGACGGTTGACGCGGGGTGCAGCGTCTTGATGGATTCAATGCAGGCGGTCAAAGGTTCGACTTTCATCACCATGCCGGCACCGCCCCCATAGGGGGCGTCATCGGTTACCTGATGGCGGTCGCTGGCCCAGTCGCGGATGTTGTGTATGTCAATGTCAATGAGCTGTTTTTCCCTGGCCCGCCTGATGATGCTTTCATCGAACGGTCCCAAGAACATCCCGGGAAACAGGGTAAGTATGTCAAATTTCATAAATCGAGCAGACCGTCGAGCGGAGTGATGATGACTCTACCACTCACCAGATCGACCCGTTGGATAACATCACCGATGGCTGGGATCAGGTACTCACGGCTTGTTCCACGAACCACATAAATGTCGCTGCTGCCGGTTTCAAAGATATCAGCGATTGTTCCGAGCAGCGTGCCATCATCGGTGAGGACCTGCAGTCCGATCAGATCACTCCAGTAATACTCATCGTCTGTCAGTTCCGGCAGAAGAGAACGTTTAAGGCACAACTCGTTTCCAACGAGGGGTTTGGCCTGGTCAATATCATCAAAGTCCTGGAGGCCTATGATGAATTTTCCGGAGTTGGCATTGAAGCTTGTAAGGGTGAACTCCCGCAGCGTCCCATCAGCCGACTTTAAGACAACAGAACGCGCGGCACTCATACTTTCGAAGTTGCCCGAATAGGAGTACACTTTCAATTGGCCCTTGATACC
Source organism: Deltaproteobacteria bacterium (assembly GCA_021780495.1). Lineage (GTDB taxonomy): Bacteria > Desulfobacterota > Desulfuromonadia > Geobacterales > Pseudopelobacteraceae > CAIPTY01. The sequence continues at coordinate 40,861 of JAJXYO010000030.1, forward strand.
ATGGGTACCAATTATTTTTCCCACCGGGATCAGCCCTTCCGAGTCTCGCATTTATTCCACAATTTTAAGAATAGCCTTGTTGTTGCCCTTGGTGGACACAGCATTGAGGATCGTACGGATTGCCTTGGCAGTGCGGCCTTCCTTGCCGATGATACGACCCATATCTTCCTTGGCGACAGTCAGCTTGATGACCAGAGTGTCTTCTTCCATCTCTTCGGTTGCCATTACCTTGGAGGGGTCGTCGACTAGTGCCTTCGCGATGGTTTCAACAAGTGCTTTCATGTCGGTATCCTCTGCTCATTGTAGAATGGCCGGCGGACCGGGATGGAATCAAGGCGCTATGCCGTCGGAGCGGCTGCCTTGTCCAGGATCCCTGCATTTTTCAGAAGTTGTCTGACGGTATCGGTAGGTTGTGCGCCCTTGTCGAGCCACGCGACAATCTTCTCTTTATTCAGCTTGACGACTGCCGGATTCTTCGTCGGATCGTAGGTGCCCATGTTCTCGATGAAACGGCCGTCTCTGCGGCAGCGCTCGTCTGCAACAACTACCTGGTAAAAAGGTCTTTTCTTTGCGCCTGCCCGAGCAAGCCTGATTTTTGTTGCCATTGTGTTTCCTCCTGAGTTGTTACTTCTGCGATTTTGTATGAAAATGATGAAATGTTTATGTTATCCAAACGGCAACATGCCCTTGCCGAGTCCCCCCATACCCTTGAGGAGCCCTTTGGGCCCAAGTTTCTGCAATTGTTTTACGACTTTTTGTGCTTCGGTAAAGCGTTTAAGCAACTGGTTGATCTCGGGAACGGTTGTTCCGCTGCCCTTGGCAATGCGCAGGCGGCGGCTGCCGTTGATGATGCTGTGATTGGCACGTTCGCCCGGAGTCATGGAGCGGATAATGGCTTCAATCCGTTTCATCTCATTTTCGCTCGGTTGGGCGCCTTTCATCTGTTTCATCATCTTGCCCATGCCGGGAATCATGCCCATGATCGATTCCATAGAGCCCATTTTTTTAATCTGCTGGAGTTGGGCGAGAAAGTCCTCCAGGTCAAACTGGCTCTTCTTAAGCTTTTGCTGCAGTCTGGCCGTCTCTTTTTCGTCGAAAACGGATTGGGCCTTTTCCACCAGGGTGAGCACGTCACCCATTCCCAGAATGCGAGAGACCAGGCGGTCAGGGTGGAAAACCTCAAGCGCATCCAGCTTCTCACCGAGGCCGACGAACTTGATCGGCTTGCCGGTGACTGCCTTGATTGAGAGCGCTGCGCCGCCCTTGGCATCGCCATCCAGTTTGGTCAGCACTACTCCGGTGATTTCAAGACGTTCGTTGAAGCCGGCAGCTACGTTGACCGCTTCCTGACCGGTCATGGCATCGGCCACAAACAGTATTTCCAGAGGTTGTGTGGCGGTTTTTATGTCCGCCAGTTCACTCATCAGGTAGTCGTCAATCTGGTGCCGTCCGGCAGTGTCAAGAATAACGGTGTCATACCCGTTCAGCTCGGCAAAGCGCATGGCTGCGATGCAGATATCGATCGGTTTTTGATCTGGTGAGGAGTTGAATACCTCAAGCCCAAGCTGTTTACCGACTGTTTTTAGCTGTTCGATAGCAGCCGGACGGTATACATCGGCCGGTACCAGAAGTGGTCGTCTCTTCAGGCCCTTCAGATGCCGGCCAAGCTTGCCGCAGGTGGTTGTCTTGCCGGCTCCCTGCAAGCCGACCATCATAATGGCTACCGGCGGCTTTGCTGACAGGTTGAGAAGGTTGTCACTGCCGCCGCCCATGACGGTAATCAGTTCATCGTGAACAATCCGGATAATCTGCTGGCCGGGTGAGAGGCTTTGCAGTACCTCAACGCCTATGGCTTTTGTCCGGACGCTTTCGACAAAATCTTTGACAACCTTGAAATTTACATCGGCCTCAAGCAGGGCAAGACGCACCTCGCGCAAGGCTTCTTTGATATTTTCTTCGGTCATTACTCCCTGTCCGCGGAGCTTTTTGAAGACCGATTCAAGTTTTTCAGAAAGGCTGTCAAACATCGTGGATTACATCATCTCTGTGAGCGGGATATGTTAATCCCGATAAACGGGATCTCTGCGTCCATGATGTTATATATTTATTCAGCGGGCAATAAATAAATCAGGCGCACTAAAAGGGGATCACTATAAAGTACGGTAATGAAAACTGTCAAGAACTATTTGGATTACTAGAGCTTTATCACCTGCCCGGCCGTCAGCAGGCTCTCAACAGTGACAAGCATGTTGGTTGTTGCTCCGACCCGAAGTTTATCCTTGAGTTTAAAAAAGTCCAGGCACACACCGCACGAAAAAATTTCTGTACCCATTCCCTGTAGCTTTTCCAGGGCCTCCTCTACATCAGACCCTTCGCAGGTCAGAAAAATTCCTGTGTTGAGAAAAAGAATGCGCGACGGCATTTCGCTGGTTTCGAGAAGCGTATGAATAAAGTTCTTCATCAACAATCGGCCGAGTTCTTCCGGTCCGTCTCCCAGACGGTCGGACGTTATCAACAGTATGCGGCTGCCGGCTGAGGATGGGAACGAAGTGTGGGCGGTTTTAGCGGCGCTGCCGCAGATAGTAAGCACCCAATCGGATTCTTCCCGATGTTCGGTGACCTGGTAGCCGCGATTGCGTGAAAAGCGGGCTACATTTTCACGGGCGGCGCCATCATCCACGATAACCCGGATCTCGCTCTGCTCTTCCAGCGCTCTTTTCACGTTGAGTACTGGCGCCGGGCAGGTCAGATTTCTACAGTCAATTGTCTTCATGGTATCGAGTCTCCGCAAAGATCCTGTTCATTATGATATCGGCCTTCACTAAACCGGTTGACGAATGCCGGTAGTAGTTGTTCCTCGGCCAGCACTTTCATGACTTCGTCCCTGATCTCCGGAGCAATGCGCAGCGCCAGGCCGCAGTCCGTCATCAGCTGCCGGGGAGCGGGGATGAGCAGGATTGAAAGCCCACGAGACTTGAGGATGTTTTCGGCTTTCATCACCCGGTGGGCGGAATTGAATACGGCGAGGTAATCACCTTCCTTAATCATGAGTCTGTTCTCCATAGATATGATGGCCTGTAACTTCAGATGCGGATTGACAAATGGTATGCGACTTTCTACTATGCCCAAAAGGAGTAAGCTATGCAAGCGACGATCGCGGTTGTTGGACTCATTATTCTAGCTTTTATTATCAGTGTTCCCTGCGGTTATCTGCGACAGAACTATAAAAAATATTCTTTCATGTGGTTTCTTTTGATTCACCTTCCGATTCCGTTCATCGTGCTCACACGTGTCAAGGCCGGCATAGGATGGCAATTTATTCCATTCACGCTGGGAGGGTCAGTCGCCGGACAGATCGTAGGCGGCATGGTCAGTCGCCGGAGAAGGTAGCATGGCAAAACGACCCAGAATGCGTTTCCCGTTGCCGCTCTGTGATGTGGTGCGCGTCGAGTTGACGGCCTTAGGGTTGGCGGAGCGCTTGAGAGAAGCAGAAATCTGGCGGCTGTGGCCCGAAATTGTTGGAAAGGCCATTGCTGTCAGGGCAATGCCCGTGCGTATCATTAAAGGTACGCTCACCGTTGCCGTGTCCAGTGGCCCGTGGAAGCAGGAGCTTACGTTTCTCAAGGGGATGATGATAGAAAAGCTCAATGAACGTCTGGGCGCTGCGGTAGTCAGAGAGATCGTACTCAGATCAGGACAGGTCAACAGTGATGTCCTGATGCCGCTGACGCCTCCTGAGGAAGCGCCACGCAAAAAACGACTAACCGCCCGTCAATTGTCCTGCATTGACGAACAGTCAGCCGCTATTTCCGACCTGGAAACCCGTGAAGCCTTTGTTGCATTGATGAAGGCCAGTTTTGAACGTACCGGCCCCTCCTGAGCATATCTCCCCGTGGTTATTTCTTATGGCAGTCCCTGCAGGCAGCCGGCCCCGCTCTCCTGATGGCATGACACGTTCTGCACAGCCGATGTGCGGCGTCTTTGCTGAATCCTTCAATCTTGCCAGGCCCCGCTTTTCTGTGACATTGCTTGCAATCGCTTTTAAGATACGTTTGGTGTGCCCGGTGAGGGAATGTGACACCATTTTTAAATTTGAGAATCTCCGGGCCGTTATCTGCAAATGAGGATACTGCTATAAGTAGTATTACAGGAACTAGCCATTTCACGTTGTATCTCCTCTGGAAGCTGGAATAAGTCCGCTATATGCATAGGCTGATTGTTAAAAGCTTATTACCACCACATCGAAAGCACGTGCTGTGCCAACTGTGATCGGCAGTGCAGTTGTTTTTCCGTCTACCGGTTTCGTGACGGCATGTTATTCGCTCTCGAACATGACCTTGCGTTCGAAATCCATAGAGTGAGTCAAGCGTTTGGCATCCTCAATCGTGATTTTATCCTGTTTGTAAAGTTCCAGCAGGTGCATGTCAAGGGTCTGCATGTGATACTGGCTGGCCCCGTTTTCGATATGCTTTTCAATTTCATCCAGGCGTCCTTCGCGGATGCAAGCCTGGATGGTAGTAGTGGCGCGCATGATCTCGACTACCGGCAGGATGTTCTCACCGCTTCTATCCTTGATGAGTCGCAGGGAAACTGTTGCCACGAGGATGTCCGCGAGTCGTTGTCTGATGATTTCCTGAGCTTCGGGAGGGAAGTGGCCAATAATGCGGTTGATTGTTGAAACGGCTCCGTTGGTATGCAGGGAAGAGAATACCAAATGCCCGGTTTCAGCGGCCTTTATGCAGGCGTCAATGGTCTCCTTGTCGCGCATTTCACCAACCATGATAACGTCCGGATCCATTCTCAGAGCAGCTTTGAGGGCGGCACTGAAACTGTCGGTGTCTATGCCCACTTCTCGCTGAATGACGCAACTTTTTTGCGAGCTGAAGATAAACTCGATAGGGTCTTCGATGGTGATGATATTGTAACTATGGTTCTCATTCAGGTATCTCAACATTGAGGCAAGGGTCGTGGATTTTCCATTGCCGGTTGGGCCGGTAACGAGGATCAGTCCGTTGGGAGCTTCCGCGATATCGGTCAGAACCGAAGGGATATTAAGTTCCTGAAACGTGCCAATATGCGGCGGGATGACCCGCATGACAATACCATAGTGTCCCTTCTGGCGGAAGATACTGACCCGAAAGCGACCGCCACTGGTCAAGGCGTAGGAAGCGTCAGACTCCTTCAGATCGTGGCTCAGCCGGCGCCCGTTATGTTCCAGCACCTCGGCAGCGATCAGTTCGGTGTCAGCCGCAGTCAGGTTAGGCATCTTGGCCCGGATAAGTTGGCCCTTGCCCCTGAAAAAAGGAGGATTATCCACTTCAAAATGGATGTCCGAAACCTGTTTTTGGAAGGCGATATCCAGAATCTGATGCAATACGTTTATGTCCATAACGATCCTTTCGGTGCTGAAACATTGACGCTCATACTAGGGACGCTGGGTCAATTTATCAAACTTTTTTCGGTACAGTGAATTATCCAGGACGAGACCGGCGTAGCGCGAGACTACTTCCAGGTATTCCGTCAGGACCGGCGTTGGCGGCGTGTGGCCGAAATCAGCATAGATCAGGGCGAGGACGTTTCCTGACATTATGAGTGGTAAAAGGAGGATTTTTGGGCTGTGAGGCGGGCCGATCGTGCTGTAGAGGTGTGTTTTCAGAATTTCATCGGTACAGAGTCCGAAATACATGCGCCTTTTTTCGACGGTATCCTGGAAAACCGATTTCTGTCCAAGCGGGATCTTGAACATCAAGGGGCCGGTTGCCCCCGAGCTCTTGCCGGCATTGATGCCGATCCCCTTTTCGGCAATCAGGTCCGTTGCCACGGCAACAAAAGTTATGCTCCGTTCGAACAGGCTGGAAGTATACAGTAAAAGTTCCAACGCCACCTCGGGTGGTTCTCTGAGCATGCCGATGGCGATGATGCTTTCCTTTAGTTTGCGGGCAGCCTGCCGGTCCGCTTGGGTGAACGATTTCTCGATAACAAAGCTGAACGAACGTAAAAAACCGACCATGTCAGCCACAAAGGAATCGGTACTGTTTTGCAGACAGGGGCGGGGGAAGACGCTCTCTGTCCCCTCCTCCAGCACATGAACAGGTAGGACCCGGTCATCCCGTGACGTGCTCAATTGAAGGATGGAAATCCGGGGGTATTTTTCCCGCTTTTGTTGAAGTAATGATACTACGGATTCGTGTGTGGAGCCGTTTCCTATGAAGGCCGGGTCGTCGAGTATCAGCAGCGGCAGTAGGTCCCGCGAAAATGACTGCTCGATGATCAGATCGAGGTTGCCGGCCTCATCGGTCGTGAATACGATGTAACCCTTTTGTCTGCAGACGGTTCTGATAGTGTGCTTCATGAATGGGTCACGGCTCATTACGATCACTGCGATTGTCAACCTGCCTGCAGCGCCTGATGTTTCAGCCGGTGAAGGCGATGTGGAAATCCGGGTTAGAAGAGAGCACAGTTTTTCCTGGGCGTCCGGGGGCAGTTTGCCCAGTTCAGCCGCTATAATTGCACGATGTTCTTCTGCGTCATCGAGATCCTTGAGCCCGATAAATACGTCCGGAATCTTTTTTGTGAGGCTGTCGAGGGCATCCAGGCCCAACAGGCCGGCAGTGACGGGTTGGCCGGCGTTGCCGCTCGCCAGTGTGTCTGTGCCGGTTGCTTCGGCCGACGAAAAAAAGATCTCCCCAAGGGTGCCGTCCCGCATTTTCTCATCGTAAATGCGGAGCGCATCCATCAGGATCGCCTGCGCATTCATAAGTATTTCCTGTTTCAGGGTTTCAGGGAAATAGCGGTACTCGTCACATGTGACGACGTTGTCCACATCCAGCGAGAAGGTGCCGCTGCTCCAGGTGAGAACTTCGACAATAGTCATCTCTATCAGACATTCCAAGCCGCTATAGGCATCGTCGGGGCTGATGGCGCCCTGCTCGATCAGGGTTGCTATCAGCGGTTTGCGGGCTGTGCCGGATTGTCGTTGTTCGATGAGAGCCTGATCCAGGCAGCTGTGGGTAATAAAGTTCTTTTCAACCAGGATCTGTCCGATGCGGACACTGTTGTTGAGGTGATTTGCGCTGGCGAAATAACCATCGCTGAAGACCAGGTGGCTCTCGCCCTTGTTGCTTTTAATGCTGAGGGTGCCGGATTTTCTGGTGGAGTGTATCAGTTGAATAACATCAACGATCGGCAGGTGTGCCAGGTCTCCGGTGAAGGACATGTGAAGTTATCCTTTCATTGCAGGGTGTGATGACTGTGAGATGATCTATGCCCGTGTCAGCTGCCGGTATTTGAGGCGATGGGGCTGTTCGGCCGCTGCTCCCAGGCGTCGCTTGCGGTCATCCTCATACTCCGAATAGTTGCCGTCAAAATAAACCACGCTGGAATCCCCTTCGAATGCCAGGATGTGGGTGGCAATGCGATCCAGGAACCAGCGGTCGTGGCTGATGACCACGGCACAGCCGGCGAAGTTTTCCAGTGCTTCTTCCAGAGCCCGCATGGTGTTTACATCCAGGTCATTGGTGGGCTCATCCAGCAGCAGCACGTTGGCCCCATCTTTCAGCATCCTGGCCAGATGAACCCGGTTGCGCTCGCCCCCCGAAAGCATGCCGATTTTCTTCTGTTGATCCGAACCTGAGAAGTTGAAACGGGATACATAGGCCCGCGAGTTGACAGCGATCTTGCCGAGCTGGATCTGCTCATCACCACCGGAAATAGCCTCCCAGATGGTCTGTTCCTGTTTGAGCGCATCGCGGGATTGGTCCATATAGCCCAGCTTGACCGTCTCCCCGATACGGATGGCACCGGTATCCGGTTGTTCCTGTGCGGTAATCAGACGGAAGAGGGTGGTCTTGCCGGCGCCGTTGGCACCGATCACCCCAACGATTCCACCGGGCGGCAGGTTGAAGGTCAGACCTTCGTACAGCAACCGGTCACCGTAGGCCTTGGAGACATCGCTGAACTCGACCACGATGTCGCCCAGGCGTGGTCCGGGCGGAATGTAGATCTCCAGATCTTTGGCATGTTTCTCACTCTCCTGGGTCAGCAGCTGTTCGTAGGAACTGATACGGGCCTTGCCCTTGGCGTGGCGCCCCTTGGGTGACATCCTGATCCACTCCAGTTCGCGCTGCAGGGTTTTCTGGCGCTCGCTGGCAGTCTTTTCCTCCACTGCCAAGCGCCCCTGTTTCTGTTCCAGCCAGGATGAATAATTGCCTTTCCAGGGTATGCCTTCACCCCGGTCCAGTTCCAGGATCCAGCCGGCCACGTTGTCCAGGAAGTAGCGGTCATGAGTCACGGCGATGACCGTACCGGGGTAAGCGTGCAGGTGGTGTTCCAGCCAGGCTACCGATTCTGCATCCAGATGGTTGGTCGGTTCGTCCAAAAGCAGGATGTCCGGTTTCTTCAGCAGCAGGCGGCAGAGCGCCACCCGGCGTTTTTCACCGCCGGACAGAACCTGCACCAACGAATCGCCGGGGGGGCATCGCAGGGCATCCATAGCCATCTCCAGACGGCTGTCGAGATCCCAGGCGTCCAGATGGTCGAGTTTTTCCTGCAGTGTTGCCTGACGCTCGCACAGTTTCTCAAAATCGGCATCCGGCTCGGAGAATTTATCGGTGATGGCGTTAAACTCGGCCAGTAGGTCGACAGTCTCCTGAACACCTTCCTCCACGATCTGACGAACGGTTTTGTTCTCGGTCAGTTGCGGCTCCTGCTCCAGATAGCCAACCGTGTAGCCCTGGGAGAGTACGGCCTGGCCGTTAAAATCCTTGTCCACACCGGCCATGATCCTGAGCAGCGATGACTTGCCAGAGCCGTTCAGGCCCAGTACCCCGATCTTGGCGCCATAAAAATAGGAAAGAGATATGTCCTTGATAACCGGTTTTTTGTCGTAAAATTTGCTGACCCGCATCATGGAATAGATGATCTTGTTGGGTTCAATTGCCACGCCGAAACCTCCTGCAATAAGATGCCTTCATTTTTACACGCCCACAGCCGGAACTGTCAATCGCTTTGGCGAACGGGTAACCGCATTTGCTTGACAAAAAGGACTAATAAGGTATTATTTGACTGTGCGTTGCATAAAGAGTGATGAATAAATGACAGTGTATGAAAGGGGATGACTATGGGTATCGACGTCCAGGAAGCCATCAAGCGCTCCATGCAAACTGAGAAAAACGCCATGAATTTCTATCAATTGGGATCTCAACGGATGAAAGACCCTGACGCCCGGCGAATCTTCGAGACACTGGCGCGTGAAGAACGGGAGCATGCCGGACATTTTTACAGGGTGTATCGTGGGACAGATATCCCGTCGTTGGAGGGTTTTTTGGATATACCGGCCGACAACGAGTCCAGCTGGATCAGCTCCCTGAGTAAAATTATCGCTGCTGATTTCAGTGAACAAAAGGCCTTGGAACTGGCCATGGAGAAAGAACAGAACCTGGAGATTGCTCTGCGCGAGTCCGCGGCGAAGGTTGCCGATGAAGACGTGCGTACGGTGTACGAGTGGAATGCCCATGAGACGCACAACCACTATCTGCTGATTGCGGCCGAATACTCACGTATCATGGGGATGGTGGATGAGACGGACATGGATATTTTTGTAAGAGAATAGTTACCTCAGCCGCGCCTACTGCCACTGATCAGGCCCATTCCCACGAGTGAGAATGGGCCTTTCTTCTGTAATAGCTTTAACATCACCCCTCGTATGTGCTATATGGTTGAGGCCTGTCAACAAATATTCTGTCCCGTAAAGCGGACTGTTGGTTACGTTGGCGGGTGCGATTGCCGGTCTGGGCGAGGTGGTCGCTGTACTGCGCAAAAGGAACGTTAATCTGCCGATCGGCGGGTTACAGCCACCTCATGTGCTGATGGCGGGATCTAGCCTGATTCTCTTTATGGCAGGCATACGGCACGCTACCTGTCAAAAAATCTCAATTTAGCGGCGTGCGAGCCGATAAAGAACATATGTGCGGGTAATAGCGGCTAGGAACCGTTGTGGGGAGCGAGGTATGGCCAGCGGATCGGTTAAAACTCTAAAAATTCCGGATGACATCGAGTATCGCGTCATCGGCAACGCCTTTGGATTGCTGATCGCTTTGGCTGGTCTGGCAGGCGGTACCATGCTCAATCAGCGCAGTTTTGAATACTGGATGGATGACCTGGTTCCGCTGTTGTTCTCAGCCTATATGGCCTTCCGACTGTTCCGTAATTTTATCTCCACCATGACGCTTTATCAGGATGCGCCACCTCGCCGTAGACCTGCTGCACAGCGTGTCCAGCCCGAAGCGGCTACCTTTGCCCAGCTTCCACCTGTCCCGAGTTATAGCGCCGAACAGGTGGTGGAAGAGGTGGCCAAGCGGATAGAGGCCCAGAAACTGGAAGCACAAAAAAAGAACAAGTTGACCAACTCCAGGTGATATGTCCGCTACGAAAAAACTAACCTTCGAGAACTGCGCCCATCTACTCAAGAAGCAGGGTCTGATCTCTGCCGAACAATGTACCGAGATTGCGGCCCGTGGCAAGGCCCAGGAAACACGTCTCTATGCGCTGCATCAGTCGGGCGGTTCCCGCAGGGTTCAATCCGGCACGGCTGACATCATATTCCCGGCCGAAGTCATTGCTGCCTTCAATTTCGAACTGCCAGGCACGTCGGGAAAAATCCTGACCGAGGACATGGTGACCGAGGCCGTATCCTCGGCGGTAGGTCTGCCCTACCTCAAGATCGATCCTCTCAAACTTGACCTTGATGTCGTTACCTCCTATATCCCCCGCCCGTTTGCCCTCAAGAATCTGATCGTTGCAGTGGCCGAGAGCGGAGGTATCATCACGGTGGCCGTAGCAGATCCGTTCAACGATGCCATCATCAACGAACTCGCCAGCGCCCGCCAGCTTGAAATCAGGCGTGTGCTCAGCTCCAAGAGCGACATACTCAAGATATTGCGGGAGTTTTATGGCTTTCGCGCTTCGGTGATGGCTGCCGAGGCGGAATCGTCTTCGACCGTTGACCTGGGTAATCTGGAACAGTTCTTCAAGATGAAAGGTCAGCAGGAGATCGAGGGGAATGACAAGCATGTCGTTTCTGCGGTCGATTTTTTGCTGCACTATGCGTTTGAACAGCATGCCAGTGATATCCATATAGAACCCAAGCGTGAAAAAGGGCTGATCCGATTCCGTATTGACGGCGTCATGCATAACATCCATGTTATTCCCAAGCTCCTTCATCCTCCCATCGTGTCTCGCATCAAGTTGCTATCCCGCATGGATCTGGCCGAGAAACGCCGACCTCAGGATGGCCGCATCAAGACCCATTTCAATAACAAGGACATAGAGCTGCGGGTTTCGACCGTACCAGTGGCGTTCGGTGAAAAGGTCGTCATCAGGATATTTGACCCCGATATCCTGTTGCAGGATCTTGATAGCATGGGATTTTATGCACGGGAGATGTCGCTGTACAACTCCTTTATCCGACGACCCAATGGCATTATCCTGGTGACCGGTCCTACCGGTTCCGGAAAGACCACGACCTTGTATTCGACCCTGCGTTCGCTTTCTTCGCCGGAGGTCAACATTATCACGGTCGAGGACCCGATCGAGATGGTGATGGAAGAATTTAACCAGATCGGAGTCCAGCAGAACATCGGCGTCGGATTTGATTCCATCCTTCGCAATATCCTGCGCCAGGATCCGGATATCATCATGATCGGGGAGATTCGCGACAAGGAAACGGCAGAGAACGCTGTCCAGGCTGCTCTGACCGGGCATCTGGTGCTTTCCACCCTGCACACCAATGATTCTGCTTCCGCCATTGTGCGATTGCTTGACCTCGGGGTGCAGCCGTTCCTGATCTCGGCTACGGTGATCGGCATCATTGCGCAGCGACTGGTACGAAAGATCTGTCCACACTGCAAGCAGGTGCGCGAGTTAACGGGCGATGAACTCGATTACCTTCAACTAGGGAAAAAATCTCACGTGGTCTGGGAAGGGCAGGGGTGTAAGGAGTGCCGTGGGACCGGCTACAAGGGGCGCACCGGCATCTTTGAGGTGTTAGATATGAATGAACGTGTCAAGTCTCTGGTCACAGGACACGTTGAATTGGCCGATCTCGTCTCAGCAGCCCAGGAGGGCGGGTTGATCAGCCTGCGCCAGGTAGCTATCCGTAAGATGCTGGAAGGGGCGACGACCTATGAAGAGGTTATCTCGATGACAGGCTGATGCCGCCACCTCTTGAAGCTGTGAACAAAAAGACCGCCTGATCAATCTGGCGGTTTTTTTGTGTGCGCCCGGCAGGGCGCGTGACGCGAGCGCCACCGAATCAGCCATGGTAGCTGATGTGCGACCTGGAGGTGCCAGTCCTCTGCGGACCCTGGTGATGGGAATTGTTAGCCGAACGGCAAAGGTATCCGGGGTGGCATATCCGGAGCCGATAGCCATACTGTTCGACAGAAGCCGGATTGAACCCCGGCTCAGGGATTTGATGATTTAGCCTTTTTCAGCCTGCGGTAAAGTGTGGCGCGGGATATATTGAGACTTTTAGCTGTTTTCTCGATGTCTCCGTCCATCTGATCAAGGACGGCCAGAATATGGTGCTCCTCAACTTCCTGTACGGTGTTCGAACCTATGACAGGCAGCGTTTTACGGCTGCTTAACAAACCGTCAAAGAGGACCTGGCGCAGTATCTCGCCACGGGGAGTCAGCAGCAGCGCCCGCTCCAGTACATTCTTGAGTTCCCGTATGTTGCCGGGCCAGGAATATGTATGCAAAATTTTCATTACCTCATCCGAGATCACCGATTCGGATGATCCCAGTTCGTGCAGGATGTAGGAGATAATGGCAGGCAGTTCGTCACGTCGTTCCCTGAGGGGGGGGATGTGGATCTCCACCAGGTTGATGCGGTAGAGCAAATCCTGCCGGAAGAGTCCTTGCCGGACGAGGTCATGGATGTCCCGGTTCGTGGCGCAGAGCAGGCGGAAATCACTCTTGAAAAGCTTTACATCTCCAAGGCGGCGATATTTCTTGTCTTCCAAGACCTTAAGAAACTGGGCCTGTACCTCCAGAGCCATGTCGCCGATTTCATCGAGCAGCAGCGTGCCACGGTCGGCAATATCCAGCAAGCCTTTGCGATCCTGATCGGCAGAGGTAAAGGCTCCGCGTGCATTCCCAAAGATTTCCCGGGCCAGTAACTCGCCGCGCAGGCCGGAACAGTTGATCTCGACGAATTCATTGCTGGCCCGTTGACTGTTGCGGTGAATCCATTTGGAGAGCATGCCTTTGCCGGTGCCGGTTTCGCCGGTAATCAGCACCGGGCTATCGCTGGTAGCTGCAATCCTGGCAAGGTCAAGGGCCTGCTGCATGGCGGGAGAGTCACCGAAATAAATGCCTTCACTGGTTTTCAGGCGTTTTTGGGCAGAGATATGCCGTTTCATTGCGCCTATTTCCAGGTATTTACGTAAAAACACCGACAGAGCGGCATTGTCAATCGGCTTGGTGAGAAAATTATCAGCACCGCTCTGCATTGCTTCTACGGCGATCTGGATGTTCCCTGAACCGGTAATGACGATGATGGGAATATTCTGATCGGCTGTCCGAACCGCCTCAATGAAATCGATCCCGTTGCCGTCGGGCAGGTTTATGTCCAGTATGATGGCGTCGAAATTATCACCATCAAGGCACTTCTTGGCTTTTGCCAGGTCGGAAGCTTCGGCTACGGCATAGCCTTCCTTGGAAAAATATCTGACAAAACCGAAGCGCGTAGCTTCATTGTCCTCGATCAACAGTATCTTCGGTTTCAAGCCTGCTCCTTTCTGACACGTGGAATGTGCAGTTCTGCCGTACATCCTGGCGGTGGGGAGTTGTTGTAGAGCCGCACGCTGCCGCCCATATTATCGATCAGGTGTTTTACCAGCGCGAGTCCCAGGCCGGTCCCGTCTTTGCGGCCGGTAAAAAACGGGTCAAAGACCCGGTTGAGGTTGCTTTCCGGAATGCCTGTGCCGGCATCGGTGATCAGGATGGTAGCAAACGGGTTGGAGGTGTCGCTGATAACGGGTAGCGAGATGGTCAGCTCGATGCTCGCATCCTTGGGACTGTTCTGGGCGGCATTTTCCAGAAGGTTGAATACGGTCTGTTGCAGTTTGATGCTGTCGGCAATAACGTATAGATCAGAATGGTCTGGATCTGCTGTCAACAGCACGGGAATCTTATCTGCTGAGCCCGAGTTGTCCCACAGCTTGATGGTCTCCCGGCAGAGGTTGTACAGTTGAACGGGCAACAGGCACACGGGGGGGATCGGTTTTCCCAGTTCGAGAAGGTCGTTCATGAGATTGGCCAGTCTGGAAACCTGGGTCCGGATATGTTGGATGTACGGCTCGTACTCAGGGTTTCCTTCAATCTCCGTTTCCCGGAAGAGAGCTTCCGTGATAGATAGTATCGCATTCAATGGATTTCTGACTTCGTGGGCCACCCCTGCGGCAAGCTGACCGATGGACTCCAGTCTTTTAGCCTGATACAGTTGCCGCTCAAGCAGAATCCTTTCCGTGACATCCTGCAGCGTTCCGCGTAACCCGGTTACTGTCCCGAATTGATCGTGAACGACTTCGCCCCTGGCAATGCAGGATCGGTGTGCCTTGTCAGCGCGGATAAGCTCCAGCTCGAACTCGTAGGGCTCCCCGGTTTCCAACGCCCGTTTCACGGCATTATCCAGACGTGTCCAGCTTTCAGGGGTGTACATGTGAGACTGATCGTTGTACGTGATACAGGGTAGTTTCGGGTCCCTGCCGGTGATGGTGTAGAGTTGCTCCGACCAGGTAATGCTGTCGTTTCCGATCATCCAGTTCCAGTTGCCGATGTTTGCCTGGCGCTGCGCCTCATCAAGTTGATAACGTTTTTCAAGTAACTCGTTTTCAGCGAGTTTGCGTTCAGTGATGTCAGAGGCGAAACCGTGCCAGATAATAGTGCCGTCTTCCATGAGGACCGGATTTGATTCCGCACTGATCCAGCGAAGCCCCTTCTCGGAGTGAAAAATCTGGAACTCGGATCGTAAGGGGGTCAGGAGGCGGGCCGACTCCTGGAGCGCTGTGACTACGTTTTCTATATGATTTGGATGGATGCGTTCGAAGAGTGGCGCCGCGTTTTCACAGACGTCTGCCGGGTTCAATTCGAATATGTCATGGGATGCGTCACTTGCGTAAGGAATGCTGTAGCTTCCATCCGGTGACATCCGGAACTGGTACATGACTCCGGGAATCTGCTGGGAAAGACCTTTCAATAGGGTATGGCTCTTCTGGATTTCTTCGGTCCGTTCGACGACCCGCTGTTCAAGATTGTCGTGGGCTTCCTTTAATGCCCGTTCGGCGCTTCTGAGCTCCTCGGTGTGCTTCAACTCGGCTTCATATTGCCGGTTGAGGTACGTGGCTTTTTTTCGTGACCATCCCAGGCCGATCGCCAGTCCTATCGCCATGATCGTCGACAGGCAGATTGCTACGACATGGTATGTGCGCTCTGCAACCGGCTCCAGGATTTCCTCCGTATCGATCTTGGTGATAATTGTCCAGGGAGAGTCCGCTACATTGCGAATCGCTGCGACTACCTGAACCCCCCGATAATCAAGACCATCGATTACGCCTTCCTGGCCGAGGGCGGCCCGGACGGCAGGCATGTTTCTGTCCAGAAGCGGCCGTGTGAAGGTCAGTACCGGGGCGGCCTGGTAGCGCAGTTGGCTGAGAAAACGAACCTTGTTGCCGTCCCGTTCTACCAGCAGCGCTTCGGCCGTACGGCTCGGCGTTGGCCAGTGGCGAATGTTTGGGTAGAGGTCACGGAAGGGATTGATGTCGATGACCAAGACCGCAATGCAGTCCGCATGGGTACCGCTCTGGTACATGATGGGGATGGAGAGGTTGATGTGGCAGGTGCCGCTATTGTTGTCCCGATAAAAGTCTGAAAAGATGACGTCCCGTTTCCGGATGGTCTCGTTGATCAATGACTTGTACTGTGGCTGCTGACGGTTTCCCAATTCAGAAATCGAGGTAACGATTTTACCGTCCGGAAGGAACAGTAGCATGCTGTTGTAGCCGGCCTGGTTGTACAGGCTGTCCATCCAGTTATGGATTTCTCGCAATGCCCGGTTTTTGTCAATGCCGTTCAGGTAGTCCTTGACCCTGTGGGATACCATGGCATTGGCATAGACCGAGCGTGCCTCCTGTAATCGCTCCTTTCGCCATTGCACCAGCTGGGTTGCCTTGAGGTCGGCGATGGTTTCCATATCATGTCGGGCGTCATTGATTTCGAACAGATTCTGCTGACGGATGTAGCCGTAACCGGCAGCGGCTATAGTGATGAGGGCCATTGCCATTGCTATGCAGTACCGGACAATAGGCGTGCCTGGCGTATGTGATGTTACCGTGGTTGGCATGGGAGGTGACCCGGAAGATTCAATGAACTCAATTTGTATATCTTCAGAAATAGTATGTTTAGTTCTGTTTTGTCCAGCGAAAGTTTTACCGGTCCGGCCTGTGAACCGCTCACGATGGATTCGTCTAAAAGGCGGCTTGTTAACGCATGATTGTTGTCTGGTTGACAAATGAAGCGGGGCTATGTTATCGCTATTCCCGGAGGGTTACATGGATATGAGAACATTTGTGCAGAAGGTTTCAGAACAGGTTATTGCGGGGGGGGAGCTTGCTCCGGATGATGCGTTGCGTTTAACTGCTGCCAGCGGTCCCGATCTGTATCTGCTGTTTGCCGAGGCCTCCAGGATACGGGAACATTTCAAGGGGCGTGCGGCATCGCTCTGCTCGATCATCAATGCGAAATCGGGGCGTTGCCCCGAAAACTGCGCCTTCTGTGCCCAGTCCTCGGCCCACACGACGAACACGCCGGTCTATCCGCTGGTAGATGAGGAAGAGCTCGTACGGTGCGCTCACAGTGCAGAACAGAACGGCGCCCGTTGTTACGGCATTATTACCAGCGGCACCGGTATTCAGCCGGGGAATGAATTGAACAAGATCTGTCGTGCCCTTCGGCGAATTAAAGATGAAACCGGTATAGAGCCCTCCTGTTCATTGGGGATTCTGGATCTTGAAACCGCGCTCCTGCTCAAACAGGCCGGTATGGTGACCTATCACCATAATCTTGAAACCGCCCGCAGTTTTTTCCCCAGCATCTGTACGACCCACGACTATGAAGACGATGTGGAAACCATCAGGGCCGTTAAACAGGCAGGGCTGAAGGTCTGTTGCGGCGGTATCTTCGGCCTGGGGGAAAGCTTTGAACACCGCCTGGAACTGGCCGAAACCCTGCGTGAGCTGGACGTGGATACGGTGCCGATCAACTTTTTGAATCCGGTGGCGGGGACCCGTCTGGCGGACGCCGCCTTCCTGACGCCGATGGAGTGTCTAAAAATAATCGCGATCTATCGCTTGATGCTGCCGGAAAAGGATCTGACCGTGTGTGGCGGGCGTGAAAAAAATCTGCGGGAGCTGCAGTCGTGGATCTTTCTGGCCGGGGCCAGCGGCATGATGACCGGCAACTACCTGACCACGCCGGGTCGAGCACCGGAACAGGACCGGCAGATGCTGGATGACCTGGGGATGACGATTGGAGTGTGCGGGTGACCAGAGGGATATTCATTACCGGAACAGATACCGGTGTCGGTAAAACGATCGTAGCGGCTACCCTGGCGCGCCTGTTGAGGATGCGCGGGCTCAATGTCGGGGTGATGAAGCCGGTTACCAGCGGTTGCCGCGAGGAGAATGGCAGATTGGTCTCCGATGACGCCCTGCTGTTATGTCAGGCCGCCGGTGTTGCCTGCGGCGCGGATACAACCCCCTATCTGCTGCGGGAACCGGTTGCACCGGCTGAGGCGGCTACGCAGGAGGGGGTACGCATCGATTTTGCCCGAATTCGAGAGTCGTTCGACAGGCTGTCGGCCTGTCACGATTTCATGATTGTGGAAGGGTCCGGGGGGCTGATGGTGCCGCTGGCCGGTGGTCTGCTAGTGGCCGATCTTGTCAGGCAACTGGAATTGCCGCTGCTGGTAGTGGCACGCCCGAACCTGGGCACCATCAATCATACCGTGTTGACCTGCTTTGCCGCGCAGCAGATGGCTGTGCGGGTGGCAGGCGTGATTGTCAATAATTATCCGATAACGCCGGATCTGGCTGAACGGAGTGCCGTCCACCACATCGGTTCGTTGTGTGGTGCCCCTGTGCTCGGTGTCTGGCCGCATCGCGATGATCTGGATGAGATGGAGGCCGTCGACGGGTTGGCAGACTGGCTGGATGGCCAGTCGGAAACGGATATCGTGTTGCGGGAGCTGGGACTGTGAAAGGGGTTTCGACTGAACAGCTGCGGGAGTGGGACAAGCGGCACGTGTGGCATCCCTTTACCCAGATGCAGGACTGGGAAAAGGATCAGCCCATCGTTATCGCCAGAGGCGAAGGAAGCTGGCTGATCGATACCGATGGCAATCGTTATCTGGACGGGGTGGCCTCCATGTGGACCAATGTCCATGGTCATTGCCGGCGTGAGTTGAATGAAGCGCTCAAACAGCAGGTGGACCGCCTTGAACATGCAACCATGTTGGGATTGGCCGGCGAACAAAGCATTCTGCTGGCTCACCGGCTGGCGGGAATCACGCCGACCGGTCTTGATCGGTTCTTTTATTCAGACAATGGTTCCACCGCCATGGAGGTGGCGGTCAAGATGGCCTTTCAGTACCAGGTGCATCGCGGCCGGCCGGAGCGCAAGCGCTTTATCACCTTTCGACACGCCTATCATGGCGATACCCTGGGAGCGGTTAGCGTGGGGGGCATTGATATTTACCACAGTACCTTCCGGCCGTTGCTGTTCGATGCCATCCAGGCTCCGGCGCCTTATTGTTACCGTTGCGAGATGGGCTGCAATGATCCTGCAACCTGCGGCATGACATGCGCTGGTGCTTTAGAGGCTCTGATGAAGCAGCATGGCGCTACCTGCGCCGGTTTGGTGATCGAGCCGCTCCTGCAGGGGGCCGGTGGCATGCTTGTTCAGCCTCCGGGTTTCCTCAAACGGGTGCGGGAGTTGTGCGATCTGCACGGACTGCTGATGATTACCGATGAGGTCGCCACCGGGTTTGGCCGGACCGGCCGGATGTTTGCGTGCGAACATGAAGGGGTGGTGCCGGATATCATGGCGCTCTCCAAGGGGATTGCTGCCGGTTACCTGCCGCTGGCCGTCACGGTGACCACAGAGGAGGTTTACGCTGCCTTCATGGGAGAGTATGCCGAGCTGAAAACTTTCTTCCACGGTCATACCTTCAGCGGCAACCCGTTGGCATGCGCTGTTGCCCTGAAAAGCCTGGAGCTGTTCGAACAGGATCGACTGCTGGATGCTCTACAGCCCAAGATCGCCCGCCTGGCAGAGCGGTTGCAGGAGTTCGCCCGTTTGCCGCATGTGGGGGATGTGCGGCAGTGCGGTTTGGCAGCCGGCATCGAGCTGGTGGAGGATGCACCTACGAAACGGCCCTATCCCTGGGAACAGAAGGTCGGTGTCCGTGTATGTCTGGAAGCCCGTAAACATGGTATTTTCTCCCGTCCGCTCGGGAATACGATCGTGGTCTTTCCACCTCTGGCAATTAAACCGGATGAACTGGATCTGCTCCTGGATGGGTTGGAACGGGCGATCCGCACGGTAACCGCAGATTGAACTCAGAAGCCCCCACCGCAAGGAGGGGGCTTCTGACTGTGGATATTGATGGTGATGTTACTTTCTGATTGCAATTATGGGCGTTTGCCGATTAAATGCCCCTCAGAACATGTAAACAGTAAGGTGAACCACTGATGGCACACGAATCCGGCATACACATACTGCTGATCGACGACGACGACTCAGGCCGGGAGGTATTGGGACAACTGCTCACGTCGGCTGGCTATACCGTCAGCCTGGCGGCCACAGGTACACAGGCCCTGGAAATCCTGGACCGGGAGTCGTTTAGTCTGGTTGTATCGGATCTGTTCCTGCCGGATAAAAGCGGCATCGAAATCCTCCAGCATTCCCGTCGTCTGTCGCCCACGACAGAGGTGATCGTTGTCACCGGTTTTGCCTCGGCTGAGACAGCTGTCAGTGCCATGAAAGAGGGGGCTTTCGACTATATTACCAAACCGGTAAATTTTGAGGAACTCAAGCTTGTACTCAACAAGGCCTTGGAAAAGCAGCAACTGCTGTCCGAGAATGTCTATCTCCGTAAACAGCTGCAGGGGCGCTTCGAGTTCAGTAACATCATCGGCACCTCCTCAGCCATGAAGGCCGTTTTCGAACGCATGTCGCGTATTGTCAAAACGGATTCAACGGTTTTGATTACCGGTGAATCAGGTACCGGAAAAGAATTGGTGGCGCGTGCGCTGCACTATAACGGCATGCGCAAACACAAGCCATTTGTGGCGGTCAACTGTAGTGCCATTCCGGAAATGTTGCTTGAAAGCGAATTATTCGGTCATGTGCGTGGGGCTTTTACCGGAGCAATCCGGGACAAAGCCGGCAAATTCGAAGCCGCCAATCATGGCACCATCTTTCTGGATGAAATTGGCACCATGCCCCTGCATCTGCAAACCAAGCTCCTGCGTGTCCTGCAGGAGCAGGAGGTGGATCGCGTCGGTTCGAATAAGCCGGTCAAGCTCGATGTCCGCGTACTTTCAGCGACAAACATTGATCTGGAACAGCAGGTCCGCCAGGGGCAATTCCGCGAAGATCTTTATTACCGTCTCAACGTCATACCGCTGCATCTGCCACCCTTGCGGGAACGTAAACAGGATATCATGGCGCTGGTGTCGGTCTTTCTTGAAAAATTCTACCATCTGATGGGACGCTCCCCCATGACCATCAGCAGGCGGGCTTTAGAAGCTCTTGAACAGCATGCCTGGCCCGGCAATGTTCGTGAGCTGGAGAATCTGGTCGAACGCCTGGTGGCGCTGACGGAAGGGGATGTCATCCATATCGAGGACCTGCCGGTTGAGATGTGCGGACAGGGTGTTGTTTCCGGTGATATCTGCCTGGAATTGACTGAGCAAGGCATGGATATGGTAACGGCGATTGCGGAGATCGAGCGTAAATTGATTGATCAGGCACTGGTACTGGCTGGCGGGGTCAAGGCGCGGGCGGCTGCCTTGTTGGGAATCAACAGGACAACGCTGGTTGAGAAGATGAAACGGATGGAGAGGCTGGCAACCCCTGAATTATGAACCCTGTTCTGCTGCGCTCGCCTTCCGGTTCTGCTTGATGCGGAATACGGCGTGGAACGTGGCAGCCTTGATACCCTCCTCGGTAAAGATGGTAGCCTCGCCGCTGATGTCTCTTTCAGTCTGTTCTGTTACGGAGGCGCACGCCCGAACCTGTCCCCAGCGCACCGGAGCATGAAACGTAAGGTTCATGCCAATCGTCGCAAAATGCGTTCCCTCTGGCAGCACTGTTTTGATGGCAATCGCCAGTGCCGTGTCTGCCAATGAAACAACCGCGCCACCGTGCATCAGTCCCATCCCCTGACAATGGGCCGCTGAAAATGGCATGGTCAGGGTCGCCTGCCCTTCGCAAGCACGCTCTATCCGCATTCCCAAAAACTCCTCAAAAGGTGCCAAGGCAATCCACTCTGGCAATGCAAAGGGCAGGGGAGCGTCTTTTTGAATGGGTTGGTTATAGATGGATGCGTACATACGAAAGACCTTTCTAAGCCGGCGTGTGATCTGATAACACAAAAGGGTATCAGCCGTTAAGCAGATACCCTTTTGATGAATGGCGGGGTTGACGGGGCTCGAACCCGCGACTTCCAGCGTGACAGGCTGGCACTCTAACCGACTGAGCTACAACCCCAATCTACTACGGTGCAAAAAAAAGGGAAAAGGATTCTTTTCCCTGTCTAAATATGGTGGGCGAAACAGGGATCGAACCTGTGACATCCAGCTTGTAAGGCTGGCGCTCTCCCAGCTGAGCTATTCGCCCATATTTTTATGGCGGGGTTGACGGGGCTCGAACCCGCGACTTCCAGCGTGACAGGCTGGCACTCTAACCGACTGAGCTACAACCCCGCAATCACAAACAGGTGCTTGTGAAAAAAATTATTTGCTGTTTACGGCTTCCTTCAGAGTCTTACCAGGCTTGAACTTGGGAACAGTAGCAGCTGGGATGTTGATTTTTTTGCCGGTCTGTGGATTCTGACCTTTACGGGCAGCCCTTTTAGCGGTCGAGAAGGTGCCAAAACCAACCAAGCTCAGCTTGTCGCCTTTTTTCAGAGCGGTTGTTACAGAACAGATGAAAGCTGCAACGGCTTTCTCGGCTTCAACCTTCTTCAAACCGGCCTTTTCTGCTACTGCGCTAATCAGTTCAGCTTTTGTCATGTTACACCTCCTGAAAATGTTTGTGAGTACAAAGCGACTCACTGTTTATCAGATTATTTCGTGCACTGTCAAGAAAATAATACTCGCAAACGCACAGTTTACGGGCAATGAGAGACTTTTTACGAATTTGGTATGCGAGTGGCGGATAACGTGCTTAGCCCGACTGTCCGTGTAATTCATTAAAATTGCACATATTTATCGCAGGGATGTCAGGCGGCGTCATTCACCTGCTGCTCATAGACCACGATCGGTTTTTCCTTGTGATAGATGACGTCTTCGCTGATGACAACCTCTCTGACGTTTGGCTGGGATGGTACGTCATACATGATATCCAGCATGGAGTTTTCCAGAATGGAACGCAAACCGCGCGCGCCGGTGTTGCGCTTGAGTGCCTCTTTGGCAATGGCCACCAGCGAGCCGTCGGTAAATCGCAGTCGGACGCCTTCC
The DNA here is from genome assembly GCA_021780495.1 of Deltaproteobacteria bacterium. GTDB lineage: Bacteria > Desulfobacterota > Desulfuromonadia > Geobacterales > Pseudopelobacteraceae > CAIPTY01. The sequence goes on from JAJXYO010000030.1 coordinate 63,663, forward strand.
AGATCAAACAGTTTCTGGTACTGTTTGACCAATGCGTTCTTGGGTTCCTTGAGAATCTGTACCATGGCATCTTCATCCAGTTCGGTCAGGGTTGCCAACATGGGTAGTCTGCCGATGAACTCCGGTATGTAGCCGTATTTGAGCAGGTCGTCAGGCGTGACATTGAGGAGCAGCTCCCCGAGCTTCTTTTCGGCTCGTTTCTTGACATCGGCGCCGAATCCCAGGCTTTTCATGCCGATGCGCTGCTGAATGACACTTTCCAGGCCGGCAAAGGCGCCACCGCAAATGAAAAGTATATTGGTGGTATCGACCTTCATGAATTCCTGCTGTGGATGTTTGCGACCGCCTTTGGGCGGGATGCTGGCCACCGTACCTTCGATGATCTTGAGCAGGGCCTGTTGCACACCTTCGCCGGACACGTCGCGGGTAAGCGATGGCGATTCGCTCTTGCGGGCGATCTTATCGATCTCATCGATGTAGACAATGCCCTTCTGGGCACGCTCCACATCATAATCCGCCGCCTGCAGCAAGGTCAGAATGATGTTCTCCACATCTTCGCCCACATAACCGGCTTCGGTCAGGTTGGTGGCGTCGGCCATGGCAAACGGAACCTTGAGGATGCGGGCCAGGGTCTGGGCCAGCAGTGTTTTGCCCGAACCGGTCGGGCCTAACAGCAGGATGTTGCTTTTCTGCATTTCGACTTCACCCGGCTTCTGACCGGATTCGATACGCTTATAGTGGTTGTAGACCGCTACGGAGAGTACTTTCTTCGCTTTGTCCTGACCGATGACGTATTCGTCAAGGATGTCCTTGATCTCCCTGGGTTTGGGCAGTTTTTTCATATCCGGTCCCAGGGTTTCTTCCATCTTCATCTCTTCAGCGATGATGTCGTTGCAGAGTTCGATGCATTCATCACAGATATAGACCGCCGGTCCGGCGATGAGTTTTTTGACCTCTTCCTGGCTCTTGCCACAGAAGGAGCAGGTCAGATTTTCCTGGTTCGTATCCCGACGACTCATGGTGCACCTCCGCTGGCCGTATTCCTGGTTACGATAGCATCGATCAGTCCATATTCCTTAGCTTCAACGGCGGACATGAAATAGTCGCGTTCGGTATCATTTTCAACCTTCTCAACTTTTTGACCGGTCAGCTCGGCAAGCAGGCCATTCAGTTCATCCTTCATGCGCAGGATTTCTCTGGCATGGATGTTGATGTCCGTGGCTTGCCCCTGAAACCCTCCCAGAGGTTGATGGATCATAATCCTGGAATGGTTGAGGCTGAAGCGTTTGCCCTTTTCGCCGGCTGCCAGCAGAAAGGCACCCATGGAGGCCGCCTGCCCGACGCAGATGGTTGAGACCGGGGCCTTGATGTAGCGCATGGTGTCAAAGATCGCCATGCCGGCAGTGACCACGCCGCCCGGGGAGTTTATGTAAAGATGGATGTCCTTGTCAGCGTCTTCGGCTTCGAGAAACAGAAGCTGGGCGATAATCAGGTTGGCGACATGATCGTCAATGCCACCCCCCAGAAAAATGATGCGTTCTTTCAGCAGGCGCGAATATATGTCATACGAGCGTTCACCGCGTCCGGTCTGTTCTACTACTATCGGGATATACATGGTGCCCTCTCTGTTATTCCGTTAAACCGCACAGGTATTTCGTGTTATTTCGCAGGCAACTCTGCGGCGTCGATCTCGGTAACCACGGCGTTGTCCAGCAGAAAGCGGATGGCCTTGTCCTCCTTGATCTCGGCGGTCAAGGCATGTTGGGCGTTCTTGTTTGTCGAGTAATATTCCTTGATGCGTCCCAGCATATCCGGGTTTCCCGCGGCGATCAGCTCATAGCGTTCTGTCAGGTCCTCATCGCTGACGCTGATATCTTCCTTCTCTACCAGTGCCATCAGCAGCAGCCCTCCCTTGACCTTGTCTTCGGCAGCGTCGCGGAAGCGCAGGCGGAAACCTTCGTCGTCAAGACCCATCATTTCGATGGACATGCGCTGGCCTTTGAGGCGGTTCTTGAGATTTTCCAGCATATGGTCCAGCTGGCGCTTAACCATTGATTGTGGAACATCCAGCGGGTTCTTTTCTATTAATACCTGAATAACGCGCTCTTTCAGCTCATTCTCGATACGGTCGGTCTCCTGCTTTTGAAGATATTCGGCCATCTTGGCGCGCAACAGATCCATGGTTTCGTATTCGCCAAACTGCTGGGCAAAATCATCGTTAAGCTCGGGAAGCTCTTTCCGCTTGATCTCCTTAAGAGTTACCATGAATACGCCTTCCTTGCCGGCTGCTTCCTTGGTGCGGTAGCCTTCGGGCAGGGTGATGCGGATCTCTTTCGCCTCTCCGCATTTCATGCCGATCAGTTGCTCTTCGAAGCCGGCCGGCATCTTTTGAGCACCTACCTCAAGTTCGGCTTCCTGGGCGCTATTGCTTTCTTCCGGAAAGCCCTTCACGGAAAAATCGTAATCAAGTGAAACGATATGGCCGTTCTCCACAACAGCAGCCTCATCCAGCGGGATGAGCTGGGCCATGTTTTCCTGCATGCGTTTAATCTCGCCCTCGATATTGTCGGGGTTAAGAACAAACTTCTCTTTGCTGATCTCGAAGCCGGTATAGTTGTTCAGCAGGATCTCCGGCATGATTTCTACCAGTGCACTGTATTTGAACGGCGTTCCCTGCTCAAGGACGTCGCTTTCAATGGTGGGCGAATCAATCGGTTCAATCTTGTGGTCATCCAGGGCTTTGAACAGAGTCTGCTCGTAAAAACGCCGCATGACTTCGTCACGCATGCTGTCGCTATAGGTGCGTTTTATCAGCTGTAAGGGGGCCTTGCCCGGTCGAAAGCCCTGCAGTTTGGCTTTTTTCTGAATACCAGCATACGTTTTCTCGATTTCGGCATCGACGCGCTCCGCCGGAATTTCGATGGAGATTTTCTTGGTGACGGGGTTTATCGTTTCGACAGTAACCTGCATTGGTGTGACCTTTCCTGATGAAATGGTATTTTCGGCGGTGTAGTGGGAGGTTAAAGTAAATGGTGCGAGAGAGGAGACTTGAACTCCTATACCTTACGGTGCCAGATCCTAAGTCTGGTGCGTCTGCCAATTCCGCCACTCTCGCATTGAAATTTCAACAATCTAGTCTGGCACAGTTATAACCAAGAGCTATAATTTGAATAAATAAAAATATGGGAAAAATTACACGGGGTCAAGATATTTATTGCCTTGATTTATGTAAACTATCCTCCCGACAGTTTTACGCGGTAACCGCGCGCCTGTAACTCAAGGAGGAGAGTATCGCGATGATCGCCCTGGATTTCAATAATGCCGTTCTTGACGGTGCCTCCACAGCCGCAACGTTTTTTTAGTGCCCCAGCCAATTCTTTCAGCGCAGCTTCCGCCAGTGGCACGCCGCTGATGACGATAACCGTGCCACCGCCACGACCTTTGGTTTCACGCCGCAGGCGCACCGTGCCGTCGCTGGGTGTTGCCTGGTTGGACGGTTGTTTTGCTTTCATGTGGGTTGGAGTGGCACACTGCTTTACCATGCCGGTTTCAGATGAATAGACCAGTGTCGATGACGTGTCCCGTGCCATCTCTATTTACCCCAATCACGGGAATAGCGGAAATCCCGGTCAATCGTACGGTTGGAAACTTTGGCAATTAACGGCAGTCGCCGTTTGAAATGTGAGTTCTGCACTTTTTTGTAAATATCATCCACAAATGATGCCTCGAATCCGGCCATGATCAATTCATCCCTGGTCAGGCGCAGGTCCACCATGCGGTAGAGCAGTTCATCCACCTGACGGTAGGAAAAACCCAGCTCTTCTTCGTCTGTCTGGCCGGCCCACAGGTCGGCCGAAGGTTTTTTGGTAACGACTTCCCGTGGAATACCCACGGCCTCCGATAGCTCCCAGACCTGGGTTTTATACAGATCGCCGATGGCGTTCAGGGCGCTGGCCATATCACCGTAGAGGGTGCCGTACCCCAGAAGCAGTTCGGTTTTGTTGCTGGTTCCCAGCACCAGTGCCGGCAGCAGGGCGGAATGGTCAAAAAGAATTGTCATACGCTCCCGGGCCATTTTGTTGCCGCGCCGCATGTTGTCGGCGTCGGGGAACATCTCGAAATAGGCGTCCACCATCGGCGTAATCGGCAGGACCGAGATGGACACCCCGCAGGCCTGTGCCACGAGCCTGGCATGGGCCTCGCTCTCCGGGTTGCTGGTCTTGTAGGGCATGCAGATGGCCTGGACGTTTTCGGGGCCGAGGGCTTCAGCCGCGATGAAAGCCACCAGGGCCGAGTCGATGCCGCCCGACAGTCCCAGTACAACCTTGTTGACTCCGACTTTGCGCACCTCGTCCCGAATGAAGCCTACCAGCAACTGCCGCAATAATCCGGTATTTACTCCTAACCCCGCCATTACAGACACCTTTCGCGTTTGATGCGCCGCAGTTCCTGCATGGTCACAAAAAGGTTTTCGTCCCGCAGCATGGGGGAGAAGATCCGTTCGCGACGCAAGGCGCCCTCTTCGACTGTCGTGACCAGCATATCTTCCTCCAGTAGGGTGGCGCGTGCCAGTGACTCACCCGACGGGGCGACGTACTCTGAACCGCCCCAGAAATTGACCCCGTCTTCATAGCCGACCCGGTTGCAATATAATACCCTGCAGTTGAGAAACATGGCGGTAGTGGAGGTCAGCTGCTGCCATGCGTTGGCTGAACCCAGTGATTCGCCGTCGATTCCGCGTCCGGGGCTGCTGGAGAGGCAGACCAGCAAGGTGGCGCCGTCCATGGCCAGGATATAGGAGGCTGAAAGGTGCCACATGTCTTCGCAGATCAGTAGGCCCACACGGCCAAGCTTTGTATCGAATGCACGGAACTGTTCGCCGTGAGCAAAGTAGCGCTGTTCATCGAACAGCCCATAGGTGGGGAGGTATACCTTGCGGTGCAGGTGTTTGATGGCGCCGTCCTCGAGATAGAGTGCCGAGTTGAAAAAACGATAGTCGCGTGTGACTTCGACAAAGCCGATTGCGATAGAAATAGTACGGGAAAGCTCCACCAATCGCCGGATCTCCGGCGAGTCCACCCGCCGGGCGACCTCCGGTACCAGGTCTTTGAGGAAATAGCCGGTCAGGGCCAGTTCAGGAAAGACGATCAGATCGGCCTTGGCAGCTGTTGCCTGTTGGATGCGCTCCTCAATGAGCGCAAGATTATCGGCTACGCAGCCGAGTTTGGGCTTTACCTGGGCGAGGACAACGGTGAAATTAGCCATGAGCATCTCCTTTCAGCCCTGTTAAACAGGATACGTGCGTTCACGAAATTATTCCCTGCAAAACAGCGCAGAGAAAATTTCTAACTTGCTAATATGCCAGATCAAAGGCGTTTTTAATGTGTTCGATCTGGTGTGTGCCGTCAGTATGCAGCAGAATTGCAATTACGTCAAACCGGGCGTTGGCGTTGTGCAGGCGATTGAGTGAAAGCCAGGTCAGTGATGCTTTGGAAATCTGATGCTGTTTGAAGGGGGTCACTGCCAGTTGCGGCACACCATAGGACAGACCCCGCCGAGCCTTGACTTCGATAAAGACCAGGCTCTTGTCCCCCGGGTCGCGGGCAATGATGTCCACTTCGCCCCCTTTGCAGCGGAAATTGCGTTCCAGAATCCGGAAACCGCGCGCGATTAAGAAATTTGCGGCCACCTCCTCACCCAATAAGCCGGTGCCTTTGTTGCCCGTTGGCGGAGGGGCGGCGGGCGGTGAGCTGAACCATTTCACGGCTGTTTATCCAGAAAGCCGGCGTCATCGAAGCAGCCATCCGGATTCAAGCCACGGATCCGGTAGTATTTATCCAGTTCTTCCTCGAAACGCTGGCGGTCGATGGGAAGGATTTCGATGCCGTCACCGCTTGATCCGGATTCACCAAAGAAACGTTCCGGCAGGATGTCGTCCTTGCGGGAGAAAGCGTTGCAGCAATTGTAGAAGCGTTCGGTCAGCACGATGCGTTTGCCGATCTCTTTCAGGCGTTGAGGCGAATATCCGATGCCGGTTGTAGCAGAGAGCAGCTCGGCGTACTCCTCCAGGCTGGCCCCGAAGAAGGAGAATTTGCAGGCCACCAGCGAATCCACGGCGGCATTGGTGTCCTCGGCGATGGTGATGATGCGGGCTTTGCCGGAAAAGGAAAAACGGTCGGTCGGTACCGGTTTGCGCAGGATTTCGTGGGAGATGGGGTAAGCACGCAGGTGGCAGCCGCCTCGCGAACTGGTGCAGTAGGCCAGGGCCATACCGTAGGCGCCGCGCGGGTCGTAAGCCGGCAGTTCCAGAGATTTGACGCTCATTGACAGCTCAGGTCGACCCAGTTCCTCGGTCATGCGGCGTGAGCCGAGGGCCAGCAGCTGACCGGGACCCCGCCGCAGGGCCATATCTTCCAGCAGACCGGGCAGTTCTCCGGCGCTCGGAAACCGGCCCCTGATTTCTCCCCAGGCCGACAGGGTGGCAGCGGCTGTGATCGTATCCAGTCCCAAGTCGTTACAGATCGTGTTTGATCGTAGGATGGCTGCCAGGCTGTCGATGTTATTCAGGGCCCCGAAGTGCGATACGGTCTCGTATTCCGGCAGAGGGGTGCCATCCGGCATCGATTTTTTGCACTGGATCGGACAGCCGTAACATCCGTCTTTTCTGGCGTCGCAGGCTTCCTTGATGGCCGGACCGGAGTAGTTGCCGGAATGTTTAAAGAAGGTTTTGCGAAAGTTCTGGGTGGGGGCCATGCGGCGTTGAGCCATCAGATCAACCAGTACCGGTGTGCCGAATTGTGCGATCCCCAGGGCGCCGAAGATGACCGGCGATGCATTGAAGAGTCGCATTACGTCGGCACGGGCTTTGTCGAAGCGTACGGGGTCCGCAATCCCCGGTCTGCCGCCGCCATTCACCACAACCGCCTTGAGGCCTTTGGCGCCCATAACGGCGCCCAGGCCGCCCCGGCCGACGGAATTGCCTTCGCCCATCATGATGTTGGCGAACAGGACGCCGTTTTCACCGGCCGGTCCGATCGCTGCAATACTGCCAAGATGCTTGAGTGACGCAACGGTGGCGGGGATGTCGCTGCCCCAGAGCTGTTCAGCCGGCAGGATCTCGACCCGCTCCGGTCCAACTGACAGGCTTACAGGTGTGGCACTCTTGCCGGTGATGAAGAGCACATCCAGTCCGGCTGCCTTGAGACGCCAGGCAAAGCGACCACCGGCCGAGCAGTCGTAGATTGTGCCGGTCAGAGGCGAACGCGATACCACAGACAGCCTGGCGGCGGTTGGCGCCGAAGTGCCGCATAAAGGGCCAACGGCAAAGATCAAAGGCATGGCGGGATCAAACGGATCGAGGCGGAAATAGTCGCGCATCAGGCGTACTCCCAGACCTCGACCGCCCAGATACTCCTCCAGCAATGGTTGGGGGATCTCCTCGTAGCAAGATGTGCCGTTTGTCAGGTCTACCCTGAGTATCCTACCGGTCCAGCCATTCATGATGGATTAATCCCAGCTCTGTAATATGGTGATAATATCGCTGCACGAATCTGCCAAAAATCCGGCCTCGCTCAATTCCCGGCGGCTTCCGTAACCCCATGTGCAGCCGATGGTTGCGATACCGGCCAGATTGCCGGCCTGGATGTCGTTGATGCTGTCTCCCACCATGACCACATCACGGGCGCTGCAGTTGAATGTAGCGATTACGCGTCTCAGGGGCAGGGGAGAGGGTTTCATTTCGGCAAAGGTATCACCACCGGCTATCATGTCGAAATAGGTGTCGATTTCCAAAGCCTTCAGGATCAGCCTGCTCAAGGCCTCATTTTTGTTTGAAATAACCGCCATGCGAATACCGTCGGCTGCGAGTTGTTGCAGCAGCTTCAGTACGCCGGGGTATAATCTGCTTTTGTCGGTGATGTGCAAGGTATTGAATTCGGTAAACGCTGCAAGTCCACGATTGAGCGCTTCGGCAGAGTTTGTGGCAAGTGCCCGTTGGACGAGATTTCGGGCGCCTTTGCCGACCAGCTGCCGCACCTCTGAAGGTCCGAGAGCCGCTTGTCCAACATCTGCCAGCATGTAGTTGACGGCATCGGTCAGATCTTCAAGTGAATCCACCAAAGTGCCGTCCAGGTCGAAGAGAACCGCACCAATGGTCATGACAACGTTTGATTGGAGGGTCTGTCTGCTGTTGGCAGGGCAATGATTGGTGGTGTGGCGGCCCGATAGAGCAGAAAGGTTTTGCCGAGAATCTGGGCGACTTCAGCGCCGCAGGCGCCAGCCAGCATGGTGGATGCCGCATGCTTGTCAAGCATGCAACTTTCCAGCAGCTTGACCTTGATCAGTTCATGATGGTCGAGGGCAGCGTTGGTCTCAGCGATCAGGGCTTCCTCAATCTCCTTTTTGCCGATCTGTATCAGTGCCTTGAGCTTGTGCCCAAGTGCCCGCAGGTGGCGTTTCTGTTTTCCGGTCAGCATGATTAGGTTGTAACTCCTCGCGTTTGGTCGGCATATTTCATGCCGTTATCATTTTTGTATAGCACAGCGGGGTTGTGGCGGTAAACCACTATTGCTGATCAGGGCCATCAAATTACGCGGGGTGGGTGTTGCCGCCGGGGTCGCATGCTTTGAAAAAGGATATACATATTTTGATTTTCGTGGTATTAAAACACAATTTAGCAGTCGTACAGCCAAGGCATAGCCGCATGCGGCCACCAGGAGCTTTGTAAATGAATCCGAGTAAATACCCGATTTCCACGGCGTTGACGTCGTTTAATACCGAAGCTGCCGCTCCGGTTATAACTGATGCGAAAAAATCCGCTGCCAAGGTACATCACCTTCCACCCTCAATCTGGAAAAAGATGGTTGGAGATGCCAAGAGCCCGCTTGACAAGGCAATCGAGCGGACGCGGGACTTTTTCTTCCGCGAGCAGTTGCCCGATGGGTACTGGTGGGCCGAGTTGGAGTCCAATGTAACCATCACCTCCGAGTACATCATGCTCTTCCATTTTTTGGGCATGGTTGACAAGGTGCGTGAGCGCAAGATGGCCGGCTACATCCTCAGCAAGCAGACCCCTGAGGGTTTCTGGACCATCTGGTATGGCGGTCCGGGCGATCTTTCCACGACCATAGAGGCCTATTTTGCTCTGAAACTCGCCGGTTACCCGACCGAACATCCGGCCATGGGCAAGGCTCGGGAGTTTATCCTGGCCAACGGCGGGATCCTTAAAAGCCGGGTCTTTACCAAGACCTTTCTGGCGTTGTTCGGAGAGTTCTCCTGGCTGGGAGTCCCTTCCATGCCGATTGAACTGACGTTGCTCCCTAACTGGGCATATTTCAACATGTACGAATTTTCCAGCTGGGCCAGGGCGACCATTATCCCGCTGTCGGTGGTTATGTCCGAGCGCCCGGTGCGCAAGCTGCCACCGTGGGCCCGGGTGCAGGAACTCTATGTCCGGCCGCCACGGCCGACCGATTATACCTTCTCGAAAGAAGACGGTATCCTTACCTGGAAAAACTTTTTTATCGGCGTTGATCATCTGCTCAAGGTCTATGAGACCAGTCCCATTCGTCCTTTCAAGAAGAAGGCCACCGCTGCGGCGGAACAATGGATCCTGGAACATCAGGAACCGACCGGTGACTGGGGCGGCATTCAGCCGGCCATGCTCAATGCCATCCTGGCCTTGCATTGTCTGGGGTATGCCAACGATCACCCGGCAGTGGTCAAGGGTCTGGAGGCGTTGGCCAACTTTTGTATTGAGGATGAAGAAAGTCTGGTGCTGCAATCCTGCATCTCCCCGGTTTGGGATACGGCGCTGGCACTGGTTGCCATGCAGGAAGCTGACGTCCCTAAAGATCATCCGGCTCTGGTGAAAGCGGCTCAGTGGCTACTGGACCTGGAGGTGAGGCGCAAAGGTGACTGGCAGATCAAGTCTCCGGAACTTGAGCCGGGGGGCTGGGCTTTCGAGTTCCTCAATGACTGGTATCCGGATGTGGATGACACCGGCTTCGTTATTATGGCCATCAAAGACATCAAGGCCCCCGATAAAAAACATAAGGAACAGGCTATCAAACGCGGTATCGCCTGGTGTCTGGGGATGCAGAGCGCAAATGGCGGCTGGGGTGCTTTTGACAAGGATAACACTAAATATTTGCTCAACAAGATTCCTTTTGCCGACCTTGAGGCATTGATTGATCCGCCTACGTCTGACCTGACCGGTCGTATGTTGGAGCTGATGGGTAACTTCAATTATCCTAAAAGTCACCCAGCCGCCGCTCGCGCGCTGGAGTTCATCAAAAAAGAGCAGGAGCCTGAGGGGCCGTGGTGGGGACGCTGGGGGGTCAATTACATCTATGGCACCTGGTCGGTATTGTGCGGACTTGAGGCAATCGGCGAGGATATGAGCCAGCCTTACATCAAGAAGGCCGTCAACTGGTTCAAGTCCAAGCAGAATATGGATGGAGGCTGGGGAGAGGTCTGCGAGTCATATTACGACCGTTCTCTGATGGGCAGCGGAGCGAGTACCCCCTCCCAGACCAGCTGGGCGCTGTTGTCGCTCTTTGCGGCCGGTGAGGCGGGTTCCAAAGCGGCTGCCCGCGGAATAGAGTACCTGCTGGCGACCCAGAAACAGGATGGAACCTGGGATGAGGATGCCTTTACCGGTACCGGATTCCCCAAGTTTTTCATGATCAAGTACCATATCTACCGTAATTGCTTCCCGCTGACGGCCTTGGGCAGATACCGCCGCCTGTCTGTAAATTCCGGTGAGCATAAATAGCCGTTCGCCAATCGGTTATTCGACGTTAACGGTCGTTGTCTGCTTGTGCACTGGCTGGATCATGACTACGGTCGCAGGTATCCGGTTTATCTGAACCAGACGATTGTTTTTGGAAGCCCCGTATTCGGTCCGGGGCTTTCCACTTTTTTATATGTAGTGCGGGTGAGCGGTATATGAAGACTTTTATCACCGGTGCAACCGGTTTCATAGGCGCTAGCATTGTCAGGGAACTGCTGACGGATGGCCGCGAGGTGCGGGCTCTGGTGCGGCAAGGCTCGGATACCTCCAATCTGGCCGGGCTCGATGTGGAGTTGTGGCAGGGGGATCTGCGTGACCACGCCGGCCTGGAACAGGGATTGAAAGGTTGCGATGTGCTGTATCATGCCGCCGCCGATTACCGGCTCTGGACCCGCGATCCGGCCGATATGTACCGAATCAACGTAGATGGTACCGTTGCCATCCTGGAAGCGGCCCTGCATAACGGTTTGTCACGGGTCGTCTACACCAGCAGTGTCGGTACGCTGGGTAACCCCGGTGATGGTACTCCGGGGAGCGAGGATGCGCCGGTCACTCTGGACGACATGGTCGGGCATTACAAGAAAAGCAAGTTTCTGGCGGAACGGGCGGCGGAAAAATTTCTTGAGCGTGGCCTGCCGCTGGTAATCGTCAATCCGTCTACACCGGTCGGACCTCTCGATATCAAGCCGACCCCGACCGGCAAGATCATAGCGGATGTCCTGAACAGAAGGATGCCGGCCTATCTGGACACCGGGCTGAACATCATTGCTGTAGAAGATTGTGCCCGGGGGCATATATTAGCAGAACAGAGGGGAACCATCGGCCGGAAATACATCCTCGGCAACGCCAATCTGACGCTGCGGGAGATATTTGCGCTTCTGGCGGAGATCACCGGGATACCGGCTCCCAAAGTGCGCTTGCCCTACACACCGATCCTGCTGGCGGCATATATTAATGAGGGGCTGTCCAGGATCACCGGTAAGGAACCGTTGATCCCGTTGGCAGGGGTGCAGATGGCTGCTAAATTCATGTATTTTGACCCCTCACGGGCTGTGAAGGAGTTGGAACTGCCCCAGACACCGGTGCGCGAGGCCCTGTACAGGGCAGTTGAGTGGTTCCGGCGGAATGGCTATGTTGAGCAATGAACCGAGGTATCTATGTTACTAGAAACAATTAACACGCCACAGGATCTGAAAAGGCTTGCACCTGGGCAACTCCCCGCTCTGGCGGAAGAGGTGCGCGCATTTCTGCTGGAGACGGTATCCACCACCGGTGGTCACCTGGGTTCAAACCTGGGAACGGTTGAGCTGACGATTGCTCTGCATTACTGCTTTGATTCACCCAATGACAAGATCATCTGGGATGTTGGTCACCAGGCCTACACCCACAAGATCCTCACCGGTCGTCGTGATCAGTTTCATACACAGCGCCAGTACAAGGGACTTTCTGGATTCCCCAAGCGGTCTGAATCCGAGCATGACGCCTTCGGGGTCGGTCATGCCTCTACCTCCATATCTGCCGGTCTCGGCATGGCGGCTGCGGCTGACCTGGCCGGCACGAAAAACCACGCCATAGCGGTGATCGGTGATGGTTCTCTGACGGGCGGCATGGCCTTTGAGGCACTCAATCAGGCTGGACACCTCAAGAAAAACCTGATTGTCATCCTCAACGATAACGAGATGTCGATCTCGAAAAACGTGGGCGCCTTCTCGGCCTTTATCTCCCGCAAGATGACCGGTAGTTACTACCGCGACTTGAAAAAGGAGATGCAGGGTCTTCTCAAACACATCCCGGCCATCGGCACGGATATATTGCACTTTGCCCGGCGGGCGGAAAATTCGCTGAAAGGATTTCTGACACCGGGGGCCCTGTTCGAGGCCCTGGGGTTTGACTATCTGGGGCCTCTGGATGGCCACAACCTGCAGCAGTTGGTAGAGGTGTTTAATAATATCAATAAGCTGGATGGTCCTCTTCTGGTTCATGTCATGACTACCAAGGGCAAGGGCTATAAACCGGCTGAAGACAAGCCGGCCAAGTACCACGGTGTGGGTGTTTTCGATATAGCCACGGGCAAGGGCGCTCCCAAGGCCGGGGCCAAATCGTACACCGATGTCTTTGGTGAGACGCTGGTGGCCTTGGCCGAACTAGATCCCAAGATCGTTGCCATCACCGCTGCCATGCCGGACGGCACGGGACTCAACACCTTTGCTGAGCGATTTCCGCAACGTTTCTTCGATGTCGGGATCGCCGAACAGCATGGTATGACCTTTGCCGCCGGTCTGGCTGCCGACGGTTTCCGGCCGGTGACCGCCATCTATTCCTCCTTTGTTCAGCGCGCCTATGACCAGGTCTTTCACGATATCTGTCTGCAGAATCTGCCGGTGACCATCGCCATGGATCGCGCCGGCCTGGTAGGCGACGACGGACCGACCCACCATGGTGTTTTTGATATTTCCTATCTGCGCCATCTGCCGGGGCTGACAATGATGGCTCCCAAAGATGAGAATGAACTGCGTCATATGCTCAAGACCGCCATCTATTCCGGCGTCCCGATGGCTCTGCGCTATCCGCGCGGCGCCGGATACGGGGTCGAGCTGGATGCCGAGGTAAAAGAGCTGGAGATCGGTCGTGGCGAACAGCTGCTGGATGGCAGCGATCTGTGCATCGTCGCTATCGGCTCGACGGTGTATCCGGCTCTGGAGGCCGCCGAGGCGCTCGGACAAAAGGGGTTCCGTGTCGGGGTCGTCAACGCCCGCTTCGTTAAACCATTGGATGCCGAATTGATCAAGTCTGTCGCCGCTACCACCGGCCGGATTATTACGGTAGAAGAGAACGCCCTGCAGGGCGGCTTCGGCAGCGCGGTGTTGGAATTACTGTACGACAGCGGCCTGCAGGATGTGAGAATCAAGCGACTTGGCATACCCGATCGCTACATAGAACAGGGTAGCCAGGCGCAACTGCGCAAGGATGTAGGTATAGATGCCGCGGGCATAGCCGCCGCCGCTGAGAAATTTTTGAACATCTGAATATGATTGAAAGGAAGTAACCAATGCGTTTCCCGTTTCGTCTCAACTATGATCTGACCAAGTACATCATCGGCAACAAGCTTAACAAGGTAGAAAAATATCCGCTGGTACTGATGCTTGAACCCACGCACCTCTGCAACCTGGCCTGCTCCGGCTGTGGCCGAATCCGCGAATATGCCGATACCATGCAGGAGATGATGAGCCTGGAGGACTGCCTGAAGTCCGTTGATGAGTGTCCCGCCCCGGTGGTTACCATAACCGGTGGCGAACCATTTCTGTATCCCCATATCTATGATCTGGTCCGCGGCGTACTCGACCGCGGCAAGCATATCTATTTCTGCACCAACGGCATCCTGCTTGAAAAAGCGCTGGATAACATGACGCCCCATCCCAACTTTACCTTTAACGTCCATATGGATGGACTGGAAGAAACCCATGACCGCATCCTGGAACGCAAGGGTGCATTCAAGATTGCCCTGGAAGGTATCAAAAAAGCCAAAAAGCTCGGTTTCCGGGTCTGTACCAATACCACCATATTCAATGAAACCGACCTGGTAGAGATCGAGATGCTGTTTACGCATCTGGAAGAGATTGGTGTGGATGGTCTGCTGGTGGCCCCCGGTTTCGGCTACGAAGCGGTTGGAGAGAAGTTGTTCCTGGAGCGCAGGGATATTGAGAAGAAATTTGCCGAGGTATTTGAGATGAGTAAGAAGCACCGCTTCTTCTCAACGCCCATGTATCTGCGTTTCCTGAAGGGTGAGAAGAAACTGGAGTGCACACCCTGGGGCAACCCGACCCGCAATACCCGCGGCTGGAAGGCGCCCTGCTACCTGATCACCGATGCCCATTACCCGACCTTCAAGGAGATGATGGAGAAGACCGAATGGGAAAAATACGGCGTCGGCAAGGATGTGCGTTGTGCCCAGTGCATGATGCACTGCGGTTTCGAGCCGACCGTGGTCAACGAGATCGGGAAAAGCTGGAAGGATATCTGGGAAATGTTTGTGTGGAACCTGACCTGATATAAGCGGCGCTTCGTCCGGCGTGCGTCAGGCCGTGAAGAGGCATGCTAACCAGGCGGTTTTTACCGCTGGAGCTGTTTGCTGTTTTCAGGCCATCGACGGAGCCTGACGTAATCTGACGCGGAGCTGATCAAAAGCCCCTTTCCCGATAAGCGGGCAGGGGGCTTTTGTCTGACAGGGCAAGGCGCAAGCACTTAATCAGTAACATGGTTGCCGGCATCAGCCTGGCAATCTCCCGTACCCGAATTTTTTTGCGTCGATTTGTCCCGGTACATCCGCTCGTCACTGAGCTTTAATGCTTCGGCAAGCTGATCTTTGCCCTCTGCAGTTGCAATTCCAAACGCAATGCTCACCTGTCCCGTGGTGATATCAGGGCAGAGCTTAATCCTCCCCACAGCCTCCTCTGCAACAGTGCTATCCGTTCCGGGCAGAAGGACGGCAAACTCGTCCCCACCGATACGGGCAACAATATCTTCGGCCCGGAAAGCATCCAGGATAATCATGGCTGCCAAACGGATAAGGTCGTCTCCTGCCGCATGTCCCTGAGTATCATTAACGGTTTTCAGTCCGTTTACATCCGCCATGACGATGCTCATGGGAAACATCCGGCTTCGTGAGAGCCGTTCCAGTTCTTCATCAAAAAACGCCCGGTTATAGAGGCCGGTCAACGTATCATGGGTACTCTCATGACGGAGCGAGACCTCTACTTCCTTGCGGTTGGTAATGTCATGGGCAATGCCGATGATGCCGATTACCATGCCCGAGTCGTTAAAGATAGGTGTCTTGATCTTCTCCACGTACTGAGTATTCCCCTGCCCGTCAACTATGGATTCTTCGAAATAGGTGCGCTTGCCGGTCCGGATGACCGATTCAAAGTTTCTTTTGTATGTCGTGGCGAGCTCAGCTGGATAGAAGTCGAAATCGTTTTTCCCGACCAGATCGATTGGCGCCAAACCAAATGCTCTGCTGAAGGGTTCATTTACTGCAACAAACCTGCCCTCCTTGTCTTTGAGCCAGGCCATATTGGGGATATTATCGAGAATAGCCTGTTGTTGCCGAATGATTTCACTGATACGCTCTTCCACCAGCTTGCGATCGGTAATGTCTTCCATGGCCAGCAGGATGATGTGTGAACCGATGTCTTCCCGAAAGATCTGGCGGGCATTGAGCAGGATGATCTTGCGTCCGATTCCGGGAAAATCGTGCTCGACCTCATAACCGTTGATCACGGTGTCATGGGGCAGGATCTCCTCAACAAGTACCCGCAGCTTGGGGATATCCCACTGCCGGTTGCCGACGTCGTAGATAAAATTCCCGATGGTCTCTTCGGGCGTCACCATGAAGGTCTCGTAGAAGCTGTGGTTGGCGGTCAGGATTCTCAGGTCGGCATTCAGCACCACCAGCGGCTCGCGCACGGTTTCGACAATATTCTCGGCATATTCACGGGCATCCTGAATCTCCGCTTCCAGCTGCTTGCGAGCGGTTATGTCCTCCATGGCCAGCAGGATAATGCGTGAACCGACGTTTTCCCGGAAGATCTGCCGGGCATTGAGCAGGATGATCTTGCGGCCGATTCCGGGAAAATTATGCTCGACCTCATAACCGTTGATCACGGTGTCATGGGGCAGGATCTCCTCAACGAGTACCCGCAGCTTGGGGATATCCCACTGCCGGTTGCCCAGGTCGTAGATAAAATTCCCGATGGTCTCTTCGGGGGTAACCTTGAAGGTCTCATAGAAACTGTGGTTGGCGGTCAGGATTCTCAGGTCGGCATTCAGCACCACCAGCGGCTCGCGTACGGTTTCGACAATGTTCTCGGCGTATTCGCGGGCATCCTGGATCTCCGTTTCCAGCTGCTTGCGAGCGGTTATGTCCTCCATGGCGAGCAGGATAATACGTGAGCCGATCTTCTCCCGGAAGATCTGCCGGGCGTTGAGCAGAATCGTCTTTCTGCCGATATCGAGAAAATCATGCTCGACCTCATAGTCATTGATTACCGTATCGAGGGGCAGGATCTCCTCAACGAGTACCCGCAGTTTGGGAATATCCCACTGCCGGTTGCCGACGTCGTAGATGAAGTTTCCGATGGTCTCTTCGGGGGTAACCTTGAAGGTCTCATAGAAACTGTGGTTGGCGGTCAGGATCTTCAGGTCGGCATTCAGTACCACCAAGGGCTCGCGCACGGTTTCGACGATGTTCTCGGCATATTCCCGGTCATACTGGCTCTCTGTTTCCAGTTGCCTGCGTTCGGTGACATCCCTCATTATCCCGATGGCATTCCATCTACCCTGTAATTTCAAGGCTGAAATGGAAAGCTCCATGGAAAATTCGGTGCCATCCTTCCGGAGGGCGGTGACCTCTGTCCTCCGGCCGATTAACGGTCCGGTGCCATGCCCCTTGAACAGGGCAAAGCCTTTTGTCTCGGCACCGAGATGACGTTCGGGGATGAAGAGCTGGTGGAAATCATGGCCGTTGATCTCCCCGGCAGAGGTTCCGAACATTTTCTCAGCCGAGGCATTGCAGAACGTGACCGTCCCGTGGTCATCCAGCATGATAATGGCGTCAACAGCCGTTTCAGCCAGTTTGTACATCCGGTCTTCAATCTCCCGCAAGGCATCCTCGGCCTCTCTGCGACTGGTTATATCGATCATGGCCAGGTGGCAATCCTGTTCAGAGGCGGTGGCTATGGCTTCGATCTGCACGATATGAGGAGGGTTACCCTTGTTCAGCAGCGCCACTTCGCATGCCTCCTTGCCCTGGCAGGCAAAGACCGTCTCAAGGAAGGAGGTAAAGTCGGGACGGTAATCCGCCGTAAGGAACTGCCCGAAACGCCGGCCGATCAATCGGGATCGCTCAACCTTCAGGAGGGTGGCGGCAGTCAGGTTCGCAGCGGTGATGACCGAGTCGCGGGTAAGGGTAAAGTAGCCGACCGGGGCGAAATCGTAGAGGTCGGTATACGTTTCCAGCGCCTTCTCTACCTCATTCCTTGCCTGGTGCAGCTCTTCGTTTTGCATTTCCAATTCGATCTGGTGGACTTCAAGTTCATGGGCGAGCCTCAGTGAATCTTCCCCGGTCCGGGAATAATCCGTTCCGGACACCTTTGCTTTCAGCAGTTCTTCTGCACGCTGTCGCAACTCGGCGGCCGTTGATAAGCCCTTTTCTGTTTTCATGCCCATAACTTCCTCCAGTGTTGATTGGAGAATTATATCGTTCGTACGACACTGACTCAATCCACGAGGATGTCCGAATCCAGACAGACTTGGACGACGTGGGGATCAAAGTGTGTGCCTGCCAGTGATTGGAGGTGTTCACGCACCTTTTCCACGGACCAGGAGGCGCGGTAGAGCCGGTCGGTCCTCAGCGCATCCCACACGTCAACCACCGCAAATATGCGTGCCACAAGCGGGATCTGTTCGCCTTTTAAACCAAACGGATACCCGCTTCCGTCCCATTTTTCATGGTGGGCGTAGGGGATGTCGAGCGCCGCTCGCAGGTAGCGGATAGGAGAGAGCATTTCGTAGGCATGCACCGTATGCTTTTTCATCACAACCCATTCCGCATCGGTCAGCGTGTCGTTTTTGAGCAAAATGTCATCCGGTATAGCCATCTTGCCGATGTCATGCAGCAGTGCACCCCAGCGGACCTGCACGAGCTCCGCATCACTCAGGCCGAACAGACGCGCCAGCTTGACGGTCACATCAGCAACCCGCTGTGAGTGCCCTTCCGTCTCATTGTCGCGCAGTTCCAGTGCCCGCGACCACCCTTCGATCGTGGCATCGTAGGCCTGGGCGAGCTCCTGGTTGGTTCGTTGCAGGTTGTCAAACAGGGTGACATTATCAATGGCAATCGCGGCCTGGGAAGCCAGGGCCTTGAGGAACTCGAGCCATTCTGCATCACGTGCGAGCAGGCTGCGATGAAATATCTCCAGCACCCCCATGATCTGTCCTTTAGCGATCAACGGCACGCCGTAGTAGCTGACGAAACCTTCTCCTGCCAGGAGGGTCCTGCGCAGAAAGCTATCCTTTTCCTGTTGCAGATCGGGGATGTGAACAATGCTGCGTTCCTGGGCAACGCGGCCGGCATAGCCCTCACCCAGGGATTGGTGGGCGTGTTCGATGGCTTTGCCGTGAAAACCCCGCCCGGCGACATACTCCAGCGTTTGTGAGGATGGTTTGAACAACAGGATGTTGGCTGCGTCAACCTCCAGTTGAACAATGACGTGGGTGAGGAGCGTTGTCAGACTCAGATTCAGGTCGAAACTGAAGTTAATGGCACGATCAATCTCTACCAGAGCGGTCAAGTGTTCAAGATGCTGCTGGACCTGTTTCTCCGCACATTTGATATTGGTTATGTCAGCGAATGTCACCACAACCTGCCGCAAGGCATTGCCGCTGTCGAACTCGGGGTATGCGTTCACCAGCACCCACAGGTATTCTTCGTCAGGGCTTCGGGCAATCCCCATGACGAAATTCTTCAGGGGCTGACCCGTGGCGATTACCTGGTGATACGGGTACTCTTCCGCCGGCATCCGGGTGCTGTCCTCACGCACAAAGAGCCAGCCTGTCTCGTGGGGCATCTTCCCCCGCATCTGATCCAACGATATTCCCAGTAAATGCGAGGCCTCGGGGTTACAGAGCGTAATCCGGGTATCGGGGGCATGGACGATCACACCGACCGGCAGATGTTCAACCAGTGACCAATGCGACTCATCGTTCAGCACTAATGCTGACTCGGCCCGTTTGCGGGCGCTGATGTCGCGGATATTGCACTGGATGACCGTTTCTTCGCCAACCAGATACACGTTACTGACGAATTCTACCTGAATCAGCCGACCACTCTTCGTTCGGAGCGGCAGGTTTTCGTAGCGGATAAACTCATTTTCCTGCAACGCCAGGAAGGAATGCTTGCTGGCCTCGATATCTTTGAAGGCACCGACTTCCCACAGTTTCTTTTCCACGAATTCTTCACGCGAGTAGCCCAACAGAGCGATCAGATACGGGTTGACATCGCTGATAGCCCCTGTCTCGGCATCAAGAATCAATATGCCGTCCTGGGCCGATTCGAAGAGGCGGCGGTAACGAAGCTCCGATATTCTGAGCGCTTTCTCCACGTCAGCCGGGTCAGAGACCGCTATTCCTATTGTTTTGTTCGCTTTTGTAATGGCGTGCTTCATGGCGCTCTCTTTTGTTTAATCCCGCCAGTAGATACAAGAGACCGGACAGATATCCATCGCCTCCTGCTGGATGGTGTCTTCAGTCTCCCCGCCCGGATCGTATACTTCCGCCTTGTCATGGTCTGCCATGCGAAATACTTCGGGAACATTCGTTACACAGAGCCCACAGCCGATACATGCATCCTGGTCCACCCATGGCTTTCTCATATCCTCTTCCTTTCTCCAATGCGATGTGGTCGAACACCTGCTGCCTTCAACGCCGGCCACTGCCACGGCCGCGATCGCGGCGCAATATGCCGATACTGACAAGTCCGGTGACGAAAATGCCCGTATACACCATGGTTTCCCCGAGCAGATGATGCCAGCCCGGCAGCGGAGCATTCACCAGCATGGCGCCGCCGATGATGAGCGCGGCCGCGGAAATTGTAGTGGTAAGCCGCTTGAGGTTGCGGCTGATGCGGCCTCCCAGCGCCTCTACCGCCGGAGCCTGCAGGCGTCCCAGATTGCCTTCGGCGATGCGTCGCAGGATGTGGCGCGTGTCACCGGGGCCATCACTTATCAGGCGCTCCATTTCGCGCGCCAGCTTGCCGGTTTTTTCCTTGATCCGCTCCAGTGAAAAATGTTTCTCTGTCAGGCGCGTGATCTCTTCGCGGAACGATTTCAGGTAGTCATGGTCCGGGTCGAGTTCACGTATCATGGATTCCAGGATGACGAAGGTCCGCGTCAACAGAAAAAACTCGCCGGGGTTGTGGACCCCGTGCCGGCTGCCGGCACGCAGCAACGAATCGAACGAATCCCCGATTGAAATCTCTTTCAGGTCACTGCGGTGGATGGTATAGAGCACGGCCTTGATATCCATCAACAGGGCGGCCCGGTTGACCTTTTCGCTCCCTTGCGGAGCCAGTTCGAGATAGGCCTCGGTGGCCGCCCGGGCATCGCCTTTGACGACCGCTTCGAGCAGAAGTGTCAGCGATTCTCGCATCGCCTCATCAAGTTCGCCCGTCATCCCGAAATCGAGCAGAGAGAGCCGGCCGTCGGGCAGGACCAATACGTTGCCGGGATGCGGGTCGGCGTGAAACAGGCCCTCCTCAAAGATCGTTTGCAGCGTCAGCCGTACCAGTGTGTTGAGCAAGCGCGGCATCAACTCCGGGTGCTCTCTGGCGTACAGATCCACCCGCTCGCCGTCCGAGAACTCCATCGTGAGCACGTTATCGCTTGAACGTTCTGTCACGACGTCCGGAATCCACAGGTCGGGGATATCCGCCAGCGCGGTGCGAAAAAGCATTATGGATCGAGCTTCGTGACTGAAATCGGTTTCCTGGTTCAGGCTGCTGGCAAATTCACTCACCAGCACAGGCAGGTCGAGCGCGCGTAGACGGGGAAACAGGCTTTCTCCCAGCGCCACCAGGTAATTCATGGCAGCTATATCCGTGGATATCATCTCTTCGAGACCAGGTCGCTGCACCTTGACGGCGACATGGCGGCCATCGGGCATGCTGGCCTCATGTACCTGGGCGATGGTGGCCGCGGCCAGCGGCAGCTCGCTGAACGATGCAAACAACTCCGTCAGGGGAGCGCCCAGTTCGGCTTCAACCGTGGCGCGAACCGCATCGATCCCCAGTGCCGGCAGCTGGTCATGCAACTGTTCCAGCTCTTTGATGTAGGCAGCCGGCAGCAGGTCTCTCCGCATCGCGAGTACCTGCCCGAATTTGAGAAAAGCCAGTCCCAGTTCCTCGAAGGTTTCCCGTACCTCACGTGGCGGTGGCCAATGTCCCTTGCCGCGCAAGGCCCCCAGAAACTTGTGCCGGGCGAGTACGCGCAGGATTTGGAACAGTCGCGGCGCCGATCGCAGCAGGCTGCTATGTTCAGAATCTATCATCAACGCCATAGGTACCCCCCCTGAGCCATCCAGAGCTGGTCGGGATTACTTGCCCTCGTATCGTGCCCAGAACTCCCGGCGACGATTGGACTCCTTGCCCATGGGCCATCTGCTGACAACGGCATATGCTGCTACAAACCATACCCACATTAAAACGATTGCTGTTGTGCTCATGATAATCTCCTTTAATGTAATGTTGCTCTTCATCGTGGCATAAGTAAATCATATAAAAGCTGATTGTCAGCGCCACTGTCAGGCAATGGCCTGCGATGCTTCACCCTATCAAAGCAACTATACTGCCAATATCCCGAAAAACCAGAAACAGGGAATCATGCTGCCATCACAAGACATTAGTTTGTTGGGGCGAGTAATCGGAAATGCTGAATGCTCCAGCTGGTCTCAAGATGTGACGGAATCCGCACTATGCTGCGGAATTATGCCGGACGTGAAGTAATTTCGAGATAAAATATTGAATGGTGGTATATCTAATGATATGTTAAAAAACTAATAAAGCCAGGTGGTGAGCGCCGGCAAACAGGCGGAAGCTTCTCTCCATGAGAAGCTGATATGCCCGTGGTGAAGCCCGTGTCGCTCCATCCGGTTGATAGGTCTATAAACAGGTGCCGGGTGGTTGGCGAGCTTGCAGCAGCCTGGTCCGGATCAGAGGAGACAACCATGAGCGAGATGACGGCTGGTATGACCAGAAAACTTTTCCTGGAAGTATGCATGGGCATAGAAGGGCTGTGTGCAGATCTGTACCATTGTTACAGCAAGATGTATGAAGATGTTCCCGAAGCCGCCGATCTTTGGAAGAAAACGGCCCTCGAGGAAGAAAACCATCAGAAACAGTTTGCATTGGCCTTCCGGCTGATGAAGGAGGCTGAATTCGAAGTGCCGAAGGAAAGTCTGAAGCGGGCATATGTCATCCACCACAAGCTCATGAACCTCATAGTTCATGTAAAGAGCAACAAGCCTGACCTTTTGTCAGCCGTTTCAAAGGCGGTTGAGATGGAAGAAAAACTTGCCGATCTGCATGTCCATACCGCCCTGAATTTCAAGGAAGAATCCATGCAGAAACTGTTCAAGTCGCTGAGTGAGGCCGACCATGACCATGTTTCCGACCTGGAACGTTTCCGGACAATCCTGTATCTGCCGCATAGCGAGATGGAAGGGTAAGGTCTATCGCCCGGGCAGAATAGCCCGTTACCCAGCTCGGCCCACCGGACAGAATCCCCCCTCCTCAGCGGCGGTGGCAGGGGTGGTGCCGGCCTTGCCTTGAACGATCTTCCTTCTGCGGGGATGTTTGAAACTACCTTCAATGGAGACAAACCATGAGTATGCTGTTTTCACCCCTTACCCTGAAGTCCCTTCAGTTCCGCAACCGGATCTTTGTTTCCCCCATGTGCCAGTATTCCAGCCGTGACGGTCTACCCACCGACTGGCATCTTGTCCATCTCGGCAGCCGTGCCGTGGGCGGGGCGGGTCTGGTCATGGTCGAGGCTACTGCCATAAGCCCCGAGGGACGCATCAGCCCGGACGACAGCGGCATCTGGAGCGACGCCCATGCCGAGGCCTTTGTGCCGATCACGCGCTTCATACGCGGGCAGGGTGCCGTGGCCGGGATCCAGCTGGCCCATGCCGGGCGCAAAGGGTCGTGCTCGCTGCCGTGGCTGGGCGGCGGCCCCCTGGGGGTAGAAGCCTGCGGCTGGCAGCCGCTTGGTCCCAGCGCTACGCCCTTCGATACAGGTCATCCCGTCCCTCGCGCCCTGACATTGCAGGAGCTGGACGAGATCGAGGCCCAGTTTCGCGTTGCTGCACGCAGGGCCTGTGCCGCCGGTTTTCAGGTGGTTGAGGTGCACATGGCCCATGGCTACCTGCTGCACGAGTTCCTCTCGCCGCTGGTTAACAGCCGGGACGACTCCTACGGCGGCAGCCTTGAAAACCGGCTGCGCTTTCCCCTGCGGGTTGCCCGGGCGGTGCGGGAGGAATGGCCGGCTGAACTGCCGTTATTTGTCCGCATTTCGGCCACTGACTGGCTGGAAGGTGGCTGGGATATCGATCAGTCGGTGGTCCTGGCCCGCCAGCTGAAGGAGATCGGGGTGGACCTGATCGACTGCTCCTCCGGCTTTGCGGTGCCGAACGAGCCGGTGCCCTTTGGTCCCGGTTTCCAGGTCCCTTTTGCGGCCCGGGTCCGGGCTGAAGCCGGGATTGCCAGTGGCGCGGTCGGCTACATCACCGAACCGTTCCAGGCCGAGCAGATCATCGCCAACGGTCAGGCCGATGCCGTGTTGCTGGGGCGCCAGATGCTGCGCGACCCGTACTGGCCGCTCCATGCCGCCACGGTGCTGCACGCGGACGTTGCCTGGCCCAATCAGTACTTGCGCGCCAAGTAACGAAGGGTTATGCTTTGGCGCCCTGTGCCGGGCCTTGTTGCCGAAGGCAGAGGGGCATGGCCAGGGCACCGGTCCGGCCGGTTCAGGCGTCGTAGCTCCGGAAAGGGAGCGCCGTTACCGCCGGTCCCACCCCCGTCTGCCGCACGCACGCAACCCGCCAGCCGCATGTTTTGATATGAATACAATAGAGCACGAGAGAACTGATTTTGACCGAGGAAGAAGGAACAGCAAACATGGCACCATGGAAATCCCCGCTAACGCTGGATCAGCTCAGGGAGCGGTCCCGGAATACCCTGATGGAACAGCTGGGTATCGAATATCTGGAGATCGGTGATGATTATGTGAAGGCACGGATGCCGGTGGACGCGAAGACCAAACAGACCGCCGGCATTCTGCATGGCGGCGCCTCGGCCGCGCTGGCCGAGACCTTGGGAAGCATTGCGGCCGGCATGTGCATCGACCGGGAGACACAGCGGATCGTCGGCCTCGAAATTAACGCCAATCATATCCGCCCGGTAAGCGCCGGCTGGGTAACCGGTATCACCACCCCCATTCATGTGGGCAAGACCACCCAGGTCTGGGAGATCAGGATTTTCAACGAGCAGGAGAAGCTGGTCTGCATCTCGCGTCTTACCGTGGCCAACATCGCGAAAGAGGTGCCAGACCCGCCGCACCGGCACGCTTTGGGATGAAAAAATCGCTGTTAAGCCGGTCGCAGACGTGCAGTATCCGGCGGAACTCAAAAATTGCAGAGCGTGCTGGGGTGGAGAGGCCGCTTTGTAACGGATCTCAAAAAGGGAGAATACATGGCGCGCTTGTACGATACCGTGAGCAATTCAGATCGACACCGGGCAGAAGGCCCGATACATAACCAGGGCATTACGTATTCGTTGCACGTCGTGGGAGCCCACCCGCTCTTGACGGGGTTATGTGCTACGATGTCCGGGCCGGGGCCTGAGGCCTGTGCGACGGTCTTGCTGTATCTCAGCAATGACTACGATTTCCCGAACTGATATGAGCCACTCGCCACTTCTGACCGATCTCTATGAACTGACCATGCTGGCCGGTTACCTTGAAGAAGGTCTGGCAGACAAACCGGCCGTGTTCGATCTCTATTTCCGCAACAACCCCTTTGAGGGTGGCTATGCGGTCTTTGCCGGTCTTGAGCCGGCATTGGGTTTTCTGGAGCAGCTGCGCTTTACGGAAGACGACCTGGGATTCCTGGACGGCCTGGGCCTGTTCAAGCCGGGTTTCATCGAGTATCTGCGCGGTTTCAGGTTTCGTGGCCGGGTGACGGCGCCGCCGGAAGGTACGCTGGTCTTTGCCAACGAGCCGCTTGTGACCGTGGAAGGGACCCTGGCGGAGGCCCAGTTTGTCGAGACGGCCCTGCTGACGATCATCAATTTTCAGACCCTGACGGCTACCAAGGCGGCCCGTATCTGCCACGCCGCCAATGGCGCCGAGGTGGTCGAATTCGGGCTGCGGCGTGCCCAGGGGCCGGATGGCGGCTTGTCCGCCTCGCGGGCGGCCTGTGTGGGCGGGAGTCATGGCAGCAGCAATGTTCTGGCCGGCAAGCTGTTCGGGCTACCCCTGCGAGGCACCCAGGCCCATAGCTGGATCCAGGCCTTTCCCGATGAACTGGCCGCTTTCCGGGCCTACGCCGAGACGTTTCCGGACAGCACCATCCTGCTGGTGGATACCTACGACACCTTGAAAAGCGGCCTGCCGAACGCCATCACCGTTGCCCGCGAGCTGCGCGAGCGTGGGCATGAGCTGCGCGGCATCCGCATTGACTCGGGCGATTTGGCCTACCTTTCACGCGAGGCCAGGCGCATGCTGGACGAGGCCGCTTTCAGCGCGGTGAAGATCGTGGTCTCGAATGATCTGGATGAATTCGTGATCGAGTCGATCCGCAGCGAAGCCGGACAGGTGGATATCTTCGCGGTCGGCACCAAGCTGGCGACCTGCTCCGGTGAAGGCGGCGGCGCCCTGGGCGGAGTATACAAGCTGGTGGAGATCGATGGCACGCCCAAGCTGAAGATTACCGGCGATATTGCCAAATCCACCCTGCCGGGTAAAAAACGCGTTCTCAGGTGTGCGGAGCCCGGCGGCCGTTTCATACAGGATGTGGTCTGCCTGGTTGATGAGCTGCCGCAGGGCGGGGAGACGGTCTATGATCCCACCAACCCCTTGCGGCGCACCACGCTGCCGGCAACGGCCCGCATGACGGATCTGCGCCGGGTGGTGATGTCCGGCGGCCTGCGCACGACCGCTGCCGAAGCGCTGGATTGCATGGCAAACCGCTGCCGGGGTGAGCTATCCCTGCTGCCGAGCGGCTGCCTGCGGCTGATCAACCCCCATATCTACAAGGTATCCATTTCGGAACGGCTGAAATGTCTCCAGGGTTCGTTGATCGATGAACTCGGAAAAAAGGTGGTGTGACATGCAGAAAGGGGCGGCGCTGTTGATTGTGGATGTACAGAATGATTTCTGTCCGGATGGCGCCCTGGCGGTTCCGGGCGGGGACCGGGTGGTCGAACCGCTCAATCGGATGGCCGCAGGCTTTGCAGCGGCAGGCTTGCCGGTCCTGGCAAGCCGTGACTGGCATCCGCCGCTCACCAGGCATTTCAGCGGGTCCGGCGGCATCTGGCCGCCCCACTGCGTGCGGGAGACCCCCGGCGCCGCCTTTCATCCCGCCCTGCGCCTGCCGGCAGGGACCGTGGTCATCTCCAAGGGCATCGATCCGGATGAGGATGCCTATTCGGCTTTCGCCGGCCAGGACGCGGCCGGGAATCCGCTGGGGGAGATTCTGGCGTGTCTGCGCGTGAAGCAGCTGGTTGTCGGTGGACTGGCAACCGACTATTGTGTTCGTTCATCGGTGCTGGATGCCCGTAAAGCCGGGCTTGAGGTCGTGCTGCTGACCGATGCCATCGCCGGTGTGGATCTGGCGGCAGGCGATTCGGACACGGCACTGGACGAGATGGAGCGCGCCGGGGCGATCTTCTGCTCAACGGACGAAGCGCTACGCCGGATTTCAGGCCTCAGCGCCCCCTGACTTCCGGCTCCCGGATTGTCGTGCCACACCTGGTCCACCGCCTGTTCCTCGCCACCACCGTCTGCCGGTCTGTCCCGCTTACGGCTTCGTCCCTGCCGGGGAGGCTATTTTCCGGCGGGACGGTTCCGTCCGTGTCACCTTTTTCCAGCCCTTGCCCGGATTAAAGAGTGTGGTTCGCTCGGCCAGCCGGAGCGTTCCCTTGCCGAGATTCTTCTCGTAGATAACACCCGCCTGATTGACCATAAAGGTCATGACACCGGAATTGCCGTATTCAGCCGGATAGGCGATCATGGCAAAGCCGAGGATCATCCTGCCCTTGACCACATACTGGTAACTGCCCCCCACGGCACTGGGTCCCTGGCCGGTCAGGACCTTGAAGTAGTAACCGTAGAACGGTGACCGGTTGCCGTTTTTGGTGTCATAGCCTTCCCTGGCCGCGCGTGCCATCAACGGTCCCAGCGGGCTCTGCTGCTCGCTCTTCCGGTCTTCCCAGTACAGGCCGTCATGGGTGCCCGGGGAGCTGATAATGCACTGGGCGAATTCCACCTTCCCGCCCCCCCGGCAATCCTTGCTGGCGTATTCCTGCTGGGCGTCCACATAGGCATCCAGCACCTCGATCACCCGCAGTTCGTTGCGGCCGACCCTGCGCTTCAGGATCTCCTGCTTGCCCTTACCGGCATCGAAGCCCCAGCCGTTCTTCCTCTTGACGATCGGGATCGGCAGTGGCCAGTCATCGGCGCCGATCTGCAGGAGACGGGTGGTGCTGTTTTTTACTGCCAGGGTGTGCTTCTGCTCGTAAGCCGCCACAAACCGGTCACGTCCGGCGTTGTCGGCCACACCGTCGCCCGAATAGATCAACTCCCGGCTGCCCGGTCCCAGTATGGCCAGCATGCCCTTCAGATCATCGCTTTTGGCTGCCTCGACCAGCGCCAGGGCCGCCTGTTCGGGGGTTGCAAAGCGTTTCTGTCGCAGGCCGGCCGCCTGGCAATCGGCGGCGAGAATTACCGTCAGCAGCAGGGCGCTGATACCGGCCAGCACGGCCAGCCATCCCCCTGCGACCTTCGTGCGCGCGTTCACTGGTGTATACATACATCCTCCCTGTGGGGTGTCAGAGTGCCTGCAACGGAGCGCCGTCATCTCCGGCCGCCGCGTGAGCCGCGATCTTCCCGGCGCTGCTGCCCACCGTCGCCGCGCGAGCCTCCAAAGTCCTGCCGCTGCTGGAACTGCCCGCTGCGGATGCTGATCCCGCCCCGTTCAGCGGCCTTGCGCTCGAAACTGCCTGCACCGATCCCCCGGAAGGGGGACGATTCGCGAATCACCGGTTGCTGCGGCCTGAGCCCTTCGGTCCTGAAGCGGGGTGTCTCGATCCGTTCCGGGCGGATTTCAGACGGCCGCTGGCGGGTCGGTTCCTGGCGCAACGCCGGGGGTGTCGCCCGATCCCCGCGCGGGGAGCCGACCTGTGGCGTTCGCTGTTGACGGTCGATCTGCTGCTGCGGATAGCCGCGGCGTTCCCGGTTGTATGGTTCTATCCGGGTCGGCCGCGATCCGTAGCGTTCGCTGGTTCGCATGTCGCGGTAGGCAACCCCCCGGCGGTGTCGCGGGTTGTGCCGCCAGAACCCCCCATCATCCCGCCGGTCGAAACGCTGGCGGTTGAACCTGCCGGTCCGGTCGATATCCACATGGATACGATGCACCCTCCAGTCGAACCGGACCCAGGAGAAGAGGTCGAAACCGAGGTAGATGCCGGGACTGAAGCTGACGTAGGCCCCACTGTAGAAGCCGGGCGGGTAATACCAGTAATAGGGGGGATAGTCCGGATACCACCAGGGACCGTAGACGTAGGCCGGATCATAGACCGGTACGTAGACCACGTCCGGGTTGACCGGTTCGATCCGGATAGCATCCGGATCCACAATCACCTTCTGTTCGGCGGTGTTGTTGAGGTGCCCCAGTTCCTGGGCCTTGCGGCGCAGTTCCTGGATCGTGGCCATGACCTCCTGCTCCTGCCCCAGAAAGGCATCCCCCAGTTTGAGGGTCTGGTCCAGTTTTTCGCTCATGGAGGAAAGGATCTGAGGAAAGTGGCAGAGCGCCTTGATGCTGGGGTCCCAAGGCTTGTCCTGCAGGGCGCTGTCCAGCTCGCTTTCGCTCAGCCCGCTGTTTCGGCTGCGCCAGCGGTCCGCCTCTACCACCTCCAGCGGATAGGTGGACGCCATCAGGATCTGGGCGGTCAGGGCATCGGGGTAGAGCGCGATCGGCGCCAGCATCTGGGCCAGTTCTTCCCTGTTGAAGCGGTAGGACTGATCGACATCGCCGGCTTCCTGCGCCAGTATCCCCGTCGGCATCACGGGCATGGCAAGCATGATCACCGCCATCCCGCACAATGCTACTCGTGCAGCTCTCATATGGTCTCCTTTGACGTGATTACGTCGTTCAGATACCGTTATTATACCACGGGAATGGTAAGATGTTATCGCTGCATTCGTGCCCGGATCCATCCACGGAGCGGGATGGGATGTCCATGGTTTCCTTTGACAGGCGGGTGGTGGTGGGGTAGAGTGAGGCAAATTTTGGTTCCTTAACGAATTGATCCTTATAATCGGCAATATGCTATATGGTGGAGATATACAAATGATGGGACAAACAGACAATAATAAAGGCCGCTGAACTGGTAATTATGCCGGTTTTGGCGGTTTTTTGTTTTTGATAAAGATCGGGGGGGGCATGTTTAATTGAGTAGAAATAATTAGGATGTTACTCTGAATACAAACCTTGGTCTGATATCGCTTCAGAATCAGTCTATGCGACTACATCGCGTTTCATGAACCGCCGTATACGGAACCGGACGAACTGTTGTGCAGGCCGACTCCGCGGGAGTTCCCACATTCTACCCGGCTGACAGGCAATAAATGGAGGAAATTATGAGATTACTGCTGAGCTTTGCCGTATCAATTTGTTTGATCATTAGTATATCACTGGCCGGATGTGGAAATGATCACACGCCAACCGGTTCAATCTCTGAGTATGCCATCTCCGCGTCTGGGAGCGCTCCAAACGCTATCTCATCCGGGCCTGACGGCAATCTCTGGTATACAGATGGAAAAGGATATATCGGAAAAATCACAACGGGTGGAGTAATCACCGAGTATGCCGTTCCTGTGGTCGGGAGTTCTCCATATAATATTACTTCTGGTCCTGACGGTAATCTCTGGTTTACTGATATTGGTGGTTATATTGGTAAGATAACCACGTCAGGGGTGATCACCATGTATGTCGCTAGTTTTGTGGGCGATATAACATCCGGTCCTGATGGCAACCTCTGGTTTACTAAACTTGGTGGATTTATTGGAAAAATTACCACATCTGGTGTTATCACCATGTATACAATTCCCACATTGGGGGGGGGGCAAATGGCATTACAGCCGGTCCTGACGGCAATCTCTGGTTTGCAGATGAATTTGGCTATATTGGAAAAATTACCACTGCAGGAATAATCACTGAGTATCCCGTTCCAACCAATAAGTGTACTCCTTGGAAAATTACTTCTGGCCCTGACGGAAATCTCTGGTTCACAGAATTAAATGGCAATAAAATCGGAAGGATAACCACCGCGGGAGTAATCACCGAGTATTCTATTCCTACGGTTGGGAGTAGACCGGCTGGTATCATATCCGGTATTGACGGCAATCTCTGGTTCACAGAAACAAATGGCAATAAAATAGGAAAGATCACTCCGACAGGAGTGATTACCGAGTATACCGTTCCAACAGCTGCGAGTAATCCAAGCAGTATCACATCCGGTCCTGACGGTAATCTCTGGTTTACTGAAAAAAATAAAATAGGAGTCGTTAACAGTGGAGGTCCAACAACTGCAACAACTGACAAGGTGATCTCAACGGTTACTGTTATTGATGGAAACAATCAAATAGCAGCTGTCGGTACAGAACTCCACAATACGCTGGTGGCCTTGATTAAGAACAGTAA
Source organism: Deltaproteobacteria bacterium (assembly GCA_021780495.1). Lineage (GTDB taxonomy): Bacteria > Desulfobacterota > Desulfuromonadia > Geobacterales > Pseudopelobacteraceae > CAIPTY01. The sequence continues at coordinate 94,984 of JAJXYO010000030.1, forward strand.
GGGGCAGCCAATAGCCGGCCAACTCGTTAACTTTAATGTAGTTTCAGGCGGTGGAAGTGTGTCTGCAGGTGCCGCAACCTCAGATGCAAACGGTTATGTCAGAGAACGTTGGACGCTGGGGACTACTGCAGGAGTCAACAGGCTTGAGATAAGCGCGGTTGATTCATCAGGAAAAGCAGTTGTTTTTACTGCTTTTGATGCGGTTGCTAGTGCAGGACCTCCTCAGTCGATCAGCATATCTTCAGGCAACGGTCAGAGTGGAACTCGACTTCAACCTCTAGCGTCCCCGATAACGATCGTTGTTTCAGACTCATATGGTAATCCCGTACCAAACATCTTAATAACGTTCTTAGCAGACAATGGCGGTTCAGCATCTCCCGAATCTGTTACTACGGATGCTTTAGGAACCGCCACAACAACATGGACTCTCGGACAGTTGGTCGGAAACCAGACATTAAGCGCTGCAGTAGCTGGTCTCAACCTCGCAACCATTAATGCAACAGCTCAAGTACCAGTTAGTGCGGCAACGCAGATTACAAAAGTATCTGGGGATTTTCAAAACGTAAACCAACATTCATTGTTGTCACAACCATTAGTAGTCAAAGTAACAGATGTACTTGGTAATCCTGTTTCGAACACATTGGTAACTTTTTCATCGTCAACCGGGAGTTTTTACCTAAATCCCTTATCCGTATTGAAGGTTAATTCTACAGGTACAGGTAAGCCAGATGTGATGACAATCGTAAAAACTGATAGTTTTGGCTATGCAAGTTGGTCAGGCTATATTCATTCCGCAGGGACTCTGATGATCAATGTCGCCGTTGAGGGAGTTACTCCTGTCGAATTTACTGTAAATTCATCTGCATCTACTCACAGATATGATGGTGTGTATTATTGCACTTCAGAGTCATGGATGAGTTTTCAGGGCATGACTGTTGTTGACGGTTTATTTTATTTGTGGAATTGGGGGGTTCAGTCTGGAGCTTTGAATGAAGTAGATGGTACTTTCTACCTGCGATACTATAATTTTAAATACACAGAAGTTGTACATGGCTCATTGATGGTTGACTCTCTCCAGAGAGCTACAGGGGCTGGAACCGATCAATCTACTGGTCAACTTAATCCGCTCCCACCACCAGTAGCTTTTACCTGCGTTAGAGAATGAAACAGCATCCTGTGTCTCCAGAGGCCATGACGGACACGGCCTCTCTCCGGTTAGTTACTCAACTTTCGCACCGACATAAGCGGTGGTAACGCTTTTGTTTATACGCTCTGAGTCAGTATTTCCAGGCCGGAATTAGCAGCATCCGTTGCAACATGGCCGGTATTCCGGCTACAAAAGAATCAA
>JAJXYO010000025.1 GCA_021780495.1 Deltaproteobacteria bacterium
CGAATAATCTGGAGACGCTGGGCTTCCTGGACATCTTGACTAAGGGTTCGCGAATCAGTTTTTTCCATGCAAGGACTATAGCATAAACCGGCATTAGTTCATATATTTATTTGCCGAGGTAATACTTCGGAATGATATTCAGCAGTGTCTCTGTTGTGCCTCTAGAACCGTTGGCTTGGCACCTTCTGCAGGAAAGCGGAAGTTATGAATTGTGCTTGTGGGTTCAATAGCACGAACGTAAAGGGGTCTCAACTCTTGATATTATCAGAAGTTGAGACTTGATAATCATATAAAAGGCGCCCCCTGAATCAGCGGATGCAAAAACCTTCCGATATGCTCAGTAAAACGTCCAAGCTTGCAAAGCACAATCAGGAGGTGCCCTAGCTATGCCACCTTATTCTCCGCCAGACTCCTCTCTTAGCCGACCTGAACGGCGATGCGCTTTGGTTTGGCGACTTCCGCCTTTGGTACCCGCAGGGTCAGAATGCCGTTAGCATAATCAGCATGGGCCTTCTCATGGTCGAGGCTTTCCGGGATCGTGAATTGACGGTAGTAATTTGCCAGTTCGAATTCACGATATGCAGAGGTTCCCTGCGTGGCATGCTGAGCCGGTGCGCTGATAGTCAGGATGCCTTTTTCCACATTCACATCGAGAGCATCCTTGGAAGCACCGGGAATGTCAGCAGTAAGGACCAGTCCTTCTTCGGTCTCGATGATATTCACCGCCGGGCGGATATATTTTTCGTTCGACCGGGTCTCTTCACGAGTTTGAATATTCCGTTCGTCATTTCTTTCCGTCATGCTGTCGGTTGCCATGATCATTACCTCCTTTCTGGATGAGCTCGTACGTTTTACGATAATTTGATTTCAATTTTTTTCGGCTTGGCATGTTCGGCCTTGTCCAGCGTGATCTGCATGATACCGTCTTTGCATTGGGCTGAGACCTTCTCAGGATCAATGTCTACCGGTAGCTCCAGCGTGCGGGAGAACTTGCCTGAGCCGAGTTCAGAGCGGTGCACGATCTGGCCTTCTTTTTCGACAAACGGTTTGCGCTCCCCGCTGATGGTGACCGTATTCCGCAGCACGGACAGATCGACATCCTTCGGATCAACTCCGGGAACCAGAGCCTCGATGTAGACACGCCCTTCGTCCTCGCTGAAGTTGACCAGCGGAAAACGACGGGTCGTTACCGGCGAAAGGAACGTCGAGCCAAACGGCCTGTTATAGCCTGCGCCTCGAAACGCCTCATCTATTTCCCTTCTCAGAGTGTCCAGTTCTTTGAATACATCCCAGGTTGCCATGTGGATTACCTCCTTTCGATAGGTGACTTTCTGAACAAATAGATAAGTACCCATATCTTAGATGTCAAGGGGGTATGTGAAGTGAATTTAGCATAATGATATTAATAGGTTTGAAGGAGTGGACTTGGTGGCGAGCATAAGGTGCGGCGCGAAAATAATCTTGCCGATGGTTATCATACCTATATGCAGCCAGTGTTCATCATGTCTTGATCTTGGACGCTCTAGACATTTGAGGCTCCGAGCGGTAAGGGCGCTTGCCTGAGTGCCGTGGTAATGGTAGAGTGCAACTGACACTTGTGACGATGGCGGGCGCAACTCCCCTGAGAACGAGCATTGACATGAAACCTGCAGCCCGACTGCGCCGCCGGGCTGTCTGAAACTGAGATTATGGAACAGATCCTCTTTAAACATAACCGGCCCGACCGGACCGTGACCTTCGACGAATTCTGCAGCGCAGGCGGTTTCTCGGCCCTGCGCACGGCACTGGCGGACATGTCGCCGGCCGAGGTGCAGCAGGCGACCATCGACTCCGGGCTGCGCGGGCGCGGGGGCGCCGGTTTCCCGACCGGCAAGAAATGGTCGTTCGTACCCCGCGATCTGCCCGGACCGCGCTACCTGATCTGCAACTGCGACGAAATGGAACCGGGCACCTACAAAGACCGCGTGCTGCTGGAAAAGAATCCCTACCTGCTGATCGAAGGCATGGCCCTGGCCAGTTATGCCCTGGGTGTCGAACACGCCTTCATCTTTATCCGGCGCGGCTATGAGCTGGCCGCCGAGAATCTGCGCCACGGCATTGCCCAGGCCCAGCAGGCCGGTCTGCTGGGAAATTCCATCCTCAATTCCGGCTTCAGCCTCAAACTGGAGCTGCACCTGTCGGCCGGACGCTACATCTGCGGCGAAGAAACCGCCCTGATGAACGCCCTGGAAGGCATCCGCGCCAATCCCCGCGCCAAGCCCCCCTTCCCTGCCATCAAAGGGCTGTGGGGTCAACCGACCGTGGTCAACAACGTGGAGACCCTGGCCAATCTTCCGGCGATCATCAGCAATGGCCCGGCCTGGTGGAAGGCCCAGGCGGCCACGTCCGAGGCGGCCGGCACCAAACTGTTCTGCATCAGCGGTCATGTGCGCGTGCCGGAATGTTTCGAGCTGCCGCTGGGTATGACCCTGGGCGAGATCATCGACGGTCCCTGCGGCGGCATGCGGGCCGGCAGCACCTTTAAGGCCTGTATTCCCGGCGGTGCCTCGACCCCCTATTTTACGCAAGAACACTGGCCGGTTCCCATGGATTTCGATCCGGTGGCCAAGGCCGGCTCTCGCCTGGGAACCGGCGGCATCATCGTTTTCGACCAGAGCACCTGCATGGTGGCGGCCACCCTCAACCTGACCCGCTTCTATGCCCGTGAATCCTGCGGCTGGTGTACCCCCTGCCGCGAGGGACTGCCCTTTGTGCAGCACATCCTGGAACGGATCGAGGCCGGACAGGGCAAAACGGGTGATATCGATATCCTGCGGGAGCACGTCAAACTGCTGAACTATGCCTTCTGCGCCCTGGCGCCCGGCGCCATGGGACCGGTGGATGGCTTGTTGCGCCACTTTGAGTACGAACTGCAGGAGCATATCCGCCTGGGACGCTGCCCGTTGGCGGCCTGAGAATTGCCGCCCGATGTTCGTGCTGTGGCATGCTGACCGGCAACCTAAGTACGGAATGAATATTATCTATGGAGAAACCGCCTGCCTATGAACAGCACCATTGCTTTGATCGACTCACATGCACATATCTACTACAGCGACTACACCGCCGACTTCGACGAGATGCTCACGCGGGCCTCTGACGCCGGAATAGCAGCAATCCTGGTCGTCGGCACCGATATCGAATCGAGCCGGCAAGCGGTTGAACTGGCTGCCAAATATCCCCAGATCTACGCTGCCGTTGGAATCCACCCCCACGATGCCGGCCGCGTCAGCGATGCCTGCTACGGTGTGATCCGTGACCTGGCGCTCTCCAGCAGCAAGGTCGTTGCCATCGGCGAGATCGGCCTGGATTTCTACCGCGACCGGTCGCCCCGTGTTGACCAGGAACGGGTCTTCAGGACGTTCCTGCGCATGGCCGTTGAATTGGATAAACCGGTCATCGTCCATGACCGGGACGCCCACCAGCAGGTGCTGGCCTGTCTACGCGAGGAACAGGCGCGACAGGGCGTGCTGCACTGCTTTTCCGGCGACAGCGCCCTGGCGGCCGAGGCACTGGCCCTGGGCTTCTATATCTCCATTCCGGGCACCATCACCTACCCGAGCAACCAGGCCCTGCGTGAGGTGGTGCGCGCCACCAGCATCGACCGCATGCTGGTGGAGACCGACTGTCCCTACCTGACGCCGGTTCCGCACCGCGGCACACGCAACGAACCGGCCTATACCCGCCTGACCGCCGAGCGGGTGGCCGAGGTCAAAGGGCTTACCCTGGAAGATGTGGCCCGGATTACCACCAAGAACGTGCGCGATCTGTTCGGGATCCGCCTGTGGGATCAATCCGCCAAGATTGCCTACAAGATCCGCAATTCCCTGTACCTCAATATCACCAACCACTGTTCAAACCGCTGCAGTTTCTGCGCGAAGTTCGACAACTTCACCGTCAAGGGGCACAACCTGCTGCTGGACGGCGAACCATCCCTGGAAGAGATCATGCAGGCGGTGGGACAACCGCACGGGATCGACGAAATCGTCTTCTGCGGCTACGGTGAACCGCTCACCAGGCTGGAGCTGGTCAAACAGGTGGCCACAGAGCTTAAAGGACGCGGTTACCGCATCCGCATCAATACCGACGGCCAGGCCAACCTGGTCCATGGCCGCAATATCCTGCCCGAACTAGCCGGCCTGGTGGACAGCATATCGATCAGCCTGAACGCGCCCGATGCCGCCAGCTACGAACAGATCTGCAACACGCCCTTCGGCGCAGCCGGGTTCGAGGCGGTCTGCAGCTTCATCCGCGAGGCGCAGCACCATATTCCGCAGGTGACGGCCAGCGCGGTCACCATTCCGGGTATTGACATGGATGCCTGCCGGCGCGTGGCCGAAGAGCTTGGCGCCGAATTTCGCGTCAGGGAATTCGCCGAGGTTGGTTGAGGGATTATGAAACGACTCAATCCACCGCAGCGACAGGCGGTCCTTCATACCGAAGGCGCCCTGCTGATCCTGGCCGGGGCCGGTTCCGGCAAGACCCAGGTCGTCACCACCCGCATCGTCCATCTGCTGAAAGACAAACGGGTCCCGGCCGAGAACATCCTGGCGGTGACCTTTACCAACAAGGCGGCCAAGGAGATGCGCGAACGGGTGACCGGCATGGCGGGCAGCCTGGCCGACGGCATCGTAGTCTCCACCTTCCACTCCCTGGGGGTGCGCATCCTGCGCCGCGATATCCGCGCCCTGGGCTTCAAACCCAATTTCTCCATCTATTCCACCTCGGACCAGTCCGGTGTCCTGCGCCAGGCCATGCGCGAACGGGATATCGACCCCAAGGCTATCGACCCGGACCGCCTCCTGTGGCGCATCTCCGCGCTGAAAAACAAGCTGATCGGCCCCAAGGAGTTCAGCCCCTCTGCCAGCGACCCGCTCGACTTCGCCGTGGCCGTCATCTATCCCCGCTACCAGGAACTGCTCAAGGGCTTCAACGCCATCGATTTTGATGACATCATCATGCTCTCGGTCGGGCTGCTCCAGTCCGTCCCGACTATCCTGACCTTCTGGCAGGAACGCTTCCGCTATATCATGGTGGACGAATACCAGGACACCAACGCCTCCCAGTACCTGATGATCTCGCTGCTGGCCAGGAAATACGGCAACCTCTGCGTGGTGGGCGATGACGACCAGTCCATCTACGGCTGGCGCGGGGCCGAGGTGCAGAACATCCTCAATTTCGAACACGACTATCGCGCCTGCAAGGTCATCAAGCTGGAGCAGAACTACCGCTCCACCAGCTCGATCCTGGATGCCGCCAACAGCGTCATCCGCAACAACCCGCTGCGCACCGACAAGTCACTCTGGACCGCCAGCGGCCAGGGGCGTGAGATCGACCTGGTCGTGGCGGACAGCGAGCTTGAAGAGGCTGGCAAAATCGTCGAAGGGATGATGATGGAGCAGTTCCGGGACAAACTCTCCTGGTCGGATTTCGCCATCCTGTACCGCTCCAATGCCCAGAGCCGGGCCTTTGAGGAGAAGCTGCGCATGGAGCGCATCCCCTATGTGGTGGTGGGTGGACAACAGTTTTACGAACGCAAGGAGGTCAAGGACGCCATTGCCTACCTGCGGGTGATCGACAATCCGGGTGATGAAGCCTCGCTGCTCAGGATCATCAACTTCCCCCGCCGCGGGATCGGCGACACCACCCTGCTGCGCCTCAACCAGTGGTCCATGGAACAGGACTGCCCGCTCTTCGAGGCCCTGCAGCGCGTGGGCGAGATCACCGGCATGTCCGAATCCGCCCGCAAGACGGTGACGGCTTTCCATAGCATGATGAAAGCGGTCATCGACGGCTTTGACAGCAGATCCGGACTGGGGGCCCAGACCAACGCCCTGTTCAATCGCCTGCGCATCGAGGACGAGATCTACCGCACCCTGAACGACGTCAGCCAGGCCAAAAAGCGGATCGAGAATATCGAGCAGATCGTCAACTCACTGGCTATTTTTGAGGAGCAGAACCCGCGGGCCGGCTTGTCGGAATTTCTGGAGCGGATTTCTCTGATGGACGAGCAGGAGTCCGACGACGCAAAAGAGCATGGCAAAAATGCCGTTACCTTGATGTCGCTGCACTCCAGCAAGGGCTTGGAGTTCGAGCACGTCTACCTGGTGGGGATGGAGGAAGAGCTGCTGCCGCACAAGCGCTCGGTCGAGGAGGACCCGACCTGCGCCGAGGAACGCCGGCTGTGCTATGTCGGCATCACCCGGGCCCGCAAGCATCTGACCATCTCGCGCTGCCTGACCCGGCGTAAATATGGCGCGGTGGAGGAGCGCAAACCGAGCCGTTTTCTGGCCGAAATACCGGCGCACCTGCTCAACGATACTTCAAGCGACAGCGGAAACAACATGCCGGACTCAGCTACAATTGCTGAGGATTTCTTTGCGCGCATGCTGGGGGATTGACCATGAGAAGAACCAATCTAATCCGAAGCATCACCCTGCTGGCAGCCGCCCTGCTGTATGCCCTGTCCGCTGCCCCGGTGTCCGCCTGCAACAACTCGCACCTCTCCCAGGTGAAGACCGTCCAGAGCTGCACGGCCTGCGACCTGAGTGAAGCGGACCTGCGCGGCATCAATCTGGCCAGTGCGGTCCTGAAATCCTCCAACCTGGAATCCGCCAACCTGAGCGGTACGGATCTGAACGGGGCCGACCTGAGTGCTACCGACCTGAGTGCCGCCAACCTGAGCGATGCCAATCTGGGCATGGCCAACCTGAGCCGGGCCATGCTTGCCATGGCGAACCTGAGCGGCGTCAATCTGGCCGGCGCCAACCTGAGCCAGGCCTCTCTGAGTTTTGCCGACCTGAGCCGGGCGGACCTGCGCGGAGCAATCCTGGAGCAGGTGCATCTGGGCGGTGTCATCATGCATGGCGCCAACCTGGTCAGGGTCAATCTGAGCGGCATGGACATGAGCAAAGCCGATTTGAGTAAAGCCGATCTGAGCGAAGCGCGCTTGAGTGGCACCAATCTGCAGCATGCCAATCTGGCCGGCGCCGAACTGATTGAAACGGACCTCAGCGGGGCGGATCTGGCCGGTGCCAATCTGGCCGCCACCAGCCTGACCAGGGCCCGCAACACGGCCGGGTTGAAGCTTGGCGGTGCCAATCTCAGCGAAGCCAACCTGAGCAGGATCGACCTGAGCGGAGCCGACCTGCGTGGGGCCCATCTACACGCCGCTACCCTGATCACTACCAATCTGAGCGGCGCGGATCTGGCCGGAGCAGACCTGAGAGCGGCCAATCTGGGTGGCGCGACCTTGACCGGGGCCAACCTGAGTGGCGCGAATCTGAGCGGCGCGAAGCTCGGCAGGATCCAGCTGGCCGGGGTAAGGTTGGGCGGGGCGATCTGGACGGATGGAAAAATTTGTACGGAAGGATCCATCGGCACCTGTCGACAGTGAAGGCTCCTGACCAGTGATGTCGGCGGCACGTCCGCATCCGCAGGAGACACGAACAGATTTGAGGCAAGGGGAACAGATCCGATATGGCTGCACACACGACACCGCTTCGCGCTAAATACCGCCCCAAGGGGATAGAAATACTGTATGAAGATGCAGACGTGATCGTGGTGGAAAAACCGTGCGGCCTGCTGACGATGGGGACAGAGCGGGACAAGACCCGAACGGTCCATACCATCCTTAACGAGTATGTCCGCAAAGGGGATCCCCGCTCCCGAAACCGGGTATACATCGTCCACCGTCTGGACCGGGAGACCTCGGGAATCCTGATCTTTGCCCGCAGTGAGGCGGTGAAACAAATTTTGCAGGGACAGTGGCAGGAGACCGAAAAGCATTATCTGACAATTGTACATGGCCGCATGAAGGAGAGACAGGGCACCATCAGCAGCTACCTGACCGAAAACAGCGCCTTTACGGTCTATTCCACGCCTGACCCCACACAAGGAAAGCTATCCCATACGGCCTACAGGGTGCTGAAGGAGAGCAACGGTTTCAGCCTGCTGGACATCCATCTCCTCACCGGGCGCAAGCACCAGATCCGGGTACACCTGTCCGAGCAGGGTCACCCGGTCGCCGGCGATACGAAGTATGGCAGAGGACAGCGCGCAGGCGCCCAGCTGGCGCTGCATGCCGCCAGGATTTCATTCCGGCATCCGGTCAACGGTAAACGACTGACCTTTACTTCCGGCGTGCCTGAGCGCTTTATCCGCCTGATTGGCAAGGTTCTACCTGATGAATGACGCACGACCCGTGATCACAACAACTGTAAAAAGAAAGCCCCGCCGGTAAACAACCTGACGGGGCTTTCTTTTTGCGGTTAACGCGCTTGCTTACATCCTGAACTGGGCCACGATCCGCTTGAGTTCCTCGGCCATGTTGGCGAGTTGGCTGGCGGCACCCGCGGTGTCCTGCGAACTGTTGGAGGCATCGCTGACGACCCCCGTGATCTCGTGCATGCTCTTGCTGATCTCGTGGGTGGTGGCGGTCTGCTGTTCGGCTGCGGTGGCGATCTGGTTGATCTGACTGGTGACGTCTCCCACCTGGCTGAGGATCTCCTCCAGGGCCTTGCCGGAACGGGAGGCATCTTCGGTACCGCGCTCGACCTCCTGGACCCCCTCCTCCATGGCACTCACGGCCGAGCGGGTCTCCTGCTGGATGGTCTTGATCATCTCGCCGATCTCGCGGGTCGCCTTGGTGGTGCGCTCCGCCAGGGCACGCACCTCGTCGGCCACGACCGCGAAGCCGCGGCCCTGTTCCCCGGCCCGGGCCGCCTCGATGGCGGCATTCAGGGCCAGCAGGTTGGTCTGGTCGGCGATGTCCTCGATGGTGCCGACGATATTGCCGATCTGCTCGGAACGGGTACCGAGCGATTCGACCGTTTTGGCGCTCTGCTGAACCTTGGCGGCGATGCGTTGGATACTCTGCACGGCGTGGCTGACGACCTCGGAGCCGTTCAGGGCGGTCTGGGTGGCGCGGTTGGATATCTCGACGGTCCTGATGCAGTTCTGGGCAATCTCGGCCGACGTGGCCGCCATCTCCTCGCAGGCAATGGCCACCGAGGTCGATTGGGAGGCGGCCTTTTCCGTCCCCCTGGCGATGGTGGCCGAGGTCGAATTGAGGTGTTCCGCCGACGCGGCCACATCGACCGCATTCTGATTGATACGCACCACGATCTCCTTCAGGTTGTCCAGGAAGCGATTGAAGGAGCGCGCCAGGGCCCCGGTTTCGTCTTCGCGTTCGATATGGAGACGCCGGGTCAGGTCGCCGCCACCGCTGGACATCTCTTCCAGGTTGCTTTCCACATACCCTAGGGTCCGGGTGATGCCGCGACTGACGGACCAGGCCAGAACCAGACTGAACAGGGCCACAAACAGGTTCAGGCCCAGAAAGGTCCATTTAACTGCGCTGACGTCCTTCTGGACGTCGTCGATATAGATGCCGCTGCCCAGCACCCAGCCCCAAGGCTGGTAGAGCTGGACATAGGATATCTTGGGCATCGGATCCTTTTCACCCGGCTTGGGCCACATGTAATCGACAAAACCACCCCCCTTCTCCTTGCACACCCTGGCAAATTCCACAAAGAGCAGTTTGCCCTGCGGGTCCTTGATCTCGGAGAGGTCCTTGCCATCCAGTTCCGGTTTTATGGGGTGCATGATCATGGTGGGGTGCAGGTCGTTGATCCAGAGGTATTCCTTCTTCTCATAGCGGATCTTGGAGATGATCTCGGCCGCTTCCTTCTTGGCCTGTTCCAGCGGCATCTTGCCGGCTTTGGCGTCGGCGTCGTGTTGTTCAATGATTGCCATGGAGGCCTCGACGACATGGCGGGTGGCGTCCTCCTTCTCCCGCACGATCTTGCCCTCGATCATCGGCAAAAGGTAAAAGAACAGCCCCCCCAGCATGACAGCCACGCTCGCTACCGTGATGAACATGATCTTGTACTGAATCCGCCAGTTTTTGAAACGGGTGATACTCATTGAGTCGCTCCTTTGCGTGTTGCAGATGAAATCTTACCCGAAAAGTCCATTCAATTTATCAGCGATCCGGTCGGTCGGCAGTACGAAATCAACCTTGCCGGTTTCGGCAGCGGCCTTGGGCATGCCGTAGATGACGCTTGTTTTCTGGTCCTGGGCGATAGTAATACCACCGATCTGCTTGATATGTGTGATACCGGAAGCGCCGTCACAGCCCATCCCGGTCAGTATAACCCCGGTAACCTTCATGCCGCTGGCCGGTATGAGTGTTTTCATGGTTACATCGATGGAGGGACAGACCGAATTCACCTTTTCTCCCGCTGCCAGATGTACGATCTGGTTCCGGACCAGATACAGATGCACCCCGCCCGGCGCCAGTACAACCTGACCCTGCTGGAGAGCCAGTCCATCGTGTGCCAGCACGACCGGCATCTTCGAAATCCGGGCCAGAGAGCTGACAAAGGCCTGGTCAATCGCCGGAGTAATATGCTGGACGATCAGGACAGACGCCTTCAACACGGACAGGCGCCGGAACATTTCCTCCAGTACCTTGAGGCCGCCGGTGGAGGAGCCAATCACGACTATGTTGCCGGAAGCCGCCATTCAGTTTCCGCCTCGTACCTGATCGAGATATCCAAGATACTTCCGTACCGCGGAGATCAGCACTGCCGGGTCAAAAGGTTTGGTAATATAATCCACAACGATCTCCTGCAGTCCCTCCATCCGTTCATCGGGGAAATCCATGGCCGTCAGCATCGAGATGATATTGCCCTCCAGCAGCCCGCAGGTCTGTATCTCGCGGATGGTGTCCCAGCCGTTTTTACCGGGCATCATGACATCCATCAGAATGACGCCCCGGAAGCCAGCCCGCATCAGGCGCAGACATTCGACCGCACCATCAGCGGTGACAGTCCCGATCCCCTCGGCCGAGAGCAGTTCAAACAGCGTGTGCCGGATGCATTCCTCGTCGTCAACCACCATCACCCGTGCGGGCGTAGCAGGTACCAGCTCTCGTGCGTTCATGTAGATACTCCTTCAGACAGTGTGAAGCTGATGGATGTGCCCTGCCCCTTGCCGGGGCTTTCAGCCCAGATACGGCCACCATGGCGTTCGACGATCTTCCGGCAGATGGCGAGTCCCAGACCGGATGAGCCGAGTTCGTGACGAGAAGGGTCGGCCTTGTAGAGCTCATCGAAGATATGGGACTGTTCATCCGCAGACAGTCCGATACCGTTGTCACTGACGATAACGGTCACCTGGCCGTCTGCATGGTGGGCATCTATTCTGACGAAGGAGCCTGGAACGGAGAATTTCACCCCATTGCTGATCAGGTTGCTCAGGACCTCTTCCAGCTCTTGCATGTTGGCCCGTACCAGCATGCCGGGCGCGATACGGTTCTCGATGACGGTAGAGCGGGCGCCGGCTATATCTTTCAGGCCCGCGACAGCATCATCAGCCGCACTGGCAAGCACGACATCCGTCACCAATAGACCGGGACCGCCGGTGGAACTGAGCCGGGAAAACCGGATGGTCTGGTCGACCTGCTCCCTGATATTGTTCGTGTTCCTGATGCAGATGTCGATCAGGTCACACAACTTGCCGTCAGCAATGCGGGTGCGTATCAGGGGCAGCAGCGCCACCAAGGGAGTGAGCGGGGTTTTCAGGTCGTGTCCCAGGCGTGTGATCAGCACATCCTTCTGCTGGAGCAGCTCCTCGCGCAGGCGCTCCCGTTCATATTTTTCAGTGACATCCTGAACGGTCCCGACCACGCTGACCGGTTTTCGGCTGGCATCACACACGACCTTGCCGCGACTGACAAAGATGCGCTTGTCCCTGTCATGGGCAAGGCGATAGGTTGTTTCATAACTGGCGCCGGTTCTGATGGCCGCTGTTACAGTCTCACGTACCTGCTCCCGGTCGTCGGCATGGATCATGGCAAAGAAATCGTCCAGACTGGGCGCCGTAGTACCCGGCTGCAGGCCGAACAAGTGGTAATGGTTCTCGGACCAGTAGCCTTTGCCGCTGACCAGATCGCGTTCCCAACTGCCGAGTGCCGCCAGTTGCTGCGCTTCGTCCAGATTATGTTTGGCCTGTTTCAGGGATTGTTGGTAGTACACGAGGTTCCCACAGAGAATCGTGAAAAATAGCAGCAAGGCCACCCCTGCCATGAGCTGCAGATGGTGATCCGATTGATAACTGTTGAAAAAAATAAAACACAATACTCCGGCGCTAATCAGGAGGGATGCGAGCAAATACAACGCACTTATCCAAATCGACTTACTCATTACATTCCTAAATCTGAATATATATACGGAGAAATAAAACGGGATATTACATACGCATCTCTATACCATCGTTTGCAGGTAATTGCCTCAAAAAAGTTGCGTTACATTAAAAATATATGGTGTCCTCCTGTCCTCACCCCTGCCAGGATGCTCCGGGCGCTGCCAGCTTTCTGGCGATACTGCCCCGGCCCGCCTCGATCTGTTCATAGGGGACTGTCCGCAGGAGCTCTTCAAGGGTTGTTTCACCGGCCTGGACGCGACGAAAGCCGTCGTCGATCATGGTCAATCGATCGGGAACTGAAAAAACAGCATTCCGGAGCGAGAGATTGTCAGGGCGGCGATTGAGCAGCAGCAGCTCCTCACGCGTGGGAATCCAGAGCTCCACGATCGGCAGACGACCGTTAAAGCCGGTGTAGTGGCAGGCCGGACACCCCTTGCCCTGGACAAATTCCATGTTATGTGCCGCAGGAATGCCGAACTCCCCGAGGAGTTTTTCCGGCGGGGCATAGGAAACCTTACACTCGCAGCAGATCCGGCGCACCAGTCTCTGGGCCAGGGAGCATCGCAGGGTGGCGGAGATCAGGCTTGGTTCGACCCCCATATCGATCAGTCGCGTCACGGCGCTGGTGGCATCGTTGGTATGCAGCGTAGAGAGCACCGTGTGGCCGGTCAGGGCGGCCCGCATGGAGATGGTGGCGGTTTCCAGATCACGGATCTCGCCGACCATGATATTATCGGGGTCCTGGCGCAGGAAGGCGCGCAACAGACGGGCAAAGCTGTTGCCGATAATTTCATTGACCTCGGTCTGCGTGATCCCCTCGATGCTGTATTCTATCGGATCTTCGATCGTAAGGGTTTTGACACCCGGGTTATTGATGTGCGAGAGCACGGCATACAGGGTTGAAGACTTACCGGAACCGGTAGGACCGGTCACCAGGAAGATGCCGGTCGGCTTGTCCAGTGCCCGGTAGAGCGTCGTGACATCGGCGGGAAAGTATCCCAAACCCTCCAGGGTGATAGCGCCGCTGCGCTTGTCCAGGATCCGTATCACCACGTTTTCGCCAAACTGCGTCGGCACGGTCGAGACCCGGAAATCAACGCTGCGCACCTTCCCTTCCTTGGAGACCTTCATCTTAAAACTGCTGTCCTGCGGCCGGCGACGCTCGGCAATATCCATATCGCAGAGAATCTTTATCTTGGAGACGATCTGCCGGGCGTTAGCGCTGATCAGGGCATCGTCGGCGCCCAGGTCCACGGCCTGCAGTATGCCGTCCAGGCGATAGCGAACGACCATGCCGTTTTCAGTTGACTCCAGGTGGATATCGCTGGTGCCATCCTTAATGCCGGTGGTAATGATCCGCTTGGTGAGATAATCCACATCGGCGCTGATAAAATCATTGACGTATTTCGACTTGCCGCCATCACGCTCCTGATCCTCGGTAAGCTCGAAATGCAGCTTCGCATGTTCGGACAGTCCGGATATTTTAAATATTTTCTGCTGGGTAATGATGATATCGCTTTCTTTGGCTATGACCGGGATAATGGGCATCTTGCACCAGCTTTCAAGCTGTGAGAGCTCATCCCGTTGAATCGGATAGGCCATGGCAATAGTCAGGCAGTTATCCCGGCACCGGATGGGCACAATGCGAAGACGCTGGGCAAACGTTGCGCTGACAAAGCTGGACAATTCCGGATCAAAGCGAATGCCGGCCAGGTTGACAAACTTCAGGTCGTGCTGGAGCGCGATGGCACGGGCCAGTTGTTCTTCTTCCAGCAGGTGCTGCCTGATCAGTGCCCTGCCGATCGGGATCTTTTCGTCCTGGCTCAGCACGAGCGCATTCTTCAGCCGCTCTTCGTTAATCAGGTTCAGCGATACCAGTATTTCGCCCAGCTTGCGGCGTTTGTTGTTGTGGTCGAGAACGTATTCCAGGTCCTTGTTTTTCAAGAAGCCCATCTGACAGAGTATTTGACCGATAGGTTGCTCAGGATTGAGCTGCTGCATCTCCAGCGATTGCTCAAACTGTTCTGAGGTGATCAGCTTGTTGAGAATAAGCAATTCACCAATTCTGTTTTCCGGCATAGGTCTTAACCTCGATACATATGGTAACTTTGATGAACAACCTGATAAGAACAATCATATCTATTGAACGATTGGTGACGGGCCTGATGATTGGGGAATTCTGTCGAATTTTGAAATCTATTCTATGAATCTGATGGAACGAATTACCCGTACGATAGTACCGTTATTACTGGCACTCAACAACTAAATAAGCTGTTGATGACCTGATGGAAGCGATCGCCGCGCTTTCGTCTGGGGCCAGGGGCATCATCGTTAAATGGCCCATCAGCGTACTTTGCCCCTAGCAACCAGACTAAAAAGTCTTGACGTCTCCAGGAATTGTTTGTTATAAGAATTGTTCTCAATTGGGGTATCGCCAAACGGTAAGGCAACGGCCTCTGACGCCGTCACTCTTGGTTCGAATCCAGGTACCCCAGCCAACCAATTCAACTGTTTGCAATCTAACAGTTTAAGCCTTGATCTTCTCACTGTGTACACGTTCGCTACACACGGGAGGTCAAGGCTTTTTACTTTTGACACATGTAAACGCGTGTGTGGTTTGGCAGTGATTTGCATCTGATTTGGCAGTGAAGTGCTTCAACATAAGGGGGCTTTTATGGGTTATTTTAACACCCCTTAAAGCCCCCTTGATTATCACCAATTTTGGAAGATTAATTCCCGCCTTTTTGCACCCTTCCCAGCGCCACCAATCGTGTAGTTAATATCCGCAGTTTCCATCCGAAATCCCTTGAATATTTTACGCATCTCGGGATGGTCATTAATCGTCAAGATTGCAGATCCTTTCATCGTTCTCATGGCCTCGGCAATCTTATAGTACTCATCTATTCCAAATGGCACCCCGTAGCCTTCTGTTAGCCAGTATGGCGGATCCATGAAGTGCAGGGTGTAATCCCTATCCCATTTTTGTAGGCAATCCTGCCAGCCTAGATGCTCAATCCACACCCTGGACAATCTGAGATGCGCTTGGCTCAGATCCTCCTCGAGACGGAGGATGTTGAAACGCGGAGGGGAGCTAGGAGAGGTGCCGAAGGTTTGAGAGCTAACCTTGCCACCGAAAGCCAGCTTCTGAATATAGAGGAAGCGCGCGGCGCGCTGGACATCGGTCAGGACATGGGGCGGTGTTTCCTTGTTGAGCTCGAACAGCTCACGGCTGGCCACGGTGAAACGGAATTGGCGGATGAACTCATCCAGATGGTTTTTGATTACGCGGTAGAGATTTACCACCTCGCCATTAACATCGTTAAGCACCTCAACATCGGCAGGTTGCTTCATAAAAAACATGGAACCGCCACCAGCAAAATGCTCGGCGTAGCAGCTATGGGGACGGGAGTTGATGAGCGGTAATAGGATCTTGGCCAGGCGGCGTTTACCGCCGGGCCAAGCGATGACGGGATAGTGTTTCATGATGTGAGCCTCCTTGATTTATCAAGAATTGTTTGATAGGCTCCCCTTCGCCTCGTACGGGGTGGGGTAGCCTTGGCTGGCTCACAGCTCACTCTGTGGGTTGGCGGCCGGATCATGTTGACGCATGATCCGGCCGCTGCCTCTTCTTTTATCTCCCTTTAAAAACCGCAGGGCCATGCCGGCCGGGAGGTTACGCATCAGCCCCCTGCCTTCGGGTGCGCTCTCGCTTCGCTTGATGTTTCCAGCATGCCCGCTGCAACCCCTAACCTTAATATGTAACCGAGACGGATTTAATCAACGCATTGCCGTTGTGTGTCGTGTCGTTGTTCCAGAACTGAACCGTCAAACCCGTAGTCGGTGTGGCTGTCGATAGAACATAATTAGCGAAATTTGTTGTGAGTGTGACACTGCCGCTGGAGATGCCTGTTGATCCATTTGACAGCTGCCAATTCAATATCTGACCGGTTACAGACCCTTTTGCTATAACACTGATATTGACCGTTCCTGCAACTCCAGTCGTTATCTGTATGATGCTGCCGGTACCGCTCAACGGTGGAATAACCGCCGACCCGCCATTTATCAGCATGTTATTATTGTAGTTATAGCTGTAATCAAGCCCTGGTAGGTCCGGAGTCCAGACAAATGCCGCCTTATCAGACGCCGCATAATTGGGCTGGCTGTTGAACGGAAACGCATTGGGATATGTTCCATTTTCCGAGTCATTACCGGAGTAGTTGACGATGGCTCTGTGCGAGTTACTGTATAGATATTTGTAACCAGCAGCAGGGAAAAGCGGTGGCCCGACTGACGGGCCTTGTGTAGTGTTGTTTTGGGCGACAATCGACGCAAATTGGCTATCAACGCGCAACCAATTTGGCACATCGGCAACGGGGATCTCAAGACGATTATCGCGCATAACAGCATCATAACCGCTCGACAGCCAAATACCCGCTGTGGTTGTATAGCCCTGAGACTCCAGGTAATTATCATAGATGCGGGGATGCAGATCATTTGAATAGATGTATGCCAGAGAGCCATTAGCAGGGGCCAAAAATTCGTTGTGAGCAATTTCTGACTGACTGCCGAATGTATTATATGTAATTGAACCGGAGCCATTGAGCGAAATGCCGTATGTTCCCCAACCCAAAAACCGGTTATCTTGGATGGCACTGATATCAGAACCATGCATATCAATCGGGATAGAAAAACCGCTGAATTTATTATGGCGTATGAGGCCGTCAAATCCCTTTGAAATTTGGACGCCAATCCCCAAAGTATTGCCAGCAGTAAATATACAATCCTCGATTACCGGCCGCATCATAAACTCTTGAGTGGCGGCATCATTGGTAAATCCATGAGTTGGGTCATTTAGTTGAATGCCGTTATTAGATTTGAGTTGAAACCGCTTAAAACTTGGTGCCTGGCGTTCTGTTTGTCCGTTCCCGGTAACATATGCGATGGCAAAGCCCGTCAACCCTGATGCATCAATAATTGAAAACAACGGATTTGTGCCCTCAAACGTGACGCCTTCCTTCGGAATCATTTGTCCTGATGGGATATAGGTATTGACTCCGATGTGGTAAACCCCACCAACATTGAGCGCGGCGACCGCCTTAGTAGGATCATTGGCAAACCATTCCGCCCACGAGTCCGTCAGGCCCATAATCAATCCGGCGCCACCGAATATCTGATATTTGCTGGCGCTGGGCGTTTGACCGTTAAAATCGAATGTCTTACCCGCCGCCGGATTGATCTGCCCACCGCGAGTAAATCTAATATGCCGATCGCTGGAGAGGGTCTTGTTGTTGATCGCCATGGGCTTCGATACCACCACAGTTTTCCCAGTCGTAGCTGGCGACGCCAGGGCAGTTGACAGGTTGCGGAAACCGGCCGCGTCGATGCCCCAGGGGCCACTGGTGTTGCTGGGGAGAGCCCAGGCCGGCAGTGTAGTTGTGATCAGCAAAAGTACAATAAATATCATTCGTTTCATGCGTTGTCTCCTCGTGTATAGAGTTAGGCGTATATAGAGTTAGGAAATAGCCTGCCAGTTGGTACCGTCGTAGCAGACGGTCATCTTGTCGCCGCGCACCATATCGACCTGCAAACCATCGTCAATGTATTTACCGTCGGCTGCCACAACAGACAGGAGATTATCGCCGATGCACTTTATTGAAAAGCGTTTGCCGGCCGACAGCCCGGATGAAACCGGGAGGGTGATGGTGAATGCCGCCGTTGAGGTGTCGCCAAAAATAACTCCGTCGTTATTACTGATCGGGTAAGTGGCCACCACGGTCTTTACCACGGTACCCATGGCGATGATGGCCATCTGTACGGCATTGAGCCAATCGGCATCGATCACCGTGCCGGGGGTGTTGGTGCTTGGGTCTCCATTGTGGAACAGTCCATCTACTGTGTTGACCGGAAATGGCATAATGCCTCCTTATACAAATATTACCAGGGTATGAGCGGGTTTAAGCGCATTGAATATGTCATCCAGATGACGTTTATCGCGAAACCAAGCAATCGGCTCACCAGCTGCTGCTGCGCCGGCATGAGCAAACCGGTTAAACCCATCGGTGATTGTCACAGTCCAGATCCAGCGGACATAGTCAGCCAGAACGGCATTCCCCGATTGAGCCCATCCAGCCATCAGGGGCTGCAACTCAGTAATAGTGACCGCATAGCCAACCGTGGCGGCAATATCGATGAAATATTGACGATCGAGCCGGCCCAGCGAACGCAACCGGAATATGATCTCGGCTACACGTTCGGAGCGCAGGGCATCGGTGGCCGGAGTGATGGCCAAAACCCTTTCCCAGGCGGTCAGAAACACTGCCGTTGTATCGGGGAACATCTCGGCAGATAGCGTGAGAGCCGACGCCTGGGCCTGTTCGAGGCTGTTGGCCTCTACCGCCAGGTCGGTAATATGGTCACCGCCGAGCTCCAGCGGCAGCAGACGTTGCAAAATATCACTATAGGACATTGATCACTCCGGGACGGATGATCTGATAATTGGCCGGCGTGATAGTAGCGGCCGGAGCACTTACAATGGCGTTATCTGCACCATTGATGATGGCAACATTTACCAGCTGAGCCAAATAGAGCGGCTGGCCGGGCACCATTGCAGCCAGATAGCTAGTAAGGTCTGCCAATGTCTGAGTCTGATCAGCCGCCAGGCCAACGGTCGTAATAGTCACATTTATCGTCAAAACCTCCGGAGCCAGCACGCGCACGCTCCAAGCCGTGACAGGCCGGACAGTATCGATATAGGCCTTGACTTGGGCCAAGAGCGCTGCATCGGGTATGATCGAGCCGGTAATGACAGGATCGGCTGCAATCACCACATCTACCGTACCGAGTCCATTGGCCAGTGGGAAACAGTACGCCGACTTGACCCCAACGATAGAGAGCGCCCATTTGACATAGTCCTGCTGATTGCCACCAGCTGGTGGACGCCGGATATAATCAAGTAACCGCGCCAGGAAATCACCGACACTTTCTCCGGGTTTACGGGGCAATCCCCGCACAAAGCCATGACGCTCCAAATTGGCTTCATCGGCAGTATCGGGAAAGATCTGATCTCCGATATAGCCCTGCGCCTGATAGATGCCCCAGAGCGCAGAGGCCATGCAGGCGCTCTTGATGAATGCCAGGCTGCCCTTGCTGGTGTCGATGGTCTGGTCGTTAAGTACCGATTGATTTTGATAGTCGGTTAAGAGGTTGGCTAAGAGATCATCGAAGCTCTTATCAAAAGGGGTAATCATACGACCTCCACGAATTTGTCATACGTGACCGTATTGCCCTGCGGGCCGGTGACACTGACGCGGGCCATAAGCCTGGTCTTGTCAATGAGCACATCGCGTTGCATGCTGATATTGATAGCCGGGGCGCGCTTTGTATCCAGAAGCCACTGCAGGGCGTTCTGGATGTCGCTTTTGATGAGCTGTGCGGTGCGATCGGTGTTTTTCAGCCGCGGACGATTGAGCAGACCAAAGGCCGGATCGGCAAAGAAGCTGCCCTGGGTGATCTCCAGGGAGAGAATCACATTGGTCAGCAGATCATCACCGCCATCCAAAGTCATCTGTAACAGACCATTATATGTAGTAATTCCAAAACTCACGTTTTTGGCTCCTATGGCGGTGGCGGAACTGTAGTAACGACCAGTTTTGAGCCTTGATAATACATGTACGTGCGGCTGAAATACGTAGCCGCCGAGCGTATGCCATTGGCATCAATAGTATATGAAGAGTAATTACCAAACGGAGACTGCATGCCGGCGGCGGTTGTCGCCGTGGCAGCATTACCGGATAGTGACGGGGCTGTGATCGCGCCTGACGATATTGGCCCGACAAACGCCACGCCTCCGCCGCTGGTCATAGGCGCAATCGTGTCGGCATAGATGGTGGGAGATGTCAGTGCCCCGGCAAACACGCCCGACCTTGCGTAGATCGATGAGAGACCGGTGCCGGGATTGTCGTTAAAATGAAAATCACCGGCCCGATCCAGTCCTATTGATGAGGCCACTATGCCCGCCCAGTGGAACCCCAGGCGCGGGGCATAAATAGCGCTGGTATAATTCACAAACCCCAGCGTTTCTCGTACACAGACCGCATTGCTGTATGCAGTGCCCGGTGTAACGCTTTGCAGTCCAAGCGCGCCATTATTTATGATTTGATATGCCGATCCAGCATTACCGGTGATTGACGTAATTGCAGCGGCAGCACCTGCCGGATCAGCGCCTACCTCTGAGTACGTGTATGCCGGTTTGGCCGGGGTTTTGGCCCAGGCGTACACGTCAGAGGCCGGTAACGTTGTTGGAAGTGTTTGCCAGGATTTGTCGCCTCGGTAGTACTGCGCGATGGTTCCTGCAGCTATGGCCGGTTCTCTCGCTGTGCTGTCAACAGCATTGATCGTGATCGCAGCCGTGCCGTCAAACAACACACCGTTGATTGATCGGGCTGTTTGCAGTTTGGTGGCCGATCCCGCATTACCAGATAATGATGGTGCGGTTATGGTACCAGCAACAGATAGGCCGCCTGAGTTGATTTCAGCAATTTCCGGAGGATTTGCATTGTTTGCGGTACCGGCATAGAATCTGATCGGCTGTCCGGCCTGATTTGCCATAATATCCAAGCCACCGCCCAAATTAGTGCTGATGCCGTATGCGACCGTAGGGTCAAGCAGCGTGTAAATTGATGACTCGGAATTTACTACCCCAAACGGCCCGAATGAAAATCCGGCGAAATTATAATTTTTTGCAGAGAAAGATTGAGTATTTCCGGGCCCCGCCAGCGGGGATTTTGTAGAGTCGGCAACTGTGATGTTGCCGGTCCCGTCAAACGCTACTCCATTGATCGTTCGAGCGGTTTGCAGTTTCGTAGCGGATATCGCGTTGCCACTGATCGTTGTGACCATGGCCCCGCCATCAAACGTTGGTGCTCCACCCGCCTCTCCGAATTTTCGCAGTGTTGAGGCGTTATTAAACGTCCAATGGGCCTTTTCAGTTTCCGTGACCGTTCGGGCACTTGTCAGTGTCCGGAACAGGGTGATCGGGTCGCCTTCAGTAACGACTCGCTTGCCGTTGGCCGTGAACGCCTGGACAATGGCTGTGGCAGCAAACAGGCAGACACCTACGGTGATGAGCGGTAGAGCTATGCGGTTTGATTTCATACGTTATGCTCCTGTCTCGACAACGCCGACGGTCGCGCCGGTTATGCCGACGGTACCCGGCGTTTGGATATCTATTGGTCCGGTGGCGTGGATCGATAGTCCGGCGTCGGAGGTGATTGTTGATACCGCCAGAGTTCCCGCCACGGTGACGTTTCCGCTGCAGAATACATCTGGAGTATTGAGCGTCACCTGGCTTGATGCGTTAATATTGGCCACCTTGGTAGTAACATTCACCTGTTCCCCGCCGATGATATCAATGATGCGATT
>JAJXYO010000023.1 GCA_021780495.1 Deltaproteobacteria bacterium
GGCGCCAGAGCGGCAGGCGCTGCCAAAAGCCCCAGACCAGGACGCCGAAGGCTGCCAAAGCCAACAGGTACATGGGGATGATCACCCCGTGGCCAACGTTCCAATAGATCTCGCGGGTTACTTCCATAATCTCTCCGGATTTGAAGTCCCCCTATGATAAAGGGGGATTTAGGGGGATTTGTTTCTAAAGGCAAATCCCCCCCAACCCCCCTTTTTTAAAGGGGGGAGCAATTGGTCTACGACAACAGCAGTTTTGAGATGACCACCCGCTGAACCTCATTGGTGCCTTCGTAGATCTCGGTGATCTTGGCATCGCGGTACATGCGCTCTACTTCGTAGTCGGCGATATAGCCGTAGCCGCCGTGGATCTGCATCGCTTCCCTGGTGACAAAGGTGGCGGTTTCGGAAGCGTGCATCTTGCACATGGCCGATTCCATGGTGTAGCTCTGCTTGGCGTCTTTCAGGCAGGCGGCCCGATAGGTCAGCAGTTTGCTGGTTTCGATGCTGGTCCACATGTCAGCAAGTTTGAACTGGATTGCCTGAAACTCGCAGATGGCCTGATCAAACTGCTTGCGCTCCTTGGAATAGGCTAGAGCCCTCTCAAAAGCGCCTTCGGCGATGCCGAGGGCCTGGGAGGCGATGCCGATGCGGCCGCCATTCAGGGTGTCCATGGCAATGTTGAACCCCTTGCCCTCCTGACCGAGCAGGTTTTCCACCGGAACGCGCAGGTTGTCGAAGGCAAAGGCGGTGGTATAGCTGCCGCGGATGCCCATCTTGTTCTCGTTCTTGAGGATGGTGACTCCCGGGGATGACAGATCCACGATAAAGGCACTGATGCCCTTGTGTTTCAGGCTGCGGTCAAAGGAGGCCATCAGCACGCCGGTTCCCAGGTACCCGCCGTTGGTGATGAAGGTCTTGCTGCCGTTGATGACGAATTCATCGCCTTCGCGTTTATAGGTGGTAGCGGTACCACCGGCGTCGCTGCCGGCATTGGGCTCGGTCAGGAGAAAGCAGCCGATTTTCTTCCCGGTGTTGAGGTCCGGGAGCCATTTCTGCTTCTGTTCTTCGGTGCCGAAGGTGTAGATCGGGCCGCTGGCCAGGGAGGTGTGGGCGGAGATCAGGACACCGCTGGAGCCGCAGGCCTTGGAGACCTCTTCAACGACGATGGCATAGGAAAGCATGTCCAGCCCGGCACCGCCGTACTCCTCCGGCAGGTAGCTGCCCAGAAAGCCCATCTCAGCCATCTTCTTCACCAGCGAATCGGGGATCATGTGCTCCTCGTCGATCTTCATGGCGATCGGCTTGATCTCCTTCTCGACGAAGTCCCGCACGGCACTCTGCAGGACCTTGTGGTCCTGGCTCAGATCGAAATTCATGACTACCTCCCTGTCGTTTTGGTTTATTTTCCTTGAAATGCAGCCGTGCGTTTTTCAATAAAGGCCCCCATGCCCTCTTTTTGGTCCGCCGTGGCAAAGAGCACCCCGAAGAGCGAGGCCTCGTAGCGGAAACCATCTTCCTTGCCCATGTTGAGGCCATTGGCAATGGCGTCCTTGGCATAGGTCACAGCGAGGGTTCCCGTTTGGGCGATGGCCTTTGCCGTGTCCAGCGCCTTGGGCAAAAGTTCCTCGGGTGTAAACACCTCGTTCACGATGCCCCATTCGCTTGCCTTCCGGGCGGTGAGCATCTTCCCGGTGAAGATCATCTCGTTGGCCCGGTTCGGACCGATCAACCGGGGCAGGTTCTGGGTTCCGCCAAAACCGGGCATGATGCCGAGGGTAACCTCGGGAAAGCCGAACCTGGCCTTTTCGGAGGCATAGATGAAATCACAGGCCAGTGCCAGTTCCAGGCCGCCCCCCAAGGCATAGCCATTGACAGCGGCAATGACCGGCTTGGTCATTTTTTCAATCAGCATCATCACCCGTTGACCCTTGAGGCCGAACTGGTGAGCTTCAAAGGAGGTCATAGCGGACATCTCCTTGATGTCAGCGCCGGCGACAAAGGCCTTGTCACCGGCCCCGGTGAGCACCACCGCCCGGACCGCCGGGTCCAGGTTCAGACCATACAGGGCACATTCCAGTTCACCAAGTATCCGGCTGTTCAGGGCATTCATGGTACGGGGGCTGTTGATGGTCAGCAGGGCGACGCCGTCGTTAGTTTCAATCAGCAGGTCAGTGAGTTCCATATTCATTTCTCCCGTTAGTAGGTATAAAATCCGCGCCCCGATTTGCGCCCCAGGTAACCGGCGTTGACCATCTTGACCAGCAGCGGGCAGGGGCGGTACTTGGGATCCTTGAAGCCGTCATACAGGACGTTGGCGATCGCCAGCACCGTATCCAGGCCGATAAAATCCGCTAGGGTCAGAGGGCCCATCGGCTGGTTGGTACCGAGTTTCATCCCTTTGTCGATATCCTCGACAGTGGCAATCCCCTCATAGAGGGCAAAGATCGCCTCGTTGATCATCGGGATCAGCACCCGGTTGACGATAAAACCGGGGTAATCCTGGGAAACGGCCATCTCCTTTTCCAGCTTGGCCACCAGTCCGGAGGTAACGGCGAAGGTTTCTTCACTGGTGGCATGTCCCCGGATAATCTCGACCAGTTTCATGAGCGGTACCGGATTCATGAAATGCATGCCGATTACCTTGTCCGGCCGTGTGGTGACCGAGGCGATCTTGGTGATCGGGATGGACGAGGTATTGGAGGCGAGAATGGCGCTGGGTTGTACTATGTCGTCCAGCTTGCGGAAGATATCCAACTTGAGCGGTTCATGCTCGGTGACCGCTTCCACCGCAAATTCCACGTGTGCCAGATCGGTCATGTTGTTCGTGGTCATGATCCGTCCCACGGTCTTGCCGACCAGCGCGTCGGGGATGACCCCCTTCTTCGCCTGGCGTTCCAGATTCTGTCTGATGGTTGTAATCGCTTTTTCGAGTTGTGCATCGGCAACGTCAAAGAGAACAACCTGGAATCCGTACTGAGCGAAGACATGTGCGATGCCGTTACCCATCTGACCCGCGCCGAGAACACCAACTGTCTTGATCATATGTGCTCCTCCATTATTCAAGTTTGCAATCCCGGAACATCCAATCCCTCCCCGCTCCCCCCCCTGACAAGAGGGGGGACTGAGGGCGGTTAGTTTTAGACTCTCTCGAAGATCATTGCCACCGCCTCGCCGCCGCCGATACAGAGCGTGGCCAGTCCGTACCGTTTGTTTTGCCGGTGCAGCTCGCGGATAACGGTTGCCGCGAGCCGTGCTCCGCTGGCGCCGATCGGATGCCCGATGGCGCATGCGCCACCATTGACGTTGACCTTCTCCTCCGGCAGTTTCAGTCCTTTGATCGCCAGGAGCGTTACCAGTGCAAAGGCCTCGTTGACCTCAAACAGGTCGATATCGTTCAGAGACAGTCCGGCCCTGGCGCAGACCATTTTTATGGCGCCGATCGGGGCTTCCGGGAAATTGTCCGGGTGGCGGCTCTCGGTGGCCTGGGCTACGATGCGTGCCCGCGGTTTCAGGTTGTGTTTTGTCAGCGCCTCCCGATCGGCAAGCAGCAGCATGGCAGCACCGTCGCTGATGCTGGAGGCATTGGCGGCGGTAATGGTGCCGTCCCTTTTAAAGACCGTCTTCAATGTCGTAAATTTGTCGAAATTGACCTTGAACGGCTCCTCGTCATCCGTGACAACCGTCTCGACACCGCGTACAGATGTCATTACCGGTATAATTTCATCCTTGAACACCCCCTCCTTGACAGCTGCTTGCGCAAGTTTGAAGGAGCGCAGGGCAAAGGCATCCTGTTCCTCACGACCGATACCGCTCTGCGCGGCGCTTTTTTCACCGATATCTCCCATGTGGGCGTCGGTGTAGGGATCGGTCAGTCCGTCATGGACCATCAGGTCGATGATCTCGCCATTGCCCATGCGGTAACCGTTCCGTGCTTTTTTGAGGAAATAGGGGGCCATGGACATGTTTTCCATTCCGCCGGCGATCACAATGGATGACTCTCCCAGGCGAAGGGAATCCGCGCCGAGCATGATCGACTTGAGACCACTGCCGCACACCTTGTTGATCGTCAGGGCATGTGCCGAATCCGGGATACCGGCGGCGCGCATGGCCTGACGGGCCGGGGCTTGACCGATGCCGCCGGAAAGCACCTGGCCGATAATGACCTCGTTGACGGCGTCAGCGGGGAGTGCTGAGCCTTGCAGCAGGCCTCTGATGACCGTTGCGGCGAGGGTGGTGGAAGGGATATCGGAGAGTACACCGCCAAATGATCCAAAGGGTGTCCTTTTTCCGTCAACAACAAATACATCTTTATTCATTGCGGGCCTCCTTAAAGGGCTGGGTATGAATTTATATTACGTTTACGTGCATGTCAATTTAAAAATGTAACGTTTTTTTAAAATGGCAGCTGCAACTTCAGGATACGAGAGGCGGATGTGGCTTTAAGCGGGATGTATGAGGGAAGCTGCCCTGTAAATATGGGAAAGTATCACGTGCCATACCGGGGTGCCACAGCTGAGGCACCCCCCCAACGGTATAAAATATAACACTCTTTTGCTACAGAAACAAGATGTCGTCCGGCACGTCGGTCATCTTGCTACCGCCATCAGCGGTAACCGCAAAGGTGTTTTCGATACCGATCACCCCCTTGCCCGGGATGACGAACTTCGGTTCGATGGCGATGGTCTGACCCGCCTGCAGCGCCACCTTGAACCCCTGGGCAATGACCGGGAATTCATCCAGTTCCAGCCCGACGCCGTGGCCGACAAAGCGCGCCTGCTCACCCGGCATCCCCATGAACCTGTCGCCAAACCCTCCCTGTTCGGCCATTTCCGCAGCCTTCAGAAACAGATCCTCACAGATGGCCCCCGGTTTCAGCTCCCGCTGGAGAAAGGCCTGAATTTCCAGGGCCAGATCAAACGCTTTCTGCAACTCCGGATCCAGTGTTCCGATGACGAACATCCTGGTCATGTCGGTGATGTAGCCGTTGAAAACGCCGGTGAAATCGATCAGGACCGGCGTATCCCGGGTAATGGGGGCACGGGACGCACCCTGGGGGGAGGCGCTGGAAAGCCCCATGCCGGTGACCGCACCATCGAAGAATCCGTAGCTTGCGGCACCGCTTGACAGCGCCAGCCCGCCGAACAGCTCCTGGTTGTAGGCGCGCATGCGGACATACCCTTCGTTGCCGATCTTGCGCAGGCGATATTCAAACTCTGCCGACAGTTCCAGTTCGCTCATTCCCTCCTGCAAAAATTCGGGGACCTGGGTAAAGATCGACGCAAGCGCATCGCCGCTGGCCTTGATCTGCTGCAGCTCAAATGTTGATTTGACCGACCGTACCTCGCGATTGAGCGCCGAGATGTCAATGAATTCGCGTCCCGCCAGCAGTTTGGTGTAGAAATTCAACTGCTGCACCGGTGCTACATCAAAGGTAAAGCCGATCTTCAGCGCCTCCGGCGGCAGGACCGCGGCAAATTCCTTGCTAGAGGGAAAGGGACGGATGTCGGCCAGAGGGCTCTCTTCCCTGGCACGGGCAAGGCTTTTGCGCACCATCAGGACCGGGTCACCCGTGCCCGGCAGCCAGAGGGTCGAGTTCTGGCGGGTGCCGGTAAAATAATAAACGTCGATCGGAAAGATGAACAGGGCGCCATCCAGTCCCTTTTCCGTGAGCATTCCCTGCATTTTGGCAATGCGCTGTGTTACTTCAGCAGATGTGATCATGGTTGTCTCCTTGATTTACCGTTACGATGTCAATCTGACCAAGCAAGTCTACATGTTTCGGCGATAGCGGCCGCCAACCTCAAACAGGGCTTTACTGATCTGCCCCAGGGAAGCTACCTTGACCGTATCCATCAGTTCGGCAAAGATATTGTCACCGTTGACTGCCGTGACCTGAAGCCGCTTGAGTGCAGCCGGGGCCTTGTCCCGGTTCAGCTCCTGAAATGCTCGCAGGTTCCGGATCTGCTGCTCCTTCTCTTCCCTGGTCGCCCGCGCCAGTTCACCCGTCACCTGGTAGCCCGCCGCATCGGCCCGCGGGTTACGGAAGGTGTTGACACCCACTATCGGCAGCTCGCCGTTATGTTTACGGTGCTCGTACAGCATGGATTCATCCTGGATCCTGGAGCGCTGGTACTGGGTCTCCATCGCCCCCAGCACCCCGCCGCGCTGATCGATCCGCTCGAATTCGCACAGCACCGCTTCTTCCACCAGATCGGTCAATTCCTCGATAATAAAAGAGCCCTGCAGCGCATTCTCGTTTTTCGCCAGGCCGAATTCCTTGGTGATGATCATCTGGATCGCCATGGCGCGCCGCACCGACTCCTCGGTCGGGGTGGTCACCGCCTCGTCGTAGGCATTGGTGTGCAGTGAATTGCAATTGTCATAGATCGCCATCAAGGCCTGCAGGGTGGTGCGGATGTCGTTAAAATCCATTTCCTGGGCGTGCAACGAGCGTCCCGAGGTCTGGATATGGTATTTAAGCTTCTGGCTGCGGTCGTTGGCGCCGTATTTCTCGCGCATCACCACCGCCCAGATGCGCCTGGCCACTCGCCCGATGACGGTGTATTCCGGATCCAGCCCGTTGCTGAAAAAATAGGACAGGTTCGGGGCAAAGTCATCGATGTGCATGCCCCGCGCCAGGTAATATTCCACAAAGGTGAAGCCGTTGGAAAGGGTGAAAGCCAGCTGGCTGATCGGGTTGGCGCCCGCCTCGGCGATGTGGTAGCCGCTGATTGAAACGGAGTAGTAGTTGCGCACCTTTTGTTCAATAAAATAGTGCTGCATGTCCCCCATCATCTTCAGGGCGAATTCGGTTGAGAAGATACAGGTGTTCTGGCCCTGATCCTCCTTGAGGATGTCGGCCTGCACGGTGCCGCGCACGGTTTGGATCGTGCTGCTGCGGATCTCCGCGTATTCATCTGCTAACGGTTCGCGTCCGTTCTTGTCGCGGAAGCGATCGACCTGCTGCTCGATGGCGGCGTTGAAGAAAAAGGCCAGCAACATCGGTGCCGGACCATTGATGGTGATGGAGACACTGGTATTGGGGGCACAGAGATCAAAACCGGCAAACAGCTTCTGCATGTCATTGACGGTGCAGATGGAGACCCCGCTTTCACCGACCTTGCCGTAGATATCCGGCGGAAAATCCGGATCCTGACCGTAGAGTGTAACGCTGTCAAAGGCGGTGGAGAGACGTTTGGCATCATCATCCTTGCACAGGTAGTGGAAGCGGCGGTTGGTGCGCTCCGGGCTTCCCTCGCCGGCAAACTGGCGCTTGGGGTCTTCCTCGACACGTTTGAACGGGAATACCCCGGCGGTGTAGGGAAAATAGCCGGGTGCATTTTCCAGCATGCACCAGCGCACGGTTTCGCCCCAGTCGGCATAATCGGGCAGGCAGACCTTGGGGATGCGGGTCCCGGATAGCGTGGTCGTGTACAGATTGCTCCTGATCTCCTTGTCCCTGACCTTGGTCACCAGCTGGTCGCGGCAGTAGGCGGCCCGCATCTCCGGCCATTCCTTGAGGATCCTGCGCGGTTCTTCGTGCAGCCTGTTGTCGAAGAGCGCGATCTGTTGGTCCAGGTCGGCAATCGTGCCGGCACTGGCCACAACCTCTTTTGCTCCGTGCAGCTGAAAGAGCCGCCGGGCCACGCCGGACTGTTCCGCCACCTGTTTGCGATAGCCGCGCGCGGTGTTGACGATTTCGCCCAGGTAGTGTATCCGGTCGGGCGGGATGATGTACTTCTTGAGACTCTCCCGTTCCGGGACCGGCAGGCCGGATCTCCAGGCGGTATCCTTTTTGCCGTTGATCGCGTCGAGCAGTGCCCGGTACAGCACGTTTGTGCCCGGATCGTTGAACTGGGAGGCGATCGTGCCGAACACCGGCAGCGCCTCGTCGGCCACGTCAAACAGGTTGCGGTTGCGGCGATACTGCTTGCGGACGTTGCGCAGGGCGTCCTCGGCCCCCTTGCGCTCGAACTTGTTGATGGCAACCACGTCGGCAAAATCGAGCATGTCGATCTTTTCCAGCTGGGTCGGGGCGCCGAATTCGCAGGTCATCACATATAGCGACACGTCACAGATCCCGACCACACCGGCATTGCCCTGGCCGATGCCGCTGGTCTCCACGAAGATCAGGTCGAACCCGGCGGCCTTGGTCACCTCGATGGCGTCCTGGATGGCTGCCGACAGTTCGGTCTGGGATTCGCGGGTCGCCAGGGAGCGCATGTAGATGCGATTGGAATTGATGGAGTTCATGCGGATGCGGTCGCCCAGCAGCGCGCCGCCGGTGCGTTGGCGCGACGGGTCAACCGCCAGGATGGCGACGCTCTTCTTCGGGAAATCCAGGGTGAAACGGCGCACCAGTTCATCGGTAATGGAGCTTTTGCCCGCACCGCCGGTCCCGGTGATGCCGACCACCGGCGCATCCTGCGCCATGCCGCGAATGGTCGCACGCAGGGCACCGTAGCCGCCGGAGTGGTCGTGCACCGCCTGTTCCGCCAGGGTGATCAGAGTGTTGACCGCCCGGATGTCACGCTCTGCCAGACGGGCCACCTGTTCCCGGGCATCGCGCTCCAGGGCAAAGTCGCAGCTCTGCAGCATCAGGTTGATCATACCTTGCAGCCCCATGCGGCGGCCGTCTTCCGGCGAAAAGATCTTGGTCACGCCGTATCCCTCGATCACGGCGATCTCGTCCGGCACAATTACCCCGCCGCCACCGCCGAAGACCTTGATATGGCTTTCACCGCGCTCTGCCAGGAGATCGATGATGTATCTGAAAAACTCGACGTGGCCCCCCTGATAGCAGCTGACCGCAATTCCTTGGGCATCCTCCTGGATGGCAGCGGTGACAATCTCCTCCACCGAACGGTTGTGCCCCAGATGGATCACCTCGGCGCCCGACGACTGCAGGATGCGGCGGATGACATTGATCGTGGCATCATGGCCGTCAAACAGGCTGGTTGCGGTGACGAAGCGGACTTTGTGGCTGGTCTTGCTTGGCTCGATGGCGGCTGACATCTGCGATCTCCTCGGTGACAAATGTGATTATGGGTGCGATCCGCCTCTCCCGCTTTAAAGGGGCGGGGCGGATAACATATCAATCACGTCCTTAAGAAAATATTGTGTAATTATTTTTGCTGAAACGTATATTACGCTTACGTGCATGTCAATAAAAATATAAACATGATTTTAAAATAACAAGTATACATGTATTTACAGATTATTATAAGTGTAACTGTCGTTAACGAAAGAACTAAATAATAAAACGATATTGCGTAAATTGTTTAAGAAGGTGTGGAGTTGCCTGTATGGGGTTGAAAGAACTGAACCACCGCAGATACGCCTTATTGCTATGTAGTCTTGCGTAAAATCTGATTTCAGATACAATAACCGCCACATGTGCGCTAGATCAGGGCACATGCAAATTCATATCCTGACCCGGACGCGAATAAACCAGTTGGAGGATACAATGCAGGACTCGGAAGAGATTGTTACGATTGGTGAGCTATGCAAGACGCTTGGTCTTACCACGAGAACGTTGCGTTATTGGGAAGAGGTGGGGATTATAGAGTCGGTTGAACGGTCCGACGGATCGAATCGCGGCTATACCTCGTATGGAGTGCGCAGGATCAAGTTTATCATGAGACTTAAGGAGCTTGGACTTACCATCAAGGAGATGCAGGACCTGTACAAGGCCTATGGTGAGGCAAAACAGACGGAACGCATGATTCCGGAATTGGTTCGCATCTTGGGTGCGCATGTAAATATGATTGATGAAAAGATGGCAAAACTTTCTTTGTTGCGCCAGGAGATTGTCGAGTATAGCCATAAGATTCAGAACAGGTTTAACGCCTCAGTCAAATGATGCGAGTAGATGAGGGCAGTGGTTGTGCCATAATCCGTGGTAACTTTACGGTTCATAGGAATATATCCCGCGATAGGTAGGTACTCGATTTGACCCCGTTTTGAATCTGAATTGTATTTTCACGATGATTGGCTATAATCTCACATTATGCTATCACGACCGTACATGAAAACAGCCTCGCTTATCATATTGCTGGTGTGTCTCATACAGCCTTTGGCGTGTTTTACGCACCCTTGTGCGTCATGTTTGGGGATTCCGGAAACAAGTGATTCCTCCGGTGCAACGGGAGATTACATGCACAATCAGGATGTCGACAATTGTGATTCGACCGTCTGTTGTGCACAATACGTAAGTTTGAACAGCTGGTTTGCAGTCGTTTATGCGCCACTCGTTTCAGTGTTTGTAACCTTTGAACCGTATCAAAAACTGCCAGATGTCGTGATCCCAATATTTATCCCTCCACAAAATCTCGCCTGAAGCGACACACAACCTTTTCCCTGCGTACATACTCGCGGCCCTGGATACCAGTAGTGCTTCGAAGGGTAACATCTGATTATGTGGTGAAGGTTCTGGTCGTGCGATCCAAAACCTATCAAACTCGAACACGTGTATTGGCTGGAAATGCTGATGTGGGATACATGTGTAAACGAATGTCAATTTGAATCAAATCGGTCGTTTGAGAACATAATTTATAATATAAGGAGCATGATAATGAAGAAAATGATTGTTGCATTGATAACGGTAACATTTTTCGCTGGGGTTGCATGTGCAGCTGATGTGATTGAGATGAAACGAGGGGTCTCGTTCAATCATAAGAAGCATGTCGAGATAATCAAGGATTGCAAAAAATGTCACGAGAACGCCGAGGGCGGAAAGATTGCAGGTTTCGGTAAGGATATGGCCCATAAAAAGGCCTGTAAAGACTGCCATGCAGAAATGAAGCAAGGACCTACCAGTTGCAAAGGCTGCCATACCAAATAACATGATCTGAACGGCATGGATCGTCGCCGTCATCGGCTAGGCTATCACGGTTATTGATTGGCCATGATAGCCTAGCCGATTCGATCCAGCTGGTATGTTGTTCTCGCCGCATACATCCCTCTACCTGTGTTGAAAAAGTTACGCGATGCTCCCATGAATACCATCGTATTGAATCCGCTTTCCATTCCAGAATGCAATCATAATAATAGCGGATAGCTATCACGATCATTTAATTGTGTTGAAACGAATAAATAAGATGCGTACATTACCGATTTGATGTATCGATTAAAACGATAAAGGTGGTATGCCATGACGTTAAAGCAGCTGGAGGTGTTTGTCGCCATTGCGGAAACTCAAAGCTTTTCCAAAGGCGCCGAAAAAAACTGCATAACTCAGTCGACTGCCAGCCAGCATATTCATGGACTTGAGGAGGAGCTTGGCATACGGCTTTTTGATCGTGGCAGAAATGGGGCGTTGCTGACGGAGGCGGGCAAATTGTTTTTGGGGCGCACCCGTCGGATCCTGTCGGAATGTGAAGAGTCACGTTCGCTTGTGCGGCGTTTTCTGGGGATGGAAGATGTCGTGTTGAAGGTTGGAGCCAGCAATATTCCCGGTACCTGTCTGATACCCGCCGCACTGGGAAGATTTCAGCTGCAATGTCCTCGGGTACGCCTTGAGGTGTGCCAGGGAGATAGCAGGTCTGTTGTGCAGCAACTGCTGTCAGAGGAGATCGAACTTGGTTTTATCGGTGGTCATATTGATGATGATCGCATAGATTTCGAGGCCATGGGTGAAGATACGATTGTCTGTGCCGTGGCACGCGAAAAGATGACTTCAGCAAATCCGTCTCTCAGCCAGGCAGAATTGTGTGAGGTCCCACTGATAGTGCGCGAACAGGGTTCTGGGACTCAACAGGCCGTATATGAAGCCCTGGCCGGCACCTGGATCAGCCGGGAATCGCTGAAGATCGTAGCGGTGCTCGGCAGCAGTGAGGCCGTCAAGGGTGCGCTGCTTGAAGGAGCCGGTTATGCCTTTGTTTCGAGTGTATCAATCGCAGAAGAGTTGAAACGTGGTAAACTGGCAACGGTTCGAATCCCCGGCCTCACTATTAAACGAAAATTTTATGCAGCCAGCCGTTCAGGCCGGGAGCTCTCTCCCGCTGCTTCTGCTTTTCTCGCACTTATGCTCAGCGGTACAAAGTCTCAACCGCTAACGTTGCAGAAAAAAATATGAGATAACCGAGCAACCGGAGATAGACCAGCCGATGATCGTATTTATTCCGCAACGGGGGTTAAAAGTATCCAGGCTAACGTAAGGAGCGGGCGCTGAAAGATCTCTCCAGTACCCGCTCGCTGATATGGCCTGCCAGTGGTTATTCTACCTTGACAAACTGACCTTTTTCACCGCAT
The DNA here is from genome assembly GCA_021780495.1 of Deltaproteobacteria bacterium. Classification (GTDB taxonomy): domain Bacteria; phylum Desulfobacterota; class Desulfuromonadia; order Geobacterales; family Pseudopelobacteraceae; genus CAIPTY01. Next base: position 12,253 of record JAJXYO010000023.1, read on the forward strand.
TTCTCGCATTTTTGAGGTTTGCATCGGCCTTCCTTGCTGAATCCGCAGCTGCATTTCCATGTTGCCATGATATCCTCCTCTGTTTGTACACATTACCGGAAGCGGTTGATGTGGTTTGCAAAAGTACACCAGTGATGATAGGTTTAAGACACTTCTCCTCAACGATGATTGGAACATGATGAGCGAACTTATTTTCTTGCTGTTGTTTTTCGGCATTCCGGGCATCTTTGGATTTATTTTGGCACGTAAGCGCCGGAAGAACCCTTACCTGTGGGGATTGTTGTCAGGGATATTTCCCTTTTTTCTGGTGGTTCTCAAGGTACACTACAAAGCGGATAATACAACGACTACCCCGCCACAGGAACCTCAATAATTATCTCTACGCAGGTCATCCCAACCTTACTACGGGCCGCTGGACTTTGCATGCGGCCTCCTGTGCAATAAAGAATTTTATCAGAAATCGTCCTTTTCACAAGAATAATGATGGGGAACTGAGCGGCATTACGGTTGACTCTCTCGGCATTACGGTTGACTCTCTCGGCATTATTGTTACAATCCAGCGCCTGACCTATTCATGAATGGAGACAGAGGGATGCCGGAATTACCTGAGGTTGAGAGTGTTGTCCGAGTTCTCCGGGACGGTGTGCCGACACTTGTCGGATTACGGATCGTCACTGTCAACGTCGCATGGGATGGGGTGTTGTCGGATGCTAACGGCGACCTGGATGTTGCAGAGCTTGAGGGGTGTGGTTTTATTTCCGTTGCACGTCATGGAAAGTATCTGATCTTTCATCTGGAGTGCCCGCGGAAGCCTTCCCGCGATCTTATCATTCACCTGCGCATGACTGGGCGACTTTTTCTTGTCCCGCACAATGAAGCGCTGGCACGGCATACACGACTGGTGTTGATGTTGAACAATGGCCTGGCGCTGCGCTTCGATGACCCGCGCAAATTTGGCCGGGCCTGGCTGGTTGATGACGCGGCAACAATTATTGGACGGTTGGGTCCGGATGCCCTGAAGCTGGATCCTGCCGAGTTCTGCGCACGCTTGGCACGGCACCGCAGACAGCTCAAGCCACTCTTGCTGGACCAATCATGCGTGGCAGGTATCGGTAATATCTATGCCGATGAGAGCCTTTTTCGGGCCGGGCTGCATCCGCAGGCCATCTCATCCGAACTTGCATCGGATGAAATCAGGCGGTTGCATAGCGCCATTACCTCTGTGCTGGAAGAGGCGGTCGAGGCTCAGGGAGCAAATATAGATGGCGTCTTCAAGGCCGGTCGTTTTGCCGTCAGTGTCTACGGCCGGCAAGGCGCACCCTGCAGAGTCTGTGGCAGTGAGATCAGAAAAATCAGGGTAGGGCAGCGTGGCACCCATTATTGTCCAGAGTGTCAGGTACTGTCACCAGGCGATGTACCTCATCCAGAAACATGACCCGCAGTGGCATAAAGCCCACGTAAAATACTCACTTCTCCTCAACCAGGAGGATTAATGCTTGACGATCAGTGCCGTTTGTAGCTATAAAAGAAAAAGTGAGCCGGAGTGGTGAAATGGTAGACACAGCAGACTCAAAATCTGCCGGGGGCAACCCCATGTTGGTTCGAGTCCGACCTTCGGTACCATAAAATGATCAAAGGCCTTGCAGATACTCTGTAAGGCCTTTTTTTGTGCGCTCTGTTTGGGGCGCGCAGCGCGCAAGCTTACAGCTGGGTGGTGGGCCGGATACCGATAATCCTCACCGTCCTTGCTCGTCTCGTCCGGCAGGCAGTGCATCGGGAGCGTAATCGTGTTACATCATGCCATTACAGAGAAACTCTTCTTATTTGCAAAGGATTTATATAATGCTTTCTTCTCTGCATGGGACACCGCAGTTGAAGGGGTCTTTGGTTTGAAGGGATCTTCTACTGACGTTGGATTTGTGGATATGATGACGATATCGTTTAGTATTGCATTCTCATTCTGTTCTTCTGGTGTGATGATATCAGGTGGTTGTTTCTGAATCGTTGCAGTGACTTGATTTTGAATGCTGCTGCTAGTTATGGGCTGCATACTTCCAAGAACTCCCCGTTACTCATGTAATGATATAACTATAGCCCAGTTCTCTCGTAGATGGCAAGTCTAGGAGGGGCTGCTGGTTTTTTGTATTTACCTCGAAGGTATGGTACTATCCGGCATCATGGATTTTATCATACTATTATTGATTGCCGGGGTAGCGATGTCACTGTTTTCAACAGTTATTATGGCTAGCTATGCAATATTGGAGGCTGATCACAAAAAGAAAGAAATTCGACGATATGTGAGGCGGCAGATCATTACGCAGATGGAACGTGAAAAGATATTGACAGGACCAAAACAAGAGCCGGTTGACCTATTAAAGGAGTATCGATAACCGATTGTCCCAGACCTTGAAGACTCAGGCCTGTTCTGTTGATGTGTTGTGAGGAGCTAGCTGCTTAGGCAGTGAACTGAATGATGCGGGATGATCTGGAATCGTGTGGGATATATCGGGAAGTCCGATTAAATGGGAGTTAAACCAAGACGCTAATATTTAATTTGTTGCGGACGATTTAACAGCTGTTGAGAAAGATCTCCCGAAATTAAATGAGTTTGTTGATTGGTTTGGCAGTAACTTATTTAGCGACCTTTTTTTGCATAGCCGACGAAAACCAACGCCTCCACTGAACCACCCATTGCATTCGCTGAATCAAACGTGCCAATAAAATATCCTGTACATGTAGCGACTCTGCCCGATTTGATAGCGTCGGGTGAGCCATGGAAAACACAATCGATAGAAGAGGCTCCCAACGGAGAGTTTTGATTACCAGCCAGCATCAATGCCTCTGACCATTGGCCTTTCAAACCCATGGAAGGCGGCAACTCTTCTACTTTATACACTTCTCCTGACACCTTATGGAGCTTACCCATATTGGAATAAGGGCTCTTTGAAATAGACTCTAGAGAGGTCTTTTTTATAGCGCCCCAGGAGTCTCCTGAAGCAGTAAGAAGGCGATTTGAGGCTACTTCAATATTGCCGTTAGTTAAAATAGATTTGTCAGAGGTACTGAACTCTGTCTGCACTTTAGGAACAGGCGGCTCACTGGCTGGCGCTGAACCTTTGCTGCTGTCGCACCCAGCCATCACCATCATTATAAACGCATATACTATGCAGTGTTTCATCACATCCTCCTCCCGCACCAAACCACGCGACCTACAACATTAAGTGACTCCACCATATCATCCTTGATCACATCGGGAGGATACATCCCATTATCACTACTGACCAGCACCGATCCATCAAAATTACGTTTAACACGTTTCACCAGCAAGGTGCCGTTTACACCCGGTTGGCGGTGCGTACCCGCATCGCCCTGCGCTTTCCCCGGTCCAAGATCAGCATCAAGGCCAAGACCCCGGAGAGGGTGCGCAGCCAGATCCTGGACGTGCTTCACCAGCTGGAGTCCCTGGAGGTCCTGGACAATGTGGACGCCTACAAGGCTCAACTGATCGTCGAGAAGGACAGCCAGAATGTAGGCCAGCTCAACGCCCGCATCCCGGCAAATGTGGTCCCAGGTCTGCATATATTCGCCGCTGTGATCGACCTGTATCTATAAATTCTAAAACAACCCCCCTCAATCCCCCCTCATCAGGGGGGAAGCAATGGCACTCCCCTGATAAGGGGAGCGGGGAGGGGTTAGGAGGTTTAAACCATGGAATATGTCCGCAAAGTCCTGCTGGAGATCAACGGCCAGAGTATCACCGATTTCAAGACGGTCACCGAAGGAGAACGGACCCTGCGCGTACCGGTCAAGCTGATGAACAAAACCGGGTTCGCCACCGTTACCCAGCGCCCGACCGTCCAGGTTGACTACGTCATCCCCAAGGATAAGCCGGAGTTTGATTTCGACTCGGTCGAGGACGGCACCCTGACCATCGATTATGATAACGGCACCCGCATCACCTACAGCGGCATCTGCACCGACAAGATCGGCTCGGTCAAATACGATGAGGATAACGATGCCGTTAAACAGATCGATTTCATCGTTACCGCCGGAAGGGTGGAGGAGTAACCGATGGAACTCTTCACAGAAAAAGGCTCCTTTACCCACGGCATCATTGTCGGCAAAAAAGCCTATCGCGAGTTTATCCTGGAAGAGGAGATCATGCGGCACACGTTTCTGATCTCCAATAATCCTGCTCTCGATTTCGCCCGCCTGGCCGGCAATGAGAAAGCCGAGCCTCCGGTCCCGCCCGACGAGGCGTACTACTCCGCCTGCCTGATGGCCGCTCGCCTCACGGTGGAGGGGCTGGATAAGGTCTCACCCGAACAGGTGGAACAACTCTCCAAGGCAGATGCCAGACAGCTCTTGACCCTGTCCGCTAGTATGGATCAACGGAGGGATCATTTTCGAGCGGAGATTGAGGCCCATGCGCCGGGACATCCTGGTCCTGAAAAAGCTGGGATTCACCACGGAGGAAGTGGTGAACATGAGCCGGGGGATGATTAAAAGCTACGACCTCGCCTTTGATGAGCTGAACCATCCGCCCAAAGCTGGCAAAACGTATAAAGTCCGGCGCGAAAAAGCGTGACAAATCGATCCGGATCTGGCATATCTCTGAAATGAGACCAGCCCTTCTCCCTCCCAGGAGAGGGGCTTTTTGTTTGAAGTGCTTCAAATAGAATCACCCCGGCCATCCCTGTTATGCTGCCCGCATGAACGACTCCTTTAAACTCGCAATGCAGCTCACCATGATTGATATGCTCTCCGGAGTGGCCCAGGTCGCCAAGCGGAACATCCTTGCCATGGGCAGCGCCGGCAAAGAGGTCCAACGCGATTTTGATCTGATGACTCACCACATCGGCCGGGGTCTCAAGTCGATCGCGGTGGCCAATTACGGTTTCGAGAAGATCAGGCCCGGCATCGCGGCGGCCGCCGATTTGCAGGAAAACCTGATCGACGTGCGCATGTCGCTGATGCGCAGCGGCCAGGCTGCCAGCACCCTGGGCAAAGAGTTGGCCCAGGTACGCTCCACTGCCGTGGATCTGCAGAAGATCACCCCCTTTTCCGCCTCGGATGTCGTCCAAGTGCAGAAAGAGCTGCTCAACTCCGGCCTGGAGTTTGACTCGGTCATCGGCAAGGGTGCCACCCGCGCCGCCATGATGCTGGCCACCATCACCAAGGAAGCACCCTCGGCCGCTGCTGCCGCCATGCTCAACATCGGCATTCCCTACCACCTCAAATCCAGCGAATACGGCGACGTAGCCGACGTGATTCAGAAGCATGTCATGTCCGGCCGTATGAAGCTGCCGGATCTGAATGCCGCACTGCCGTATGTTGCCCCGGTGGCCAAACAGTTCAAGGTGCCATGGGACGATCTGCTGACCGGCATGGCCGTCCTGGGCGAGCAGGGCCAGCTGGGCTCCATGGCCGGAACGCACCTCAAGGATTTCTATAGCCGCCTGACCGGTTCCTCGCGCATCTCCCGCCGCATTATGGGCGCCGTCAACCGCGACCTGGTCGGCAAGGGGCATGCCCCGCTGGAGTTTTGGGATAAAAAAGGCGAGATGTTGCCTACCCAACAGCTGATCAAGAACCTGCGCAGCTCCATGGGCAACTACAACACCAAACAGCGCATGTTTATCCTCGAAAAGATCTTCGGCGAACAGGGCGGCCTGGCTGCTATGGGCCTGATGAGTGAAGGTACCGGCTCCTGGGAGTTTGTTAAAAAGAAGGTCCTGGATGTGGCCGGAGCCGAGGAGAAAATGACCGAGCGGCTGAAAGGCTTTAACGCCAGTTTAACCGCCCTTAAAGGGACCAGCACAACCTCGCTGGCTAGCCTGTTCAATCCGATGCTGTCACCCCTGACTCAGGCTGCGGATCTCATGAACACCCTGGTGGCTGGGGCCGGAAAATTGGCCGATGCCCATCCTGCTGTCACGGCAGTCGGGAACGGAATAATCGGCACGGCTATTGTCAGTGCCGGCGCGTATGGCGCTTATAACCTCATAAAAGGCGGTGCAGCCGGGGCACGTGTGCTGAAGGGTTTGCGAGGTTTCGGTGGCTCGGCCCTGGGGATCGCCGAGGGCAAAGCGGTCCAGGCCGCCACCGGAGTTCAGCCGGTCTTTGTCACCAACTGGCCGGGGGGTGCTCTACCCGGTGTCGTCGAATCTGCCGGCGTTACGGGTGCCTCGCTGGCTGCCAAGGCACTCCCCTGGGCGGCCATAGCCGGTGGAAGCGCCGCAGCGATCGCATTGGCCGGTATTCCGATCAGCAGGTCCATTTCCCACGCCGCCCGCGAAAACGGGTGGGGCACGCAGACTATTTTGCACAATTCGCGGGAATACGATGTGATGGGTATCTCTGGGCGTAAAAACACAAAAAACAACATCCACATCGATATGAAGATCGACGGCAACGGTCGCGTTATCTCCTCTACCGACAACATGGATACCAGCATTAAAACCATGCCTCGCGGCAGTTTTTTTGCCGGTATACCGGCGGTTCGCTAATGTCGGATCTCTACGAAGCATATCTGGATGATATCCAGCTGGAGCTGGAAACCCTGGAGGACAGCTTCGGCAAGGTTATTGCCAAGTACGCCTATCCCTACGCCGATGGCGATGATCTGGAGGACATGGGCCAAAAGGGCCACTCCACCCGCCTGCGCGCCTATTTCATGGACAACGGCACTCAAACGACCTACGACGATCACATCAAACTGATCAACCATCTGGCCGATAAAACCGATTTTATCCTCTATCATCCCAAATACGGCATCATCCACGGCCTGGTCGAGGACGTCACATCCCGACACGATGATCGCCAGCGCTGTGCCGAGGTAGACTTCACCTTTTTGGAGCAGATGCGGCTGCCGATCGATACTACCCCCGACATGGATGTGGCTTCGGCAGTCGAAAGCCACTTTCAGGCGGCCCAGGATGATCAGATTGCCGAAGCTTCCCGCGATGTTGTTGTGCTGGGATTGCCGCCTGAAACGCCACTCGATCCCACCAAAAGCATCCTGTCGCAGATCAAAGCCGCTACCGGATCGCTGCGGGTAATCGCCAAAGAGGTCGATGATCATATTGCCATGCTCCGAGCGACTGCCACGGAGATCACTCAGCCGATCAACTCACTGGTTGCCACCATTACCTATGCCACCACGATACCGGCCCTACTGATCGGGACTGCGACTCTCTGCGTCGAGCGGGTGGCGCGGCTCTATGATTCCGTGGTCGATGCGCCGGCCCATTACCTGGCCAACCTTGATTTTGCCTTCAAGCAATTGCTCCAGTCCGCCGGAGACCTCCCCGGCACAGGCACCGCTCCCGGTCAACAGGCGCGCACCATACTGATCAAACACCTGCAGTTGGCCTGTGCCCAGCGCCTGGCGCTGGAATCCGCCTACTGCTTTGCCACGGATGAATCCCGGCGCCAGCAGGTCCGCACGGCTGAAAAACAGGCCAGTTTCAATATCCTGGGGCGTTATCTGTCACCGACCGCCACCGATCCGCTCATGAATCTGCGCGAGCTGGAAAACACCCTGGCTGTATCTCGTGCCTGGTTGCAGGCCGGCGTCACGGCCGCACGGTCCATGCAGTCCCTGAAAGATCTGGCGCTGGATCTGCTGACCCATGTTTCCAGTGTCAAACTGGAGCGCGAAAAGATCATCACCGTCACGGTCATCAACCCCATGCCACTGCATCTGCTCTGTCTGATCCATGGCCTGCCATATAATTATGCCGCGCGGATTCGCGGCATCAACCCGCACATGGCCAATCCCAACACCGTCTGCGGCGATGTGCAGATCTATCAGCTATGAACGATTCTATCTACCTGCAAATCGGCGGGAAGAAAATCCGCAACTTCATCTCCTATACCGCCGAGGCGGATCTGTATGTGGCCGATCATGCCTTTTCGCTGGTGCTGTCCAATCCGGAGACCGAGATCACGGGCGGCCAGAAATGCGAGCTGTATGTCAACGACCAGCTGGAGCTGACCGGCATTGTCGATCACATAAACTCGCGCCTGGATAAGAGCGGCCGTACTCTCACGGTGGAGGGGCGTGACCTGATGGGGCTGATTGTCGATTCCAGCTGCGAACAGTTCATCAGCGTGCAGGATTGGAAACTGTCCCAGTTGGCCCAGCTGCTGCTCAAGGACGTGCCCTTTATCAACCTCAAGCAGGTCCTCTATCAGCAGGATATCGTCGGCAAACTCCGGTCCCGGCGCAGCCGGCTGGCCGCCTTCGGTCTGGCTGCAATGATGGGAGTGGAGAGCACGGGCGAGCGGATCGCGCAGATCCATCCGGGTATGAGCAAGTTCCAGGTGCTACAGATGTACGCCCTGTCCAAGGGTTTGATGTTCTACGGCCTGCCCGATGGCACTTTCATTTTCGGCCGGCCCCTGGCGGGTGGCGATCCTGACTATACGATCACCATCAATAAAGAGGGACGTGGCGTCAACTTCATCTCGGCCGAGGTGGATCAGAACTGGTCCAAACGCTACAGCAAGGTGACCGTAGTCGGACAGCGGCAGGCCCATGTAGATGACGGGGTGAATGTCATGTCCACGAATGTCGGCGGTGTGCCTGGATCTGTCTCTGACGGCGATTTTCCATTTTACAAACCATTTGTGCAGCTTTCGTACAACGATTCCCAAACACCCCAACAACATGCCCGCATGATCATGGACAAGGGCCGTCACGATGGTTTCCGGTTGGTTTATGAGCTGCCCCGGCATAGCCAGGCTGGCAAGAACTATACTATCAACCGGATGGCGCTGATCAAGGACGATATCCACAATATCCACGGTTCCTACCTGGTTTCCGGCCGCACTTTCCGCTTGGATAAGACCAAAGGGCCGACGACCTCGATTACCGTCACGCTGCCCGGTCTGGTGGAAGATGGCGGCAAGCCGGGCGGGCCTCACAAATGATGGTGCGCGGTATTGTCAGAGCCATCACCGATGGCCTGGTACGCATGCTGTCGGCCTCCGGCATGGCGGGACAGTCGTTCGATAATCGCGAAATCATCCAGCATTACGGCATGGCATCCAGCCCGCTGCCGGGTGCCGAGGTGATCCTGCTGGTTCAGGGCAACGTCATTACCGCAATCGGCTCCGATGATCGCCGCTACCGGATCGCATTGAGTAATGGAGAGGTGGCGCTCTATACCGATGAAGGCGACCAGATCCACCTGCGGCGAAATCGCATCATTGATATCATCGGCGGGGAACAGGTGAATGTTACTACCAAGGTGGCCAATATTAACGCATCAAGCCAGGTGACGCTCAATACTCCAGATGTATTCTGCAGCGGAAACGTCACCGTGG